>JBAZPT010000001.1:0-557114 GCA_041645535.1 Parcubacteria group bacterium
GCCAAAATTTTCATCCCTTAGTCTAATGAAGGTTTAGGCGGAGATAATTAAACAAAGCATTGTCTGAAATCAAAAGTTTATCCTGCTAAGTCGGGATGAAAACTTCAGATGATGCGTGAACGTTGTGTCGAAATTGTTCTAATTTTTTTTCAAATATATGAATGATGTTTTTTTAGTTTTCGGGTACGGAGTTCCCAAGAATATTCTGAAAGACGAAAATTATAATTTTTATTTAAAAATGGTCTTTAATAAGATTTATAGTTTTGTGGTAAAAAACAAGATTGATAAACCGATAATTATTACTTGTGGTGGCGAAACAGATATGCTGAAACCATACAAGCGTACGGAAGCTGATGAAATGATAAAATTGTTTGATGCTTTGATTAAGGAACGACCATTTTTAAAACCAATGACCAAAAATTGGCTTTTTATTCCGGAAAATAAATCTCTTTCGACTTTGGAAAATTTATTGAACAGCAATAAGATAATCCAAAAACGAAAAGTTAAAAAAGCCAATTTTTTCATCTTCTGTGAGCAAACACGCGAGAAGCGAATTAAAGTTTTGGCTAATAAAATACTTGATAAAAATTATAATTTTCTAGTGGTGCCTATAGATTTTGATGTGTCAGCAAACAGATACTTGCCAATAGGGTATTTAGCGAAAAAAGAAAGTGCGGAGTTGAAACATTCATTGTGGGCATTAAAAAGTCCCGAAAATCTAAAAAAACATCATAAAGTTTTTGAAGAGAAATTTGAATACTTCCGAAAAGTAGGACATAAAGCGCATGTGAACGCTGTGAAAGAATGGTGGGATCAAAAACTTAAGGAATTAAAAAATTAGAACAACATCGCACAACACGGCACATCTGGTTCCGCTACGCTCAACCCAAATTGCTACGCAACTTCAGATGATGCCGAAACGTTGTGCGAAATGTCGCTGCTTCGCGCTCCATTTCCCTACAATGCGCAGCTCTGCGATTTGGGCTGTGAAATAAATATTAATTTGAGCTAACAAACGCGCAGCGACACATCGCACAACTCCCGCTATGCGGCAGGCCCAAACCCCGCTTCGCGGGGCATCGCATAGCTGCGCATTAAACGAAATAATTATTTTTAATTTTTATGTGGAAAACGGCTTCCTCGAAAGAAATTTTTAATCATCCTCGCTTGACCTTGATAGAAGATGAAATAATTTTGCCTAATGGCCACAAAATCAGCTA
The DNA here is from genome assembly GCA_041645535.1 of Parcubacteria group bacterium. Lineage (GTDB taxonomy): Bacteria > Patescibacteriota > Minisyncoccia > Moranbacterales > UBA2206 > JBAZPT01. The sequence continues at coordinate 1,221 of JBAZPT010000001.1, forward strand.
TCTCAGATTTAAAGATGATGGCAGTTGCGCCGTAACTATCATTGCAAAAAGGGACGGCAAAATTCTTTTACAACGTGAGTACGCTTACCCACCAAACCAAAAACTTTTTCAATTTCCTGGAGGCGCTGTATCTGCTAACGAAAAACCTGAAGAAGGTGCCAACCGCGAGTTGATGGAGGAAATGAGCTATCGAGCAAATAAACTAGAGTTGCTGGGAAGTTATTTAATTGATAACAGGCGGTCGGCACAAAAAATGTATGTTTTTCTGGGCAGTGATTTAGTCGAGGAATCTCTTGAAAAAGATACCGAAGAGGAAATTGAAAGTTTTTGGTTTTCTGAGGATGAAATCGCGAGGATGATTAAAAATGGAAAGATAATTAACGTACATTCGCTGGCATCATGGTGCGTATATAAAAATTAAAAATAATTACATCGCATAACACGGAATATCTGGTTCAAGAATTTTTCCTGTCAACAATAAAGGTGTAAAAAATTCTTTCACCCAAATTTTATTTCGCTTCGCTTCAATAAAACTTCAGATATTCCGATACGTTGTAGCGAAATGTCGCTGCTTCGCGCTCCATTTCCCTACAATGCGCAGCTCTGCGATTTGGGCTGTGAAATAAATATTAATTTGAGCTAACAAACGCGCAGCGACACATCGCACAACTCCCGCTATGCGGCAGGCCCAAACCCCGCTTCGCGGGGCATCGCATAGCTGCGCATTAGGCGAAATTTTGCTTATCATTAAGTAAATTTATGGTAAAAAAATTATTAAAATGTGTTTACAGCTGGAAAACCTTGGCGCTCGGACTTCTATTTTTTGTTGTGGCTTATTTTGTTGCTAATATTCTATTTACGCCATTTGGAGGTTGTGCAGGATGCATACCTGATGGAACTGGCGGCGTGGCATGCGTTAACGAGTGCCAAAAGATAAGTCCAATTAATCTAGCGACCTTAAGTTATATGGCTTCTTTTCTGATTATGATAATTTTTTCTTTCATTAAAAGAAACGATAAGCAGAACATCGCCTAACACGGCATATCTGGTTTCGCTACGCTACACCCAAATTGCTACGCAACTTCGCATGTGCCGAAACGTTGTAGCGAAATGTCGCTGCTTCGCGCTCCATTTCCCTACAATGCGCAGCTCTGCGATTTGGGCTGTGAAATAAATATTAATTTGAGCTAACAAACGCGCAGCGACACATCGCACAACTCCCGCTATGCGGCAGGCCCAAACCCCGCTTCGCGGGGCATCGCATAGCTGCGCATTATCGAAAATAATTAAAATTTTTATCTTCTATTTTTTAGATAATTATTTGGAGCTATTTTTTATTTTGTAGTTAATCTAGGCGTATGTTAAGTCTAATATATTTTATTTTAATTGTAATATTACTGCTACTGGCAATTTTAGTTTTACCCTTGTTGCCTATGGCTTTATGTTTAAAGCTTTGGTATGAAATTCGGGGAAAAAATATGAATAAGTTAGCTAATGAATTCGGCTTGGCATATGAATCGAACCAGCCCAGTTTCAAGAGATGTTTATATCTAGGAATTTTTCCATTTAATATAATTGCTATAAAAGAGGATTGGAAAACAAACTTTATCAATGGTACTTTCGGTGCACACACAATATTTATTTGTGATAATTTATATACGACCGCTTTGGGTGGCAGAAGAACAGAAGTCTTGATTGATGGACAAGAGTTGGCTGGCAAGGAATTAAAAAACAATTTTTTAAAACTTCAAGACGGAGCATTGACATCAATCTGGGAAATTAAAAGGATTTTGAAAAAATATAATTAATGGACTAATCGCATAAGATTATTTACCCGCCTTGTGAGGGCGATACTGAACGTATTTCTACGAAAACACCTTTAATTTTTCGCGTTGGTTTCGCCTGAAAAGTGGACAAAATCAGTTAATTATGCTAATCTTTACATATGTCAAAACAACAAATGATCAAAATTTTAAAGAGTTTTCAAAAATCCCCGGCTAAAAGCAAGATGCGTCGGGACTATTTTAGCATGTTTATGCAGAAGATGGTTTACCGGACGACTAAAAGCGAAAATCCCGAGGTAACTCAGAAAATGGTGGAGAAGGTTCTGCATAAGGCATAACTTCAAATATAATGGCAAAGCGCAAAGGCGAAACCAGCTACAAAGAAACAGCCTTCGGCATTATCCCGCGCTCAAAACTTATTCCTCTAGAGATTGAAGGAATCAGAAAGGCGTGGGATTTTGTTTTGCGGAAAAATGAGAAGGGTAAGCTACCGCTGACGCCCGAATTTATCAAACAAATTCACAAAGTTGGCTTTGGCTGGATTTTTCCGAAAATGGGCGGCAAGTATCGAAATATTGAAGTCAAAGTTTCAAAACATATTCCGCCGAAATTTTATCTAGTTCCACAACTTATGGTAGAATTTACCAAGGATTTGCAGATGAGAATAAAGCATTTGCCAAAAATTGAGGACGAAAAATTTCTCGACGAACTTATTTCTTTAATTGCTTGGGCGCACCACAGATTTGCTTGGATTCATCCGTTTCAAGATTACAATGGGCGTATCGGGCGGTTGCTAAACAATGTAATTTTGCTCAATCTTGACTTGCCGCCAATCGAGTTGAAAGTGGAAACAACTGCGGGGAGGAATAGTTATGTCAAATCCTTGCAATTGGCGGATGATCATAATTATTCAAAACTTGAAAAAATAATCAGATCGGCGATTGAAGAATCGATAAAAGAATTAGATTTTAAAAAATAGCCCCAAATAATTTTCAATAAGGAGGATAAAAATTTTAATTACATCCGATAACACGCGATATCCGCAAGGGCTGAAGCCACATTTCAATTCGCTTCGCTTCTTGAAACATCGGATATCGCGATACATTAGCTGAAATAATAAAACCGAGGATTATCCTCGATTTTATTTTATAAACTCTTGAAGTATTATTTTTTCTTTATAGTTTTCTTGGCGGGTTTCTTTTCGGCTTTTTCAGACTTCTCTTTTTTAGCTGTCTTGGCTTTGGCAGTTGCTTCTTTCTTAGCCGCGGCTTTTTCCGCCATTTTCTTGAAGCGGTCAACCCGTCCGGTCGTGTCTAAAGACTTTTTCTTGCCGGTGTAGAAAGGATGGCAGGCAGAGCAAATTTCCACCTTCATTTCTTTCACTGTCGAGCCGGCTTTGATAATGTTGCCGCAGGCGCAAATAATCTGCGAGTCCGGGTAATATTTAGGATGAATGTCTTTTTTCATGGGATTAGACCTTTAGGGTTATGAATTTAGGGTATTTATTACTAAATAAGACTAACATGCCTATTAAAAATTGACAAGGGCAGAGGGCTTTGGTATACTTTTTGATGTATATTATCCGGTGGATAATGCACAATTCTCATACTTTTCGAGGCCAATCTTGCCCTGAATAAAACAGGGAAAAATGGCCATAAAAACGAAAAGTAGCGGTTGGTCCGCCACGGCGGATCATAATAAATAAGTAAGTACCCCATTAAATGCGCGAGAGCGTTCCGGCACAGCCGGGGTTTAAAGGGGCAAAAAATGATGACAGAAAAAAAGGCTGCGGCGCAGTCTCAAGCAGTTGAAGCTGCTGCAAACTCCTCCCAAGGCGGATCCGCCTTAGGCGGGAAAGCTTCAGGCGGCGAAGACTATTTCGCCAGTTTTGATTTTGGAAGCCTTGAGGTGGATATGAAAAACATGCTCAAGGCGGGGGTTCATTTCGGACACCAGAAATCAAGGAAAAATCCAAAAATGAAGGAGTATATTTTTGGGACGAAAAACGGCATCAATATAATCGATCTGGAAAAGTCAGTCGCGAAACTGGATGAAGCCAGGGAGTTTATCGAGAAAACAGCGGCTGCCGGCGGAGAAATTCTTTTTGTCGGAACTAAGAAGCAGGCCAAAAACTTGGTAGAATCAGCCGCCAGAAGATGCGGGATGCCGTTTGTAATTGAGCGCTGGCTCGGCGGAACCTTCACTAATTTCAAAAATATTTCCGGACGGACCAAATATCTGCGCGACGGGCAAGATAAAATGAAAAAAGGCGAATATGCCAAATATACCAAATTTGAACAGATGAAAATCGGGGAAGAACTGGAAAAATTGGAATCAAAAATGGGAGGCATTAAGCATATGACCAAATTTCCAGCAGCTATTTTTTCTACGGGGGTGATTGAAGACGGTTTGGCGATCGCGGAGGCGCGCAAAAAGAAAATTCCAATTATCGCGCTGGTAGATACGAATGTTGATCCGTCGATTATTGATTATCCGATTCCGGCCAATGAAGACGCAGTTTCATCTTTGCGCCTGATGCTGGCTTATGTCTGCCAGGCGGTGCTGGCCGGCAAGGAGAAAATCGGCGTAATAAAAGAGGAAAATAAAAAGGAATAAACTAAAATTATGTCAACACTAGAACAAATAAAAAAATTACGCGAGCTAACCGGCGCTGGAATCGTGGATGTAAAAAAAGCCTTTGAAGATGCCGGCGGAGATGAGACCAAGGCCGTGGAACTTTTGCGCAAACGCGGGCAGGAAAAAGCCGGCAAAAAAGCCGGGCGCAGCGCGGGTGAAGGCGTGGTAATGTCATATATTCATTCTAACCGGAAAGTCGGCGCCATAGTTAAACTGCTTTGCGAAACTGATTTTGTGGCGAGGAATGTTGAATTTCAGGAGTTGGCGCAGGATATCGCGATGCACATCACCGCTCTAAATCCAAAATATCTGAAACCCGAAGATGTTCCAGTAGAAATCGTGGAAAAAGAGAAAGAAATCTGGCTGGCGCAGCTGGCCGTGGAAAAAAAACCGGAAAATATCCTGGCCAAAATAATTGAAGGCAAAGAAAAGAAATTCCGCGAAGAATCAGCGCTGCTTACCCAGCCTTTTGTCAAGAATTTGGATGTGACCGTGGCAGAGCTCATCAGCGAGAAAATTGGAAAGATCGGGGAAAATATCCAAGTCGGAGAGTTTTCCAGAATAGAACTTTAGGAATAAAAAATATGGTTAACCCCGTTAGAAATTTTACCAATCCAACCGGGGCAGAATAATTAATTATCAATTTTCAAGTTTTATTTTTTTTAATAATAAGCTTGTAAAATTTCTAACGGGGTGAAGATTTTAGTTACATTATATCCATGGGACAGCCCCAGACTTTATGGCTGCGACAGTATTGTCGCGGAAGGTGACAGTGTAATCATAAAATCTGAATATGGGAACGAAGTGGGCATAGTCAGCGCGGTGGATATCGAAACCGGTGAGGAGCCGAAAGAAAAAATCGCCCGTGTCGCGACAGCCAGAGATAAGAAGGTTTTTGATGAAAATAGCGCTAAAAAAGATGAACTTCTGGAAACCTGCAAGAAGGAGGTTAAAAAACTGGCGCTCGAACTCAAGCCCTTAGACGCGATCGCGAGCTTGGACGGAAAGCAGATAATTTTTGCCTTTACGGCTGACGGCCGGATTGATTTTCGGGAACTCGTAAAAAATCTCGGAGGAATTTTGAAAAAATCCATCCGGATGCAGCAGGTCGGTTCGCGCGACGAGGCCAGGAAGCTGGGCGGTTATGGAATCTGCGGACGGGAATTATGCTGTGTGCGCTTTCACGGAAATATGCAAAGCATTACCACAGATATGGCCAGAGTCCAGCAAATCGCGCATCGCGGAACAGACAGAATTTCAGGGCTTTGCGGACGATTGATGTGTTGTCTGGCTTATGAGGCCGAGCAGTATAGAGAAATGTTAAAAGGCATGCCGGAACTTTTCAGTGTTCTGGAAACCAAGGAGGGCAAGGGAACAGTCATTGAAATTAACGGACCCTTGCAAGAAATCAAAGTTAAGCTCGAAAGCGGAAAATACATAACCCTAAAAAAAGAAGAAATTAAATAAAATATGCTGTATTCAATAATCCCCCCAATTTTAATAGTCGCAAGCCTGGTCGCCATTATTATATTTTTGGTAAAGAAATTAGACAAGGTTTCCCAGCTGTCAATTGAAGAAATAGTCCGCGAGGAAGAAGAGCGGAAAATTATGATGGAAGACGCCGGCTTTTTCCAAAAAATTAGTTTGAAAATAAAGAATATAAAATGGGACGATTTTAAGCATGGCTTGCTCGGAATGCTCGAAAAAATAACCAGAAAATCACGGGTAGTTTTTTTGAAACTGGAATCCAAATTCGGCGGTTGGAGCGAAAATATCCGCGAAAAACGCAAAGCTCGGACAGAAAGAAAAATGCAAGTGCAAAACGCGGGGAAAAAAGAAAATATTTTTCAAAAAATCAGAGAATACAAGCCGGAACGAAAAATGGCGCAGCTGGAATCCAAAGAGGAAATTGAAATAAAAAAACCGGCGTTTGAAAGGAGAGCCTTTAAAAAAACAGAAGACGACCCTGCCCGCAATGCTTCGCATAGCGATGCGGGCGGGGAAAAAATTATCAAGCCGATCATCAGTGAAAAAATGGTGAGACCTCGCAAAGCCGAAATGAAAGATCGGCTCGAAGAACTTTTGATCGAGCGGATCGCCGCCAATCCCAAAGATCTGGAAGCTTACGAAAGGCTGGGGCAATATTATATAGAAATCAAAGGCTACGCGGACGCCAAAGAATGTTTCAAACAGGTGATCAAACTCGATCCGGGCAATCGCAACGCGAAGTATCGGCTGAAACGGTTGGAAAGTTTGTTGACGCAGTAAAAAATTAAAATGTTTTCATTTCTGTGTAGTACTTTCAAAATTGAGGTTAAGTTATATTTTGTTAAGGATTAGCTTGACCATATATAGCTTCTCCTTTAAAATGTGGGTATGGATAAGAATATTTTATTAAAATATTATTTTAAGAAAAAAAAGTCTGTTCCAGAAATAGCCATGATTTTAAATATGAGTGAGAATGGCATAAATTACTGGATGAAAAAACATGGGATTAAAAAAAGAAGTATAAGCGAGGCTGTTTATTTAAAAAATAATCCTCATGGTGATCCATTTAAGGTTAGGGCTCCGGATAATTTATATTCAGCAGAGCTAAAAGGATTAGGACTGGGATTATATTGGGGAGAAGGAAACAAAAAAAATAAAAATTCCATTAGACTCGCAAATACTGACCCGAAATTAATACAAAAGTTTGTAGAGTTCTTAGTTAAAATATTGGGAGTTAATAAAAAAAACATAAAGTTTTCACTTCAAGTTTTCAGTGATGTAGATCCGGAAGAAGCAAGAGAATTTTGGATTAAGCAATTAAAAGTCGGGTCAAATCAATTTTACAATAAGATTACTATAATTCAGTCAGGAAAAATGGGGACTTACACGGAGAAAAATAAATACGGTGTTCTTATGGTTTATTATCACAATACGAAATTAAGAAATATTTTAATAGATATGTTGCCGTTGTAGCTCAGCTGGTAGAGCAACTCCATGGTAGATTTTGCCCGCCATCAAAGAAATTTGCTGGTGTATCCCGAATAACGGTTAAAGGCCTAATGCTGGGCTAAGACCGTGGCCGCTCAGCGGCCCGAACGACTGACAAGGGGAGCTAAGTTGAAAAATATGCTCAATATACAGTCTAATCCTCTTTTATAAGCAATTTTTAACAAAGAAGAGGTACTAAATGAAGGAGTAGGTCCGCGGTTCAATTCCGCGCAACGGCTCAAGATAAAATATAAATGGGTGCGTCGCATAGCGGCAATTGCATTTGACTGTAAATCAAACGCCTTCGGGCTCCGTAGGTTCGAGTCCTACCGCACCCACAAAAAAAGCCGAAGTAGCTCAATGGTAGAGCATCCGCTTTGTAAGCGGCTGGTTGGGGGTTCAAGTCCTCTCTTCGGCTCAAGGAAATTAAATTGTTAACGATTATTAGGTGATGGCTATCCCGGTACCAATTCCGAATATAAATTTGTTTAATAGAAAGTTTATATCCACGGAATCGCCTCCGGCTTAGTTGAGGAGAAATATTAAATATTAATTATCGAATTGGTACGGGATGCTCATTTTTGTAGCCACTCGTACCTCGCGGACAAAAATGGCACGAGAAAATTTAGTCAAGATGAAATGCGATGTGTGCAAGCGCGTCAATTATTTCACCATCCGGAACAAGAAAAAACTCAAAGAGAAATTGCAAATGAAAAAACATTGCAAATTCTGCAAAAAACACACATTGCACAAGGAAACAAAATAGAATATTTTGCTTTGAGCGGATGATGCGGGCTTGCCTCGCCGAAGTCCGCTGAAAGCGGACGTAGGCGGGTGTAGTTTAACGGTAGAACGGGGCTCTCCAAAAGCTCTGGCGAGGGTTCAACTCCTTCCACCCGTGCATTATAGAAACAGTTTCCCGAGAGGGGGCTGTTTTCGTTTCTGATAAAGCAAAATTGCGTGTCCGAATGCTGGTGTTGGGGAGCATTGAATGTTTCGCGCTTTCCACTATCCAATTAAAAGGCTCTGCGAGCCTGAATCGCGTGATTTGCTTGTCTTTTATGGTAATGTCCGAAGTCATAATTGAGACGACTTCTTTTTTGGTTTCCGGATTACCTTTGGCAAAAATCTTTTTGGCGTTTCTAGTGAAAATGGCAGCTCGTTCTATGATATCAAAAACATTATGGAAATTATCTTTGGAATTTCGCAAGTCGTCTTCAAGCGTCGCTTCTTCATTGCGAAGTTCAGCCAGTTTCTTATTGTAAATTTCCTGCGGAATAGCGTTATCAATGAATTTCTCAATTAATGAATCTTGGCGGAATTTATTATTATCCAAAAGCATCTGATATTTCTTTTGAATGGAGCGGGCATTATTCCATTCGTGTCGGCTTTCAGATTTGGCGGCATCAACCATAAGATCAAGAATATCTTCATCAACTTTCAGTTTTGCCAATTGTTTATCGATTTCTTTTTCTAAATCTTCTTCACGCAAATATTTCTGCGAACATTTGTCCACGCCTCTTGATTTCGTGCATCGATAGTAGGTGTATGTTTTATTATACTTCTTCTTAACTCTGTTTTCAGCGGTTACGCTCAATCCGCATTCTCCGCAAATCAAATGTCCGCGGAAAACAAAATTGTGGATGTTTCGCTCGACGATATGTTGCTTTGGTTTGAAAGCTTCTTGTACCTCATCAAATAAGGCTTTAGAAACAATCGGTGCGTGATTGCCTCGGTAAATCTGATCGTTCCAGCGAAACCAGCCGTAATAAATCGGATTTTTGAGAATATTATAAACAGTGCTTCCGTGAACTTTTTTGTTATTGCGTGAACGAAAGCCGGCTCGGTGAAGTTTCTTGGATAGTTTTGGCAAAGAATATTCTCTAGTCGCATAAAGCCGGAAAGCCTCTTTGACATATTGCCAGCGATCTTCGTCAATGTAGATTTTTTTAGTTTTGTAATCCAAAAGATAACCAAGCGGGGGAGTAGCGGGATATTCTCCGCGCCGAATCTTTTCCGCTTGCCCGCGCTTCACATTTTTTGAGAGGTCGCGGACATACTGATTGGCCATAGAAAATTCAATGCTGGCCATCACGACATTATCGCTAGGATTATAATCGCGTTCAAAAGTTTTGATTTGCTTGATTGTTTCTTTTTCCAAAAGCCATTGCACCATTCCGGCATCAAGCGAGTTTCTGGCGAGCCGGTCGATTTTCCAACAAAGCACAGCGTCATATTTTCCGTTTTTGAATTTTTCAATCATGGCATTGAAAATCGGACGGCCGGGCTGTTTGGCGGATTTTGATTCTTGCAAAATATCCACGATTTTTAGATTTTCTTTTTTAGCGACCTCTTTCATCTCAAAGATTTGAGATTGAATAGAAAGAGCCTGCCGGTCTTCTGATTCGGTGGATTTTCTGGCATAAATGACAAACCGCATTTTATTTGTGTTTATCTTTTCCATAATCAAGCCACGCTAAAAAAATTATTGTTCCGATGAACATTATGATCAGCGATAAATCCGCTGGTGAATCGTTTAATAATAAATTTGTGTCCATATTTTTTGCATAACAAAAGGACGACCCTGCTTGGACACAATCCCTTACGGAAACTGTAGCAAAGGTCGCCCTTTCTTGGAACGATGCAAAAAACATCGCTCCATGTTTCCGTAATATTGAATTGTGTCCATCCGTATAATAGCATATTTTTTAGAATTATTTCCAGTATCAATTTGGTGGCTCGCTTCGCTCGCGTTTTTTATAACCCTGCCGTCACTCGCTTCGCTTGTTCCGGCTAATGAAAACCAATGGTTTTCAAACTTTCCTTTGGGTATGTTTTTTCACGAGCCGGACATTTAGGAAAGCCGCCAAAATCTTTTCCGCCGAAAAATGATTTTTTCAAGGTGATTTGCCAGACTGGAATTTTTGTCTGCCTGGATACCGCCAGCCAAAAATCCCAGACAGGCAAATTTTTCGTTCTTGAATTTTTCGCCGGAAAACTTTTTCGTGGCACAATCCACAATGGCTCGTGAAAAAACGCATTTATAGAAACGAAAACCTCAGCGGTTTTCTTTTCATTCTTTCCCCGCAAGGAAGGAAAAACCCAAGAGCAAGGGGATTTCAAAAAAACACTTTGAAAAACTGAATGATTTGTTTTTTCGAAACCCTCGCACAAGCAGGTTTTGTTGCGACGTGTAGCTTTCTTGTGGCAAAAAAATTTCTCCGACTGCTTCACGCTCCGAAATGTTTTTGACAAGAAAGCCACGTCAGGCAAAAAACTGCTTGTGCGACTCGTGGATTTTTCCACTTTTATATTTCAACCACCCCCTGCCCCCGCCAATCTTGGCGGGGATTCGTTCAGGGAAAGCAGAAACAAAATTGTCAAAACGCTCGTCGCTTGTGTTTTTTCGCCTAAGGATAAGAGGGAGCGAAAAAACCCGTCTCCTCACATTTCCGCCAATTTTTTTCTGCCGGAGAGTTTCTTGCACTGACGCCTCTTTTCAAATTCACCCAAAGAAATTTGTCCTTGCTTCGTTGCCTCAAAGAAGCGCGCCCAAACAAAATTATTTCAACTTCTCGTCGCTTGCAATTTTCCGCCCAACTCCGCTAAGCGTCATTGACCGGCAAAATTGCATCTCCTCAAAGATTGAACCAATTTTTTTGGTCTCTTGCGTTCCTGCCGCTGGCGCCTCTTTTCTGTTTGTCTTTTCAAACAAAGTCCTTGCTTCGTTGCGAAAAATTCCGGGCCGGCGCGCGGCGCTCCAACACTTTCAAAGAACACTTTTAGCCTAATGGTTTGCTTGAACTCATTTATCGCATTTGTCGCGCGATTTTCGTGAATTCCGCAATTTTTTATTTTTTCGTTCGTTTTGTTTTTCAGTTAGATGAATTCCAAAAAAAATAAAAAAATCAGTTTGTTTCTTTCTTAAAGAGAGAACGTTCTAAACTAAGAGAGAAAGATTTTTTTAAGAGAGACTCTCTTTCAAAAAGAACTCTCTTATAAGAGAGAAAGAATAAGAAAGAATTTCTCTCTTTGCTTCTTTCTCTCTTTATTTTTTCGCCCTTCCCCTCAAAAACCAGGCGATTGATTGCAACTCCATAAAATAACACTCATAGTCTTTTTTGTCGGGGCGGTAAAGCATGCAAATTGGATTGCAAGGTTTTTGACTGAACGGACAGGTTTTTTCACTGGTGGTGGTTTTTTCAGAAGCAGGATTTTTCTGATCATTCTGGTATTGTTTCTGAGTTAATCTTATGCGTTCCCGTGTTTCTTCATCATCATTTTCGATTTTCATATATTTGTATATCAATTCTATTATTTAAAAAAACTTGGCTGATCTGGTCGGTCGACCTCTGCACGACTTCAATCAGCTTCTCAATTTGCACTGTGCCTTCAATGGTGCGGTATGGGGCGTCATTTATATAGAATTCAGCCATTGATGCCCAATCCGAAAAGTGTCCGCCTGTAATCCACGCTATTTTGTTTGTTTTGGATTTTTTCTTGTATTGCAACATTATGCTCCCGCAGATGATTTTTATTTGGGCGTTTTCGTCAATCGGAACTATTCTTTCCATTGGGTTTATTTTTAGATTTTTTATTTTCCACTTGCTTCATAATTTTGATTGTCACAAACATGAGACGCGCGAATTTTTCAAGATAAAGTACAGCTTGATCTTCGGAAATTTCAAAGCCGGCCTTTTGAGAAATGACTTTTTGGCATTTAGCTATGAGTTTTTGGGGAAATTGGTTTTGCATCTTTTATTTGAGTTTTATTTTTTGAAAAACAAAAAAAACTGCATATGATGCAGTTCTCGAAGAAAACCATGGCGGCTTAGCCAAATTAAAAACCACATCATAAAGAGGGTTCTTAAATAAGCTAATCCGTATTCCCGGCAACTCGATTTGCTAATAACCTGCGCTTGGAGCAATTCTTTTTTTTCTTGCTCCTAGGAATACCCCTGCAATCGACTTTATCGTTTTCCTATTACGAGTCTCCTGCAGCGTCAGTTTTCTTTAACTTAATAATAAACAAATAACATATTTTGTCAAATCCTTGAATAATCGCTTACTTAATGATAACATAAGAGCATATAAAAATCCCTTAATTTATGGCAGAAAACGGAAGCGAAAAATACAAAGATTTATCGAGAGAGGAACTCTTGAAACTTGTTGAAAAACAAGAATCAGAATTAGACTCTAAAAAATATGGCCTTGTTTGGGACAGAGAAAAAGAACCCGAACAAGTAGTTTTGGATTGTGAAAATAATTTGCCCATACTAAAAAGAATTACAAATAATGAAATCAAAACCAACGAAAGTGATGACAATATCTTTATTGAGGGCGACAATTATCATTCGCTAACAGTTTTAAACTATACTCACAAAGGAAAAATAGATTTTATTTATATTGATCCGCCATATAACACGGGCAAAAAAGACGAATGGAAATATAATGACAAATTTATTGATGAAAATGATTCGTATAGGCACGCAAAATGGCTGAATATGATGGAAAAAAGACTGGAACTCTCTAAACATCTTTTAAAAGAGGACGGTGTTATTTTTATCTCAATCGGCGAGCAAGAAGTAGCTAATCTTAATTTACTTTGCGGAAAAGTTTTTAGACATGAGAACTTTTTAACTTTGATTGCCAGAATTTCTAAAACCGCCAGCGATAAAGGAAATATTTTTGCTCCGTCTTGCGACTATATTGTTTGTTACGCAAAAAATAAAGCCAACATAGACGCTAGTAATTATTATGATGAAGTTGACGAAGATCTTTACACCAAAGAAGACAAGGATGGAATGTATAGAGATGATATTGCGTTATATCAATCAGCGTTAGATACTCGCCCAAATCAAAGATATTTTATTAAATGTCCTGACGGTTCCTTTGTAATTCCTCCGGGAAAATCAATGCCTGAAGAAATTAAGGAGGGCGCAAAAGCAACTCCAATTAAAGGCGACGGAGTTTGGAGGTGGGCAATTGACAATGGGTTTAAGGATAAAAAACACCTTCTTGTTTTTAAGGAGACAAAAACCTCTCCACTGCTAGATCAAAATGGAAATAAGGCAAAATATAATATCTACACAAAAAGTTATTTGGAAGGAAGAAGGGACAAAGGAACAAAGCCGAGAAACTTTTTGGTGGATAAAAAATTTCTCAATAGACGAGGCTCGGATTATTTAAAAACTTTAGGGCTTGATTTCCCATATTCAAAACCAAAAGAACTGATTGATCACTTGATGAAGATTGCCCACATTCCGCAAGACGCAATAGTTTTAGATTTCTTTGCCGGATCAGGAACAACAGGAGAAGCTGTTTTGGATCTCAACGAAGATGGAGGCAAAAGAAAATTTATTCTTTGCACTAATAATGAGGGACAAATCGCAGAAGAAGTCTGTTATCCTCGAATTGAAAAAATCATTAAAGGATATACTAAAAAATCAAAAAATAGCGAAAAAATGACAGGACTTGGGGGAAATTTGCAATATTTCAAAACTGACTTAATCCCAGTTGAGCGAATTGATAACATAGGCGACAAGCAGAGACATGAATTAACCGAAAAAGCAGGACAAATGATCGCTATAAAAGAAAACACTTTTGAAGAAGTAGAAATTTGCGAGTGGTATCAAATTTTTGAGAACAAAGACAAAACAAAAAAGACGGCGATTTATTTTAGAGAAAACACCAATAAATTTGAGGAGTTGATACAAAAAGTCAAAAAAGAAAAAACGGTTTTATATGTTTTTTCATATGGCGTATTGGATAAAAAACTTTTTAAATATCTTGGCAAAAATATTGTTATCGAGGACATTCCCGAGCCAATTCTTGATATTTATAAAGAAATCAACCAGACGCTAAAAGACAAATAATTACTATGCAATTAAAAGATTTTCAAACAACGGCAATAGATCAGCTTAGCAATACTTTTTTAGAATTGTGGAAAACTGGCAAATATAGAATCCCATTAGTTTTTAAAGCTCCAACAGGTGCAGGAAAAACAATCATGATGGCGGAGTTTTTACGTTGCCTTGATGATAATTACCAATTTCACGAAGATAAAGCGTATATCTGGGTTTCGTTTGGTGGCGATGAATCCTACATGCAGTCTAAAAATAAATTGTATGGCTATTTTAATGAGGGTACTGATATGAATTTGAAGGATGTTAATAATTTAAGCGAAGGCAAGCTATATAAAAACAATATTTTCTTTATTAATTGGTCAAAAATAAAGGGAACGGACAAAGAATCAAAAAAATTAAGAAAAAGTGGAGGCGTGGGATATGGTGGTGACGCAGTTTTTGATGATTTTATTCAAAGAACAAAATCAGAAAGAGAACTTGTTTTGATTATTGACGAAGCACACACCGAGGCTGGTGAACATTTGGAATTGAGAAATGAGGTTGTGGATTTAATCAATCCTAGAATAATTATTGAAGTAACTGCTACTCCTAAAAGGATTCCATCCAATGATGATATTCAAGATAATAAGGCTGGCTATGTGAGAGTAAAGGAAGAGGATGTCATTAAAAGTGGACTTATTAAGGAAAAAATTATTATACAAACAGAGGAAGATATTAAAAAGCTGGAAAATAAGCAACTTTCCGAAGATGAAATAATGCTTGAACTTGCTTACAACAAAAGGCTAGAATTGAAAAAATATTATAATGAATTAGGGCTCAATATCAATCCGCTCGTTTTAATCCAATTGCCAAGCGATTATAAAGAAAAGGAAGAAGTGCAGGCAAATTTAAAAGATCTTGTTTTGTCGTACCTAAAACAAAAAGGCGTTAAAGAAAACGAGGTCGCAATTTGGTTATCTGGAAACAAAGATGAGGAGAAATTAAAACACATCACCGACAATGATGACAGAATAAATTTTATGATTTTCAAGGTTGCTCCCGCAACTGGGTGGGATTGTCCAAGAGCCGAAATCCTTGTGATGTTTAGAGAAATTACCAGCCCAACATTTCATACTCAAATCATCGGAAGAATCAAAAGAATGCCAGAAGCTCATTATTACGAAAAAGAGGAACTAAACAAGGCATATATTTATACCAACTATAATAAAAGCCATATTAGAGACATCAAGGAAGTGGAAAATGAAAATAACCCCCCAATTTATTATACAAAACTCAAAAAAAATATTGAAAGGATTACACTTAAAACAACTTATCATCAAAGAACAGATTTTAACACGCTAACACCACCGCCACTTTGGCAAAAATTTTTCTTGCAAACAATGGACGAAGTATTCGGCACAAAACTACAATTTGTTACGGAAAATGCCAAGGTTACAAAATCACATTTTGATCTTTCAACGACAAGTGTAAATAATCAGATTGTCGTCAACGCAGAGATTGAAAGTTTTGATAATTTCGTCCATGAAATCAAAGAAAAAGGCAAAAATTTTGATTATCATTTTTCACAATTAGATGTAGAGAGGCTTTATAATTTACTTTGTTTTGAGGAATTAAAAAAACAAGGAGATGAAGAGGCAAAATATAATCCCTCAAGATCGTGGGGGCAGTTAAAATCGGCAATCAATGTTTGGTTCAATACAAGATTAGGAATGGATAGGGCTGTTTATTATCCGATAGTAGTTAATGAACTATTGAAGGAATCATGCGAACTAAAAACCGCAATAAGCAAAGCATTAAAAGAATTCAGAAAAAAATACGAAATAGAAATTAGAGAGAAAGAAGAAAAAGACATCTTTGATTTGGAATTGCCAGAAAAAGAAACGAGTTTTACCGAAGATTTTGAAAAAATAGACGGAATAGCAAGAAATGTTTATGAAGAATTTTATAATCGCAAACAATATTTAGGAAAAGAAAATGAAGAAAAATTTATTAAGTTTTTAGAATCACAAAAAAATATTATTTGGTGGCACAAGCAAGACGATAGCGGCAGAGGTGTTTTTGCTATTGAGTATTTTGACACGCAAGAAAATAAGAGCAGACTTTTTTACCCCGATTTTATTGTTAAAACAAAAGAAAAAGTCTATCTTCTGGATCCAAAAAATGATATTACAGCAAAAAGCCAAGAAACGGTAGATAAGAATAAAGCTCTTCAAAAATGGATTAAAAATAGTCAATCAAAATATAATTTTGAAATTGACGGCGGGATAGTAATTGAAAAATATCCAGATTGGAAAATAAACAGAAAAGAAAATTATGTTTATGAAAATGGAAAAGATTGGGAAATGTTAAAAATAGATTAAAAAGATGTAGATTAATTATGAAAATTCTTTTGGCTGGACCTGGAACTGGTAAAACAGCAAAAATTCAGAATTTTATTGATCAATTTAGAGGAGGCAGTCAATGCCTCGTTTTGTCGTTTACAAATGCTACCATTAATGATCTTCTAAAAACATTATCTTCAAAAGGCATTACGGAAGCAAATTGTATGACATTACACAAATTTGCAGTAAAGTTTAACCACGATATCTCAAGACATATTTTGTTGCCAGAAGAAATACATATCCTAGAACAAGTTGGAAATCAAATAAGCGTTGAATTCTCGGATTTATGTAATCAATTACATGCAACCACATTTGATCAAATGATTGATAGATTTGTAGCATTTGCCAAATCTAACAATTTATATTTAAAGGAAAAACTTAATGATTTTGAGTATTTAATCATTGATGAATACCAAGATTTTAATAATCATGAGCAAAGTTTAATTGATTTGTTGTTTCCATACTTTAAAGATGTAATAATATTGGGCGATGATGATCAATGTGTATATGATTTCAAAGATGCTTCAAATAAAAAAATAATTAGTCTTTTCAATGATATAAATAATGAAAAAATTGATCACGAACACAAATGTTTTCGATGTCCAGATGAAGTTGTTGAGTATGCCACAAATCTTATCATAAACAATAAGCTACGAATTAATAAAAAATGGTTAAAATCCGGAAAAAATGGAAATTTGTTGTATGGACAAGTTCAAGATTTAGCGGGAGTTGCAGATTATATAGTTAGAAATATAAAAAGCATACAAAGTCGAGATATGAACGCGTCAATATTTATTCTTTCTCCTGTCGGTTTTATTTCTGACCCAATAAAAGAGAAGCTATCGTTGGAAGGTCTTGATTTTGAAGATTGCAATGCTCCAAAAATAGATTCTGAACTGCTTGAAAAAGCATGGGGAGTTCGAGCACTCTTTGGTAATCACAAATATTTGAACTTAGTCTTTCTTGGATATAAAAAATCAAACCCGCGTAAAACTCTTTATGAAATGATCAAATTGCATTTAAATATCGGACTAAATTATGATGAACTGTTTGGGAAATTATCCAGCAAGTTTTCAACAGATATTTTGACTGGATATTCAAGTCTATCAGAAATACTTTCTCAGGATTCCTATGGTGAAATAAAAGCACTTTATGACAAGACTGAAGGTCGTACAGAAGAGGAAAGATTAGAAAGGATATTCATGAAAAAGGAAGATACAGATTTGATTAAAAAAATTCGGGTTATGTCCATTCATAAATCTAAAGGATTGGATGCTGAATATGTCTTTATAGTTGGCTTAACTGAAGGAATATTGCCCAACAAAAAAGATGGGATTGATTCGTTGGAAAGTCAAAGAAGAGTTTTATATGTTGGAATGACTAGGGCAAAGAAATGTCTTTGTTTAATTTCGGTTTTGAAAATACCTGGTAAATTTGCAAATAAGGTCAATAAAGAAGATTTTCACTTTGATTATAAGCAGAAATTATGGAATGGGAAAGCTTCGCGATTTATTGACGAATTAAAATTGAAAGTATGAATAATAATTTTTTTAATCGCTTTATTGCATTTTCAGTGTCAGGGCAATTTGTTTTTATAGTTAACTAATAAAATAAATTAAACGAACAAATAAAATGAAGAACGCTAAAAAACTTTTCATCGCTGTAATCTTTTCTTTTGCAATTTTGGCTTTGACAGGTTGTCAAAACAACAACATTCAGGAAAAACCTCAAAATCAAAATGCTCCAGAAGAAAAAGTTAGCGACAATTCAAATGACATAAAATATAAGCAAGAAAGACTGGACGCGCTCTCACTGGTTCAGGCTTATAAATTACAAAAAGACTTTAATGCAGGAGATTTAAAGTATGAAGTAAAAGTCGGTGTGTCATTGGTGGATGTTTTTCAAATTCAAAAAGATAGTGGCTATGTGAAACCCAACGGAAGATGGGTTGTAATTAAAGATAGCGACAGAGCAGTTGTTTTGTATAGAAGTGAATTATTTAATGGATCGCTCAATATTCCACAATGGTCGGTTATAAATGGAGACATAAAGGCGTTGAATGGATCCGCAGCCAAATATACACCTGAATTAGGATATGATGTTAAAATTGATTCCACTGGCAGATCAAAGGCTTTACAATTTTACCTTCGCTGGGAAGAATTAATGACAGAGAATAATTGGGACGATTCAAAAAATCAAGCTACTCTAGATAAGGTTGCAAAAGAATTTAATGTTTCAAGCTCTGAAGTGGATTCCTTATTCTCTCAAGGCGAAACAGAAAAGAACAGCGAAGCCAAACAGCAAAATGAGAAAAGAGGCGATATTCTTTCTGATGAAAAATTACTGGAACTCTTAAAAGGACAAGGAGATTTATATATTCAATAAACCCTAATTTTGTTTTAAAAGCACCATTGCTCGCTCCAATCTAATCTCAACTTTATCCCAATTTTCAAGTATATTTGTCCGAAGGTCATCTAGCCCTCCGTGCTGGTAAAAACAAGGCTTTATGGAGCCTTGTTTTTGATAGGGGTAAATACATCTTCGGACAAAAAGTTTCAAGAAAGCTGTTTTTTTGCTATGATAGCGGTATAATTATTGAATAATCAGCTTATGCCAGAATCAGGATTTCCAGGATATAATCCAGAAGTTAAAAAAATCATTCAAGAAAGAGTGCATCTTCGCGAAGACATTATGCCTATAGGTTTGCAATTAGAAGATTATGGCACAGGAAATGAGGAATATGGAGATTTGCTAGAACAAGTGACGGATAATATTAATAATGTTGATCTTGAAAATGGCGACCTAGAAGCATTGAAAGGGAATGGCTTCAAAAATTCAGGCTTTGGATCGTATCTAATTTCGCCTATCAGCGAAGGGATCTGGCATTCAGATCGTTATTCTAATTGTACTGCGGTAGTCGCAATAGGCAGAGATGCGAATACGGGCAAGGAAATATCATTTTTAAGTCATCAAGATCCGCGGTATTTTATTGATGGGGGCATTGACAAGACAGGAATTTTTTCCAGAGAGCTGAGTGATTCATTGAAAGAATTAAAAGCACGATCGCAGGCGGATACAGTTGAGGTTTCGCTTTTGGGAGGTAATTATAATACCACCACCGTGGAGAAAGAGAAGGGTTATCAGCACCGTCACTATAAGCAATCAATTGAAAAACTTCGGCAAATTATCCAGAATTCATTAGGGTTCGATCCTAAGGTTTTGACAGGACCTAATAATAATATTGGATCCGAAACGGTGGTTATTATTGAAACGCAAAAGCGAAAGGTTTGGATTGAACGAACCAAACAACTACCGGAATTTAACCAGTCATATATGGCAAACGCACTTAATGAAGAAGAAAAAAAATGGCTCGAGGTTGGAAAATAATTTTCATTATAGTCATATCAAAAATTGTTTCAGAAGTAAGTTTGCCCGCTCCAATCTAATCTCAACTGACTTCCAATTTTCAAGGATATTTGTCCGAATATCATCAAGTCTTCCGTGCAGCCAAAGTAAAACTAAGCAGAGGCTTCTATAGAAGCCTCTTTTTGGTTCTAATTTTCGCAAAGTTCTTTGTTTTTGTGAAAAGGGGTGGTATACTGGAAATATGGAAAAAGCAGTTATAAAAAACACAAAAAGTGCTGGGGGCGTGGTGATCAACCGACAAGGAGAAGTCCTTGTTATAAGCCAACACGGAACTGCCTGGTCTTTGCCAAAGGGGCATATTGATGAAGGGGAAAGCGAGCTTGAAGCGGCGAAAAGGGAAATCAATGAGGAATCAGGTGTCGCTCAATTGAAATTTGTCCGTAAACTAGGAAGCTATCAGAGATATAAAATAAATAAGAAGGGCGAAGAAGATTGGTCGGAATTTAAAACAATCGCCATATTTTTATTCAAAACGGATGAAAATCTGCTCAAACCGATTGATCCAGAAAATCCTGAAGCACGCTGGGTTCAGAAAGAAAAGGTTGCCGAATTATTAACGCATCCAAAGGATAAGGAATATTTTCTAAGTATTTTAAAAGAAATATAAATTTTATGAAAAAAATAATTATTATTATTTCAACTTTAGCTTTTGCTATTCTGGGATTGTTTCTAATATTTTCCAGAACTGCTGATAAAAATGAAATAAGAAAAGATAACACAATAGACATAAATGTGGCGGAAAGAAATCAAACTGCTTCCACATCCGTTTCTATTCCGGAAAAAATTATTTCCAATAAATTTGGCTGGTTGGGCGGAGGAGTAGGCGATACCGGTGAAGGCATTATTGCGCGCGGTGGCCTATGGGTGCGGCCGGGTCCGCCTGGTCCTTTTGTTTGGGATATGATGCAGAAATCAAAAGACGCTAGTTTTGATTTTTCTGTCGCCGATCAAGTGGTTAATAATTTTCAAAAAAATAATATCGGAATTTTGGCTATTATTTTTCCTTTTGCCGATTGGGACCAGAAAAATCTGGCAAATTTTGCCGATTGCGAGGTTTCTAATATCGATGAATTTTTACTCAAAAACGACAAAAAAGACCGCGGCGTGTATTTACCATATTATCGCTGTAACCCGAGTGATTGGGTGGCTTATCAAAAATTTGTTAAAGCAATCGTTGAGCGTTATGATGGCGATGGGATGGGCGATATGCCAGGCTTAAAAATCCCGATCAAATACTGGGAAGTGCTGAATGAACCAGATTTACAGTATAAAAATAATTTACCATACGGTGAGGCTGATCGCTCAACTTTTTATAGACAGGGCCCGGCAGAATATGCTCAATTGTTAATTGAAACTTCAAAGGCCATACATTTGGCTGATCCGGAAGTAAAAGTTTTAATTGCCGCCCCGGCGGGAGCGGATGAGCGGGCGCTATCCTTTTATCAAGAAGTGTTTAAAAATGCCGATGCTCGGGATGCTTTTGACATCGGCAATATTCATTGCATTGCCAATGATCAGAATACCTATGATTTTAATGTCGGTCCATACGAAAAAATGCTAGCCGAATCGGGCATTGCCAATAAGCCGATTTGGGTAACGGAAGCAGATGCAATGTATAGTAAAATAGGTGAAGAAAATTATCAAAGCACAAAGACAAGCGTGGCTGGTGCTATTGCCGCCGGCGCAGAGAGAATATTTTTTACTGGAGATATCTTCGACGATCAACGCACCGATTTATCACAAATAGGAAATGTCGGCACTTATCCAAGTGAAGAAAAATTTAGGGAGATTGTTAAATTATTTCAGCTGCCTTAAATCAGGAATATAAACATACTCCCTTTTCTGCATAAAAATAGTTCCAACCCCGGCACCAAAGCGAGGCGCTTGGTGCGGGGCAGGCATCCCTGACTGTGGCGTGCATATAAAAGAAAAGACGCCTTTAGTTGGGCGTCTTTTCTTTTTCTGAGAAGATATTTTTTTCTATCGCAGAGCGCGTACAATCGCAATCAGTACTACCGCTCCAAGCAAGGCCACCAGAAAGCTATACAAGTTGAAGCCGGTCACGCCGCCTTTGCCGAGGAAGCTCATCAGCCAGCCGCCTAACACTGCTCCTACAATACCCAGGATGATGTCTAGAATCAAGCCTTCGCTAGTTCCCATAATCGCGGAAGCAATCCAGCCTACGATTGCCCCAAAAACGATCCACAGAAGAATTCCCATATTTTTTTTACCCCCACACCAATTTTTCAAAGAGTATTGTTGCTAATTTATTTATTAATTTGATAATGATTTGGCGAAATTGGTGTGGGGGTGAATTAATTATTATTTTTCTTGGTTGTCTAACTTAGATGCGGCTTCCGGCGTGGAAACCGTTTTTCCCATCAAAAACAACTTGATGATACCGAAGGCTACCAACCAGTACACGAGCATCGCCAAAAGCGTTGTCCACTCGAAAATACTGCCGGAAACCTTGGTCATGCGAAAGACGCTCAAGAAGGGAGCGGTAAAAATATGAGTTGCTCCATAGATAAAACTAGTAAAACCGGCCTCCGCGTTGGCTCCCAATAATTTTAGAATGAAACGAAAAGCTAGTAATATTTCAAGAAGTCCCAGGAGATACCAAACAATTTGCGTGCCCCGATAAAGAGGCTTGGTGCTTGGAGAATTGTATGAATCCATATGATTGTGCATTAGAATTATTAATTAAGAGAAGGAGTCTTTCTAGGACATTTCTAATTTTTAAAAATAAATTTAAATGTCAGATTTTTTTAATTATTGTTTTTTTGGGCAAATATTTAGTCAAAGCCCTCTCTACTAGAGCAGTCAAACTGATTTCCTCAACGATTGCCTGCATTTTGGCTTGTTTCAAAAGATCTGGGTTAATAAAGAGAGTTACTCGTTGTTTTTTGTTGATTTTCATAATTCATGTTATACAATTAGTTGCGGTTATTGTAGTAATACAACCACAATGCATTTATATTTCATCGGAAATGTCAAGCAGCCCGAATGGGCTATTTCCCTGGATTTTGTATCCGTGCTATAGTTTAAAAAAGAAAAGGAGGGTATCATTCCAACAAATGAAAAAACCCGGGAAAAAAAGAGAGCAGGAATTACTCGAGAAAACAGCCAGGATTTATCAATCCATCACCCGTGATTCAATGGACGGTTTTTTGGCGATCGATATGCGGGGCCGGTTTTTGGATGTGAACGATGCTTATTGCCATTTAGTAGGCTATAGCCGAAGCGAACTTTTAAAAATGAACATATCCGATGTTAAGGCCGGGAAAAAACCGAAGGAGGGCATCGCAAAAAATATCCGAAGAATAAAGAAGGAGGGCGAAAGCCGGTTTTTAACCCAACACCGGAAAAAGGACGGAAAGATTATTGATATTGAAGCCAGCGCCAATCATGCCAATTACGCCAACTATTCAGGCGGATTGATATTTGTTTTTCTTCGCGATATCAGCAAACGTAAGAAAAAAGAGGATAAACTGGCCAAAAAACACGCTAAATCAAAAAAGATGATGGAAGGGCAGCTGGCCGATGCATACAAACATTCCAAAGATCAGGCCAAATCAAAGAAGATGATAGAAGGAATACTGGCTGACGAATACAATCATTCAGAAGAACAGGCCAAATCAAAGAAGGCGATAGAGGGACAACTGACTGATTCATATAAGCATTCCAAAGATCAGGCCAAATCAAAGAAGATGATAGAAGGAAGACTGGCTGACGAATACAATCATTCAGAAGAACAGGCTAAATCAAAAAATAAAATAGAAGGACAACTGGCCGATGCATACAAACATTTAGGAACAATCAACAGAAAAATTTCCCTCCTTCTGGAACTGGAATATTTTCCGAGATCAAAGAAATACAAACAAAAAATCATAGACCATGTTTTGAATTTAGCGATGAACATTTCCAATGCTCAAACGGGCTACCTCTATGGCTCGCAAGGAAGAGGCAGATTTGATTTATTATCCTGCAAAGGATGCGAAGAAGAACAGAAAGAAAAAATCAAAGTTATTACATCCCGCAAAGTCGAGCTTCTGAAGCACTTACTCAAAGAAAAAAATCTCATTAGCGGAAATATAAGGCAACACAGAATGGAGCTCCTGGCGCTGAATGACAAGCTGGAATATTTCGTTACCCTGCCTCTCTCGAAAGGAACAGCTTTGCGAGGTTTTATTTTCCTTGGTTTTGACAAGAAAAAAAGCGTGGACACGCAGGATTTGGAATTTCTGGATGTATTCGCGATACACGCTTCAAACGCCTTAACTAAGTCTGGTGTTTTGAGATAAGCCACAAATAGGTGTTATTCCGTGTATATCTAAGAAACCATTCCTTTCTCTAATTCTGACTGAGATTCGGCCAATTTCAAAAACCTCCCGCTTTTTAAAACGCTTAGATATTCCGTTTTTTCTAAGTATTTGCAATTCCAAAATTCTGCCGAGCAGAATTTTTGTGTTATGATGTTGTTATGACTGACCTCACAAAGGTAAAAATGGCAAGAATACTATTCTCCGCGCGTTTTTGGGTTGCCACAATGGTTTTATATTTGACCAGCCGGGATATTTCTACCGCCCATGTTTTTCAGCTCATAGGTTTTTATTACGCGATGAGTGTGCTGCTGGAATATCCGACGGGCGTCATTGGCGATTATTACTCGCACAGAATATCCGTGTTTTGGGGATATATTATTTTGGCGGCGTCGTATGTATTACTCTCATTTTCGGGCGGCATCTCCTTTTATGGGCTTACTTTATCTTTACTAGCTCTGGGTGGAGCGCTTGTATCAGGAAGCGACAATGCGCTTTTGCATGCGGTATCCGGTGATTTTCAGAAAGATTATGCGCAAGTTAAGGTTTATGGGATAGTTGTGACATTTGCGGCTGTGTCAATTGGAGGTTTTGTCTCCGTGGTTGATTTAAAAATTCCGCTATATCTTACAGCTATTTTTTTAATTCTCGCGTCCCTTACAGTTATCACAACTAAAATAAGAGTGCGAGGAAAAACAGAAGGCAATAATTTAATTGGCGTGGGCATAGAAGGATTGAAATATTTAATAACCAACAAACAGCTTTTGAATATAATAATAGTTTCTGCATTAATAGGCGCTTTCTTTTTTAGTTTCAAATGGCTATATAATCCATTATTTTTAACATTGGGGCTTCCTGTTGCTTCCTGGGGTGTGCTGGCAGGTGTGGCCACATTGTTGATAGCTGTCGGTGTAAAATTTTATGAAAGGTTTTCAAAATTAAATATCGTTATTATGGCATTTACTTTGATGGTCTTTATTGTGGCCATTGGAGTTACGGGCATGCCCCTTATTGCTCTCGCCGGTATGTTTGCGAGCCATCTGATGCGCGGGTATTTTGAAACAAAGCTTATAGTTGATATGAATGCCGTGATTACAAAGTCGGTGCGTTCCAGCGTTCTTTCTCTGAATAGCTTGCTTATTCGTGTCGGAGCGATGGCTTTTATGTTTGTTGGCGGAGTAGTGCTGGATAAATTTTCGATGATGATTTTAATGATTACTTCGGTGGTAATTTTTCTTGTGATCGGAACATATCCGTTAATCAGGATAATGAAGTTGGAATTTCGCCAATTTCAAAAACCTCTGGCTTTTTAAACCGCTTAAATAAGGCGTTTTTCCGGACTGTTTAGTTTTAATCATAATTTGAATAAAGTCGACAAGTTAGGCTTTTTTTGGTATGCTGGAAGCAATCAAATAATCATTAGTTTGTAAAATATATGCAATTCAAAAATTATAACATTTATTTTTTCTTTGCTGTTTTGATCGGCGTGACTGTTTTGGCTTACTTTATTATAAAGCCCTTTTTGGTGCCCTTTTTGATTGCCGCTATCCTGGCCCACTTATTCAGTCCGGTTTATGGTTTTTTAAAAAAACATTTTCGCAGCGCCGGCTTGAGTGCGGCAATTTCTTGTTTTCTGATTCTTCTTATAATTATCTTGCCGATTCTGGGAGTCATTTCCCTGGTAGTCAATGAAATTCAGGGAATTGTGAATAATTTTTCCCAAAATCCCGAAGCGGCCAAAAAGATAATCGGCAGTTTGGCAGAAAGCCTTTCGGCGTTGCCTTTTTTCAACTCTGTTGAGCCGGATAAAATAACCAGCCAGGAAACAATCATTTCCGCAATAAAGGGATTTTCGCAAAATGCTCTCGTGATTTTGCAGGGAACATATAAGGGAGTCGTGCATTTTATTTTTGTCACCTTTATTATGTTTTTTTCCCTTTTTTATCTTTTTATCGATGGCGGAAAATTGGTAAAGAAAATCATGCAGCTTAGCCCGCTACAGGACAAATATGAAAGCATTTTAATAGAAAAATTCAATTCAATTACGCGCGCGACAATAAAAGGCACGACTCTTATCGCGATCGTGCAAGGATTTCTGGGAGCAGTTCTTTTTACAGTGACCGGGGTGGCCTCGCCGGTTTTATTTGGAATTTTAATGACTATATCTTCAGTTATTCCTTCAGTGGGATCAGGGCTTATCTGGTTGCCAGTGGGATTAATAATGATGCTTTTAGGCCATACAATAGAGGGCGTGGTAATAATATTGATTGGCGCCTTAGTTATCAGCACAATCGACAATATTTTACGCCCAAAACTTGTTGGAAGAGACACGCAGATGCATCCATTGCTGATCCTGTTTTCAACTTTGGGAGGCATCGCGCTTTTTGGCATCTCGGGTTTTATAGTCGGTCCGATAATGATTTCGCTTTTTGTAGCGCTGTGGGATATTTATGCTTTGGAATTTAAAATCCAACTTGAAGAATATAACAAGTAGTTTTATTTATCCAGCTTTTTAATTTCTTTCATCAATTCAGATAGAATTTTTTCTTCCGGCACGGTTTTTATGACCTTGCCTTTGACGAAAATAGCGCCGCATTTTTTGCCGCCGGCAATGCCAATGTCGGCTTCGCGTGCTTCGCCGGGACCATTGACGACACAGCCCATCACGGCGACCCTGATAGGTTTTTTAATTTTAGAAAGCGCTTTTTCGACTTTTTTCGCCAGACTTATCAGATCAATTTCCGTGCGTCCGCAAGTCGGGCAGGAAATCATTTCTGGTCCGCGGACGCGCAGTTCCAGAGACTTAAGAATAGCCCAGCAGGTTTTTATTTCTTCAATTGGGGGAGCGGTAAGAGAAACCCGAATGGTCGCGCCGATTCCTTCATTCAACAATATTCCTATTCCGATAGCGTTTTTAATTGATCCCATAAAAGCCGTGCCGGCTTCGGTTACGCCCAGGTGCAGCGGATAGGGAACCTTTTTAGCCAGCAATTTATAACCCTCAATCATGCGCGGCACATCGCTGAATTTTATGGAGATGACAATATTCCTAAAATTTAATTTTTCCAAAATACGCGTATGGCGCAGAGCCGATTCGACGGCGGCGCGCGGGGTGGCGCCATATTTTTCCTGTAAATCTTTTTCCAATGATCCCATATTCACGCCGATGCGGATAGGAATCTTTTTCTTTTGGCAGGCCTCCACTACCATTTTGATTTTTTCCGGCGAGCCGATGTTGCCCGGATTGATCCGGACTTTATCGATGCCTTGCCGGATAACTTCCAAAGCTAATTTGTAATCAAAATGAATGTCGGCGACGAGCGGAATATGAATTTGTTTTTTTATTTTTCCGATGGCCTTGGCCGCAACCATATCCGGCACGGCCACGCGGATGATTTCACAGCCTTCTTTTTCCAAGGCCAGAATTTGTTTCACGGTCGCGCGGACATCGCGCATATCGGTGTCGCACATTGATTGAATGCGCACGGGATTATTCCCGCCCAGCTTCAAGTTTCCAACCCGGACGACTTTTGAAAGATATTTTTTTGGCATAGTGGGTTTCTAAAAATACTTAAAATACCCTAAAAGTATAATGGAAAAAGGGCAATTTGACAAAAAACAAATTTTCACATATAATACTTCCAGAAAGCAAATTACGGAGGCCAACCAAACAGGTGAGGCAAAGGATGCCAGGTCGAACTTCCATTATCCGCCAGCTTTCAATAATAAATCAAAGAATTACCAATATGGCAGATCAAGACAGAGACTTTGTTGAGTATGTTGTCAAACAAATAGTCAACAATCCGGACGCTGTTAAGGTTGACAGAAAAATCGACGAAATGGGCGTTCTTATTTCTTTGGATGTAGCTCCGGAGGATATGGGAATGGTTATCGGTCGAGAAGGCGCAACCGCCAAAGCGCTTCGAACACTCCTTAGAGTTATCGGAGCCAAAAACAATGCCCGCGTGAATCTCAAAATCAACGAACCGGAAGGTTCTGACAGAAAGCCACGCGAACAGAGAAGCATTGACGAAGTTGTTGGAGGCATTGAAGTTTAAGTTGAAAATAAGCACTTTGTTTATACAAAAAGGCCGCAAAACGGCTTTTTTGTTTTGATAAAATGTGGTAGGATGGATTTATATGCGTTTTGAAATAATCACGATTTTTCCTGAAATTTTCAGTTCGTATTTTTCCGAATCAATAATTAAGCGCGCCCAAAAAGCGGGGCTTATTGGCATTGCCGTCCATAATTTGCGCGATTGGACGACTGACAAGCATAAGACAGTGGACGACACCCCCTATGGCGGCGGGGCGGGAATGGTGTTAAAAATTGAACCGATATACAAAGCAGTTAAGTTTATAAAGTCATTAAAGTCCATAAAGTCGAAAGGAAAAACTCGAATTATTTTATTTTCCGCCAAGGGCAAAAAATATACCCAAAAAGACGCGCGAAGATTGGTGAAATATGACAATTTAATTTTAATTTGCGGGCGTTATGAAGGCGTGGACGAGCGGGTGGCCAAGCATATAGCCGATGAAGAAATTTCAATCGGTGATTATGTGCTGACCGGCGGGGAAATTCCGGCGATGGTTTTAGTGGATTCTGTTTCCAGACTAATTCCCGGCGTTTTGGGAAATGAAGAAAGTATAAAAAACGAATCCCATAGTATTGATGGCCAATTGGAATATCCGCAATACACAAAACCGGAAATTTATAACAAATGGAAAACGCCGAAAATCCTGCTTTCCGGAAATCACAAGGAAATCGAAAACTGGCGCGCAAAGAATTCTAAAAAATCAAAAATGTAGAGACGAGGCAGTGCCTCGTCTCTACACCGGGATAAATTTATGGCAAAAAGTGAAAATAAAGCCGACAGAATATTATTGTATCTCACTTTCGCGCTGTTGGTTTTTGGATTGATCATGGTGGCTTCGGCCGGAATTGGCTATTCGCGCAGCCGGTTCGGGGACGCCTATTTTTTCTTCAAGCGCCAGCTGGTGGGAGTGTCCATCGGCTTAGTCGCTTTATATTTAACGCAAAAAATAGATTATAATTTTTGGAAAAAAATATCCTTTCCATTTTTTGCGTTAAGCGTAATTTTTTTGGTTTTGGTTTTTATTCCTGGGATCGGGTCAAAGATTTATGGCGCTAATCGCTGGATCCAGTTGGGTATTGTTTCTTTCCAGCCTTCAGAGATGCTTAAACTCGCGCTCATTATATATCTGGCGGCCTGGTTTGAAAGCCGCGGAGAACGGTCCCGTGATTTTTTTGAAGGGCTATTGCCGTTTGTAGCTATAATCGGGGTCATTGGTTTTTTGCTGATAAAACAGCCGGATATGGGAACGCTGGGTGTTACAGTTTTGATTGCGATGTCCATTTATTTTATCAATGGCGCGAAGATTTCCCATATGCTGCTTTTGGCTTTTGGTGGTTTTCTGAGTTTTTACGCGCTGATGAAAACCGAAAGCTATCGCATGGACCGCTTTTTAGTTTTTTTGCATCCGGAATTGGATCCTAAGGGTGTTGGCTATCAGATAAATCAGGCGCTTTTAGCTATCGGATCTGGTGGAATTTTGGGCGTAGGCCTGGGGCATAGCATGCAAAAATTCAATTATTTGCCGGAACCGGCCGGAGACTCTATATTTGCTATAATAGGAGAAGAGCTGGGATTGATCGGGGCGGGCATTCTAATTATTCTTTTTGTCGCGCTGTCTCTTCGGGGATTGCGTGTTGCGCGCAATGCTCCGGATATTTTTTCAAAACTGGTGGCGACTGGCGTGGTTGCCTGGATATTTTTTCAGGCGTTTATAAACATCGCGGCCATCTCAGGATTGATTCCGCTTACGGGCGTGCCGCTGCCGCTTATCAGTTATGGCGGAACCTCGGTTATATTTTTAATGGCGGGGATAGGCATTTTATTAAACATTTCAAAACAAGCTAATTTAAATTCTTAATCTAAATACGCATATGAGAATTGTTTTAACAGGCGGGGGAACGGGCGGACATTTAATTCCCCTGATCAATGTTGCTAAAAAAATAAATGAAAAAATCGGACAGGTTGAATTTTTATTCATCGGTCCCGGGGGGGTGCTGGAAGAAAAGCTGATGGGGAAAGAGGGTATAGGCATAAAAGAAATTATGACGGGTAAAATGCGCAGGTATTTTTCCTGGAAAAATTTTTCTGATGCTATTAAAATTCCGATTGGAACAATCCAATCCCTTTGGCTTTTGTTGATATTTATGCCGGACGCGATTTTTTCCAAGGGCGGATTCGCATCATTTCCTGTGGTTTTTGCCGGCTGGCTTTACCGCATCCCTATTTTTATCCACGATTCTGATTGCGTGCCGGGCTTGGCCAACAGCATTTTAGGCAAACTGGCAACGAGGGTGGCGGTATCATATCCGGAAGCCGAGCGGGAGTTCACGCCGGGGCGAGTTGCTCTTACCGGGAATCCGGTCAACAATGAAATAAATCAGGGCGATCCGGAAAAAGCGCGGAAAATGTTTTCGCTTACTGATATTAAAAAAACAATTTTTGTTTATGGCGGCTCGCAGGGATCGCAGATGATTAATAATAAAGTTATCAAAATTCTGCCCCAGCTTCTGAAAAAATACCAGGTGATTCATCAGACTGGAGAAAAAAATTATGCGGATGTCGAACATAAGGCTGGCGAGCTGGGAATCAAGGCTGGGCGTGACGGCTATTTCCCTATTCCGTTTGTCCACAGTGAACTCAAAGATATTTTGGCGGTGGCGGATTTGGTTATCTCGCGCGCTGGCGCTAATTCACTTTCTGAAATCGCGGCCAATGGCAAACCGGCAATTGTCATTCCCATTGAACACTCGGCCAATAATCACCAGCGGATGAATGCTTATTCGATTTCCAAGGCCGGCGGGTGCATCGTACTGGAAGAATCAAATTTGGGAGAAAATATTTTTCTTTCGCGCATCGCAGAAATTCTCGAGGGCGATGAGTTGTCCGGCCGGTTGTCCCAGAATATCAAACAGTTTTACCATCCGGATGCGGCTGACAAAATCGCGGAAGGCATTATTGATATAATAAAAAAATAATTATGCCGGATTTATCCAAAATTAAAAAAGCTTATTTCATCGGCATTAAGGGCGCCGGTATGGCGGCGGTAGCAGAAATTTTCAACAAGCGCGGGGTTGAAGTTTTGGGGTCAGACACAGACGAAAAATTTTTTACCGATGAAATTCTGGAGAAAAATAAGATAAAATATTTTGAAAAATTTGCTACGGCGAATATTCCCAAAGATGCCGATCTAGTTGTTTATTCGACTGTCTATAACGCGGAAAATAACATTGAATTCGCTGAAGCAAAAAAGAGGGGAATTGCAATGGCGAGTTATCCCGAGATACTTGGAAAATTATTTAATGAAAAAATGGGAATCGCAGTTTGCGGGACGCATGGCAAAACAACCACCACAGCGATGCTGGCCGAGATTTTACGCGCTTCCGGCGCCGATCCAAGTGCGATTGTCGGCAGTAAAGTGATTGACTGGCAGGGAAGCTCGCTGGCGGGAAAGGGAAAAATTTTTGTGGCTGAAGCGGATGAATACCAGAATAAATTGCAGTATTACAATCCTTTCGCAGCTATTATTACGAGCGTCGATTGGGATCACCCGGACTTTTTTCCGACATTTTCGGAATACAAAAAAGTTTTTGCGGATTTTGCAGCCAAAATTCCCAAAACCGGCTTTTTGGTGGTGTGGGGAGATAGTACAAACGCGCTGGAGATTGCAAAAAACTCCAAATGTGAAGTAATCAAATATGGTTTTTTGGAAGACAATGACGCGATAATTTCAAAATCCGAAATCCAAATTTCAAATCAAGTCCAAAATCCAAAATATCAAAAATTTAAAATTAATTATAAGGGCGAAGATGTGGGTGAATTTGAAATGCAGTTAGTCGGCGATCATAATATTTTAAACGCAACGGCTGGGATTATTGCTTGCTACAAATTAGGAATTGATATGGAAAAAGCGCGCGAGGCCGTCAAAAATTTTCAGGGAACTTCGAGGCGCTTTGAATATATCGGCGAGAGAAACGGCGCGATTCTTATCGACGACTATGCCCACCATCCCGAGGAAATAAAAGCCACGCTCAAGGCGGCGCGGGAAATTTATCCAGAAAAAAATATCATCACTATTTTTCATCCGCACACTTTTACGCGCACTAAAGCGCTTCTCTCGGAATTTTCACAGAGTTTTGGCGACACAGACAAAGTTATTATTATTGATATTTACGGCAGCGCCCGCGAAATTCAGGGGGGAGTAACATCTAAAGAATTAACCAGCCTGATTAATAAATATGATCGCGACAAAGCCAAATATATTCCAACAATCGATGAAACGATAGAATATTTAAAAGACAAGATCGGCGCTGAAGACATCGTTATATCCATGGGCGCGGGGGATGTGTGGAAAGTGGCAAATCAATTGAAAAATTGAATAATAGGAACGCACATGTGCGTTCCCTACGATGACATAAAAATGAAAAATCGAAAACCAAATCGCCTGCGAAATTATAATTATTCACAGAATGGAATGTATTTTGTTACCATTTGCATCAAAAACAGGTTTAAATGTTTTGGAGAAATTAAAAGCGGAAAAATGGTTTTTAATAAATTAGGAAAAATTGCGGAAAAATGTTATTTAGAAATACCAAATCATTTTCCGGATGTATTTTTAGATGAATTTGTCATAATGCCAAACCATGTCCATGTGATTATTGAAACAGGCGCAGATAACGCATCTGTAGGGAACGCAGAAATGCGTTCCAAAATAAAAAATAATGAAAAAATAGATAGAACGAAGATGTTATTATCGAAAGCAATCCATGGCTTTAAGGCATCTGTGACAAAAGAGATAAACAGAATGAAAGATTATAATGTTGAGTTTGGGTGGCAAAAGTCATTTTATGATCATATAATCCGCAATGAAATTTCCCTGAACAAAATCCGTGAATATATCCAAACCAATCCGCAAATGTGGGAACGGGATCGGAATAATATGGAAAATATATGGATGTAAAAAATTACAAATAAATTTATGTCTCATGAATGGCAGGGGCCGATAAA
Organism: Parcubacteria group bacterium; assembly: GCA_041645535.1. Classification (GTDB taxonomy): domain Bacteria; phylum Patescibacteriota; class Minisyncoccia; order Moranbacterales; family UBA2206; genus JBAZPT01. The sequence continues at coordinate 34,714 of JBAZPT010000001.1, forward strand.
GCCGAATAATAAGGAACTTCCTCCGGCGGAAAATCCGGATAAAAGTCCTGAAAAGCAGGAGGATGTTGAAAGTGTGGAAAGAGAAAACAGAAGAAAAAATATAATAGCAATAGCAAAAACAAAAATTGGGGTCCTTTTTGATTCGTATGAAAATGGACAGAAAAGAATTGATGACCTAAGGTGGCAAATTGATAGGTTGGAATTTTTAGAAAATAAGGAAACAATGAAAAAGGAATTGGAAAAATGTATTAATATAGAAACAAAAAAGAAATTTGTGGATGAGGTGATAACGATTATTATGCCATTTATTGAACTTAAATTGGAAAAGCCCGAGCTTTTTATGCGTGAGGCCGAAGCTGACCGAGAATTCATGAAACTCAATGAGCTGCTTTCTTATGAAATAAAAGGCGATAGCATCCTTATACACATGGTACCGGGGGAAAAAGTAGAAAATTTCGTAATCAAATTTAAGGCAGGCTTGCAAAAATTAGCTGAAATATTAAATGAAAATAAAAACATAGAAACTATACAGGCTACATCATGGATTATTGCGAAGCATCCTAAGCTTATTGAAAGATCCGGATTTGTTATAGATGGTGAAATTAGTAAAAAAATCAGAGAGGAACATTTTTTTGGAGACAAAAGCAAAATCTCTCAAGCTCATATATTGCGAAATGACTTTTTGGAAAAATATTTAGTAAAATAAAATAAAAAAGTAATAATGCCAAAACTAGAAAAACAAATCTACAACCTAACTCCCGACGAAGTGTTGCAAAAATTCAACACTTCTTTGAGCGGGCTTTCTAATGAAGAAGTTGGAAAGCGGTTAGAAAAATACGGTTTTAACAGGCTTCCGGAAGCCAAGGCTGAAGGATTGGCGGCTATTTTTTGGCGGCAGTTTAGAAGCCCATTGATTTATGTTTTGCTTTTGGCGGCGCTGGCGGTTTTTTTTACCAGCGAAATATCCGATGGGTTTGTGATACTTTTTATTATTTTCTTTAACGCCGTTATCGGGACTATCCAAGAGGGCCGGGCGCAAAATACGCTTTTGGCGCTCAAAAAAATGACGCAAACCGACGCCTCGGTCATCCGGGGAGGTAGAGAAACTATTGTGGATTCTGACCAATTGGTGCCTGGCGATGTTATTGTTTTGAGAGAAGGAGATAAGGTGCCCGCGGACGCGAGACTCATCCACGACGATATTTTCAAAGTTGATGAAGCGGTAATTACCGGGGAATCAAGCTATAAAATAAAAACAGCGGAGCCGATTATGAAAGAAGTTGTTCCCGTGGCTGATCAGGAGAATATGGTTTTTAGCGGTATGTATGTTGTCGCGGGAACATCCAAGGCGGTGGTAGTTGTAACCGGCATTGAAACTTTCATCGGTAAAATTTCACAAAAAGCGGCGCTTATCGATAGCGACATGCCTCTCAAGAAAGATATTCAGCATCTTTCAAAAATTATCATCATTTCGGTTTCCATAATCGTAATTTTGCTGATGATTCTGGGTTTGCTTGCCGAAAATCCGATACTGGATATTTTTAAGGTAGCAGTCGCAGTGGCAGTTTCCGTTGTTCCTGAGGGCCTGCCTATCGTGATGACGGTGGTCCTGGCGATGGGAGTTTGGCGGATGAGTAAACACAATGTTTTGGTGAAAAGGCTGCAAGCGGTTGAAGCATTGGGTCAGGCCGAAATTATTGCCGTGGATAAAACCGGTACGCTTACTAAAAATGAACTTAGCGTGGAAAAAGTTTATTGCCACGGAAAAATTTTTAATATTGCGGGAGCCGGCTATGATCCGACAGGTGAAATCAGGCATGAAAAAGATATTATTGATCCGCTCAATTACCAGGAACTTTTGATGGCCGGAAGAATCGCCTCTTTTTGCTCAAACGCGCAGGTGGCCTATCTGGCTGATGAAAAAATCTGGAAAGTTTCCGGCGATCCGGTGGAGGCGGCCATGCTGGTTTTTTCTGAAAAAGTCGGTTTCAAAAAAGAAATTCTGGAAAGTGAAATGCCCAAGCTGGATGAATTGCCTTTTGATTATAAGACAAAAATCCACGCGACGCTGAATCGGGGCGAGCGGGAAAATTTTTTGGCGGTTTCGGGAGCTCCGGAAAAAATAATTGAAAAATGCGTGAAAATATGGCATCCGAACGGAGGCATCAAAATTTCACAAAAAGACCGGGATGAACTTGAAAAAATATTTGTGGCTATGTCCAAAGAGGGCTTGCGCGTAATCGCCATCGCCCGCGCGAAAACTTTGCTCAAAACTGTTTCTGCCGGCGATCTTGCGGAACTTTCATTTATGGGATTTTTGGCGATGAAGGATGTGCTTCGTGAAGAAGCCAAGGAAGCTGTCGCGAAAGCCCAGGCCGGAGGGATAAAAGTAGTGATGCTTACGGGTGATCATAAAATAAGCGCTGAGGCCATCGCCAAAGAAGCCGGAATATGCAAAGGCGGGGAGAAAATAATTACCGGCGATCAGATAGACGGCCTGAGCGACTTTCAACTGGAACAGGCGATCGGAGATGCTTGTGTTTTTGCCAGAGTGACTCCCGAGCATAAATTGAGAATCATTGAGGCTTATCGGAGGCGGGGCGAAGTGGTGGCTATGACCGGCGATGGAGTGAATGACGCGTTGTCGCTTGCTGCCGCCGATCTCGGAGTTTCGATGGGAAAAATCGGAACGGAAGTCGCCAAGGAATCTTCGGATATCGTTCTTTTGGATGACAATTTTGGAAACATCGTGCTTGGCATTAAGGAGGGAAAAAATATTTTAAAAACAATCAAAAAAGTAATCCTCTATCTTTTTTCGACCAGTGCCGGAGAACTGCTTGTGATTTTCGCGACCTTTATCATCGGCTGGCCGCTGCCAATTCTGGCAGTGCAAATTTTGTGGCTCAATCTGGTTACCGACGGATTTCTGGATATCTCGCTGGCGATGGAGCCGAGGGAAAAGGGAATGCTTGCGAAAATAAAAAACAAATATTCCAAAAGGCTTGTTGACTGGAGAATGGCGCGGAGAATTGTGCTTATGGCGGCTGCCATGATGGTCGGGACTCTTTTCCTTTTCGGAAAATATTTCGAAGACGATCTTGAAAAAGCCTGGACCGTTTCACTTACGGTGCTGGCGGTCTTTCAGTGGTTCAATGCCTGGAATTGCCGCTCGGAAGAAAAATCCATTTTCACGACGAATCCGTTTTCCAATTTATATCTGGTTAGCGCGACTGTAATTGTGATCATATTGCAATGTCTGGCATTATACACAGCATTCGGACAAAAAATATTGCATACAGTTCCGCTCGGAGCAGGCGAATGGGCGTTGATTATTTCAGTGGGATTCAGTATAGTTGTTGTGGAAGAAGCGAGAAAAGCGTTGTATAGATTCATGCATAAATTTGATTAAATTATGATTAAAATCCAGAAAAATATTCCACTGGCTCCATATACGACATTCTGCATTGGCGGGCCGGCGAAGTGCTTCGTAGAAGCAAGCTCCGAAGAGGAGCTTATTGAAAGTTTGCAATACGCCAAAAAAAATAAGCTAAATTTTTTTATTTTGGGCGGCGGCAGCAATGTGCTGATCAGTGACGATGGTTTTGACGGGCTGATTATAAAAATACAAAATACTAAATACAACATACAAAATACAACCATCGAAGCTGGAGCCGGAACTTCGATCGCCAAGCTGATAAAAATATCAACAGAAAATGGTTTGACCGGGCTGGAATGGGTGGCGGGCATTCCAGGAGTGGTCGGCGGAGCGGTAAGGGGAAACGCGGGGGCGTTTGGAAGCTGTATGCAAAACTCAATTGAAAGCGTGAAGGTAGTTGATACTCGTAAAATGCAAACCGCAATTTACAATAAAGAAGGTTGCAAATTCAGTTATCGCAGCAGCGTTTTTAAGGAAAATCCGCAGCTGGTTATTTTATCAATTACTCTGAAATTAAACCTTGGCGATAAAAATAAAATACAAAATAAAGTTAAGGAAATAATTAAAATGAGGAATTTGAATCATCCAAAAGAAAACAGCGCCGGATCGTTCTTCAAAAATCCTATTATTGAAAATAACGAATTGGTGGAAAAATTTGAGCGGGATCAAAGTATTAAATGCAAGGACAATAAGATTCCGGCCGGCTGGCTGATTGATCAAGTCGGATTAAAAGGCAAAAAAATCGGCGGGGCGATGGTGAGCGAGAAGCATGCTAATTTCATCGTAAACACTGGCGGAGCCACAGCCGAAGATGTTATAATGCTCTCATGCCTCGTCAAGCAGCAAGTGCGGGACAAATTCGGGATTGAGCTCAAGGAAGAAGTGCAATTAATCGGATTCTAATAAATAATATAAATATTATGACGATTGAAAACAGTGTGCGTCTGTATTTCAAGGGTTTGAAAATAGACGACCGAACAGAGAGTTACATAACCAAAAGATTACAGTCAGCGCAAAAATTGCTCGAAAAAATAAACAGAATTGAAGTCGAGATTGACATGGATAAAAAGAAAAACAAGTTTCGGGTGGAAGTAATGGTAAAAACTCCCCATCAGCTTTACCGCGCCGAAGAAACAACAGAAAGCATCGAGGGTTCAATCGACATAGTTTCGGAACAGCTAAAAGTTCAAATCAGGAAAGACAAGGAGCGAGTGGTAGCTTTGCGTCGCCGGGGCGGAAGATCGCTCAAAAAGAAGATAACTATCGACCAAAACGCCCGTTTCTAGATTCCCCGAGGTTTTTGAGAGGCTTAAATAAGCCATAATTAATATAAAAACAAAATGAACACACAAATCAAAACCTGGGTCGGAACGGTGATAATCATAATTATGGCAATTACGGTCGGAGTTTTTGTTTGGATTTACGAAAAAAATCAGCCGGAAGCTTCGGTTTTAACAGGCACTGGAATTCAAAATAATGCCAATAAAATTGATAAGATTTATTCAGTTGATGAGCTGGTTAATTCTAGTTTGAAATCCGGAACAATTGTAAAAGTTAGAGGCATGCCAGGCAATTGCAAATTTTTAGAATGGCCATTTCCTAGTGATTACGAAGGACCAGGAAGCGGATGCGGGCTGAAAGGAAGCGAGAATTCTATTTCGTTTAGCAATTCAAAAGATCCACTCCTTAGTATTGAAAAATATCAAGAATATAAAGATGAGATAGTAGTAGGGGGTAAGGTGGGATATTGCGGCGGCAAAAAAATTAAAAAATATATTTGTAGCTTGTATGACGTAACATTTATTGAAAATGTTGATGCCACTAGTAATTGGCAAACTTATCGCAATGATAAATATGGGTTTGAATTTAAGTATCCGAAAAGCTGGTTTATTCATATTCCAAAAAATGCTGAACCGTCAAATTTCTATGCACAATTCGGTCCAAGCGGAGTAGGTGATATGGTTTTTATTAAACAAGCCATTACATTAGATATCACAGATATTCCACAAGATACAAATTTAGAGGATTTTGCGGAAAATAATGCTCAAGTTGAAGCCGAAGATGACTATAAAGAAAAAATTACCATTGAAGATACTTTATTGGATAATATCTCTGCAAAGAAAATTCATGGTGAAAACGGCTATGAAAGATTCGCTTTTTTCTATCAGGGTAAAGCATATTTATTGCGGGATAATGGTCAAAATGGATCAAGTGCTGAATTTTCCCTAATCCTCTCCACTTTCGAATTCATAAACTAGTGATATATTTTTAAAAGTCTCTCTTTTGACTCAAGAGGCTTTTTTTGGTAAAATAATGTTATAAACAAGCAAAAAATTATGGAGAGCAATTTGGAAAAATTAGCGCGTGAATGGCTCGGCAATGAACCAGAAAAGGCTCAAGTGAAGAGTGAGTTTTATTGTGAAACGCGCGATGTTTTTCAAGCGAGATTGGACAAAATGTTGAGAGAATTTTTGCGGAGTGAGGGGAATGATGAGACAAATGTTTATTTAGCTTCGGCAATTACAGGAGAAATCGGCAATAATTCCTTTGATCATAATTTAGGCAGCTGGCCGGATGTTCCAGGAATATTTTTTGGATATCAATGTGGGAATGGAAAAATCGAAATTATACTGGCGGATCGCGGCCAGGGCGTGTTCAAGACATTAAAAAAGGTTAAACCGGAAATTGTTAATGATCAAGATGCTTTAAAAACCGCGTTTACCGAAAGAATTTCGGGACGCGCTCCGGAAAAAAGAGGCAATGGCTTGAAATTTGTCAAAGAAAATGTGGAAGATCGCAAAATGCACCTGTCTTTTTTCTCCGGTCAAGCGCAGATCGAAATCAATGCTGAAATGAAAATAGGGCAGGCGGACAATGAAATTCGCGGGTGTCTGGCTATTTTAAATTTATAAAAAATTATTTTATGCGCATAGAACTTAAAAAATTTGGAGAAATATTGGTATCCCGTCCGGCCGGCAGGGAGGCTTTTTTAGCGATGTCGGCCTATTTGATAAAAGGCGTTAATAAAGACGAAGAAATTGAATTCGATTTTTCCGGTGTAAAAGTGTTGACACCATCTTGGGCTGATGAGGTAATTACTAAAACGGCGGAAGAGTTTAAAAATGTAAAACTGCTCAACACTGAAAACGCGACGGTTCAGGCGACTCTGAAAACTTTGCGGGAATATTCGGATTTGAAGATATAAATTCTAGAAACTAATTTACATAACATTCTTCCATTCTTTTACATATGGAAGAGCAAAAACAAAATGAACACAAAAATCAAAACCTGGGTCGGGACGGTGATAATAATTATTATCGCAATTACTACAATTGTTTTTGTCTGGATTTACGAAAAAAACCAGAATGATGGACAAAACAACTCATGCAAAAAAATGATGCAGGTTTGCGGCAGTGGTAATGTCGGTTGCAGGTGGGAATGCCAGGATAATTTTGCGCCAACAAACGCTTCAACTTCCAAACCAATCGCGCCGGCTAATAATTCAGTAACTGACGAAACTTCCGACCTTGCCCCGAGTGAAGTCGAGGGGTGGCAAACTTATCGCAATGATAAGTATGGGTTTGAGTTTCAGTATCCGAAAGAATGGAAATTGAGTCTTCCGGAATTGGATGGGTTTTCTCTATATTTAATAAGTCCAGATACTAAAAAGAAAATTGAAGAAATTGGCGAATATCCAAGTGCTGATATTATGATTTTTTACTATAAATCGGTAGCATGCATGGAGCTTGGATGCACTAATCCAGCAAAGAATTTACTTGATAATTTACAATCTTACAAAGCTTCCGGAATAATCGAAGATATTAAAAGTGTTAATATTAATGGAATTAATGGGTATGAAGCTGTCCAATTGGGAATGGCTGGTTATTACACGTTATATTTAGAAAATTCGAAGGGTATTTATCAGATAGAATTTAATTTAAGGGCCGATAAATCAGAACTTACAAGCATAGAAAACCAAATCCTCTCCACTTTCAAATTTACAAACTAATAACCGTATATTTTAAAAAGTCTTTTGTTTTGACTCGGGAGGCTTTTTTTGGTAGGATAAAAAGGTATTAAGACACAAAAAGTGGCGCTATTTACTAATATTTTTGGCTCAAATACTCGGGAAATTGGGAAACTGCAGCCGATTGTGGATAAAATAAATTCACACGAAGCGGATTTTCGCAAATTGTCCGATGAAGAGTTGAAGAACAAAACGCAAGAATTTAGAGAGAGAATCACCAAAGGTGAGACCGAGGACGATATTCTGCCGGAGGCTTTTGCAGTGGTGCGCGAAGCGGCGAAAAGAGTAATAAACGAACGGCATTTTGATGTCCAGCTTTTGGGCGGCATTGTTTTGCACAGCGGCAAAATTGCCGAAATGAAAACCGGCGAGGGAAAAACTTTGACTTCGACTTTGCCGATTTATCTCAACGCGCTGACTGACAAAGGCGTGCATGTGGTGACAGTGAACGACTATCTCGCCAAGCGCGACTGCAACTGGATGGGCTCCATATTTTATTCTTTGGGAGTGAGCACGGCTTGCATTATTCACGACGCTTCATATTTATACGAACCGAAAATTTTAGACAAAGATGAAGTAAGTGTCGAAATGGAGAATTTAAAACCTGTTTTTAGGCGTGATGCCTATAATGCCGATGTCACTTATGGCACCAACAATGAATACGGTTTTGATTATCTGCGCGACAATATGGTACAGACGCTCGAGCAGATGGCGCAACGGGAACCGAATTATGCCATCGTGGATGAAGTGGATTCAATTTTAATTGATGAAGCGCGCACGCCTCTGATTATTTCGGCGCCGGACACGGAATCAACCAAGCTTTATCAGCAATTCGCGCAACTGGTGCCGCGGCTCAAACGGAGCGAGCCTGCCCGCAATGCTTCGCATAGCGATGCAGGCGGGGATTTTGAAGTGGACGAAAAAATGAAAGCGGTAGTTATCAAAGATTCTGGAATTTCCAAAATGGAAAATTGGCTGGGAGTGGGAAATCTTTACGCGGTCGGAAAAATAAATTATGTCCATCATTTGGAGCAAGCCTTGAAGGCGCAAGTGATTTTTCAAAAAGACCGCGACTATGTGGTGAAAGACGGTGAAGTGTTGATCGTGGATGACTTCACGGGGCGCCTCATGCCGGGACGGCGCTATAGCGAAGGACTGCACCAAGCTATTGAGGCCAAAGAAAATGTCCAAGTGCAAAAAGAATCGCGGACGCTGGCGACGATTACTTTCCAAAATTATTTCCGGATGTATAAAAAAATCGCGGGTATGACCGGAACGGCGCTTACTTCAGCGGAAGAATTTTTTAAAGTTTATAAAATGGATGTGGTGGAAATTCCGACCAACAAGCCGCTGGTGAGAAAAGATTTGGCGGATGTAGTGTATAAAACAGAAAAAGGCAAGTTTGATGCCATTGCCCAGAGAATCCGCGAAGTTAATCAATTGGGCCAGCCGATGCTGGTGGGCACGATCGCTATTGAAAAATCGGAATATTTGAGCGCGCTGCTTACGCGCCACGGCATCAAGCATGAAGTTCTCAATGCCAAAAACCATGAAAAAGAAGCGCAGATTGTGGCTAATGCCGGGCAAAAAGGATCGGTGACAATCGCGACCAATATGGCTGGGCGCGGAACGGACATCAAGCTTGGCGAGGGAGTGCGCGAACTCGGCGGGCTTATGATTGTCGGCACAGAACGGCATGAAGCGCGGCGCATTGACAATCAGTTGCGCGGACGCGCGGGACGGCAAGGCGATCCGGGAGCTTCGCAGTTTTTTGTTTCCTTGGAAGACGAATTGATGCGCCGGTTTGGCGGAGACAAGCTTAAGGGCATGATGGATTCGCTGGGACTGCCAGAAGATCAGCCGATCCAAAACCGCATCATTTCCAAAACGATTGAAAACGCTCAATCCAAAATTGAGGGCTTCAACTTTGATATTCGCAAGCATGTTTTAGACTATGACGATGTAATGAATAAACAGCGGGAAGTAATTTACAAAAAACGGCGGGAAATTCTGGAAGCTAAAGATGCAAAGGGAGAAATACTGGAAAATATAAAAGAAGAAATTGAAAGGGCCGTTTCTTTTCACGCGGTGGGGGATGAGCCGGAGTGGAATGTTCAGGAAATAGGCGAGAATTTTAAAAATATTATTCCAACGCCCGAAAACATTTCCGGCAAGCTGGAAGAAATCAGAAGCAACAAGCGGGAAGGTTCAGCGGAAAAAATCGGCAGTATTATTGAATATCTGTTGGGCGTAGCCAAGGAAACATATAATAAAAAAGAAATAGAAATCGGCGCGGAGCAGATGCGTTCCATTGAAAAAATGATTGTTCTCCAGACGATGGATATGATGTGGATGAATCATTTGGACGAAATTGATTATCTGCGCGACGGCATAGGGCTTCGCGGTTATGGCCAGCGGGATCCTCTCATTGAATACAAGCGCGAAGCATTCAATATGTTCTCGGCGCTCTTGGAAAACATCCGCTCTTCAATCGTGAACACGATTTTCAAAATTAATATTGTCGCGCAAGCGCCGATTGAAGCGCCGGCTAAAAATTTGCAATTTAAAGGCGCCAATGATAATGTTGAACAATTCTCCGCCTCCGCCAAGGCTTCGGCGGACAAGGGCGCTAAGAATTCAGAAATTAAACAATCACCGATTATCAATGAGGACAAAGTCGGGCGCAATGATCCGTGCCCTTGCGGGTCGGGTAAAAAATATAAGAAGTGTTGCGGGAAATAATCTTATGATTGCATTTGAAAAATCTGTGGGAGCAGTGGTGTTTCGAAAAAGCGATGGCGCGGTGATGTATTTGCTTTTGCATTATCCCTCCGGGCACTGGGATTTTTCCAAAGGCCATGCGGAAAAAGGGGAAAAAGATGAAGAGACGCTGCGCAGAGAAGTCTCGGAAGAAACCGGCATAAATGATTTAATTGTTATGCCGAATTTTTCGACGCAAATCAGATATTTTTATCGGGCAGGTGAAGAGGAACAGCAAAAAAGAAAGAAAACCGGAAAATCCGCCAATGTCATGAAAAAAGTCGTTTACTATTTAGCTGAAACCAAGACAAAAAATGTCAAAATTTCAGCGGAGCATATTGGTTTTGAATGGCTGGGCTACAAGGACGCACTGGCCAGGATAACTTATAAAAACGGCAAGGAAGTTCTCAAAAAAGCTGACCAGCATTTGAAAAGTGTGCTATAATAGGAACAATAACAATAAGTATTATGCCCCTGATTTATTCCGGAGCTGAATATTCCGAGGAAAGTTTATTCGATGAAATCAAAGAAGCCGCCAAACGCGAGCGGATTTCGACGCTGGTTCAATTTCGGGATCTGATCGATGAAATCGTTGAGGAAAAAAGAATTTACGGGTTTTTCAGCGATGACGAGGATCTTTCTCAAGTGAAAAAAGACCTGGAGGCGCGCTGGACGGATGTAGAAAAAATGCTGGGTAGGTAGGCGGGGTTGCTAATTTTCGTGTTTTTCGATAAGATAAAACGGATTAATTATGACTTCTAAACAAAGACTTTTAACTAAATTTATTTTAATAATAGTCCTGGCTTTGGCGGCAGGGCTGATTTCTTATCCCCAGGCGGTTTCTAAAATCCCGCCGGTTTATAATGCCTTAAACAAGCTCAAAATTAATTTAGGCCTGGATCTGCAGGGCGGAATTCATTTGGAATATAAAGCTGATACCAGCCAAATTGATGGCTCGAAAGTGGATGACGCGATGCAGGCTCTGCAGGATGTGATTGAGCGCCGCGTTAACGCTTTTGGAGTAGCGGAGCCGGTGGTATATACGACCAAAACTGGAACGGATCGCCGGTTGGTGATTGAACTCGCAGGCGTGAAAGATATTAATCAGGCTAAGGAAATGATTAAGGCCACTCCTTTCCTGGAATTCAAAGAAGAGGGTCCGGAGGATAAAATTCCGCAGGAAATTCTAGACAAGTTTAACGGCGAAGCTAAAAAAAAGGCGGAAGGAATTCTTAAAAAAGCTTTGATGCCGGGTGGTGACTTTGCCGCGCTTGCCAAAGAAAACAGCGAAGATCCGGGCAGTAAGGAAAACGGCGGTGATTTAGATTTTGTGAAAAAGGGCGCTTTTGTCCCGGAGTTTGACAAAATTCTTTTTGAAGGAAATTTGAAAGACGGAGAAATATACAATCAACTAGCAGAGACTCAATTTGGCTGGCACATTATTAAAAAAATTGAACAGCGGGGAGAAGGAGATACTTTGGAAATTCATAGCGCGCATATTTTGATCGCCAAAAAAACCAATCCGGCCACGGCGCAAAAAAATTATGTTTCCACGGGGCTGACCGGAAAAAATCTGAAAAACGCCGCGGTGGAATTTCAAAACCAAGGCTTGGCCGAACCGCAAGTCGCTTTGCAATTTGACAGCGAAGGCACAAAACTTTTTGCGGATTTAACTAAAAAGAATCTTGAAAAAACCATCGCGATATATCTTGATGGAGAAATTGTGAGCGCTCCACGGGTGCAGTCTGAAATCACTAACGGACAGGCAGTAATCACTGGAAACTTTACGGTTGATGAGGCCAAGCTTTTGGTGCGCAATCTCAATGAAGGCGCCTTGCCGGTTCCCATTAATCTCATTTCCCAACAAAGCGTAGAAGCTTCACTTGGGCAAATTTCACTGGCAAAAAGCCTAAAAGCCGGCCTGATTGGCCTACTAGTGGTTATGCTTTTTATGGTTGTCTATTATCGCTTCTTGGGCCTGATTGCTTCATTGACCTTGCTCATTTACGCAGCTTTAATGATCGCAATATTCAAACTTTCCGCCTTCTCTCCTTGGCAGATCACGCTTACTCTTCCGGGTATTGCCGGTTTCATTCTTTCTATTGGTATGGCGGTGGATGCTAATATTCTTATTTTTGAACGCACCAAGGAAGAAGTCAGAAAAGGACGCAACATTTTGGGCGCGGTGGAAGAAGGCTTCAAACGCGCTTGGACTTCAATCCGCGACGGCAATGTTTCTTCCATTATTACTTCGCTCATTTTAATAAATATGGGCACTGGTTTTGTGAAAGGATTTGCGGTAACACTGGTGATTGGAGTTTTAGTCTCCATGTTCACGGCTGTGGTCATCACCCGCACCATTCTGCGGTTTGTAATGGGGGAGTGGGTAGAAAATAAATTGTGGTTAATCGGCGTAAAAAAGAAAGAAGAAAAAACAAATGTATAATATTATTTCTAAAACATCCGCCAAAGGCGGACCAGCCTATGGCTGGAAATACTAACATGATAAATATAATTGGCAAAACTAAATACGCCTACATCTTTTCAATAACTTTGACGGTTTTGAGCATTGCCAGTCTTTTTATTTGGGGCCTGAAATTTGGCATTGATTTTACGGGTGGAACATTAGCAGAGGTTCAGTTTGAAAATTCCGTGCCGTCCAATCAAGAGCTGGAGGATACGCTGAAGAGTTTGGAACTCAAAAGTCTGACGCTACAGCCGACAGAAAATAATTCAATCTTGATCCGTTATGCGTCGGAAGACGATAAAGTAAATCAGGAAGTTTCGCAAAAAATATCCGAAAGTTATCCCGGCGCCAAAGAATTGCGCGCGGACTTCATTAATTCTTCAGTTTCACAGGAGCTCAAAAAAAATTCGCTTTGGGCGCTTTTCATTGCAGTTTTGGCAATCATGGCCTATATCGCCTGGGCTTTCCGGAAAGTTTCCCGGCCGGTGGAATCCTGGAAATACGGATTAGGCGCGGTGATCGCGCTGGTGCATGATGTCCTGATAACCATTGGTGTTTTTGCGATACTGGGGCATTTTGCGGGCATTGAAATAGGCGTGCCGTTCATCGCGGCCTTGCTCACCATTCTAGGCTTTTCCGTGCATGACACAATTGTGGTTTATGACCGGACGCGCGAAAATCTGCTGCGCAGTTCAGCCAAGGAGCAATTTCCGGAAATTGTGAATCGAAGCCTCAATGAAACATTAGTCCGCTCCATTAATACTTCACTCACGGTGTTGCTCACGCTTCTCGCGATCTATATTTTCGGCGGGGAAACTATCCGTGATTTTTCACTGGCGCTTTTGGTCGGCGTATTCTTCGGAACTTATTCTTCGATTTTCATCGCGACCGCGCTTTTAGTGACGAGTTATAAATTTCAAATTGTTAAGAAATAATTTATGTGGAATCCATTTAAAAAATCCGGCACTGATGATACGCAAAAATTAGGCATGCTGCAAAAGCTGGCGATGAAAAAGATGATGAATATGAGTCCGCAGGAAAAAGAAAAAATGATACAGGAGGCGCTGAAGCCGGAAAATAAGGACAAGCTTTTGCAAGCGATGGAAATGATGAAAAAAACCGGGCAGATTACCGACGCGCAAGTTGAGGAGGCAAGGCAGAAACTGGGATTGTAATTTTTCTTGGAAATTAAAAAAGGCTGGTGCTACGCGCCAGCCTTTTTGCTTCTTTTACTGATGAACATTTCTTCGTCAGCTTTTTCAAGGATTTTAGAAATTACATCTGCTTCATTAGATTCGAGGTAGTATCTTCCGGTTGAAGCGGATATTGCTATATCATCTCCGGCGTAATCAATAGAAAGATTGGAAAGTTTTTCTGAAAGAGATTTAAATAGCATATCCGCAACGCGTCGGCTTTTGATCAGGGATAGAACAATAAATTCGTCTCCCCGGTATCTCCGGATAAGCAGATCATTTTTTGTGGAAAAGGCATGTTTTAATTCCTCGGCGACTCGCCTTAGAGCCATATCTCCAGCCGCATGAGAGTAATTGTCATTGATTTTTTTAAGATCATCAAGATCAATAAAAAAACCACAAATATAAAGCTTGTCTTTTCGAGCGCGAGAAATAAATTTTTCAATAGCTACGCGCAGATAATGCGGATTGTGAAGTCCGGTGAGGGGATCGCGAAATGCAAGCTGGGAAAGATTGTTGCATTTTCGAGTCAGAAAAAGAGAAACAAACATAAGCAAAATCACAAAAAACAGCAATATATTAATCAGCATAGAAGCCTCCTTTTAAAGAACGATTTTTATTTTAATGTATAATTATACACCCAAAACAATAATTTGTCAAGTATGGATTTTAGTGCTAGACTTTTATTATGGATAAAGATCTTGAAGTAAAAATTGAAGAAATTTTAACCCGTGGAGTGGCGGAAGTTATTGATAAAGAAAATTTGAAGAAAAAACTGATGAGCGGCGAAAAGTTGCGGGTGAAGCTGGGAATTGATCCGACAAGTCCGAATTTGCATCTAGGGCGGGCGGTAACACTTCTAAAATTAAAAGATCTCCAGGAGCTTGGCTATGAGATTGTTTTTATTATCGGCGATTTTACCGGAGTAATCGGCGACACTTCCGACAAGGAAAGCGAAAGGCCGATGCTGGACAAAAAAATCGTAAAAGAAAACCTAGCCACATATAAAGAGCAGGCCGGAAAAATCTTGGATATGGACAAAGTTGAATTTCATTATAATTCCGAGTGGCTTTCAAAACTGGGATATGCGGAAATAGGCGAACATGCCGATCAGTTTTCGCTGGCTGAATTTAGCGCGCGGGAAAATATTAAAAAAAGACTGAATGATGGAACTCGCGTATCGTTGCGGGAAGTTCTATATCCTTTGATGCAAGGTTATGACAGTGTGGCGGTGAAAGCTGATTTGGAACTTGGAGGAACTGACCAGCGTTTTAATTTACTGGCCGGCCGAGATTTGCAAAAACATTTTAAGCAAAGTCCGCAGGATATTTTAATGGTCAATCTGATTGAAGGCACTGATGGGCGGAAAATGAGCTCCAGCTGGGACAACACCATCAACATTTTGGACGAGCCGAATGATATGTTTGGAAAAATTATGAGTATGCCGGATAATCTGATCGTAAAATATCTGATTCATTGCACTCGGGTGCCAATGGAAGCCATATTGCAGAAAGATATGGATATGCAATCCGGAAAGCTGAATCCGCGCGATGCCAAGCTCGATTTAGCTCAAGAGATTGTAAAAATTTATCACGGCGAAGAGGCGGCTGAAAAAGCCAAAGAATATTTTGTAAATACTTTTTCTAAAAGAGAGACGCCGGCAGATATCGCAGAAATTAAAGTCGAAACAGACACAACAAGCCTAGTGGATTTTATTGTGCTTTCTGGAAATGCAAAAAGCAAGAGCGATGCGCGCCGAAAAATTGAACAGGGCGGGGTGGAAATTGACGGCCAGAAAATAACAGATGCAAAAATATTTTTGGATAAAAAATATAATGGCAGCACATTAAAAATAGGCAAGCTGGGGTTTGTCAGGATAGAATTTAAGAAATAGAAAGGAGGGAGAGCGGTGTCTAGCATAGCAAATACGATAACCGCCGTGGTAATTATAGCTTCTGTGGTCTTTATGATAATCGCGCTTCAAGAGAAATATAAAAGGGGGAGGCGACAAATGTTTTTTAAAATTCATTTTGGTTGGCTTCGCGTTCGAATTGAAGACGCTATTTCATTTTTACGCTATTATTATCGCAGAGTATTTAAAAAAGAAAAAGAAGAGGTTAAAATAACGGCCGACTTCAGATGAAAAAAACGGGATTGGGGCGTGAAAAAAAATTCACGCTCGTTTTTTTACTACTTTTTCGAAACTTGACGAATAGTTAGTTTTCTGCAATAATCTATAATTGTTAGAAAAGAAAAGGCGGGCTGTTGCGACAGCTCTTTAAAAATAATTATAAAACAGAAGGAGGATGGAGATGAAGAAATTCTTTATCATTTTTGGTATTTTTGTTGTTTCTGCTTTAATTGCGCCTTGGTTGGTGTTGGATTTACCAAAATGCTTTAAAAGTGAAGTGCCCACCAAGGTCGAAGAAAAAACAAAGGAAAAAATTGATCGCAATATCGCCAGCGCTAACGATGAAGCTATGGATATAATAATTAAAGATCTTAAGGGTATAGAGGGTATCTTCAGCGATAATAGGGCGATTGTGAAAGAAGCAAAAAAGCTGCGGACAAAGGCGGAGATATTGCGTAAAGAAATAAAAAAAATTCAGACCGACGAACAAAGACTATCGGTCTCCAAAAAAGTAAAAGAATTTTCCATACGCCACGAATGTTTTATCAAGCGCTGTGTTGATGCCCATATTGATATGAAAAAGGACGAGCAGGAAAAGCCGATTAAGGTTGAAGTAAGAGGAGTGAAAGAAATATAAAGCAGTAGCGGGCGAGCGTATCTCCACAAAAGATGCGCCCCCGCTTTTTTATTTTCCTCAATTCTGCTATAATATAAAAATGCAACATAAAAATATAATTCAATATATCCTGATAGCTATATCAATCACGATTTCGTTTTTTGCTTTTTGGTCGGTTGAACGGGCGGTGCGCATTCCGGAGGCCAGCGACTGGCTGGCGCCGATCATCTGGTTCTCCTGGCTTTTTATATTTCTCGGCCTTAATATCGCGCTGATTACGGATAAAAAAATTGTATTTCCGTTCCTTTTTACTTCTCTCCTCGTCAGCCTTATTTTTTCTTTAAGCCCCTGGCATTTTCTGGTTATATTATTCGGATTTCTTTTGCTTTTGGCAGCCCGCATGCGGATCCGGGGCGACATTGAATATGGCAAAAAAATCAAACTCTGGAGATCTTTGCGTTTTGGAAAGTCATATATATATTTGTCGCTGGCGCTGGTTATTTCCAGCCAGTACTACTTTTTAGTGAAAGATGAGCCGGCGCAAAGATTCTTGCCGGATTTTAAAGTCGACAGTCTGACTGAATATCTCACGCCCAAAATTCTTTCCGCGGTGAGTCCGGAGCTTTCAGCTTCGGTTGACGGCGAGATGACCGTGGATGACTTCATTCTGCAGATGCAAAAAAGCCAGCTGGATCAGGCGGGATACAGCCCGGAAAAATTGGCCAAACTGCCGCCGGAACAGCGCGTCGAAATCCAAAAACAAATTGACGCGGAGATAGGGGACAATCAAGGCAAGGCTTTAGAAGAAAGCAGAAAAAAATTCGCGGAATTGGTTGGCCGGCCGGTCGACGGATCGGAAAAAGTTTCGGATATTTTTTCTGAAATTATAAACGGCAAAGTCAATAGCTATCTCAAGCCGGGGAGCATTAATACGGAAGGGCTGCCTATTGTGCCAGTAATAACATTGGTGTTGTTTTTAACCATATGGTCGCTGGGGTCATTTTTGGGAATATTTTTAGTGCCGGTGGCAGCGGTGATATTTTGGATTTTAGTGCAGGCGAAATTAGTTTTGATATCAAAAGTACAGGCAGAAGTGGAAATAATCGAATAGATAGGCGATTAGCACTCGGGGGCGGAGATTGCTAATTTTTTTGTTTTGTGCTAAATTGGAATAAATATATGTCTACTGACTACTACAATATACTAGGCGTTTCCAAGGGCGCGTCGGATGACGAAATTAAAAAGGCCTACCGGAAATTAGCGCACAAATACCACCCTGATAAATCGGGGGGCAATGAGGCGAAATTTAAGGAAATAAATTCAGCCTACCAGGTGCTTTCTGACAAAGCGAAGCGCCAGCAATATGACCAGTTTGGGCAAACCTTCGATCAGGGAGGAGCCGGACAGGGCTTTGGCGGTTATTCAGCGGGCGGATTCGAGGGCTTTGACTTTGGAGATATTTTCGGCCAGGCCAAGCAGGGCGGTGGGACTAATTTCGAATTTGGCGGCGATTTTTCGGATATTTTTTCCGATATCTTTGGCGGCGGCCGGGGGCGCGGCAGGCGCAGAGCCAAGGCTGGCCGGGATATTCAGGTGGACGCGGAAATCAGCTTTTCCGAAATGGTGAAAGGCGCGGCGCGCAATATTGGGTTATATAAAACTGTAAAATGTTCCGTTTGCGGCGGCACCGGCGGTGAGCCGGGAGCGCGCCAAGAAACCTGTCCGACTTGCCACGGCGCTGGACAAGTACAAAAAAATACCCGCAGTTTCTTCGGCAGTTTTTCCCAGATCTTGACTTGTCCGGAATGCGCGGGCTCCGGAAAAATAATTTCCAGAAAATGCAAAAAATGCGGAGGCGATGGCCGGGTGAAAGAAGAGCAGGAGATAAAAATAGAAATTCCAGCCGGCATTGCCGACGGGCAAACTATTTCGCTTGAAGGTCAAGGCGAAGCTGGTGAAACTGGCGCGCCCAGCGGCGATCTTTTGGTAAATGTGCATATTGCGCCGCACGCCAAGTTTAAACGGGATGGCAACAATATAACTTCACAAGAGTTTATAACTTTTTCACAGGCGGTTTTGGGAGATAAAATTCCAGTTGAAACCATCGATGGCCAGGTAAAAATGAAAATTCCGGCCGGAACGCAATCAGGAGAAATTTTCCGTCTTCGCGGCGAAGGCG
This sequence comes from Parcubacteria group bacterium, assembly GCA_041645535.1. Classification (GTDB taxonomy): domain Bacteria; phylum Patescibacteriota; class Minisyncoccia; order Moranbacterales; family UBA2206; genus JBAZPT01. The sequence goes on from JBAZPT010000001.1 coordinate 53,523, forward strand.
TTCCAATTTTGCGAAAAGGCGGCCGCGGCGACCATTTGGTAAAAATAATCGTGAAAATTCCCAAAAACCTTACGCGCGAGCAAAAGGAGTTAGTGGAAAGATTGAGAAAAGAAAATGTTTAGTTTCTTGTTGCGTTGATTTTGTGGTATAATATTTTTATGAACCCCATCACACTTTTATCTAGTTTGGGAGTGCCGACAAATCTTACGCAGGATATCATGCTCTTACTTTTTGTAGCGCTGGCCAGTTTTGTTTATGGCACGCTCATCGGCCGCTGGCGCCTGATGGCGGCGCTGATAAATATTTATGTGTCGTTCGCGCTTATCACGGTTATTCCGGCGGATTTGATCGCGGATTACAATATGAAGCTGCTGATATTTTTTATTTTATTGATCAGTCTGACGGTTTTGAGTAAAAGATTTTTTGATATTTCTTTTTCCGGCTCGGGCGCGAATTATATGCTGCGCGTGTTCGCGATGAGCTTTCTGGAAATCGCGCTGGTTTTGAGTATTGTTTTTTCAATAGTCCCCAAAAAAGCGGCGCTGGGATATGTTTCCGCCAACGCTTACGGCTATCTCGTTGCCGGCTACGCTCCGCTGGTTTGGATGGTTCTGCCGCTGGCGTATATGTTTTTTATGTATCGGAAGATGCGCCGGTAAGTTTAACTTTTCTTTCGCAATAAAAAATTCCGGATGTCCGGAATTTTTTAGGTTTGTGCGCTCAGCAGGATTCGAACCTGCGACCGTTTGCTTAAAAGGCAACTGCTCTACCAGGCTGAGCTATGAGCGCATATTCATTCGTGCCATAGCGAAGCCTGAAAGGCTGCCTGTCCGCCCGGGGCGGAAGCTATGAGCGCGTAAAGATGAAAATAATCAACTTTTGCCATTATAACAACCCAATCTATTTCAGTCAATAGGTTTTTGCATTTTCTGGCTTGAATAATCACTCGCTTAATGATAATATGAGGATATTAAGCTGGAAACTCGAAGTATGTAATTTAGTATGTAATAAAAAATATGGCTAATGATAGCAAAAAACAAGAAGGATTTGAAAAAACTCTTTTCAAGGCGGCGGATAAATTGCGAAAAAATATTGATGCGGCGGAATATAAGCATGTAGCCTTGGGCTTGATATTTCTGAAATATATTTCTGATTCTTTTGAGGAAGTCTATCTAAAATTAAAAGAAGGCAAGGGCGAGTATGAAGGCGCCGATCCGGAAGATAGGGATGAATATGCCGCGGCGCATGTTTTCTATGTTCCGTCAGTCGCGCGCTGGTCATATTTATATTCCCGAGCCAAATTGCCATCGATTGGAAATGATCTTGATGAAGCTATGGATGCAATTGAAAAAGACAATCCGCCGCTTAAAGGAATTTTGCCGAAAGTTTGTGCGAAACCGAATTTGGATAAAGCGTCTTTAGGCGGGTTGATTGATCTAATCGGGAATATCGCGCTGGGAAATGAAGCGGCGAAATCCAAAGATCTGCTCGGCAGAGTTTATGAATATTTTCTGGGCGAATTCGCCAACGCGGAAGGAAAAAAAGGCGGCCAATTTTATACGCCGAAATCAATTGTAAAAATCATGGTTGAAATGATTGAACCCTACAAGGGCCGCGTCTATGATCCTGCTTGCGGATCCGGCGGAATGTTTGTGATGAGTGAAAAATTTGTTAAAGAACATAAAGGAAGAATTGACGATATTTCTATTTACGGGCAGGAATCAAACCAAACAACATACAGACTTTGCAGAATGAATCTCGCTATTCGCGGAATTGACAGCTCGCAGGTGGCTTGGAATACGGAAGGATCATTTTTGAACGACGCGCACAAAGATTTGAAAGCGGATTATATTCTCGCCAATCCGCCTTTTAATGACAGTGATTGGTCGGGCGAACTTCTGCGGGGTGATGCTCGCTGGAAATATGGCATGCCGCCAACCGGCAACGCTAATTTTGCCTGGATGCAGCATATGATCCATCATCTTTCGCCCAAAGGCATTATGGCCTTGGTTTTAGCCAATGGCTCGCTTTCATCCAACACTTCCAATGAAGGAGAAATCAGAAAAAACATCATTGAAAACGATCTGGTGGATTGCATCGTCGCACTTCCCAAACAGCTTTTTTATAACACGGGCATCCCGGCGTGTCTCTGGTTTCTTTCTCGAAAACGCTCTGGAAACGGAGATAGAAAAAGAACCGGAGAAATTCTTTTTATTGATGCCAGTGAAATGGGATATTTGTCAGACCGAACACATCGGCTGTTTACGGATGAGGATATTCGAAAAATTGCTGATACTTATCACGAATGGCGAAGCAAAGAAAGCAAATATAAAAATATAAAAGGATTTTGCAATTCAGCCACGCTTGCAGATATCAAAAAACATAATTTTGTCCTCACGCCCGGAAGATATGTCGGCATTCCGGATGAAATAGACGATGGCATTCCATTTGAAGAAAAAATGAGAAAATCGACCGCAGAACTAAAAGAACAGATGGAAAAAGAGAAAGAATTGAATGAAGAAATAAAAAAACAGTTGAACAAAATCGGGCTATGATGTGCTGACGGAATAAAAACGCAATAGAAGTGTATAAAATAGTATATATAACTGTATTTTATACAAAAAATCGTATGTTCTTGACTTATATTTGTATTTTTGATACTATGTGGATGTAATCAATAATTCATCAAAACTATGATTCGTTCATTCTCCTGCAAAAACTTTTATTCTTTTGCGGATGAAAGTGCAGTTAATTTTGTTGTTAATGAAAAAGCGCCCAAAAAAGAAAGCTATATTGATTCAGTGACCAGGGATCGTATTTCAAAAGCGCTGGTCGTTATTGGTCCCAATGCTTCAGGCAAAACAAATCTATTGAAAGTTTTGCCGTTTTTGAAATGGCTTATTATTGATTCCTTTAAGACCGACCCCGGGGCGAAAATTCCTGTCAGGCCGTTTTTATTTCATACTTTGGAAAAAAAACCAACGGAGTTATCGGTTGAGTTTGAGATAGGCAATGATATTTATGATTATTTTTTCTCTTTGGATGAAAACAGGATTTTGTATGAAGAGTTGAAAATTAAAAATAAAACAAAACAAAAATTGACGACAAAAACACTTTTTATTCGAGAGTGGAACAATAAAAGTGAAAAATATGACTTCAATGACAAGGGATTTGATTTGCCTAAAGGATTTGAAAATGAAAATTTTCTTCGAAATAATGCCAGTGTGATAAGCGCGGCAATCCGGCTTAATCATGACAAAAGCCGCATGATTGGAAATTTTTGGCTGAAAGTTGAAACAAATGTTGTTGAGGCTGGTTGGTTGGGCGATCATCTCTTTCGAGATAATAAAATAAGCTTTATTGATGCCTTGGGATTTTTCAGTGATAATGAAAAATTAAAAGGAGAAGCGGAAAAACTTTTAAAGCGCTTTGATATCGGGCTGGAGTCTTTTGACATAAAAAAAGAAAAAAAAGAAAATGGCATTTCGATAAATGCCAAGGTCGTACATTCTTTTGAAGAAAAAAAATACGAACTCCCGATACATTATGAATCATCCGGAACTCGGCAGCTTTTCATTTTATTAAAAACAATTTTGCAGGTTTTAGCTAATGGCGGAGTGGCGGTTATAGACGAGTTGGATGTGAATTTGCATCCGGAAATGATCTCGGCTCTTTTTGATTTGTTCATATCTTCCGAAACCAATCCCAAAAAAGCGCAGATAATTTTTAGCACGCATAGCCACAGCATTTTAAGCGATCTGGATAAATATCAAATCATACTCACGGCAAAAAATGAAAAAGGAAGCAGCGAAGCTTGGCGCTTGGATGAGGTGAAGGGCGTACGCGCGGATGATAATTATTACTCCAAATATATCGCCGGGGCTTATGGCGCGGTGCCGCAAATAGACTAATTGACCTATGCCGGAATAATCAGAATGAAAAATAAAAAGCAAATAAGAAAAGCGAAATACACAATTCTTTTTTTTGGAGAAGGCTTGGCGGAGGAAGTTTTTTTGAAATATTTACGAAAGGCGTATGCGGCGCGAAATAGCGGGGTGGCGGTAAAAATCAGAAACGGGCAAGGCGGTTCGGCGGATGGAATCGTGCAAAGAGCGGGTTTGCATCCGGGAAGTTTTGACAGGAGAGTCGTTGTTTTGGATAATGACAAGCCGAGAGCCGAAATGGAAAAAGCGAGAAAGTTGGCGAAGGATGGCGATGTGAGCGTGATTGAAAACAATCCCTGCCTTGAGGCTCTTTTGCTTCGTATTTTGAGTAAGGTAAAATTTTTGGAGAATAAGGATTCGAAATATTACAAAAAAGAATTTGAGAAAAAATACATCTGCAAAAACAAGCGGTGCGATATTGATGAATATGAAAAAATATTTCCAAAAAATATTTTAGATAGCAGTCGAAAAAAGATAAAAGAGCTGGGTGAAATTATCGGGTTTATGGAGAATAAGAAATAAGAGACAGTTAAATAAAATTAGTAAAAAATATGGAAGAAAAAAATGAAAATATATATGTTTTTGAAAAATCAGTGGAGCTTGATAAGGAAAGGCTAGCCACTGTTAGTAAAAGCATGGAAAACGAAAGACAAAAAGCTGGAATCATCATAGGATTTGTAGTGTTAGCGTTTATTGAAAGTTTTAATATTATAAAAGAAATAGATTTTTTATGTATAAAAATTATTATAATTTCCTTTTTTCTATCGGTTATTATTTTTTCACTGCTTAGTTTTATTTCTGTCAAGATGAAGTCGGGAATTGATACGCAAGGAAATTTTAAAAGAAAATGGAATAATAAAGAAAGGTTTTTATTATTTGAACATGAACTATTGATAGAAGCTATCGTGAATCAAAAAGAACATCTTTTTAAAATTAGGCAAAATATAAAATTTTCAGTCGTTAGCATTTTTATTTTAGTTTTATTATTAATGGCAACTATATTTTTATGACAACAAAAGAAGAAAAAATATCCTAATAATATCAGGAGGCAGAATGTTTCAACGAGAATAGAATTATCTGGATTAAATATTGATGTCACTGCCGGAATAAGAATAAAAGGATATCAAAATTATCACTGGCTCTACAGATCCAAAGATGGCACAAAAAAACAAACCAACGCACAAATGCACATAAACGATGTTTCTAAATCTGGCAGGACGAATGAAATAAAGTTATTTAAAATATGGCGAGAATTAAACTATCTTGAATTTCCTTCAATTTATCTCGAATATTTAATGATAAAGAAAATTTTACTTAACAGAACAGTAGAAATAAATAATTTGGCTAGCAATATTATTTATGCGTTTACAGAGTTGGCAAAGGATGATGGCAATTCTTTATTTTCAAGAATTGAAGATCCAGCCAACTCAAAAAACATTCTCTCAGACTTGATGACGCAATCAGAAAAAAATGAAATTATAGCTGCTTCCAAAATTGCATTGCAAAGTGATTGGGAGCAAGTTTTTTACTAAAATATATGGCTAAAAAAATTAACATTCAAAAATTATTCTCAGCTCTTGATGAGGAGATGCGACTAAAACTATCAAGTAAGATTGATGAAATTTATCACCCAACAGCAAAGGGTGGTGAGTCTGAATTAAACTGGATTGGATTGTTGAGATCATATCTCCCAGAGAGGTATACTGTTGATAGTGGTTTTGTAGTTGATCACAAAGGTAATATAAGCGACCAGATTGATATTATTATTTATGATAGGCACTTCACACCCTTTATTTTTAGAGGAGAAAATGTTGTTTATATTCCTGCTGAAGGTGTATACGCCGTGTTTGAAGTCAAGCAACATTTTGATAAGAAAAACTATGAGTATGCAATTAAAAAGTTGAAGAGCGTAGAAGTACTAGAAAGAACATCTGCTACTTTTGCCCATGCTCAAGGAAATAGTACGAAGGAACCGCATAAAATTTTTGGCGGAATATTAACAAAAGAGAATAAGGGAAAAAAGTGCTTTAATGGAGTGAAAAAAGCATCGGAATTATCAATAATACTGTCGTTAGATTGCGGAATAAAAATAGTAAATGGAGAAAAGATTGAAAGTCAAGATGGAGAGTCGATTTTAGCTTTTTTCTTGTTGAAATTGATTGAAAAATTGAGAGCATTGGGTTCGGTTCCCGCTTTGGATGTTGATAAATATTTAAGTAAAAAATAATTATGAAGCAATTAGAATTTGAAAAAACAATTAAAAAATTTCATAAAATAGAAGATGCACGTGATCAATTGTGGGATAGGGCTAAAGTTTTAATAGAAAAAGGATTTGAAATTGAGGCATATATTTTAATTCTTGCAACATGGAATTTTGCTGGATTCAGATATGTTATGAAAAACTTCGATCTTTATGAATTTGGCGTTGTTATTAAAAAAATAAATCCGATTTTTAAAAGATTGGAGGATAATAAATTTGAGAGTATTGATTTTAATAATAAGTCTTTGATTTCGGACATAAAAGAGATTTATACTCAATTAAAAAAAATTGCAAAACAAACTGGTGCCACAAAATTAATGGCGTTAAAAAATTCAAAATTATTTGTAATGTGGGATACGGAAATAAGGAAAATATATGGAATTGATAATAGAAGTGAGGCGGATGATTATATTCAATTTTTGATAAAAATGAAGAACAATTTTTTAAATATAAAATGGAATAATAAGATAAAACCCCTAGCTAAAGTAATTGATGAATATAACTATGTAATTGCTGATAAGAACAGAGAAGTAAGAAAAATTAAATCAAAACAAGAATAATCATGTCTGAATACTATCCCAGTAGTAGAGCAAAGCTCACTACGGGACAAGCTTACCTAAAAAATCCGGCGGGGGATAAGTAAAAAATATGGAACAGGTAAATTTAATCTTCATCCATAACTATTACTAGGACATTCTCACATTCTCGAGAATGTGAGAATGTTGTATAATTTAGAAATATAACCTAGTCGAGGACCGTCCTCGGCTAAACCGAATTGCCAGTAAAAATTAATTACATACCGAATTACATAATAAACTAAAACAAAAAATTTATGGCTAAACGCGCGCAAAATGAAAGCGGCATTCGAAAATTGACGAAACTGGGCAAAAAGAGTCTAGCCGCGACTATTCCGATTGAAATCATCCGGGAATTCGGCTGGCGGGAAAAACAAAAAGTAGTCTTAAAGAAGAAGGGAAGAAAAATTATCATTTCAGATTGGAAAAAATAACTTTTTTAATCGCCTTATACCACTTTTCAACGATCGTTGAATTTTGGTACCACGGAGTGTTTTTTGTTTTTAATATATTTATGCTATAATTTGACCATGCGAAGGTATCTATTTCTATCAATATTAATAATCCTGCCCTTGGTTTTGGCCGGCTGTTCTTTGATGCCGGCGAAAACCAGCACGACCAGCGGGCCTATGGATCAGACAAAATCCACTGGCAGCCTTTGGCAGTCGGTTGATGGCGGAAAATTGTGGATTGATAAAAGCATAGGTGTGGCGCAAGGGATTGACACTTCGGGCGTGGATATTTTGAATTTGGTTGTGAATCCCTATGACGCCAATATGGCCTATGCCGGAGCGCGCGGCGCGGGAATTTTGAAAACCGAAAATGGCGGGCAAAGCTGGCAGTATTTGCCCTTCCAGTCGGAAAAAGTTTATGGACTGGATATCGATCCGCTTGACAGCAAGATTATTTACGCGAGTGGAGTCTGGCAGAAGCGGGGTAAAATTTTCAAAAGCTTGGATAGCGGAAAAACCTGGAGTGAGATTTACACCGCGCCTTCGGCGGGGCCGTTAATTATCGCGCTACAGATTGATAAAAATAATCCCAGTGTTATTTATACCGCGACCAGCGACAATCAGGTAATACAAACCACCGATGGCGGCGGATCGTGGAAAAATATTTTTGCCGCTCCCGGTCCGGTTACGAAAATTGCCATCGATACGGCCAACAGCAATTTAATATATTTGGCCACGCCGACGAGGGGCATATTTAAAAGCGCCGATGGCGGGAAAAAATTCGAAGATATTTCCAAAAATATTTCCAAGCTTGCTTTTAACAGCCAGGATATAAATGTTTTAGAAACTGATCCGCAAAACACCAACTGGATTTATGCGGCGGGCGGAGTGGGAATTTTGCGCAGTAAGGATGCCGGCAAAACTTGGGATAAAATAGAGGTTCTCAATAATCCGGCCTCGTTTCCGGTAAAATCATTGGCGATTAATCCCAAAAATTCTTCCGAAATTATTTATGGGGCGGCGCAGGCAGTTTATAAATCAATTGACGGCGGAGCCAACTGGGCGACCACGCAGTTTGAAACAGCCAAGTCCATAAATATTTTGGAATATTCCATTGCGGATCCAAATAAGTTGTATTTAGGCCTTTCGAAATAATTACTAATTTAAATATTATGTATCAGGGGCTAATTGAAAATAAAAAAGGCGAGATGGAAAATTCTATTGAGCACTTCAAAGAAGAATTAAACCAGTTGCGCACCGGCCGGGCTTCGACGGCGCTGGTGGAAAATATTTTAGTTGATTATTACGGCGCCAAATCGCCGATGAAACAGGTGGCGAGTATCACTATTCCCGAACCGCGCACCATTGTGATTTCACCCTGGGACAAGGGATCGCTGGTTGGCATTGAAAGCGCGATTAGAGAATCCCAGCTGAATTTGAATCCGATGAACGACGGCAATGTGGTGCGGATTAATATTCCCCAGCTTACCGAAGATCGCAGAAAAGAATTAGTGAAAGTTCTCAATCAAAAAGCCGAAGAAGCCAGAATTTCCATCCGCAAGCACCGCGAAGATGTGTGGGAAGAAATCCAGGAAATGGAAAAAAGCGGCAAAATCGGCGAGGACGACAAATTTTCCGGCAAAGACAAGTTACAGGAAGTGGTGGACGGATATAATTCGGTGGTGGAAGACATCCGCAAGAAAAAAGAAGAGGAAATAATGACGGTTTAAATTTTTTATGCTGACAATTATTGTTTTTATTTTAATTCTCGGAATTTTGATTTTTGTCCACGAATTGGGCCATTTTTTGACGGCGCGCCGGAGCGGGATACGGGCCAGCGAGTTCGGCTTTGGTTTTCCGCCGCGGATGGTCGGTTTTCAGTTTATGTCCGGCAAAAAGCATGAGGAAAAACTGGAAGTGGAAAGCATCCAGGTGGAAAAAACTGATATCAAGCTCTCTGACAATGAGGAGATTATCAAAGAAACGATTACGGAAAAAATGCGCCGGGTGGATAAAATTATTCCAGTGAAAAAGTGGAGATTAATTTGGGGAAGCAAAGACGGCGATGATGAAAATGAAAAATCTGACTTGGCGGAAGCGCGTGAAAACCAGGAAACCGGCGGAACGATTTATTCCTTAAACTGGATTCCGCTCGGCGGTTTTGTGAAAATAAAAGGCGAAAACGGCGACGCCAAAGATGACTCGGACAGTTTTGCCGGCCGGCCGGCTTGGACGAGAATAAAAGTTTTGGCCGCGGGAGTGCTGATGAATTTTTTGTTTGCCTGGCTCCTGCTTTCCTTCGGGCTGATGCTTGGCGCGCCGGAACAAATTGAACCTAATCAAACTGATCCCAATTCTAAAATCCAAATTTCGGAAGTTCTGCCTGATTCGCCGGCCAATACGATGGGGCTCAAGGTTGGGGATGAAATTTTGAAAAATGAACAATTTAAAAATTTGGAAGATGTGCAAAGCTATATTAATGCCAATAAGGGCCAGGAAATAACTTTGCATGTGAAAAGAGGCAATAAATTTTTTGATCTGAAAGGAACGCCGCGCGTGGATGCGCCAGCCGGGCAGGGTCCCTTGGGAATAGGCCTCGCCGAAACGGCTATCACTAGGTATTCTTTTTTTGAAGCCATTTGGAAAGGGCTGATAGCCGTATGGAATTTGATTGTTATGATGGTGCTGGCGCTTTACGGGATTCTTAAAAATCTTTTGTTCGGGCAGAATATGATGGTGGAAGTGGCTGGGCCGGTGGGTATAGCGGTGCTGACAAAGCAGGTGACGGAACTGGGCCTTATTTATATCATCCAGTTTGCGGCGATTTTGAGCGTCAATCTGGGTATCATCAACGCCCTCCCGTTCCCGGCGCTGGACGGCGGCCGCATTCTTTTCATTCTGATTGAAAAAATCAAAGGTTCGCCGGTCTCGCAAAAAACGGAACAAATGTTCCATACTATCGGTTTTATACTGCTCATTCTTCTTATGATCCTCATCACTTTCAAAGATGTGGCGAAATTTATCAAATAGATCCGCACTTAGACATCGGATGTCTAAGTGAATATTTTGGCTTGTTTAAGCCACCCAAAAAGCGGGAGGAATGTAGATTGTGCGTGTGCTTGTGTTGACTGGTATAAATTTTTTTGTTAGAATATTTAGGTGTTCTAAAATCTTTTAATTTTTACAAACATGGCGAAGATTATTATTGGTCTCGTGGGAGAAAGCGGATCCGGGAAAGATACGGTGGCGAAATATTTGAATGAAAAGTATGGCGCGAAACTCATGCGCTTCGCAGATCCAATCAAGGAAACGCTGAATATTTATTTTGAACAAAGTTCTCGGGAAGACCAGCAGTGGATGTATTTAAAATTAAAAGAAAGATTTGGCGGTGATGTTCTTGGTAGAGCCATACGGAAAAGAGTGGAGAATGCCGACGGCATAATCGCGATTAATGGCTTACGTATGCCGGACGATCTTGTCTTTATGAGAAGTTTTGAAAAAAGCTACATTATCTACATAACTGCAAATCAAAAATTGCGCTGGGAGAGAACGGCGGGGAGAGGCGAGAAGGCAGATGATGATATTACTTTTGAAAAATTCCAGGAGATGGAGCGGGTGGAAACGGAAGTGCACATTCCGGAAATTGGCGCCAAGGCTGATTTTAAAATAGTAAACGAGAAAGATTTGGAATTTTTGCTCAAATCCGCGGATGAGATTATGGCGAAAATACAGGAATAGGACACAACAAACGCCGTCTTTTGTAAAGATGGTGTTTTTTGACCAAAAATGCGAAAAAGGGTAAAATATAACAACCTAACATTTTATAAAAACACATGCGCAATTTGAAAAAACAAGATCCGAAAATTTATCAAGCGATTCGGGGGGAGATAAAAAGACAGCAGGAAGGGATGGAACTTATTGCTTCTGAAAATTATGTTTCAGAGGCGGTGCTGGAAGCTTTAGGGACGGTGCTTACGAATAAATATTCCGAAGGCTATCCAGGCAGGCGCTATTATGGCGGGCAAAAATATACTGACATGGTGGAAAGTCTGGCGATTGAACGGGCGAAAAAACTTTTTGGCGCGGAGCATGTGAATGTTCAGCCGCTTTCCGGCGCGCCGGCGAATATGATTGCTTATAGCGCGGTTTTGAAACCGGGCGACACGGTTCTCGGAATGGATCTTTCGCATGGCGGGCATCTGACGCACGGCCATCCAGTGACGCTTTCAGCGCAGGTGTATAATTTCGTGCGTTATAAAACCGGGCGGGACGGCAAAATTGATTACAAGGAACTGGAGCAAATGGCAAAAAAGCACAAGCCCAAAATGATCTTGGCCGGCTTTTCGGCTTACACGCGGCAGTTGGATTATAAAAAATTCCGCGATATTGCCAAAAAAGTCGGAGCCATTACGATGTTTGACATCGCGCATATCGCGGGACTCATTGCTGGAAAAGCGTTGCCCAATCCGGTGCCCTATTTTGACATCGTGACGACCACGACGCACAAGACTTTGCGCGGACCGCGCGGAGGCATGATTTTGTGCAAAAAAGAATTTGCCAAAGCCATCGACAAAGCTTGTTTTCCTGGATTTCAGGGCGGACCGCATATGCATCAAATCGCAGGTAAAGCCGTGTGTTTTTTAGAAGCGCTGAAACCTTCTTTTAAAATTTATGCCAAACAAGTCATCAAAAATGCAAAAATTTTAGAGCAGGAACTCAAAAAACACGGATTCAAAATTATGTTTGGCGGCACGGACAACCATATGGTCTTGGTGGATGTTTTTGGATCCAAAGGCGTGACTGGCAAAGAGGCGGAAGTAGCGCTCGATGAAATCGGCATTACGCTCAATAAAAATATGATTCCGGATGATCCGCGAAGCCCGATGGATCCGAGTGGAATCCGCATCGGCGTGCCGGCGGTGACCACGCGGGGGATGAAAGAGAAAGAAATAAAAATAATCGCCAAATGGATAAAGGAAGCGGTTAAAAATCACAAAAACGCGAAAAAACTCAAGCAGCTACACAGAGAAGTTATCAATCTTTGCAAAAAATTTCCAATATATAAAGGATTAAAATAATGATGAACAGAAAAGTCATCGCCATTTTAGGTCTGCCGGGATCGGGAAAATCAGAAGTGATAAATTATTTAATCAAAAAATACGGCTGGCCGAAAGTGTATTTTGGGGATGTGACTTTTGATGAATTGAAAAAACGCGGGCTGGAAATCAATGAAAAGAATGAAAGGATGGTCAGGGAGGACATCCGCAAAAAATTCGGTTTTGATTATTATCCAAAACAGGTAATCAAAAAGATAATCAAAATAAAAAATGCGAAAATCGTCTTAGTTGAAAGTCTTTACGCCTGGCAGGAATTTCTGTTACTGAAAAATAAATTCAAGGATGATTTGATAACTATTGCCGTGTATGCCAAGCCGGAAGTCAGATATGGGCGTCTTGGGAAACGCAAAAAGAGACCATTGAGCCGGAAAGAGGCGCAAAGCCGGGATTACGCGCAGATAGAAAATCTTTTTCAAGGCGGTCCGATTGCTATGGCGGATTATGTAATCGTGAATGAGGGAACAAAAGATAATCTGAAAAATAATATTGAAAAAATTATTAATCAATCAAACAAATAAAACTATGCCGCAAGCCAGGAAAAAGGGAAAATTCGAAAAATTTACGAGACCCGATTGGGACGCAACATTTATAATGATGGCTAAAATTATGGCGCAAAGAACTGCCTGTCGGCATCATAAGGTCGCATCTGTTTTTGTGGACGAAAATCATAAAATAGTAGCCACTGGTTATAATGGTCCGACTGTCGGCGATATTCACTGCAATGAAGTGGGTTGTGCCAAAATTGACGGCGATCCGGTGACGGGAAAACTGAAACGTTGCCGCGGTGCGCATAGTGAAATCAACGCCATTATGAACGCAGGGAACACGGAAAAACTCAAAAATTCCACGCTTTATGTGACTGGCTCGCCTTGCTATGACTGTATGAAATCGCTGAATAATCTAGGCGTGAAAAGAATAGTTTATTATTCAGAATACGCTCGCATTCAGGATGGAGGCAAGGGTAAAAGAATCCGCGAAGATGAAGTTTGGGAACTGGCGAAAAAGAGAAGGATTAAACTGGAAAAATTTCAAGGTAATCTGGATTTTTTCAAAGATACTCTTAAAAAATAAATTTTATAATTTATGGAAAACAAAAAACATCCCGAATATCAATATCTGGACTTACTCAAAGATATTTTGGAAAATGGCGCTGATAAACCGCTGTTTTTCACGCCGGAAGTTTTGCAGCAATACAAAGACAAGGGGCAGGAGCCGCCGTATATCCGTTCGGTTTTTGGCAGAATTATTCGCTTTGATTTAAGTAAAGGATTTCCACTTCTAACCACCAAAAAAACTTTTCACCGGGGAATTTTTACGGAACTGCTTTGGTTTTTGAGCGGGGATTCGAATATAAAATATCTGGCGGACAATGATGTGCATATTTGGGACGAATGGGCCTGGAAGCGCTATCACAAAGCGGCGGTGGCGGGCGAGCATGAAGATATGAGCCAGGCAGAGTTTATTGCGAAAATAAAAGCGGAGGATAAAGACAGTGAGTTTGTGAAAAAATGGGGAGATCTGATCACAATTTACGGCCGGATGTGGCGCCGGTGGCCGGCGAGCGACGGGCGTGAAATTGACCAGCTGGCCTGGGTGATCGACGGGTTAAAAACCAATCCTGATCGGAAGTCTTATGTGGTTTCTGCCTGGAATCCGGATTTTATTTATGCCATGGCTTCTCCTGGAAATAAAAACGAAGTTCCGCCGTTTTGCCATACAACCTTTCAGTTCGCAGTGGTTAACGGAAAACTGAATCTGGCTATGTTCCAAAGAAGCGCTGATTCATTTTTAGGCGTGCCGTTTAACATCGCTAGTTATGCCCTATTGCTTTTGATGGTGGCGCAAGTGACCGGATTGCCGGTTGGAGAATTCGTGCATTTTTTTGGTGATGTGCACATTTATTCCAATCATTTTGATCAGGTTAAAGAACAATTGCAACGAGAGCCACGGCCTTTTCCGACACTGAAGTTAAATCAGGCAGTCAAAAATATCGACGATTTCAAACTGGAAGATATAATTTTAGAAAATTACGACCCGCATCCGCCGCTCAAAGCTGAAATTGCAAATATTGGCGGGTACGATGAAAAGAATAAGAAAAATTACGACAGGAAATCAGCCTGCGCTAAAGAATAAATTTATGATTTCAATGATTTGCGCCGTCGGCAAAAATTTGGCCATCGGGCGCGACAATAAATTAATTTGGGATCTGTCCAATGACCTCAAGCATTTCAGGGATATTACCGCCGGGCACACTGTGATTATGGGCGACCGGACTTTTGAGTCCATTGGTCGGCCGCTGCCGAACAGGAAAAACATTGTGGTAACATTGAAAGAAAATTATGAGGCGCCGGGCTGCGAAGTGCGCAATTCTTTGGAAGAAGTTTTAAGTGAATACAAAAACAGCGAGGAAGAAGTTTTTGTCATCGGCGGAGCGACGATTTACAAATTATCCCTGTCTTTTGCTGACAAGCTGTATCTCACGCTGGTGGATGATGCGCCGGAAGACGCAGACGCCTTTTTTCCGGATTATTCTGAGTTTAAAAAAGAAATTTCGCGTGAAGAGCGCGAAGAAAATGGCATCAAATACGCGCTTGTGGAATTAATAAAATAATTTTTGAAATATGATTTTAGGCATTAAAAAATTGCACGAACTGGTTTCGGAAATAAAGTTAGTTGAAAATTTATGCGAGCGGGAAATGCAAAATCCGGAGGGCGCCGGCTTTGATTTGCGTCTAGGAGAAGTGTATGAACTCGAAGGTGACGGGTTTTTGGGTGTAGAAGAAAGGCATACGCCGGACGCTAAACTCATTGCAAAAAACGAAGAAGGAAAAAGCGAACAGGACAATTCTTTTGTTTTTGAGCCGGGCAAATATTATTTAGTGAAAACGATGGAAAAGGTTAGCTTGCCAGTAACAGTTTCCGGAATTATTTTTCCGCGTACGACGATGTTTCGTTCGGGCCTCGGGCTTTTCAATGGCGTAGTCCAACCGGGATATTGCGGAGAACTGACTTTCGGAGTTTGTAACTTAGGCCAAAGCAATATTAAAATATCTTTCGGCGCGCGTGTCGTGCATATTACATTTCACGAAGTTTTGGGCGAAGGCAATCAATACCGCGGTCAATGGCAAGGAGGAAGAGTGAGTACCGGCGGTAAAGAAACACAGATTTAGTGTTATAATAAAATCATGACAAAGTATACACCCGTCATCGGAATGGAAGTGCATGTTGAACTTAAAACTAAGTCCAAGATGTTTTGTGATTCTAAAAATGGGCTAGGTGAGGAAAGTGAACCGAATATTCATATCTGCCCTGTATGCACGGGCCAACCGGGGACGCTTCCGGTGCCGAACCGCCAGGCGATCGAATTTGTACAGCTAGCTGGAGTAGCTCTTAATTGTGAAATAAACCTCAACAGCAAGTTTGACCGCAAAAATTATTTTTATCCAGATCTCCCTAAGGGGTACCAAATTTCTCAATATGACCAGCCGCTTTGCGGAAAAGGGTATCTTGATATTAACAAAAAGAAAATCGGGATTACTAGAATTCATTTGGAAGAGGATACGGGAAAATTGCATCATAGTACCATTATTAAAGTCGGCCGAGCGGATGATACAGAATATAAAACTGTTTCTAGGGATTATACCCTTGTTGATTTTAACCGGGCGGGAGTCCCTCTCATGGAATTAGTGACAGAGCCTGATTTTGAGACTGGAGCGGAGGCCAGATTATTTTGCCAAAAATTGCAGCAGATTTGCCGTTATTTGGGCATTTCAATGGCTGATATGGAAAAGGGCAATATGCGCTGTGAGGCCAATATTTCGCTCTACAAGAAAGGGGAGGAAAAGCTTAGCGGAACCAAGGTGGAGGTCAAAAATATAAATTCCTTTAAGTTTGTGGAAAAGGCGATTGATGCTGAAATAAAGCGCCAAACAGAGATTTTGGAGGAGGGCAAAAAGGTAGTTCAGGAGACCCGCGGTTGGGATGAAGCCAAGGGCGACACCGTATCCCAGCGGACTAAGGAGTCGGCCCATGACTATCGCTATTTTCCGGAGCCGGATATTCCACCGCTTAAATTTGATGATGATTATATTGAGAGCCTGCGCCGAAATCTGCCCGAACTTCCGGAGGCTAAAAAGCAGAGATTTATTTCTGAATACGGCGTATCCAGTGAAAACGTGGATGTGATTGTGAGCGATAAAAAATTGGCCGAATATTTTGAAAATGTAGTTTCGGAAATAAAAGAAAAATTGGACTGCAAAGAATTCCAGGTAGGAGAGGAAAAGTGTCTGAAGCTAGCGGCCAACTATATGGTCAGCGAACTGCAAAAACATCTGGTGAAAAACGGGCACAAAATCGAAGAAGTAAAAATTACTCCGGAAAATTACGCCGAGCTTATCGTCTTTGTGGCGGACGGAAAAATAAATTCCAGCGCGGCGCAGGCGGTTTTGGAAGAAATGTATCGGACTGGCGGCGACCCGTCGCAAATTATTGAAGCCAAGGGACTTTTGCAGGTAAGCGATGAGGGCGTGCTGGAGGAAGTCGTCCAAAAAGTGCTGGATGCCAATTCGCAATCAGTCGAAGATTACAAAAAAGGCAAACAAAACGCCCTGCAGTTTTTAATGGGGAAAACAATGGCGGCGTCAAAAGGCAAAGCCAATCCGAAAATTGTCGGAGAGATATTAAAGAAAAAACTTAGCTCCTAAAATTTATACGGGGAGGTGCGAAATGGCAGAAATTAACAGATATATGATTAAAAAAAGAGAGGAGGCAAGAGAGCGTTGCGGAGGATTAAGCTGTAGTTATTGTTTTCAGAAAAATACTTTCAGCAAAAATATTAAAGGCTGCAAATCCTGTCATAGTCCATGCCCCTCTCTAACTTCTTGTGCTGCCTGCATGGCGTCTCAGAAGTAAAAAATCCCGGCAAGACATTCTTGCCGGGAAAATATTTTTATAAAGTAAAATTTTTAGTTTCTTTTTCAATCTCTTTGTAATCCTTCAGCCAGTTTATTCTTTGGTCTTTTTTGAACCAGGTCATTTGCCGTTTAGCGTAATTTTTTTCAGCCAGGTAAACTTTTTCGAATAATTCTTCGCGGGATATTTTTTTTTGCAAAAACAGCGGAATCCAAAAATATCCCAGACCGAAGCTTTGGATTTTTTTCCAACTCAATTTATACTTTTCTCGCAAAACCTTCACCTCTTGTATCATCCCGTTTTTAAAGCGTTCTTTAAGACGCCTCTTAATATTTTCTTGCAATTTTTCTTTTGGAATATCAATTCCGATTTGGAGGAATTGTAGGGGTCCGACCCCTACAGCGTAGGGGTCGGACCCCTTCGCGTTGTCAATGGACGGCACCTTGTCGAGCGTTTTACATATTTCAATCGCTCTAATTAGTCTGACCTTATTATTTTTATCAATACTTCTAGCTCTTTTTGAATCTAATTTTTTAAGCATGTTGAATAAACGCTCGGCAGAATAATTATGTAATTTATTACGTAATTTTTTGTTTGGAGCAACCTCTGGAAAATCAACATTATCCACAATGGCTTTAATCCAAAAACCGGTGCCGCCGCAGATGATCGGCAACTTACCGCGCTCTAAAATATCCTCAATAATCTTGTCTGCCTGCTTTTTAAATTTGGCGACATTATAGTCGGTTTTGGGGCTGACAATATCCAGCATCCAGTGTTTTACTCCGCGCATTTCTTTTTTAGTAATTTTCCCTGTTCCAATGTCCATCCCGCGATAAATCTGCCGGCTGTCGGCCGAAATCACCTCGCCGTTGAATTTTTTAGCAAGCTTAATCGCTACTTCCGATTTTCCCGATGAAGTGGGGCCTAAAACGACAAGGACTTTGTTATTTCTTTTTTCCATAACCAACTAATGATCTTAAAATTCTCTCTCTCCTTTTTTTCTCCGGAAGATCAACTGTTTCTTTCAGTTTCCAGGCGGCTGTGCCAGGGCGCGGGGAATATTTATTGATATAGGCTTCGTTATATCCGACTTGCTTGAATATTTTTACTGATTCTGCAAAGTCTTCTTTGGTTTCACCGGGAAAACCGACGATTATGTCAGTAGTAAAGCTGGCGCCAGGAATATTTTTTTTGATTTTATTGATCAAGTCCAAATAGTGTTTTTGCGTGTAGGGGCGGTTCATAGCTTTGAGAATTTTGTCGCTTCCGGCCTGGACTGGCAAATGAATTTCGCGGTCAATGTTTTTATTTTTGGCAATGACTTTCATAAGATCTCCCGAAAAATCTTTTGGATGCGATGTGAGAAACTTGAAATTTATCCCAGGATTGTTTCTGGCAAGGTTGTCTAATAGTTCTGCAAAGCCGGTTTTTTTGTGGGAATAGCTGTTGACATTTTGTCCAAGAAGAATAATTTCTTTATATTTTTTGCGAACGAGGCTTTTTACTTCTTTGATAATTTCGTTTGTTGGTCTCGAAACTTCTCTGCCACGGGCATAAGGCACGATGCAATAGGAGCAAAAATTATTGCAACCGGTCATGATGGGGACATAGGCGGAAAAAGGCGTGGAATATTTCGGTTTAATATTTAAATATTGATTTAGTTTAATATCATAGCTATCGCTAGGATATTCAACTAGTAATTTTTTATGAATTAATTCTGTAATTTTTTCTGGAAAATTTTTTATTTCGCAAAATAAATCAACTTTATTTTTCAGTCTTTTTTGCACATCTTTTCGGTTTGCCAAGCATCCAGTTAAAATTATTTTGATTTCAGGATATTTTTTCCTAAGATTATGAATTTGGCCATAAGCGCGGTCTTCGGCCATCTGGCGCACTCCGCAAGTATTAAAAATAACTAAGTCAGCTGAATTTATATCCTTGGCCGGTTTGAATTTATGCAATTCCAAAAATCCGGCGATTCTTTCGCTATCCGAGATATTCATCTGGCAACCAAAAGTCTTTATGAAATAATAAAGTTGACTTTTTCGGCTGTTTTTGCTAGTTTTCATTAAGGTTTCTTTTACAAACAAGTATTCATTAGGATACTTAATAATAGGTCAAAAATCAAGGGAGGGGAAAACCATGGATAGGAAAATACAGTGCAGTTATTATGTAGTTCGATATTATCTAATGCGTGAGAATAGGGTCGTGGGTCCTGACGGCAAAGCAAAGATTGAAGAGGTGCCGCAGGAGCATGAAGACGAAATAAATCCTCAGGCACCGCTTAGCGAATGGATGGCAAAAAATCCGCAGGCGGAAATTCCGAGGATTGCAAATGTAATAGTGTTTGAAAAAGACAAGCACGGATTCACCATTGTCCATAAAAATTACATATAGTGAAAATCAAGGGAGGAGGAAAAAAATGGAGCTTTTCGACAGAACATCGGGTCTGGCGTTTAGAATAGTTACTGTTAAAAACCAACATGGCAGAGGCTGGAAACATATAGCACCTGATGGAAGTGGCTGGATTGATTTCAAACTTAAAGACGGAAAGGTCAAGAGAACAGTTGTTAAGGGTTATCTCTACAACGATCTAAAAAACACAATCGACAGGGTGATGGAGAGAAATAAGATGAGCGAATCTTAAAAAGGAATTAAAAAAAGCCGACGGGGCAAAACTCCGTCGGCCTTTTTTATTATAAAGTTTATTATTTTTTATCTTCAATCTCTTTCTTAATCTTTTCAATAAATTCATTCACTTTCATCACTTCCTGCTTGCCCGTCGAAACCTTGGCGGAGGCGGGATTTTTGTCTACTCTAGCGCGCACGGCGACGGAGTCGGCGGTCATTTCTTTTTCTCCAACCACGAGCATATAGGGAATTTTTTGTTTCTCGGCCTCGGAAATTCTTTTGCCCAGACTTTCTTTGGAGTCGTCGAGTTCGACGCGGATATTGGCTGAAATTAATTTTTCTTTAACTTGCTTAGCGTATTCCCCAAATTTTTCTTCTGAAACAGGAATGACCACCGCTTGCACAGGCGAGAGCCAGACTGGAAAAGCGCCGGCATAATGTTCAGTGATGATGCCGATAAATCTTTCAAAAGCTCCGAAAATAGCCGCGTGGATCATCACTGGCGTTTTCTTCTGGCCGTCATTGTCTATATATTCCAGTTCAAAACGCTGCGGTAGTTGGAAATCTAATTGTATAGTTGCGAGTTGCCAGCGCCGTCCCAGCGCGTCTTTAATATCAATATCAATTTTCGGCCCGTAAAAAGCGCCGTCTTTTTCTTTCACTTCATATTTTACTTTTTCGCTTTTCAGGGCTGACTCTAGATCTTTCTCGGCTTCGTCCCAGTCTTTAATTTCTCCCATAAAATCTTCCGGGCGGGTGGAAAGGAAAAATTCCGGTTCAATGCCGAAACAGTTGTAATATTCCCGCGCCATCTTAAGAAGCGAAATTATTTCATCTTTCACTTGATCCTTAGTAAGAAATACATGTGAATCGTCTTGGGTAATATGTCTCACTCGCAGAAGCCCGTTGAGTTCGCCGGATTTTTCATTTCTCATCACGCGGCCGATTTCAGTATAGCGAACGGGCAATTCTTTGTATGATCTTTGCTTTTCAGCGTAAATTTTAATGTTGAAAGGACAGTCCATCGGTTTGATGCAATAAATTTCTTTCTCTACCTCAAATGAAAACATACTATCCTTATAATGATCCCAATGGCCGGAAGTTTTCCAGAGTCCACATTTAGCCAGAATCGGAGTTTGAATTTCCTCATAGCCATATTTTTTGCGAAGGCTTTTGCCGAGATTTTCCAAAATATTCCAAACAATCATGCCTTTCGGATGCCAAAAAGCCGAACCGGGAGCTTCCGGATGGAAAGAATACAAATCCAATTCACGGCCGATTTTTTTGTGGTCTCTTTTGCCTGCTTCTTCCATTTGTACTAGATACTCATCTAGTTCTTTCTTACTTTCAAAAGCCACGCCGTATATTCTTTGCAATTGTTTATTTTTTTCGTTGCTTTTCCAGTAAGCGCCGGAAATGCGGGTGAGCTTCAAGGCTTCGGATTTTATTTCTCCGGTGGAATCCAAATGCGGGCCAGAGCACAAATCTACAAAACCGTTTGTTTTATAAACCGAAACTTTTTTACTGTCATCTTTTTCGAGATCATTAATCAGCTCAATTTTATAATCCTGTCCCAGCTTTTTGAAATGCTCGAGCGCGTTTTTGGCGGAAATCTCTTCTTTTTCAAATGGATAGTTGGCTTTGATTATTTCCTTCATTTTTTCTTCCAAAATCGGCAGGTCTTCGGGAATTAGGGTTCTCGGCAGTTCAAAATCGTAATAGAACCCGTTTTCGATGGCCGGACCGATGCCGAATTTGGCGTCCGGAAACATTTCCAAAACCGCTGCGGCCAGGACATGCGAGGCGGAATGGCGAATAATTTCTAAATTAGTATTCTTTTTCATGGTCTATGGAGCTATACTATAATAAAAACA
Source organism: Parcubacteria group bacterium (assembly GCA_041645535.1). Taxonomy (GTDB): domain Bacteria; phylum Patescibacteriota; class Minisyncoccia; order Moranbacterales; family UBA2206; genus JBAZPT01. The sequence goes on from JBAZPT010000001.1 coordinate 75,287, forward strand.
GACAAAAGTCAAAAACTTGCAAAAAAAGACATCTTGCTTTAGGCTTGAGAGAATCTTAATCAAGCTAGGTCTTTATCTTTATAAGCAATGAAAAAGCGTATTATTATTCAGGTGCATGGGCGGGTGCAGGGGGTCTTTTACCGGCAAATGGCGCAGGAAGTTGCTCGAAAACTGGGTATTGGCGGTTATGCCGACCGGTTGCCTAATGGTGGGATTATTATTGAGGCCGAGGGCGAAGAGGCGCATCTCGAGATTTTTTTACGCTGGTGCCGGCAGGGACCAAGCCTTTCCAAAGTAGAAATGGTAACATTTGAACATTCTCACGAAATTAAAAACTTTGATATTTTTGAAGTCAAAAATACCCACCAAAAACCGGCTAGTTTCGGTTTTTATTTTTATCGTGAAACCCAGACAAGCATATAGTTTTCTGTGTTATAATTAAAAAATGAAAAGGAAAACAACTCTGCGGGTAGCAGCCTTCGCGGTCATTTTGGGCTTGATGTTTTATGCTTCTTCCGAAGCGCAAAGCGCGCTGGTCAAATATGCCGACTCCATCGGCGCTTATTTCCGGGCAAACGCGATTTTGGGCGGGATTATTTTTATCGCGGTTTCGGCTCTGGCTGTTTTGCTTTCTCCTTTCAGCAGCGTCCCGCTGGTTCCGTCGGCGATTATGGCTTGGGGAAATTTCACGGCATTCTGGCTTTTATATCTCGGCTGGATTATTGGCGGGGTAATTGCTTATTTTGTTGGATCTTTTTTTTCAGAGAAAATAATCAAACGGTTTATTCCTTTGGAAAAAGTAGATTACTACAGAGAACGGATTTCGGCGAATTCGCAATTTTGGCTGGTTTTCCTTTTTCGCCTGGCTATTCCTTCGGAGGCGGCCAGTTATACCTTGGGCATTATCCGCTATGATTTTTGGAAATATTTTGCAGTCACAATTTTGACGGAAATAGTGTTCGCTTTGTTTGTAGTGTATTCGAGCGCTATATTGTTGAGCGGGAAAATATTGTATTTCTCGGCAGTTATACTCGCTGGCGGGGCGGTCTTGTATTTTTTATACCGGTATGTCCAGCGCCGGATAAAAAAGCAGTAATAATGGGCTTTTTTGCGACCCCTTGACAAGATATAAATAAAACCCCCATGTTTATTGCATTGTTTTCAGAAAGTGCTATAATTAGGCTTATAATTAATAACTAATAAAAACTATGGCGAAAATGACAAAGTCGCAAATCATCGCTGCCTTGGCTGAAAAGTCGGGAATGGCGAAGAAAGATGTTGTGACCCTCATGGACACATTAGTAGAGCTGGCCTACTCTGAGGTCAAAAAGAGCGGCGAATTCGTCGTTCCGGGCTTTGGAAAGATGGTAAAAGTGAACCGCAAGGCTCGCATGGGCGTAAACCCGGCAACTGGAGCCAAGATCCAGATTGCGGCCAAAACCGTAGTAAAATTCCGCTTAGCTAAGGCGGCTAAAGAAGCCGTTTTATAGTAGTGACAGCGACTTTATAAACAAAGATCCTCGGACTTCAATTTTCGGGGATTTTTGCTTTTTGTGGTATACTGGAATTGTAAGAAAAGATCATATTAAATTATGAAATTATTTTTGGACATCGAAACACTGCCGGCTTCAGAGGAGTATCACCAAATACTCAAGATGATGCACGACAAAAAAGGCAAGAAGGACGATGATTTTGGAGAATATCTGCTCAAGACTTCTTTTGACGGAGCGTATGGCCGGATTTTGTGCATTGGTTACGCGGTGGATGATGCGGAGACGAAAGTGTTGTATAACGAAAACGACGAAAAAAAGACACTTGAGCAGTTTTGGGATCTGGCGCAATATGCCGATTTGTTCATCGGCCACAATGTGATGGACTTTGATTTGCGCTTTATTTTTCAACGGTCGATTATCAATGGCGTAAAGCCGCCGCAGAATCTGCTGAATTTGCCTTTCGCGCGCTACCGCAACAATCCGATTTTCGACACGATGAAGGAATGGGTGAAATGGTCGAATAATACTGTGGGACTTGAGCATCTGGCGCTGGCGCTTGGCATTCCCACGCCCAAAGACGGCATTGACGGCTCGCAAGTCTGGGATTTTTTTAAAGCCGGGAAAGTTCAGGAAATTCTGGAATACTGCAAAAGAGATGTGGAAACAACCCGGGCGGTGTATGAGAGAATGATTTTTGAAAGCTAATTGCCAAGAAGCGAAAAAGTGCTAAAGTATAAGCAGAGCAAAGTTTAATTATTTGGTAAAATCATTATGGAAAAACAAGAAATTTCACAGGCGGGTAAAACGTTTGAAAAAAAATCAATAGAAATGAAAGCAAGAGCCGAAAGGTTTATTGATTTTAGTGTGGACAACCTTAAAAAAATAGTTACGATTGAAAGTGACGAAGAATTTAATAAAGAGTTAGAAGAATGGTCGAAATACTTTAAAAATGCAAGAAGTGAATATTTAGAAGGAGAATAAAAAAATAAATCGCTAAATTTTATATCACTATGGAAGACGAAATTAGAATTTCTGGTTTAGACAGCGGAGGCAAAAAAAAGACTGTCCTTATAATTTCAATAGTCGTTCTAGTTTTAATCCTAGCAGGCGCGGGATTTTTTGTTTGGAAAAATTACTCTCAAAAACAGAGCCAATTTGAAAGTTTGCAAAAGCAAATTGAAGATCTAAAGAATCAAGCGCAAGCTCCGGCAGATCAAAATGCTACTCCGGAGGAAAACTCGGTTGAAGCGGCGGATACTCCCGAAACCGATTCGACGGGGGATTATGTCGGCTGGAAAATCTACAACAACTACGCGGTCGGCTATCAGTTGAAATATCCAGCGGACTGGACTATTAAAGAAACCAATGCTTACAGCGATCTGATGGAAAAAGACGTGAAATATGTGACGCTTTATAATCCAAATAAAAAATATTTCCTGCACTGGGGGCTGAAATACAAAGGTGATGAGTTTGCGGCCACGGATCGCACCGGTTTAGGCGCTGGCGATTTTGTGAACACTGGCACAAAGATCACGATTTTGGGAACGGCTGTGGACGTAGTTAAGCAGGTGTATAAAAGCGAAACCCAAGAAATGTTTTTTCCAGCCGCCGGAGAAACCAAAACTACGGACGGAAAATATTCTTTCGTAAACTCTTTTACCTATAATACGACCCATAGATCATCCGATCCTGATCTTTCCGGCATTCCCGAAGAAAAACTGGCGGAGAAAATTTTGGCTTCAGTGGTAATAATTCCGCGCACAGCTTCCGTTGGCTGCGCTTCCACGCTCACGTCAGCCGACAAATTAAACATGAAAGACTGGAAAACTTTCAAAAACGACAAATATGACTATTCTTTCGAATATCCGAAAGAATGGACCTACGACAAAGTGAGCGACAAACTGATTAATTTTAAAAATGGATCAGACGGCGAAGTTTTTTCCTGGCGAAGCGAAGAGATGACGGCCATGGGTTTTGAAGGCTGGGAAGTGGACAGCGCGGAAAAGAATTTGAAAATAGCCTGCCAGAGCGCGAAGTCAACCTATCTCAAGCAGGGCGTTGAAAGAATGATTTTCACGCAATTCAAAAAGGGCGGCTTGGACCATATGACCAACTTTGGCTACAAATATTTCGGCGCCTCGATTTCTTCAGATCTGGTTGAGGAATATGATTTGATTTTGAAAAGCGTGGCGTTTGAATAAAAACACTTGACTTTTTATTCAGAAAAGAGTTAAGATTTAGGGACTTTAGGAGGAAAAGTTTTTTAACATAACCAATAAAAAAAGAGGAGGGATCATGAAAAAAGCAAAAAAAGAGAGTAAGCTTTTTGAATATACTCCGACATGGCAATGCAAGGATTGCGGAGAAAGCGGATCAATGGAAAATGACGCGCCGGAAAAGTGTCCAAAGTGCGGAAGTATGAATATTAATATTCCGCCAGTAAAAAAAGACGGGCCATTTGACGGAGGATTAAAGCGTTGTTAAGAAGCAAGGAAAATAAATTTTTTAAGTCGGGATAAGACAATCCCGACTTTCTCTTTTCTAGTCGAGGCTTCGCCTCGACTGGGCACAGACTACATTTCTCCTGGTTTTTGAGAGGCTTATTTGAGCCCAAATTAGTATATTTCTACCCGGCAGCCCTGGACAGTGTTTTCGAGCGAGGATTTCAGATCCGCGCTTTTTTTGATGCGGTAAGGCGTTTCCAGGCGAGAATTATTAATATTCAAGTAAACTTTGGCCGCGCCGCGATTGCATTGGTCAAAAAAGGCAGACAGTTTTTTGATGTCGTCCGCGCCGGAATTGACGGGCAGGGTTATAATTATTTTCACGCCCTCACCCCCAGCCCCTCTCCCTGAGGGAGAGGGGGGATTTATTTTTCCACCATTTGTTTTTTGCGTGGCCATTACTCTTTTCATTTTCTCTACCTCTTCGGCAGTGACGGCCTTGGCGGAGTCTGCGAGCAATTTAAAAACTCCATCTTTGTCGGAAATTTTTCCGCTGGCCAGAATTATTTTTTCTTCTTCCCAAACGGAAAGCGTTTGCTCCAAAACTTTTGGGAAAACTAAAATTTCAATTTTGCCGCTGGTGTCTTCCAGCGTAACGAAAAGCATTGTCTTTTGATTTTTTAAGTAAATTTTTTTAATCGCAGTGATGACTCCGCCAATGGCCACATTTTTTCCTACTGTTTCCGCGTTGATTGTCCCGATGGGCGTTCCTATTTTTTCAAGATAAGCCTGGTACTCGCTGGCTGGGTGGCCGCTGATATACAACCCAAGTAATTCTTTTTCCCAATTAAGGCTCTGTCTTTTTTCAGTCGGCGGAGCGTCAACCAATTTTATCTGGGGAAGTTCAATGTCGCTGGTTCCGAACAAACTGCCCTGATTGGAATTTTGCAAAGCTTGGAAATTTTTGGCGTGTTGCAAAATATTTTCCATGGAAGCCAAAATTTGGTTTCGTTCTCCCAGCCCCTCCAGCGCGCCCACTTTAGCCAGCGCTTCAATGGATTTTTTATTAAGATCCTTGGTGTGCACCCGCTCCACAAAGTCGGTGATATTTTTGTATTGGCCGTTTCTTTTTCTTTCCTCAACAATTTCATGCGCCACAGTGTGGCCGACATTTTTGACCGCGTTAAGTCCGAATCTAATTCTTTCAATATTATCTTCTCCAGTAATTACCGCGAATTCTTCAAAGCTTTCATTGATGTGCGGAGGCATAACTTCAATGTCCATATCCCGGCATTCGGAAACTTCAATGGCGACGCGATCGATGTTACTTTGATCAGAAGTGAGCAGGGATGCCATAAATTCCGCCGGATAGCGCGCCTTAAGGTAGGCAGTTTGGTAGCCGATCAGGGCATAGCAGGCGGCGTGGCTCCGGTTGAAACCATAGCCGGCGAAGGGCTCGATATATTCAAAAACTTTCTCGCCAATGGCGCCGGGAATTTCTTGGTCAATACAGCCGCTGATAAATTTTTGTTTTTGTTCCTGAATCAGGGCAAAAATCTTTTTGCCCATGGCTTTGCGCAAAACATCCGCTTCGCCCAGGGAGAAACCGGCCAGATCGCGCGCGATCTGCATAACCTGCTCCTGATAGACGGCGACGCCGTAAGTTTTATTGAGAATCGGTTCCAGTTTCGGATGCAAATACTTGATTTGTTTTTCGCCGTGTTTGCGGGCAATGAAATCAGGAATCCAGTCCATCGGTCCCGGACGATAAAGCGCTACCATAGCGATAATATCTTCCAAGACATTCGGTTTTAAAAGTTTCAAGTAGCGTTTCATGCCGGAACTTTCCAATTGAAAGACTCCGGTTGTTTCCGCTTTTTGCAAAAGTCGGAAAGCTTCTTTATCATCCAAGGGTATTTCGTCAATATTAATATCCAGGCCTTTGATCTTGCGCACAATGCGCAAAGTATTTTGGATGATAGTGAGATTTTTCAGCCCTAGAAAGTCTATTTTAAGGAGTCCGATTTTTTCCACAAAACTGTATTTAGTCGAAGAAGAATATTGTGTCACTGTGCCTTCGCTTTTGTCGCGGCCTTTGCCGGTGATTTTTTGCAATGGCGTGTATTCTGTTACCGGTTCCTTGGTGATAACGACTCCGCAGGCGTGCATCGAAGCATGGCGCGCCACGCCTTCCAATCTTTGCGCGCTGTCAATCAGTTTTTTCGCGTCGCCCCCGCTCGCGTAAAGATCCTTGAAATCTTTGGCTTCTTCCAGCGCTTCTTTGATATCGGAAAATTGGGGAATCAACTTGGCGGTTTTGTCGCAAAAATCATAAGGGAATCCAAGCGCTCGTCCGGCGTCGCGCACGGCGGCGCGCGCCGCCATAGTTCCAAAAGTGATGATTTGCGCCACATGGTCGTTGCCGTATTTATGGCGCACATAATCCAAAACTTCATCGCGCCGGTCGTCGGCAAAATCCATATCCACATCAGGCATGGAAACTCTTTCCGGATTCAAAAATCTTTCAAAAAGCAGATCGTATTTGATCGGATCGATGTTGGTGATGCCGGTGAGATAAGAAACAAAACTGCCGGCGGCGCTGCCGCGCCCCGGACCGACCACAATGCCCTGATCTTTAGCCCAATTGACGAAATCCTGGACGATTAAAAAGTATGACGCATAACCGGTTTTTTCAATGACACCCAGTTCATAGGCCATACGGTCGAGCATTACTTGAGTTACTGGTTCCTTGCAAACCCCGTTAAATACGCCAGAGGCGTCCCCGCTGGGGCGGGGATTTAATGGGGTAAATCTTTTTTCGAGTCCTTTTTCACATAGGTGGCGCAAATAAGTTTCGGCGGTAAATCCTGCCGGCACATCGAAATATGGCAATTGGGTTTCGCCCAAAATTATTTTCAAATTGCACTTATCGACAATTTCCTGCGTATTAGTGATCGCTTCAGGAGTATCGCGAAAATGTTCTGCCATTTCTTCCTGGCTCTTGAGATAGAGTTCAAAATCCATCAGATTCATGCGGTCTTTTTCAGCGACTTTTTTATTAGTCTGGATGCAGAGCAAAATGTCCTGGATTTCAGCGTCTTCTTTTTTAACATAATGGATGTCATTAGTGGCCACTAAAGGAATGCCGAGTTTTTTGGAAATTTTGATCAGCGCGTCGTTGGCGATTTTCTGGTTGGCAAATTTCGGATGATGCTGGAGCTCAAGATAGAAATTGCCCGCTCCAAAAATGTCCTGATATTCCAAGGCCAGTTTTTCCGCGCGTTCGATGTTTCCGGCGATGGCTGTCGCAGGCACTTCGCCTTCAGCGCAGGCAGACAGGCCGATGAGTCCCTCCGAATATTTCCGCAAAACCTCGCGGTTGATGCGGGGCTTGTAATAGAAGCCTTCCAGGTGGGCGATGGAGATGAGTTTCATCAGGTTTTTGTAGCCCTTTTCATTTTTGGCCAGCAGAATTAAATGGTATCTGGTTTTGTCTTCATTGGTATTGTTTTTGCTTTTATAATCTCCAGCCGTGAGATACATCTCGCAGCCGATGATCGGCTTGATGCCGCGCTCCTTGGCTTTGATGAAAAATTCAATGGCGCCATACAGCACGCCATGATCAGTAATGGCCAGCGAATCCATGCCTAATTCTTTGGCGCGATCTAAAATATCGTCGATCTTGGCGAGACCGTCCAATAAACTATAGTGCGTATGAACATGTAAATGAGTAAATTTCATAAAACAAAAACCACTATCTGAAAAATAGGGTTCGTCTAAAATTAATACGATAAAAATTTTTCATATGATTTCTATCTTCTTCCCCGGGTTGCCCACTGGGTTTTGCAAGATAAAATTAATAGTGGTTTCAGTATAGCAGGTTTTGGAAAAAACGAAATAGCGCCTATAATAAAGTTATGATAAAGTCAACATTTGATCTGGAAAATCAACTCATAGCTGATGGTTATGAATTTATTATAGGCATTGACGAAGCTGGTCGCGGCCCTTTAGCTGGACCGGTTGTGGCGAGCGCTGTGTGTTTCAAGACATCGGATGTCTTTATCGGACTTAGACATCCGATGTCTAAGTTGATACGCGATTCAAAAATGCTTTCCGAAAAACAAAGAGAAAGCTTGTTTGATTTTATCCACGAGTATTTTCATGTCGGGGTGGGGATTTGCGATCACAAAACAATCGATCGGATCAATATTTTGGAAGCGACTTTTCTGGCGATGAAGGCGGCGGTTACGGATTTAAAAAAAGCGCGTAAGAGGTTCGACCAGGCCTCAAGGTTCAACCTTAGAATCGCCAAAGGATACATAAAGGTCGAACCTCGAATGATAATTTTATTAGATGGAAATAAAAAAATCCCTAATCTATCGATCGAGCAAAAGGCGATTGTAAATGGCGATAAATTTGTAAAATCAATTTCTGCCGCGTCGATTGTTGCCAAAGTGACGCGCGACCGGATAATGCGCGAGATGCACGAAAAATTTCCGCAGTATAATTTTGCCCAGCATAAAGGCTATGGAACTAAATTGCATTTTGAGATGTTGGAAAAAAACGGGCCATGCGAAATCCACCGCCAAAGCTTCGCGCCCGTGAAATCCGCACTTCGAAAAAGGATTGAGTAGGCCCGTAATTTGTGGTAAAATTAAGGCAGAAAAGGCCTAAAAAATGAATAAATATTTTATAGTAAAAATACTTTTCACCGCCATAATATTTTTCGGAATTTTCGGTTTGGCGGAAAGTTCTTTTGCGGCGGATGTTTCCGTAAATCAAAACAATGTCCGCCAGAAAATCCAGGGTCTTGGAGGAAATTACGCTTTTGACCAGTCAGGGTCAGCGGTGGGTCAATATACGCTTAATAACCTGAAGCCGGCCCATATCCGGGTGGAAATTAAACTGGCAGAATGGGAGCCGACGAACGATAACAGCGACTCCAATAATTTTAACTGGAGCGCATTTCAAAATGCAGGGAATACGAATGCCAATTTTATCCAGATGCAGAATTTCAAAAACAAAGGCATCCCGATCGCGGCGTCGGTTTGGAACGCACCAAACTGGATGGTGAGTAATCCTTCCAATTCTTCGCAGAGGGTTATACCCATAGATAAGTATGATGAGGCCATTGAATCAATAGCGGCCTACTTGCTTTTTGCCCGCGACCAGTATGGAGTGGAGATCCAATATGTCAGCTTCAATGAAGCTGATGGCGGATATCAGATCATTTTTTCTTCTGCCCAGATGGCGAGTTTCATAAAAAAAGCCGGAGCGCGTTTTTCCGCATTAGGCCTCAACGCTAAATGGCTTACCGGAGACACATCAAACGCGGGTAATTTAGTGAGTTACGCTACGCCCATATTGCAGGACGCAACTGCCCGGCAATACCTAGGTCCGGTAAGTTTTCATAGCTGGAATTCCTGGTCTTCGGGAACTATGGAAAATATTTATACTCTGGCCAAAGAATATGGCCTGCCGGTCTGGTGCGAAGAAGTAGGGACGAACCCTGCTTATTGGCAAACGCCCAGCGTCTTTCCAACCTGGAATTATGCCCTGGAAATTGCCAGGATATATCATTTTATTCTACGCCACAGCGGAGCAGAAATATTAGATTATTGGGAATATGGCAATGATTATCCGCTAGCCAGTCCCGAAGGAGTACCCTACTTTTCTTATTATGTAATCAAGCAATTAGTCGATAATTTTCCGTCCGGCACTGATATTATCGAAACATCTTCCAATGACAGCGAAGTTTTGGCGCTGGCCGGAAAAAATTCTGCCGGATATATGGCTGTCCATCTGGTTAATGCCTCATCCTCATCTAAATCCGTCAACTTGTCCGGAATTACAAACGGCAATTATGCGCTCAAGAGAACCAGTGCTAGCGAAAAAATGCAAGCTATTAGCAGTTATCCGGTGGCAAATGGCGCTCTTACCTTGAATTTGCCGGCCAGCAGCGTAAGCGTGCTGGTTAAAAATATGTCCGCTCCTGCTGATACCACTTCGCCTTCCGCGCCGAGTGGACTAAGCGTGAATTAAAAGTTCATAAAATTATAAAATTAAAAAGTTATGAAAAAAACAAAATTTAAATCTTATTTCACAGGAGTAATTTTTCTCACGATAATATTTTTCGGGATATTTACTACTCTTAATTTTTCCCTAGCCGCGACAATCAATGTTGATGCTTCAAATGCGGGAGCGGCAATTCCCGAATATTATAAGTGGCAAAATATTGCCGAGAGGAGCTATAAGGGATCCGATGGCCGCGGCCCTCTTGATGCGGCAAGATTAAAAGAGCTTGGACCAATGAATATCAGGGCTTTTACGGTGCCTTATTGCTGGGCGCCTAATAAGGATTCTGTTGCTACGCCCACTGCGGATGTTTTAAACAACCTTAATAATTATGATTTTAGCAATACCTGTTTTGGCCCTTATGGCAATGACGGTTTGTTGGATTGGATTGCATTCGATGTCGGGGCGCAATTAATCATATCGTTGCATCAAAAAATACCTGCGTGGCTAAGGCCATGGTATCAGAAGCCGGACGGCACTTTGGAACAAAAGGGATGCGACAACTATTGCCGCTACAAACAATCTGCTTATTCTTGTTTTCCAAATAATCTGGATAATTATGAGACATTGATGACGCAAGCCGTAAGGCATTATAAGCAAAGATACGGGTCAAAATTTGAGTATTTTGATGTTTTCAATGAAGCAATATGCGGAAATATTTCACCATCAGAGTATGGTCAAATGCATGAAAGGGTTGTAAAAGCCGTACAAACCGTAAACAGGGAATTTGGCGCTCCGTTTATCAAGGTTGGAGGCCCCGGCGATTGTACGGAAAACACTAATTTTTTAACTGAAACACTTAAGAAGTTACAGGCGCATGATCCTGATCTTCCTCATGAGTGGACCTCCTGGCATTATTATGGCGGCGCCGGTTATGGCGGCGCCGAAGTCTCGCCTGGCTATAATAAAAATCTTGGCGAAGATATGGCGAGATACGATAATATTCTAAAAAATTATGGGTTCTCTGATCCTGCGAATAGGACTCAGTGGGCGGGCGAGTTTGCTTATGACGGGAATAATGACAGTCCAAGCAATCTTTCATACGACAGTCCTTATCCGGTGAGCCAGCAACCGCCCCTAACTCCATATTTTTGCCCTCTGCCAAAACCGGAAGGCTCCGGCCCGGTCCAGCCGACAAATCTTGAAGTTGCGATGGCCGCGGGTTATATCGCGTCCCAATATCATTTGGTTTTAAACAAAGCAACTGAACTTGGCATCACATTTAACCCCCTGTATTACAGCTTAGAGGAGTATCCCAATCCCAGACGTTCCGTGTTAGTCCCCAATCGGGTGAGGAATAAGAATACGGGCGTTTGCGAGGACGGCAAGGTTTTTCCCGTTTATAATGTTATGAAATTCTGGAAAGATTTATCGGGCCTGCCAAGGCTTGCGGCGACATCCAATGAATCTGTGCCTTTAAGCCCCGGAGCAGGAGCTGTCGCTGCCGGGAATAATAATACAATTAAAGTAATGGCTTATAATAACTCAAACACGAAAAGTTCCGGCCAATACAAAAATGTTGATATTGCAGTTAACAATCTTCCCGAGGGGTTGCGCAATAAAACATTAAATATTACTAGATATCTGACGGACGCAACCCATGGCAATTATATGTATGATCCTTCCCTCGACAGAGCTGAAAAGGTATCTGAATTAAATTTAATATCCACCAATTCGGTTACAACGAATCTGGCGCTGGATAATAATGCGGTAACATTTTTGGTTATTACGGCATCTCAAAATACATGCGCTCCTAAAACTGAAATCTGCGGCAATGGCATCGATGAAGACTGCAATGGATCGGATCTGATTTGCTCCGGCGTTAATATACTCACCAATGGCGATTTTGGATCCGGCACGGCCAGTTGGACTTTCTATACTGACGGCGCCGGCTCATTCTCGGTGGAAAACGGGCAGGCAAAAATCCAAATCACGACTCCCGGCGCCAATGTCCAACTGAATCAACCCGGCATCGCTCTTGAGCCCAACACCGCATACCGCTTAAGTTTTAACGCTTACTCCAATACAGGCCACGATCTGGAAGCGCGCCTGATACAAAATGTCTCTCCATACGCCAACTATGGGCTTAATCAGCCGTTCAATCTCGGTACTGGCTGGAGTACTCATTCGACCCAATTCACAACGGCCGGATTTTCTTCCAATGTTTCCGATGCCCGCCTTTATTTCTGGCTGGCTCCCTATGACGCTCTCGGAGACCAATATTATTTTGACGATGTGAAATTGGAAAAGATATCTTCATCGGACTCTACTCCGCCAGCTTGCCCCGTGAATTTGACCGTTCAATAATTCTACGGGGCCGCGCCCAGCGGATTAAGCGTGCAATAAAGAGTTGACAAAAAATAGGTATCGTGGTATATTGTTTACTGTAATGAACAAAGTAATAAATATTTGTTCATTCAAGTAAACAAATAATAAAGCATCAAATATTATGAATACTCAAGAAAATTTGAAGCAGCTCATCACTGAATGGATGGAGTTTGAATTACCCGGAGACATTATCCTGCGCCAATTTGACAAGCGTTTGCTAAGCGGAAAAAAAATTTTGGCGATCATTGGACCGCGCAGAGGCGGTAAAACATATTATTGCTTTCAGATTATCAAGGAATTTTTAGCTGATGTTCCAAAAGAAAATATTCTCTATATAAACTTTGAAGATGAAAGGCTCTATCCGCTTGTCGGAGATGAGCTGACTTTGCTGCTCAACAGTTATCTTGAGCTCGCTACCCCCAAGAAAAATAAAAAAATATACTTCTTTTTGGATGAAGTGCAAAATATCGAATTCTGGTCCAAGTGGGCCAGGCGAATGAGTGAGAAAAATCCTGACATAAAATTGATCTTAACCGGTTCATCTTCCAAGTTGTTAAGCAAGGAAATCGCAACCGAACTGCGGGGGCGCTCGCTGTCTTTTATGGTGTACCCGTTTTCATTTAAAGAATTCCTTAAATTCAAGAATGTTAATTTTAATTTCAAGACAATTCTATATGGCAAGCAGCGCGCGCGGATAAAAAAAATATTTAATGAATTTTTAGAGCAAGGCGGTTTCCCCGAGGTTTTATCGGAGCCGATGCAAAAAAAAGTTTTGCAAGAATATTATAATACCATATTTTACAATGATATCGTCGAGCGCTATGATGTTAAAAATGTGGCTCTGCTGGAGGATTTTCTCAAAATGGAAATTAATAATTTTTCTTCCATGGCTTCTATTTCCAAAATGGAAAAAGTGCTTGCTTCAATGGGAAGAAGCGCCAGCAAGGCAACTCTGTCTAAATATCTTTCCTATGCCAAGAGCGTATTTTTGCTGTTTGAGCTCTCGGTGTACGATTACAAAATTAAAGAGCAGATGCGGCATCTTAAAAAAATATATGCCGTTGACACAGGCTTGCTTAACGCGATTCGATTTTCTTTTTCCGATGATTATGGCAGACTTTTGGAAAACTTGGTTTTTTTGGAATTTTTAAAAGTTGGCAAAAATGTTTTTTATTTCCGTGGCATCGGCGAATGTGATTTTCTGCTTAAGGAAAACAGGAAAATTGTCGCGGCCTTTCAAGTAACAAAAAATCTTAAAAATTATGACACTAGACAACGAGAAATCAAAGGACTTTTGGAGGCTATGGAAAAATATGATCTCGATGAGGGCGTCATTTTAACCGAAGATGAATATGAAGAGTTTGAGAAGAGCGGCAGAAAAATTAAAGTTTTGCCTGTTTGGTATTGGGCCTCGGAATTAAAATAATTTACAGCTCACAAGACAATGCATCATTACTATTATAAAAAATATTTTCAAGGCAAACAAAAATCCTATTTCACCGGAGTAATTTTCCTCGCAATAATATTCTTCGGCGTTTTTGTCTTGGCCCCATACCAGTTCGCTACGGGGCAGGCGGGGTAAACCGAGCGGACTAAGTGTGCAATAAAATGAAAAAATGAAAAAACAAATTTCAAAAACATTTTTCATCACAATAATATTCTTTGGTATTTTCGGCTTGGCGGAAAGTTCCGAAGCGGCGACTTATTATGTAGCCACAAACGGCAATGATTCTAATTCAGGAGCACAATCTGCGCCCTTCAAGACAATTCAGAAAGCCGCGAACATAATGGTTGCAGGGGACACGGTTTACATAAGAGCAGGAACTTATGTTGAGAGGGTGACCCCCCAACATTCAGGCGCTGCTGGAAACTATATCGCATTCCAGAATTACGGCAGCGAAGAGGTATGGATAGAGTCCCCCAACTTATCCGCCACAGACTGCGCAATCTGCATGGGAGGTTCTCCTGCTACAAGCCATATAAAATTTAAAGGGCTTAAATTCCGGAATACCAATTGGGCTCAAATCTTTATAAATGGAGAATCTTATGCGAAAAATAATATCATTTTTGATGGTGTAACCTCGAATGGCAGTATGTATAATTACTATCTTGTCAACGGAGTTTCTAATGTTCAAATAATAAACGGGACTATGTACGGGAATCAGTTCGGCACGACAATTGTCACTTCCAATAATATCTTAATTGATAATAATGAAGTTTCGTATAGTACGATAGATGGTATTTATGTGACAGACTGGGGTTCAGGACATCCTACAGATATTACTATAACAAATAATAATGTTCACCATAATAGCAGACAAGGTATTCTTGTAACGCAGGTAGACCGAGCTAATGTAGCAAATAATCATTCCTATTATAATGGAGCAACGGGGATTCAAATAGAGGCTGTATCATCTAAGGGTAGTAATAACTTAGTTAAAAATAATATCTGTGAATACAACGGAGTTACTTATGACGGGGAAACGGGGATTTGGGTTGATGATACGGATAATGCAACAGTAGAAAACAACATCGTAAGATACAATAAAAATGGAATATATGTAACTGGTTCCGAAAATGTTATTGTAAGGAAAAATCAAATATACGGGAATACTAAATACTACACATTGCTGATGTATGCAAGTCCTCAGTTCGGAGTAAGCAAGCATACAAAGATAATTCACAATGTTATTTATAATAACGCTGGTACAGGAGGAGTTTTACGGATTGGTGCATCCGGAGATTCAGCTTGGTCTGAAAATTCCCGGTTTTTTAACAACATTGTATCTGATAACACAAATACCTATGAAGTTTACAGAAATGGTGGAACTACAAATCAGCTTAATTATAATGATTATTATACTGGAAGTTTCTATGCTTATTGGTCAGCTTTATATATGTCGCTCAATTCTTATCAAACTGGAACATCGCAGGATTTAAATTCATTTAATGCCGACCCTAAATTCGTTGATAAAGCCAATTTGAATTTTAATATTCTTTCTGATAGTCCCTGTATCAACGCAGGCGATTTTCTTACCAGAACAACAGGTTCCAGTATAGGCACAGTTATTCCAGTTGCAGATGCAAAATATTTCCATGACGGCTATGGAATTGCCGGAGTTTCAGGGGATACTATCAGAGTAGGAAGCAATACCGCGACTATAACGGATATTGATTACGGCGCAAACACAATCACTGTTGGCAGAAGCATCTCCTGGAATAATGGGGACGGAGTGAGTTATGCCTATTCAGGATCTAGACCGGATATTGGAGCGTATGAATATGTTTCAGCGGACGATACCACCCCGCCGGTCGCGCCAACAAATTTAAGCGTGCAGTAAAATTATGAAAAATTTTTCAAAAATATTCTTTCTGGCAGTTTTGTTTTTTGGTGTTTTCGCCTTGGCAAAAAGTTCCCAGGCGGCGGCGATTTATGTCGATAATACGACAACTTCCTGTTCAATGCCTTCTGACACGGATTATGACCCGGCAACTGATACCTGTGGTTCTGGCGCATACACAGTCTATGACGCTATCCAGGGAGCTGCCGATGTTGTGAATGCAGGCGATACAGTTATTGTAAAAGACGGAACTTATGGATCAGAAGGAAAGCAATTCCCATTAAACATTAAGATTTCCGGCAATCCGAATACGTGGATAACTTTCAAAGCAGAACACAAATGGAAGGCCGTGTTGAATGGTGACGGCACCGCGCATTCATATATTAATTTCGAAGCGCCCGTTTCTTATATAAGAATAGAAAATTTTGAAATTACTAATTGCCACGATTCGGGCTTTTGGGCTCAAGCGAATTTTATTGATAACAGCAAGCCCTCTCACGATATTGTCATAAAGGGCAATCACATTCATCATATAGGGAACTATGAAACGACTTCGGATTATGGGATTACGGGAATTTATCTAGGCAGCCTCAATCACCATTATATAATAGACGGAAATTTATGGCATGACATTGGCAGAACCGGACCCGACAATATTTGGTATAACAAAGATCACTCGCTTTATTTTTCCGATTGGCCGCCGGGAGCCTGCCATCATGTGACAGTTACAAACAATATTACTTACAGGAATAGCGGCGGCGCCATGGAGACATCCTGCACCGATTCCATTTATAGCAACAATGTTTTTGCCTGGCCAAATAGTAACTCTAGAGGAGGCCCGCAATTACTTGATTTCGGCAATCCCACAAATTCGATTATTCAAAATAATATTTTCTATCAGCCGGGACAAAATGGCTCAGGGCAGGCCGCTTTTTATGTTTACGCGCCAACAAATAATGTAACTGTCCGAAATAATATTGTTTATGACGGAACAATGTGGTTTGCCGGAGAAGACCCGAAATTTATTATGAATAATAATTATTGCCAGGCTAACTGCGATTATCCAGAAGCGGATCCTAAATTCATCGGTGTCAGTAATGACGGCAACTGGGCAAATGATAACTGGGCATTACAGCCAGACTCCCTGGCAATAGAAAGGGGGGTTTCTGATGGTGCGCCTGCGTACGATTTTGACGGCAACCTGCGAACAGGCATTCCGGACATCGGCGCGTATGAATATGTTTCCGGCGGCGATATTACTCCGCCATCTGCTCCAACAGGTCTGGCGGTTCAATAGGAATAGTATCCCGACACTCCCGATTTTATAAATTTTAATATAAAATCGCGAATCCTCGATTTTGTTGTTCCGACAAGTCGGAGACAAAATCGGGACACCCCGCCGGTTGCGCCCCAAGGATTAACGGTTTAATAACCGAATCCACCCTATACCAGTTCGCTACGGGGCAGGCGGGGTAAACCGAGCGGATTAGGTGTTCAATAATAATTCAATAATTGATTTACATAGATATCTCAGTAAATAAAAAAATAAAATGAAAAAATTAAAAATATTTCAAAAAAGTTTTCTTCTTTTGTTAATTGTTTTCTCTATTTTTTTATTTAGTGCCAGGCATGCTTTGGCGGCTAGGCCTCTTGTGGGCGTTATCCGCTATGACCAATTTGATGATCCAAATGACCCGGATTTGGCAACCTTAAGTCCTGAAAAATGGCATGATCGCGTTCCTTGGTTTTTAGATATGAGCACAAATTCAGTTTCTGGCACATGGAGCCAAACAGAGTTTAATCAGGATATGCAATATGCGATTAGGGGTGGCATTGACTATTTTGCCCACCTTGAAACGGTCTCAAACAGCGCAGCCGTTACTTATCATATGGCCAGCCCCTACAAAAACCAGGTTAAATTCGCGATCATTATTCATCTGGCAGATCAAAAGTCGGATACATATATCGCCAGCTGGTCAACGGCCATAGTCAATTATTTTAAGGATCCGTCTTACCAGAAAGTTATGGCCGGCCGGCCGCTGCTTTTTATCCTGACTTGGGACCAACGGATTATTGATCAAATCAAATCCAAGTGCCAGGTTGCTGGCATTCCCGAACCATATATTAAAAGTGGTTTTGAGAACTATATGTATACCCAGACTGCGGCCAAGGAATATATCGGTTATCCCTTACTTAAAAATTATACGGGCTATCCCTTTTCTGAAACTATGACTAGGAACATTCTGCACTGGGACACTTTATCATATAAAAGCACGCGCATACCCAACATCACTATTGGTAATGACCAGCGACCACGCTGGGAAATCCCGCCTCCCTGGGGAGCTTTTTCTAATCCTTGGTTTGAACAACCGACGACTTCTGAAATTACTTATTTTGTCGGTAAGGCGCTGGACTGGGTGGTGGCTAATAATACTGAAGCTAATTCAATCTTAATTTACGCCTGGGATGAGGTGGCCGAAGGCGGTTGGCTGGTGCCGACTCATTCAGAGGGAGACGTTAGAATTCGGGCGCTGGGTGATTTTCTAGCCAATTATAATGTACCAAGCATGCCGGTTGAACTATTGGGACACTGGAAATTTGATGAGACTTCTGGAATTACCGCCTCTGATAGTTCAGGCAATAACAACGCTGGCATACTTATGAACGGTGCGGTTTGGACCAACGGAAAATTAAACGGGGGCTTGAGTCTGGACGGAATCAATGATTATGTCCAAGTTCCTTCAAGTTCCAAATTACGTCCAGTATCCGGTATTTCATTCGGCGGCTGGCTGAAAACTTCGGGCGTCAACAATAATTTTGTCATGGAACATCCCAAAGATCCCTGGGTTTCCTATGCCATGCGAGTTTCAGGATCAGGATCTTCGGCTAAAATAAATTGCAAAATCGGCTATGACAGCGGAACCAGCACTCATCAGGTCACCAGTTTGGCTGCGGTGGGAGATAATACCTGGCATCATGCCATGTGCGTTTATGATAAACAGAATTTAAAAGTATATGTGGATGGAATTGAATCAGGTTTAATTGCTGGGGCTAATAATATTTATTACTACGGATCAGTCGGTGTGAGGCTTGGATTTCACTATGAGTCTGGCACTTACTTTAATGGCTTTCTTGATGATATGAGGATTTATAATCTGGCTCTGGGTGCGTCTGAAGTCGCGGCGTTATACGGCGGTTCTGTTTCCGACACCACAGCGCCCGCTGCGCCCAGCGGACTATCAGTGTTATAATTGATGTAAGTAATTAATTACTTACATAGAAAATATCGATGGATCAAGAAACAAAATTTATTTTTCTCGCCATAATATTTCTCGCCCTTTTCGGCTTGGCGCAGAGTTCCCAGGCGGCAACGATTAATATAAACACTGCCCAGACATACCAGACAATTCTTGGATTTGGCGGAAATGCATCAACGCGCCTGCTCAATGAGACTAATGGCCAGCAGACTCTTCAGGAGCTTTCAGGCGACCTTAATTTGGTTTTTGTCAGGGCGCCGGTAGACTTAAGTATTTCTCAATCCGGCAGCGTCGACGGCTATCTGGCGGCCATAAGAGCCAGCAGCGTCCAGACTCCCGCCTGGAATTACGCCAAGGCGCTCAATGCCCTGGGCGCGGAGCCCATGTTCGTACTGTGGTCGCTTCCGTCCTGGATGGAAGACAGCAACGGAACCCTGAAATCGACTTCCATCGGAGATGCCGTGAATTACTGGACAGCCATCGTTCAGTATGCTCGCAATGAGCAGAATATCAGCTTCAGGTTTATCGAGCTCGTCAATGAGCCAGATGGCAGCTGGGGCACTTATATTTCCCCGACCACCTACTGGCAGCTGATCCAGGCCATGTCAGCGGAGTGGGACAGTAGAAACTTGCCCGTCAAAATCGTCGGGCCGGGAACTGCCTTTATGTCATCCCTTCCAGGTTATTTAAACAGCATGCCTGCGAGCATCCCGTCTCATCTAGGGATGATTTCAACGCATACATGGGACACCTTGTCAGACCCCTCGGAATTTGTGCCTTATATTGCCAGCGCGCAGAATGTGCTTGATCCAAAGGGCCTAAAACTGATGGTCACAGAGTATGGAACTAAGTTTTTAGGCGACGCAGACTATTGCCAGGATCCTTCACCAACGGATAAACCCGCATATGCTTCTTATGTGGCCGGCATGACCCATTATTTTCTTTCCACAAATATTATTAATTCTCTTCTTATCTGGGACCTTTACGATATGTTCGGATGCGCGGGCGGAAGCGGAACCAAAATTTGGGGACTGCGCAAGTCTGCCGCAAAGGGCTTTGCTCCCCGTCCGCACAACTTTGCTCTCCAGATATACTATCGTTTGATTCCCGAAGGTGCTGTCCGGGTTGGGACAACAGTAACGGATGATCCGTCAGGCAATGTCCTTGCCACTTCATACAAATCTTCCAATAGCGTGGTTAGCGTCATAATCAACAAGGCAGCAACGAACAGCATCATAACGCTTACGGGATTATCGTCCCAGCAGGCGGCTTATACCATGTGGGAAGAGACAGATGCCTACGGATTAACGGGAGGATCTTTCTCAGGCGGATCATTCACTCTTCCGCCAAAATCAGTGACGGGGTTCGTTTTCAGCGGTGGCGACACCACCCCTCCGGCGGCGCCGAGCGGATTAAGTGTGCAATAAAAAGTTTATCAAGTTTTTAAAGTTTATAAAGTAAGAAGATAAATGATGTCACCTATGAAATTAAATAAGGAAAGAACTTCTCTGGCAGCAGTATTTTTCATAATGGTGGTCTTTGTTTTGACTTTTTTTATCAAAGCGCCGATAGCAGCCGCCCAAAATCCGATTGAAGTTCGCGGATTATTTATTGGTGTTGACAAATCAAGTGCTGCAGACATAGCTGATTTTGTTCGCAATGATTTGAAGGCGGCAAAAATCAATACACTTGTTTTATCCTTTAACTATAATTATCAATGGACTAGCCATCCCGAGCTAATTTCTTCAAATGCTCTTTCGCGCGATCAATTAGTTTCGATAGTAAATGCTTGTCGTGAAGCGGGAATAAAGTTTATACCGGCAATGCAATTTATGAGCCATCAGTCTTGTGGGGGAACAGTACTTAAAGAATTTCTTGATGCTTATCCTCATCTCGATGCTAATCCGGGAACACCGACGAAGTTGGACTACTGCCGCAGCTGGAATCCTCTTTATCCAGAAACCCATACTATCGCCCTGGATTTAATGGATGAGTTGCTTGAAGTGACAGGGGCGGATGCATTTCACATTGGGATGGATGAAGCATTTATGTTGCCCGAAAATGACTCACCATATTATAACGGAGAGACCTGGGCCAAAATGTTCGCGGATGAGGTGAAAATTTACCAAAATCATCTGGCAGCATCAAATAAAACCTTATGGTTATGGGGAGATCGCCTACTCAAATCTTCTGATTGGAATGTTGGAACATGGGAGGCTGATGGCGAAACAGGCGCAAAAGCTATCTACCCCGCGATCGATTTGATTTCTCCAAATAACATAATGATTGCTGATTGGCACTATAACAGCGCTCCAGCAACAGCTGCTTATTTTGCCGGGAAAGGATTTGATGTGGTGTCTAGCCCCTGGAGAAACAGTTCAGTAGCCTTGAGCCAGTTGGGAATGATGCAAAACGCAAACTCAAATATTGCCCCACATATGCGAGGAATGCTTGCTACCGCTTGGACAGGCGCGAAAGATTTTATTGCCGCGTATCGCGGTCAGGTCAGTAGCGTGAAAGCCCAAGAAGTTGTCGCGACATTCAAAGCCATGATGGATCAAATTAATTCCACTCCGTCCGCAGCTATGCCGATCATTCAACCCCAAAGCGGAGTATTTGCTGGCTCCTTTAATGTATCTCTTTCCGCCGCCACACCAGGATCAGAGATCCGTTATACGACAAATGGCTCCGAGCCAAGTATAAATTCCGCGCTTTATGCTTCAAATTTTTCTGTTTCAGCTCCGATTGTTATCAAAGCAAAGACATTCAAAAGCGGATATGCTCCCAGTCTTGTTTCAGTAGCCCGGTTCACTAATGGACAAAATTATCCCCAGTGTTCTGACGGTGTTGATAACGACAACGATGGGAAATGTGATTACGCCGGCTGTGCTGAAACGCCTGTTGATCTGGGCTGTTCATCAGCAAGTGATAATGATGAAAAAGATCCGCCGCCACCAGCTATTTTGGTCGGGCACTGGAAATTCGATGAAGATGGCGGCCAGAATGTGCTTGATTCTTCGGGGCAAGGGCTGAGCGGAAATATTTTCGGAGGCGTTACCAGGATTAGCGAGGGTAAATTTGGACGAGCCCTACGCTTCGACGGCAGTACCGGATATATAAAAATTGTTCATCCGCCACAAAATCTTTCCAAGGACTTAACTCTAGCTTTTTGGATAAAGGGTGAAAATATCGGCAGCAGTCGTATTAGTCTGATTGACAAGGATTTTGGCGGTGAATTTGCTTTCGTAATAGAAACTGATGGAATGCTGCGGTATTATCACGGCTTATCAAGCAAGGCTTATTTTGGCTGGGATGCGCTTGCTTCCGGAACATTAAGCAATAACAATCAATGGCATCACATTGCTTTTACTCGGGACAATACAGCAAGGACAATTAAAATTTATTACGACGGAAATTTTAAAAATAACACGGCTTATTCGATTGTTCCTTCGGTTAAGTACAGTAAGAATATAATAATTGGTGATGGGTATATGAGTCCGCTAAAGGGAAGTATTGATGATGTAAGGATATATAATAAAGTCTTAAATGATCAGGAAATAAAGCAGCTTCTAACAGTCAATCCTGTCGATTCCACTCCGCCCGTGGCTCCCCAAGGATTAAGCGTGCAATAGGGTCGGTGCTTGAC
Organism: Parcubacteria group bacterium; assembly: GCA_041645535.1. GTDB lineage: Bacteria > Patescibacteriota > Minisyncoccia > Moranbacterales > UBA2206 > JBAZPT01. The sequence goes on from JBAZPT010000001.1 coordinate 97,871, forward strand.
AGTCTGGGGTATTTGTAGTAATATTATTACACATAAGCGTTAATTTGTAATAAATAACTTACATATATGAAAAAAAGGGCATTATTTAGCGAAATAAAAAGATATTTAGATAAAAAAGAGGCGCTAGTTATTACGGGCATGCGGCAGGTAGGAAAAACGACTTTGATGCGCCAGTTGTTCAATGACATTAACAGTCAGGAAAAATTGTGGTTTGATTTCGAGAATCCCCTGGATGTGAAGATTTTTGAGGATATTGATTACAACAACATCTATAAACGGCTGGCGGATTTGTCCGGTGGCGGAAAAAACAAAAAAATATTTGTGTGTATCGACGAGATCCAGATTTTTCCGGAAATCACCAAAATTATCAAATATCTGATTGACCATTATCAGATCAAGTTTATTGTCACCGGATCATCCAATTATTATCTGAAAAATCTTTTTCCCGAATCTTTGAGCGGCCGAAAATTTATTTTTCAGCTCGAGCCGCTGAATTTCAGGGAGTATCTCTATTTTCAGGACAAGATCGCGGCCAATGAAATAGAAAATTTACAGCTGTCCGAAGCGATTGGAAAAAGCTCGGTGTTTTTTCACAAACAATTCGAAACTGATTACGCGGATTTTTTGCAATTCGGCGGATTTCCGGCTGTGGTTTTGGAAAAAGATAAAGAAATAAAAAAACAGATATTAAAAAATATTTTCGCTTCCTTTTTTGAGAAAGATCTCAAAATCCTTTCGGATTATAAGGATATCCAGGAATTGCGCGATTTGCTGCTGTTGTTGGTGCCGCGAGTCGGGTCGCTCTTGGATGTGACCAGACTGGCCAGCGAATTAGGCGTCAATCGTCCCAGGATTTATAATTATTTGGAATTTCTGCAAGGCACCTTCATTATTAAATTATTGCCGCGCTATGCCAAGGGCATTGATCGCTCGGTGGCTGGCGGAAAGAAGGTATATTTTTCCGATACCGGTCTTTTAAAAGTCATCGGTAATGTCAATGATGCCCAGCTGTTCGAAAATGCCGTGGCGAATCAGATGAGCCGCTATGGGAAAATCAGCTTTTATAACAAGCGCAATACGGAAGAAATCGATCTGATTTGGGAAAACAAAATCGCTTTTGAAATAAAATTAAAAGGCGTCCCTCGTGACTACATTAAATTGCGAAAAATAGCGGTTAAGCTGAAAATTCCCATGGCACAGATCATTTCCAAGGAATTCGTTGATCAAGCGGGATTTATTTCACCGGTGGTGTTGTAGGCAATATTAAAACTATGCCATGGCCAAAATCCAAAAAACAAAATTAATTTTTCTCGCAATAATATTCTTCGGATTTTTCGGTTTGGCTCAAAGCTCCGAAGCGGCAACTTATTATGTTGATAACACAACAACTTCCTGCTCAACTCCTTATGGCAATAATTATGATCCAACAACTGACACTTGTGGTTCCGGCGCATACACGGTCTATGACACTATCCAGGGAGCAGCCGATGTTGTGAATCCAGGCGATACGGTAATTGTTGCTGATGGGACGTATACTGGCCCGACTGGTTATGATACACCAATCGTTAATGTAACAACCTGTGGCGCTTCCGGTGCTTGGATTACATTCAAATCTGAAAACAAATGGGGGGCGGTTTTAGATGGCGGGACTTCCGGCGGGGTGCTTGATTCTGGAACGGCGTATGGCTTCAAAATTATAAAGAATTCTAACACGAATTGCTATATAAAAATAGAAGATTTTGAGATTGAAAGGATGGGTGATTATGGCGTATTGCTTATGGCGGTAAGTCATATATCTGTATATGGAAATAAAATCCACGAAATAGGAAGGGTCAATAGGACAGGTTCAAACAGATTAAGTTGTGGCATTACTGCCAGTGTTGGAGGAGATAATACTAGGACCAATGATTACATAACTATTGATTCTAACCATATATACGATACAGGGAGATTAGTAAATAATTGTAATGGATGCGATCATGCTATCTATATAGGTGGTAACCATTTACTTATTAAAAACAATATTATTCATCATCAGTATTCAGGGGAAACAATACAGATACCGGCATCAGTTGTCGTATATGATGATACTAAGATAATTAATAATACTTTCTCAACTCCCACTGCCGTTTACTCGGAAAAGTCTGCTGTTATAGTCATATGGGGCAACCCTGCAAATGTCATTATTCAAAACAATATTTTTGATGACCTTCAAAAAGATGCGATATTTTGTTGGGGCCATACTTCAACACAAGTTATTATGTCTAATAATTTGAAATATCCATCAGGTGCACCTTGGCTCAATACTTCCTATTGTACTCCCGGACTATTCACAATGAGTGGTAATATTTCAGCTGACCCTATGTTCGTAAATAAATTGGGTTATGATTTTCATTTGCAGAGTGATTCTCCCGCAATTAATACAGGTCTGGTGACAAACGCTCCATCGGCTGATTTTGATAGAAACACTCGGCCACAGGGAGCAGGTTTTGATATCGGAGCCTATGAATATGTTTCAGCGGTCGACACCACGGCGCCCGGGGTACCGAGTGGGTTAAGTGTGCAATAAAAGGGTATTGACAAAATAATTGACATAATGTATAATAGTAGTGTCAGTATAAATGACAATTAATTAGTAGTAACAATAAAATATGGCTAATTTACTGGAAAAAATATATAGTTCGAATCCATGGTTTGAAAATGAACAGTTTATTGAAAACGATTTGCATCTTAAGGATCTGGGCGATTGCAAACACATTTTTTTTAACCGCGAATTTTTAGATCATAAATTTACAGACGGTGTTTATATCGCAACCGGACCCAGGCAGATCGGGAAAACCACTCATCTCAAGCTCCTAATCAAGCAAAAAATAAATGGCGCAAATAAGACTAATTTCTTATATTTTAATTGCGATCTTCTGGAAACAAAAGCGGATGTGGTCGATTTGGTTGAAACATATATTAAAAATTTCCCATCCTCAAAAAGGATGTTCGTGATGCTTGACGAAATAACATCAGTCAAGGATAGTATTTTAGCGGTCAAATATTTGATTGACAAAGGCGCCAAAAAAAATATCACCTATATTCTGACCGGTTCAAGCACGATTGAGATAAAAAAAACAGGGGAATATCTTCCCGGGCGCAGGGGCAGGGGCGTTGATTTCCATTTTGCTCCCGTGAGCTTCAGAGATTTCATCAAGATTCAATATGAGAAAGTAGATTTTAAATTAGGCGCAAAAGAAAGTCCGGAAAAATATTATGCCAGAATAAAAAACAAAGTGCCCCTTACCAAGGAACTGGATAATTATTTTTTCTGCGGAGGAATACCCAGAATCGTTAATGAATATCTTGAGAAAAAAGAAATAGGTTTGGAAAACCTGAATCTTTATCGGGATTGGATTGTTTCTGAAATTGCCAAAAACGGAAAAAGAGAAAATATTACCAAACAAATCCTCGCCAGAATACTTTCATCCGTAACTAGCGATGTTTCCTATAATTCTTTCGCGGAAGATGCGGGACTTGGTTCGCATAATACGGTGTATGATTATTTGAATTTTTTGGAAGACGCTTTTATCGTTTCCCAAATATATAACTACGATTACAATCAAAAGAAAATCAATTTTCGAAAAAACAAAAAAATATACCTAAACGATCCGTTCCTATTCTTTCTTTTTGATTGGTGGCTGAACGGAAAAATTCCCGGAGCCGAGCCAATGCTTGAAGATTCTATTTTGAAAAGTCGAATAGCGGAAAATTTGATTTTCTTGCATCTCAAGAAAATATTCAAAGATGTTTATTTCAACAGAAACAGCGAAGAAGTGGATTTTATTTGCGGTAAATTCGCGTTTGAATCTAAATTTCAAAACAGGATAGCCTTCAATGATTATAGGGGTTTGTCAAAATTCCCAGGGTTTAAAATTGTTGTCACAAAAAACACCCTTGACATCCGCCAAGAGGTTAGATTATTGCCGTTGGAACTGTTTTTGTTGATTGACAAAAAGCACATAAGTATCACGAATTAAAAATTACGAATTACGAATTATGAATTACGGAAAATTAAAAATACGAATAATATTTCTTGCGATAATATTCTTCGGATTTTTCGGTTTGGCGCAAAATTCCGAGGCGGCGACTTTTTATGTTGCCACCAATGGCAATAACAACAATTCCGGCACGGAAGCTCAACCCTGGGTAACTATTCAAAAAGCGGCAGATACCATGGTGGCCGGAGATACGGTTATCGTAAAAGAAGGCACCTACTATGAAATGGTTACAATGAAAAATTCCGGCAGCCCGGGGAGTTATATAACTTACCAGGCATATCCCGGGCACACAGTTATTATTGATGGCCAGAATACAAGATACGAGGCCATTATCGCGAAAAGTTATAGTAAAGTGTCAGGTTTTATTTTACAAAATGCCCGCTATGGCTTATATGCCGGAGGAAAAAACAATATCATAATCGACCATATTGAAGCAAGGAATAATTGGGATATGGGAATTTATATCAACAATTCAAGTTATGTCGAAATCAATTATTGTTATCTTCACCACAATCAAGCCGGATTTTATCTGGCTGGCCCCAGCAGTCATATTACAATTGACCATTGCCATACTGAATATAATGTAGGGGGGACTTCCGGCATCGTTCTTTATGCTTACCCGGATTCAAATGCCAATACATATATCACTGTGTCTGATTGCGAATCAAACAATAACGGAAGGCAGGGACTATGGGCGCAGTTTACGAAATATCTTCTTGTCAAAAACAACCATTTTCATGATAATGGCGCGACAGGCATTCAGATAGAAACTGGCTGCAGATATGTCGTGGCTGACAATAATATTGCTGAGAAAAATAATAATGTTTTTAACGGAGAATACGGCATCTGGTTTGATGAAACTATAAATGGAATTATTTCCAATAACATATCCAGAGAGAATCAGGGAGGGTTTTCAATCAGCCAGTCGCACAATATAATAATGAAAAATAATTTTGCCTATAACAATAAAGCACAGCAGAACCAGTCTTCCTGCACCTGGTGTCCTGCAAGTTCAGGCGGTCTTAGCGTGAGCGCGGGCCATGCGGAACATTTAGGCGCGCCGTATGGCGCGACTCATAATTCTATCATTCACAATGTATTTTATGGCAATGGCCGTGATAATGTCAGCACTTGGGGCGCCATGAGAACACTTGATAATCTTACAGAGATCCATGACAATTACTCTAAAAATAATATTATTTCTCAAAACCCCGCTGTTGTTGATATGAACTGGATAGATACGGATGCGTTCGCAACTAATAATTACAATCTTTTCTATAATGCCAGAGCTCTGCTTATTAAATATGCAGGCACCGATTATAATTTCTCCGGGTATAAAACTGCCAGCGGATGGGATGCAAATTCTATTAGTAGCAACCCTTTCTTTGTAAATCCATCAAGCGATTTCCATCTGCAAGTAAGCTCCCCAGCTATTAACGCGGGCGATTTTCTCACAAAAACAACTTCTGCTGGTTCCGGAATTTCTATTCCGGTAACAAATGCAAAATATTTTTCTAATGGTTACGGCATTATAGATGGAGATTTAATTAAGGTCGGCTTAAATAGTCCGGTTAGCGTAGTCGATGTTAATTACGATGCCAATATTATTACTATAAATTCGAGTATCTCCTGGAATAATGGTGACGGAGTGAGTTATTCATATTCCGGCTCTCGTCCGGATATCGGCGCGTATGAATATCAATTCGGCGGCGATATTACCTCGCCTGCCGCGCCAAGCGGATTAACGGTTCAATAACCTTTTCAAGGAAATTAAAAAAGTATGAAAAAAACAAAACTTTTAAAATTATTAACTCTCACTTCGTGCTTTTTGTTTTTATTCTGCCTGAAAACAGCTTCCGCGTCTGCAGTTACTTATTATGTCTGCAATTCCGCCGCAACCTGTAATGACGGAAGTTCTGGCTGGTCAACTGGAAATGACTCTTATTCAACAACTCAAGCTCAAAATAAAACTACGCCTTACTCAAGTATTGAGAAAGCTACCGAAGTAGTTGTTGCAGGGGATACTGTTATTGTGGGAAAGGGGACATATACTGATACAGACAGCAGTGGTTCCGTTGTGCATCTTGCGGGTAAATATGGCACGGCGGGAAATCCTATAACCTTTAAATCAGAACAGAAATGGGGAGCTATTATTGATGGACAAAACACAAGCTATACAATTGGGATATTCCCTTATTATTGCACAACTGGCTATAGTGCAAGTAACTCGAATTGTAATGGAGATAAAGGAAGTTATATTACTATTGATGGTTTTGAAATTGTAAATTCAAATGGCGATGGAATAATTTCAAATTGGAATGGGATAAGTGGGACATATGAAATAGACCAGAATGTAGGGCATGACAATGTATATAAAAATAATAAGATTCACAATGCTAAAATAAGCGGAATTTCTGGCGGTACGAAATACGGACATGGTCATACATATGATAGTAATATTATTTATCATATAGGAGCCCTACCTAATGGAGGGCACGGAATTTATACTGGCGGGCATGATTTATCAATCACAAATAATATAATTTATGATGTATACCCCGCCTGTACTGCGAGTTGTAATCAATGGTATATACATCTAAGAAATCCGACACTTTCTGGTATTTATGCGCCAACAAGCGGACTTATTTCAAATAATACTTTTGGCACAGGTGATCATACGGGCACTGTCGCTGGCATACTTTTGCTTAAAAATATACATGATTTAACCATTCAAAACAATATATTTTATCAAACAGGAGGTGCGACTAATCGTTATGCCATAAGTTGTTATGCGGCAGAAGATTTTTCAAATATTATCGTACGCAACAATTTAAGAGATTCCAGCACAGCGGCATATCATCCGGATTGTAATAACTTTCTGACTTACATAAGTGATTCAAGTAATATTCAATCCGACCCATTATTCACTAATGCAACAGGGGACAATTACACTTTACAGGCAGGTTCACTCGCTCGTGATAACGGAATTTCAACCAATGCCCCTGCGGCAGATTATCTTGGAGTTGCTAGGCCGCAAGGAGCTGCTTTTGACATCGGGGCTTACGAATATGTTTCGGAGAGCGACACCACTCCTCCTGCCGCGCCGAGCGGACTAAACCTGAATTAAAATTTGACAGAGGATTCTGGAAGTAGTATCATTAATAAGTAATCAAATATGATAACTATCGGATGACAATTATGTACTTAAGCGACTTAGTGAAAAGCAGACAAACGGTCTTTTCTATTGCGGATTTGGGGAAAATCTGGAAGATTGGCGATCCTAAATATCTCAAAGTGGTTGCCAGCCGATTTTCTAAAAATGGCCAACTGCAAAGGCTGAAAAGGGGAATTTATGCCATCAGCGATGAGTATGATGTTTTTGAGCTGGCTAATAAATTGAAAGCGCCGTCCTACATCAGCCTGGAAACTGTTCTCGCGAAAGAAAACATTGTTTTTCAGGATTATGGCCAGACTGTTTTTTCCGTTTCCAATAATTCAATTGAAAAAGAAGCGGTCGGAAAAGTTTTTACATACTCCAAAATAACCGATGAGATACTCTCCAATCCTTTAGGGATTCAGCTTCAAGGACAGGCCTATGTTGCCAATCCGGAGCGGGCGGTGTGCGACCGGATTTATTTGAGTCCTAATTATCATTTTGACAATCTTAGATCGTTAAAGCCCAAAAAGCTGAAAGAAATCAGCCGGATATATAACAAAAGAACGCAAAAGGAAGTCGGGAGGATTTTAAAAGAAATTTATAAACGCTAAAATAATCTTATGATTGACATTAAATTGCATCGAAAATATCTGTTCAATATCTTGTCTGATATTTATTCTTCGCCCGTCGGCGCTTATTTGGGATTCAAGGGTGGCACTATGTTTTATTATTTCCAAAGCCTCGATCGGTTCTCCGTGGATTTAGACTTTGATCTTTTGGACGAAACTAAAGCCAATACAGTGCAACAGAAAATTAAGGAGATACTGGAAAAATATGGAGAAATAATTGACGAAAAGGACAAGTTTTTCAATATTTTCCTTTTGTTAAGCTATCAAAAAGGCCAGCAGGGAATTAAAGTGGAAATTTCCAAAAGAAATTCCGCTCTTAGCCGTTATGAAACAAAAAATTTTTATGGGAAAAGCGCCACGGTTCTTAATATTGAGGACGCTTTCGCCCAAAAGCTGGTAGCGGCCACGGATCGAAAAAGGACAGCCAGCCGGGATTTTTATGATATCTATTTTTTATTGAAAAATAATTTTAATTTCAATGAAAAAATAATTCAGGAAAGAACCGGAAAAGACGCAGTTTCTTATTTTCGCGATCTCAAAAAATTTATCGGCAAAAATATAACTGAACGGAGCATTCTGGCCGGCCTGGGGGAACTGATGGATCCAAAACAAAAAGATTGGGCCAAGAAAAATCTGAAAAAAGAGCTCCTCTCTCAAATTAACTTTTGGCTGAGTGAGGCGGGAAAATAAAAAATTACAATGAATTTTCAATTCAACAATTTACAAAAAATATTTATTTTCACAATTATATTCTGCGGATTTTTCGGTTTGGCCAAAACAACAAGCGCGGAAAAGTTTTTTCATCAGGATAATACTTGGTATATGGGAATACCCAATAATCCTGTCCTGGCTACAACCTCTTCCAATGTCGTGTCTTTTATGAATGGAGTTTACAGCGGTAATCTTAATTCTTATAACCCCAATGTGGATGATTCATGGTCGGTTCCTGTCTGGTATGCGAATGTTGAAGATCCGTTAGTCAGCATATTCCAAAATCGATGCCACCCCTCCATTGCGGGAACTCAATGTAATATTATACCTCTCCCTCCCGAAGCAAGACCGGCACGCAATGATTATCGTTGTACAGGTAGTTATACAGATGGCGATATGGTTATTATTAACAAAGAAAAGACATATGCCTGGGATTTTACTCAGACTGCTTATTGTGAAGTTCAGGGCGATGGCGCAGGGGATAATGATAATTTGTGTGAAGCAGGAGAAAATTGCGAATGGCGATTTGGGACGAATGGCATAGTCAGAAGATGGGACTTGGCAAATGATGACGGGGTTAATCAGCCTAATGATGGCATATGGTCAGCTAGGGTTTCCAGACAGCCCTTGTTAAATGGACTGGTAACCTATAAAGAAGTGGTTGTGGATGGTGTTATCAACCACGCAGTCGCTATGTATGCTCCGCAAAAGTATCCAACCATCGCTATGGCCCAAGAGCTTTACAAGGGACGCAACGGCTGGTATCCGGCTTGGCCGCCTTCGGAATATACGGCAGATTATCCCAACGTATATGGACCTCAGCTTGGAATGAGATTCCGGCTCGATCAATCTTTTAATTGCGAGGCTCTTTCCACAGATTTTCGAAAAATTGTTTGTCGGGCGATGAAAGAATACGGAATGATTTTTGTTGAAAACACGGATCAAAATGGGGGCTATGGCATTTATCTAGAAAATCTCCATTATGATGGAAGCCGTACATGGAACGGCATCGCCATTTCGCTAGGTTATTCAATTACAAGTTTTGATGTCGTCCAACCAGTATGTGCTGATCCTTATTGGTGCCCTGATAATCTCGTGAGTTCGGCTGACACCACCCCACCCGCCGCGCCCCAGGGATTAACGGTTCAATAACCGAATCCACGGGGTAAACCGAGCGGATTAAGCGTTCAATAACTTGCGCTAATCGTTTCAAAATGATACAATTAGCATATAATTATGAAACAATAAATTTATGGACAAAATTACAAAAAGACAGCTGGACATCCTGGACTTTATCAGAGAGAAAGGCAAGGCCGGCAATGATGAAATTAAAGATTTTATCAGCAGGAAATACGGGGTAATTTCGCGGGTTACAATCGTGCGCGAATTAGACGCGTTGCTCAAGGATGACTTAGTGGACAAATCCGGCCGAGGCCGGTCCGTTGTCTATGCGGAAAAACTGGCGACGCCGCTTTTGCGCTATTTTGACGCGGAAAAATATTTTCAAAAAGGTCCGGATGAAAGGCTGGTTGCGTTTGCGCGTTTTAATTTTGGTATTTTTAAAAATTTTCACAGCCTGTTTTCTCCGCCGGAGCTGGAAATGTTAAAAAAGCTTAATGCCGGCTATCAAAAAAGAATCAAAAAGCTTCCGCCGGCGATAATCAAAAGAGAAATTGAACGGCTGACCATTGAGCTTAGCTGGAAATCTTCGCGCATTGAAGGAAACACATATTCACTCATTGATACCGAGATTCTGATTAAGGAACGCAAGGAAGCCAAGGGCCACAAAAAAGAAGAAGCCATTATGATTCTCAACCATAAGACGGCGCTGGATTATATTTTTCAAAATAAAAAAGAATTCAAAAAAATTAATCTCCGAAAAATTGAAAACATCCACTCGCTTTTAATCAGGGATATGAATGTTTCTCGCGGACTGCGCCAAAAAGTCGTGGGTATTATCGGGACGAAATACCGGCCGCTGGACAACCAGTATCAAATAAAGGAGGCGCTGGAAGATATGGCCAGGGCGATTAATAAGTTTAAAGATCCCTTTTCAAAGTCGCTGGCGGCTATGTTACTTATTGCCTACATCCAGCCCTTTGAAGACGGAAACAAGAGAACCTCCCGGCTTTTGGGCAACGCCATTCTGGCGGCGCATAATATTTGTCCGCTGTCTTTTCGCAGTATCAATGAGGCTGATTACAAAAAAGCGGTGCTGCTGTTTTATGAACAGAATAGCGCGCGTATTTTTAAAGAATTGTTTATTAAACAGTTCAAATTTGCCGTGGAAAATTATTTTTTAGATAAAATCTAAAAATTCAAGGATGAAAAATAATAAATCAAAAACTTATCCTGAGCAAAGTCGAAGGATTAAAATCATTTTTTCCGTAATTTTGCTTTTCGATGTTTTCGGTATGGCCCCATACCAGTTCGCTACGGGGCAAGCAAAAAGTTCCGAGGCGGCGGAGTATTATGTTTCGCCGGCTGGTTCGGGGACGACTTGTTCCAATGCTTCGCCTTGCCCAATGCTTTACGGTGTTAATACTAAAGCTGTGGCAGGGGATACGGTTATATTTAAAACCGGAACATATAACCGAACCAATGAACTCGCACCTGGTTATTTGTTATATATAACACACGGTGGAACTGATGGTAACTTGATAACGCTAAAATCAGAAACTAAATACGGTGCCATATTAGATGGAGAAAATAACGATGAGTGCGTGGCTTTTAACAAGTACGCCAGCTATATACGAATAGAAAATTTTGAGATTAAAAATTGTACTGTTGGTATAATCAGCTCTGACACTCCCGGTGCATCTAATATTTATATCTATGGGAATCATATACACAATTTAACGCATCATGGCATAGATTTTGTATCTGGCAGTAACTACTGGACTATTGACAGTAATATTATACATGACTTAGACCCAACTCCAGTTAATCCAACTTGGCATCCGTATGGCATCTACGCTGCATATGATGTCAGCAACACTACGATAGTAAATAATGTCTTTTACAATATTAAGAATGGCTATCATATACATATATACGCGCATGGAGACCCTGATCCTCAGCAAAATACGAAAATAGTAAATAATACATTTGCTGATGAAAGCTTGGAGTACACCGGCCAAATTATAATCGCAGCCGTTAGCCCTAACCTTCTCATAGAAAACAATATTTTCTATAATCCGACAACAGCAGCAATCAGGGCAGTATATTATGGTAATATTGGACAAGGTATTATTATTCGCAATAATCTTACTAACAGCAGTTTAATTTGCACTGGTACTGATTGTGGCAATCTCACATTTGCGAATAATATAACGAGCTCTGACCCGAATTTTTTTGATTCGCTGAACCATAATTACCATTTATTTTCTAATTCTCCCGCAATTAATACAGGTCTTGCGACAAACGCTCCATCGGCTGATTTCGATAATAATACTCGGCCACAGGGGAGCGCTTATGATATAGGCGCGTATGAATATATTTCGGCGAGCGACACCACTCCGCCTTCCGCGCCGAGCGGACTAAGCGTGAATTAAAAATAATCTATGTAGATATCTCAGTAGATAAAAAAATTTACCCCGTTAAATAATTTTAAATTTTTCTACAGCCCATATGCATTACATATATGTTTTATACGGTAATAAAGACAAGAAAAGATATATAGGCTACACAAAAAATTTAAAATTAAGATTTGAGCGACATAATAAGGGATTGATAGATTCTACTAAAAATAGAAGACCTCTCAAGCTTGTTTATTATGAAGCCTGTCTAAATCAGCAAGATGCTACCCATCGTGAAAAATATCTGAAAACTTATCATGGGAGCATGTTTATTAAAAACAGGCTCAAATCTTATTTAACTGGGTGAAAAATCAAAAAACAAAATTAATCCTTCTCTCAATGATATTCTGCGGGATTTTCGGCTTGGCACAAGGCTCGCAGGCATCGGAGTATTATGTCTCTCCGAGTGGAAATAATGCCAGCAGTGGGTCAATAAGTGCCCCTTGGTTAACTATTCAAAAGGCAGCTAATACTATGGTAGCAGGAGATACAGTCTATATAAAAGCAGGGACTTATACTGAAAGGGTTACTCCGCAACATTCAGGTTCCTCAGGTAGTTATATTACATATCAGAACTACCCTGGTCATGTGCCAGTTATCCAGACTCCAAATTCCCAGGCCGAAGATTGTGGATTTTGTATGAAAGATAATATAACTCTAAGTTATATAAAAATTGTAGGACTAAAGGTAATAAACGCAAACTATGCGAATATTGATGTAAGAGCAAGTGTCGCACATCCCAAAAGCAATATTATTATTGATGGATTGACCATACAAGGTTCATTTAAAGGTATTTACTTTAGAATGGGTGTAACAGACAGTAAAATAATAAACAATACAGTATTTGAAAATCAGTTCGGCCTTGCTGTCGAATATAAAAACAATAACATACTGATTAACAATAACCATATTTCTTTTGGGAAGATTCAAAGAGCTGACATTGAAACGTTTTTTGCAAATAATATAGTAGTTGCTGCCTACGGTTTACCTAACTCTCCAAATACAAATATCACTATCTCTAATAATGAGGTAGATCATGCAAAGGTTCAAGGCATCGTAGTGTGGGAAGGCGATAATATTTGGGTTACTGGTAACAATGTCCATCACAATGGTGCTACAGGTATTCAAATAGAGGGGAATAATACGGAAGTCAGTTATGATGTTGTGGTAGAAAATAACACCTGTGAGTATAACGGAGCAACGAATGACTGGGAAACTGGAATCTGGATTGATGACACAGACAGGGCATTAGTCCAAAATAATATTGTTCGCTTTAACAAAAATGGCATGTATATAACTGGTACTACGAATCTTATCGTTAGAAACAATTTGATATATGGAAATACCAAATATTACGGAATACAGTTGTACCAAAGCCCACAACGAGGTCCTAACAATAATGTTATTATTGTCCATAACACACTTTATAAGAACAGTGGAGATGCTGCTGTTTCTATGGGGATTTGGAATGAAACTTTAAAATCTACAAATCTTGTATTTAAAAATAATATAGTCGCAGACAGTATTGGTAATTTTGACTTAGCTACGAGAACAGACTCAATTCAGTTGAATTATAATAAATATTACAATTCAACGAGGGCGCTTTCTTTTATGTGGAATGGAACATCAGGCTATAATTTTTCAGGATACAAGACTGCAAGCGGCCAGGATTCTAATTCTATAATTTCTAATCCTTTATTTATTGATCAAGTCAATGGCGATTTTCACCTTCAATCCGGAAGCCCTTGTATTAATAGCGGGGATTACTTAACAAGAACTACTGCTTCGGGTTCCGGTACATCTTTAGTCGTATCAGACGCAAGGCATTTTAATAATGGTTATGGGATAGTTGCTGGAGATTTAATTATAGTTGGTTCAAACAGTCCAGTCAGAGTAACCAATGTTGATTATGATACTAATACTATTACTGTAAATTCGAGTGTTTCATGGAATAATGGTGACGGAGTGAGTTATTCCCATTCCAGTTCTAAGCCGGACATCGGCGCCTATGAGTATGTAGGGGCAACGGATATCACCCCGCCGACCAGCCCGACAGGTTTAAGCGTGCAATAAATTAAAATTTACAATTATCAAATTTACAATTTACAATGAATTTTCAATTCAACAATTTACAAAAGTTATTATTTTCTGCAATACTGTTTTTCGGCATTTTCGGTTTGGTGCAAAGTTCCCAGGCGGCTGGGGTTTTGCGCGTGCATCCCACCAACCTCAGATATTTTACCGACGATTCCGGGAAAGCCATTTACTTAACCGGATCGCATACCTGGAATAATTTTATAGATAGCTATAGAACCACTCTCGATTTTAATGATTATCTTAATTTCTTTACCGTGACTAATCATTTCAACTTCATGCGCCTGTGGGTTCAATCAGAAGTTCCTCATGGCTCAGATCACCCCCTGACCATTGCGTATAATCGTGTTTCTGGGCATGGAAATGCCAGTGATGGGGAGTTGAAATTTAACCTGTCCAGTTTGAACCAGATATATTTTGACAGATTGAGGGCAAGGGTAGTTGCTGCACAGTCTAGGGGTTTGTATGTGGGAGTGATGCTCTTTGAGGGCTGGGGATTACAATTTGATCGTAATGCTAATGATGGTTATCCTTACGACAGCGGAAACAATATCAATGGTATTGCTTGCGGAGCAGCGACTGCCCATTCGCTTGTCTGTGGCGGGGCGATAACCTATCAAAAAGCGTATGTAAAGAAGGTAATCGACACGCTTAATGATCTTGATAATGTAACTTGGGAAGTTGCAAACGAGGCTGGAGCTTACTCAACAAGTTGGCAGGCCGAGATTATTAATTATGTTAAGACTTATGAGGCGACACTTCCTAAACAGCACCTTATTGGAATGACCTTCCAGTATGCTGGCGGATCAAATAGCACCTTATTTTCAAGCAATGCAGACTGGGTCTCGCCCAATATCGTTGCTGCATCGCCATACAATTATGAAAATAATCCTCCCCCTGGGGATGGTAGCAAAATAGTAATAGTTGACACGGATCATTTAGGGCAATGGACTAGGGGGGATGCAGACTGGGTATGGAAGACCTTTACTCGCGGACATCATACTATTTATATGGACTTGCCCGTGGGGAGTGAAGGGGGTTATCTTGCTCAGATTCAGGGGGCCAGAGCGGCCATGGGGCAGACCTTGACCTATGCCGACAAAATGAATCTGGCTTCAATGATTCCTTCCGCTAACTCTTCCGATTGTTCAACGACCTATTGTCTTCGCAATCACGGGCAGGAATATTTGATTTACCAGCCGGGATCCGGCGCCTTCACTGTCAATCTATCCGCCGCTACCTATAATTACGAATGGTTTAATCCAACCACTGGAGCAGTGGTGGAAACCGGAACTTTTACCGCCGGCGCGGGCAACAAATCTTTCACCCCGCCTTTTTCCGGCGACGCAGTGCTTTATCTAAAAAAAGTTTCCGATACCATCTCTCCCGCCGCGCCCCAGGGATTATCGGTCCAGTAACCGAATCCACCTCATACCAGTTCGCTACGGGGCAAGCGGGGTAAACCGAGCGGACTGTCCGTTAATTAGAAAAATTAGCAAATTTGTGCTATAATAAAAGTAGAAAATATCCGAATTTAGTATGAAAAAATTAATCATAATATTGTTAATAATTCTGGTTGTCGGCGTGTTGTTGTTTCAGGCTTTTTATGGTAAAATTAGGACAGGCGGAGAAGCTAATTTGTCCTGGAATCCAAACACTGAAACAGATCTTTCCGGTTACAAAATATATTATGGCACCGTTCCCAGGAATGGCGACTGCCCGCCTGGGGGATATACTGATAATATCGATGTTCACGAGGCGACAAGCTATAATATTGGCAATTTAAAAAACGGCCAGACCTATTATTTTTCGGTAACATCCTACAATAATTCCGGAAAAGAAAGTTGTTTTTCGGAAGAAATGAAAAAAGACATATCTTCCGCGCTATCTGGAAAATAAAAGAGTTTTTAAAAATAAAACCAAAATGAATTTTTTGAACGGCAACCAGAAAGACAATAAGTTGAGTGAATACTCCGAAATGCGGCCGGTGGACGAACTGGCCCAAAAAACTTATTCCTGGTGGGGAAAGGCCTTCGTTTTTATTAAAAAAACAAAAATTAAAACTTGGCAAGGCGTTTTTCTGCTGGCTTTTATTACCGGCATAATCATCGCGTTTATCTGGACTGCCTCGCTTAATATTAAATAAATTATTTTTTTTCTATCAGGCTTACACCAAAATTTATTCACAGGCCAGATTTTTTATAAAGCGTTTTATAACCAGTATACGAATACGAAAACAAAACAAATTTTTATGAATCCGAAAATTAAAAAAATTGCTTTCATAGTCGGCTTGATTTTGGTTGCGATTTTAAGTGTTCCTTTGGGCAAGTTTTTAATCGAAAAAGTCCGCGCTTTTCCCAACAGTATTTTGAGTTTTTCGCCGGCAAGCAAAATTGTTGGCGCTAATCAGGCGTTTACTTTGGACGCCATGATTGATCCGCGGACCAATCAAATAACTGCGATAGAAGTGCATGTGACTTTTGATAGTGCTAAATTCCGGCTGGATGGCATTAGCACTGCCGGTTCTCCACTCTCGGCGATTCTGCAGGCTCCGGCGATTGATAACGCAAGCGGCACAGCATCTTTTGTTGTCGGTGTGCCGGCGGCGAGTCCTGTAGTGCCGGTAACATCCGTTTCCAAGGTTGCCACCTTTTCTTTCTTTTCTCTGGCGGCAGCCAGCAGTTCATCCATCGCGTTTACGAATACTTCCCAGGCCGCCGCCCTGAATGAATTAGTGGATGTGCTGACAGATAGAAATCCTTCGCAAGTGACGGTGGACGCAGCGCCTCCGGCTGGTGGATCAGTAGGCTATACAAATGGATATTTCAAAATAACTTCCGTGGCTATAGCTGTTAGTGACGGCACAGACGCGGTAGCCGGCATCAATACTTCTAGCCGGATTGTGCAAAGAAAAGAGGCAGCGCTCTCCGGCACAGCTTGCGGCGCGTATGGTTCATGGGCGACAATAACTCCAACCGGCACCTATCCAAATTTCACTGACACCGCGGCGGCTAATGGAAAATGTTATCAATATCAATATTTAGTTTCCGATAATGTTGGCAATCAAGCAGCATATGCCAGCGTTAATGTAGCCAAAGTTGACACAGTGGCGCCAGCGGTGGCTCAAGTGGCGGCAGTGTCAAGCCCGACCAAGGATAGCACTCCGGATTATACTTTTAGTTCGACCGAGGCTGGTGCAATCACTTATAGCGGTGATTGCAGTTCAACAACAACCGCCGCGGTAACGGGCAATAATACGATTACATTTAATTCTTTATCTTCCGCGACCCACTCCAATTGCGCCGTTCGTGTGACGGATGCGGCTGGCAACCAAAGTGGAGCGCTAAGCGTGAGCTCGTTTGTTATTGATACGGCCGCGCCGACGATTGCTGATATCACATCGGCGAAAGCCAATGGCACTTATAGCACAGGAACAGCTATTGATATCATTGTTACATTTTCAGAAACAGTCTCTTCGGCCGGCAATGTGACAGTTGCGCTGGATACCGGCAAAAGCTGCTCGTTTGCGGTCAATAATTCTACAACCGGATCCTGCAATTATACGGTCCAAAGTGGCGACAACTCGGCCGATCTGACGACCACTTCAATTTCCGGAACAATTGCCGATCGAGCCGGTAATGCGCTGACCAACTTCATTCCAGCAATCAATCTGGGCGTGAATAAAAATTTAGTGATTAACGCCAGTTTGCCGATTTTGTCCCAAGTAACTGCCGTATCTGCAATTACCGGAGACGCGACTCCGAGCTATACATTCAGTTCTTCCAAGGCCGGCACAATCTCCTATGGCGGGGATTGCCGTTCAGCGACAACCTCGGCTGTTGCCGGGAATAATGCGATTATTTTTAATGCTTTGGCGATAGGAGCTCATTCTAATTGCACGATTACAGTGGCAGATTCATCCAATAATATCAGTATTCCGCTAAGCTTAACTTCATTTGTCATAACTTATCCAGGAGACATAGCAGGATCCAATCGCAAGGTGGATATTTTTGATTATAGCTTATTGGTGACGAATTTTGGCAATACCACTTGTAATAATACGGCCAATATTGCCGGTAACACGACTGGTACTTGCGCCGTGGACATTTTTGATTACAATGCCCTATTACAGGATTTTGGCAAGAGTTTTTAAAATGAGGCTGTGGATAACTTGGTTTTGTGAAAAATTGACAGCATGGTAGAATGAATCTAGCGGAATCTAAAAATCTCAAATATTTTAGGGGAATAAAAAGAATGAAAAAAATACCACTGCGAAATAAAATTAATCTTGCATTACTGGCTCTTTTTGGAGCCGGAATGTTTTGCTTTTCAGTTGGCGCGGCTCAAGCCGGAACAGCGGTTTTGAACTGGAACGCGAATGGCGAATCTGATTTGGCCGGTTATAAAATTTATTACGACACCAGTTCGCATAGTGGAACCTGTCCGACAGGCTACACGACTTCAGTTGACGCCGGCAAGGTTACGACATATTCATTCGACAGTCTTCCAGGCGGACATGTTTATTATTTTCAGTTAACGGCATTAGATGCCTCCGGCAATGAAAGCCCCTGTTCTACCAATCCGGGAGAAGTTAGCAAAGCCATAACTTACACAGGGGATATAGCGCCGCCCAGCCGCAGCGTTAATATTTTTGATTACAATTTATTATTGTCGAATTTTGGCAATACTGTTTGCAATAATGTGGCAAATATCGCGGGCAATAAAACCGGCACTTGCGCCGTTGACATTTTTGATTACAACGCCCTACTGCCGGACTTCGGCAAGAGCTTCTGATTCGATCAAAAACAAGATCTTAAAATTAATTTATAGTGTTATGAAAAAAAAATATACTTCTCGCTCAAAACTCACATTGGCTTTTTCGGCATTCTTTATCATGCTGGCAGTGTTTTTCTTCGCTTTCACGATTTCCACGGAAAAAGTTAAAGCAGTGCCGAACAGCAGTATATATTTTGAACCGGCTGCGCCGACAATGAATGTCAATCAGTCTTTAAATTTAGATGCTAAGGTTAATCCGGGCAATAATCAGGTTACGGCAGTCGAGCTGCATGTCACTTTTGATAATTCCAAACTAAGATTGGACAGCATAACTCCCAACTCGACAGCTTTTCCCAATGTTTTGCAAGCGGCTGTTTTAGGCAATGCTAATGGCACCGCGTCGATAATTGTGGGAGTGGCGGCGACCAGTCCGCTTTCTCCGGTAATTTCAACGGCGACCATCGCTACCTTTTCTTTTCATTCATTGGCTACGGGTGATAATTCAGCAGTTGCGTTTACCAGTGGATCACAAGCAGCCGCGGTTGGCGAAGACGGGGATGTTTTAACGGCCAGAACGCCAGCTTCCGTAACAATAACCGGCGTAACCTATGATAATACGGATTTTGCAACTTTGGCAGCTAATTGGCTGCAAAGCGTGGCTGCTGGCACCTCGGGTGATGTTAGCTCTGATGGCAAGGTTAATGCCAGGGATCTCGGCATTATGATGAGCAACTGGCAAAATTAGAAGGAAAAAGATTTTTTAAATAATAAGGGTAAAGCACTGTGAAAATAAGTGAAATAATGACAAGGGAAGTAATATTTGTTAATCCCGAAAGCAAGCTGGATAAGGTGGCGCAACTTTTAACCGAAAACAGGATCCATGGGATGCCGGTAGTCGCGAAGGGCAAAGTAGTGGGGATTGTGGTGGAGGATGATTTTTTTACCAAAGGTTCATTGAGCATTCATCTGCCTTCCTATATCGATTTTTTGAAAAAATCTCAAGTTGAGAAAACACTGGATGGGCCGCAAAAAAAAGATGTGAGCAATCTGTTTAATGTAAAAGTTCAAGATATTATGACGATTGATTGCCTGACGGCCTCGCTGGAAATGAATGTTATGGAAATAGTGTATCTTTTCAAAAAAACCGGCCACAAAACTTTTCCAGTTGTCGACGGTGAAAAAAATTTATTGGGGATTATAACTTTGGCGGACATTTTGCAATTATTTTAAAATTAATTCATCACAACCGTTTATGGATAAAAAAATAAAAAGTGCCGAGAGACCAAGGAAACAAGCGGCGCGGCCAATCGACCAGTTATTCGCAAAAACTTATTTCGGTTTGGGCAAAAGCTGGGTTTTCATAAAAAAGACAAGAATTAGGACTTGGCAGGGCATTTTTGTTATGGCGCTGGCTGCCGGAATTGCCGTGTCAACAGTTTTTATTTCCGTGATGGATTATTACGACAGCATCCACGCGGCGGCGGGTGAAGCGAAGCTTTCCCTGCGCGTTGACGGGGATACTGATCAAGCGCCGGGAGTTTTAGCTGTTCAAAAAAATGGCGCATTTAGCGTGGATGTCATATTAGACGCGTTGGAAAATGAGGTAGTTGCCGTTAAAGCCGACCTTCATTTTGATGCGAGCAAGTTCAGGCTGGATAGTTGCAGCACGGCGGACTCACCTTTTGGTGTTAACGCGGACTGTACGACTTCCAGCGCCAATCCTTTTCAAATAGTCGTAGATAATAGAAATTCGGGGGAAATAATTATCACACAAGCTAAGACAGGGCACGGCGTGCAAAACGCCAGCGGGCACATCGCGACTTTGAATTTCACGGCGCTACAAACAGTTGCTCCTTCAGCGGCAAATATCACGCTTCTTTACAATGGCGTCGGCCAATATAATGATTCAGACGCGATAGTTTATGGCAACGACGGCGCGGATATTTTAAATGAAGTTGGCAACGCGACGATAACAGTTGCGCCACCAACTTGCACCAGCTTTACTTATTCAGCCTACGGCAGTTGCCAATCAAATAGCAAGCATTACCGTTCAATAACCAGCAGTTTGCCTGCCGGTTGTACTGGCGGCAGCCCCATCACGGAAGAAAGCTGCATCTATACCCCGCCAACCGTAACTTGCACCGACTTTACTTATTCGGCTTATGGTGATTGCCAATCAAATGGAAAGCAATCCAGATCAATTACTAGTTCATCTCCCCAGGGTTGTACTGGCGGAAATTCTGTGACAACTTTGGATTGTGAGTATGATGAGCCGGATCCTGAACCACCGATTATAACTGATGGGGAAATTGACATAAATGATCCAAAGATTAAAATCGGAAGCGATGATAGCAAAGAATTAAATAAATCCAAAACCGTCTATTCAGATAATAATAAATTTTATTTCAAGGGCAAAAGCATTGATTTGGCAAATGGCAAAGTTGCCATATATGAAGGCGGCGACAAAAAAGCCGAAACGACAGTTGGCGCTGATGGCTCATGGAAATTGACAGCCAAACCGAAAAAGGACGGCAAATATGAATATCGATTGAAATATTATGATGGGAATGGCCAGGAGATTGGGCAATCCAGTAAATATTCAGTCAGGGTTGATACCAAGAGTCCGCAATTTACCGACTTGCCATCATTGCTAAATAAGCGCCCCGGGGATGTGCTTTGGTGGAAGGCTACAGATAGTGATAGAATCGATTATTATAAATATTATTTCAACGGAAAAACGAAAGAAACTACGAAAGATTCATTTGTTATCCCAACCAATACACCCAAGGGGTTGCAATATCTGCGGGTCAAGATATACGATAGAGCTGGCAATACAGAAGTGCGCAATATTGTAGTGCGAGTCCACTAAATAAAGAGAAATGAAATCAACAGCCGCGTCGGTTTCTTGGCGCGGCTGTGCTGTTTGCCAAAAAGCAGTTTCGATGCTAAATTGAGAATGCGGTAAAAATCTAACATTATCAAATTCTAATGTCTGAATGAAAAGTAATTTTGCATTTTGATTTTTGAATTTTGATTTTATTATCATGTCAGTACAAAAGCAAAGACACACCAAAGCGAGAAGAGATCGTGCGCGGGCGCAGCTTAAACTTAAGGTTAAGGGACTGGTAAAATGCACCCATTGCGGAGCCATGATTCCGGCCCATACAATCTGCCCCAAGTGCGGATACTACAAAGGCAAAGAAGTCGTGAATACTTTGAAAAAAATTAAGAAAAAGAAATAAATGGCCAACAGGCACTTATCCAGATCAATCGCGATGCAGTCACTCTATGAGTGGGATTTTAAGGGTCGGGACATTAAGAAACTGGACGAAATAATCGAAAAAAACATTGCTGAATTCGGTCCCGGGATGGACGACATTACTTTTGTTTCCGCGCTGGCGAAAGGCGTTGTAAAAAATCAGGACAAAATTGATCCCTTGATTGAAAAGTGCGCGCCGGAATGGCCGCTGGACCAGGTAACAGTCATTGACCGTAATATTTTGCGTCTGGGAATCTATGAATTGCTGTTCGGCAATTATGAGGAAGTTCCGCCCAAGGTGGCCATTAATGAAGCGATCGAACTGGCCAAATCATTCGGCGGGGAATCTTCCGGCCGGTTCGTGAATGGAGTTTTAGGAACTATTTATCGCGAACTAGGAGAGCCAATGAAAGATGATGAATCGAAAAAACATAAAAAGGATGCTGTAAATAAGAAAAATGATGGAAATTAAATGATTGAAAAGCTGGCCAAAAAACTGGATATAAAATTCAAGGACATTAATTTTCTCAAGCAAGCTTTGACACATCGCTCATATCTCAATGAGCATCGCGATTATAAGCTTGACCACAATGAACGGCTGGAATTTTTGGGCGACGCGGTTTTAGAGTTGGTGGTGACCGAATATCTTTATGAAAATTATCCCAATCCGGAAGGGGAGCTGACCAACTGGCGCGCGGCGCTGGTCAATGGCGAGATGCTGGCCAAGATTTCCAAAAAGTTGGGTGTGGAAGAATATCTTATGATGAGCAGGGGGGAAGCCAAAGATACGGGGAAAGCCCGGCAATATCTGCTGGCCAACGCTTTTGAATCCATCACAGGAGCGATTTATCTGGATCAAAAAGAAAAGGGCTACGGCGCGGCCAAAAAATTTATTTTGAAAAATGTCGTTTCGGAACTGCCGAACATTATTGAAAACAAATTATATATGGATCCCAAAAGCCGGTTTCAGGAAGTGGCGCAGGACAAAGCCGGAGTCACGCCGTCATACCGCGTAATGCAGGAATCCGGGCCGGATCATGAAAAGAAATTCGTCATCGGAGTATATTTGGCTGACGAGAAAATAGCCGAAGGCGAAGGACTTTCCAAGCAGGAAGCGCAAAGAAACGCGGCCATTGCGGGGCTGGAAGTGAAAGGGTGGTAAATGAAGTTATCCACAAAGTGAAATTTGACAAAAAAAGCCTGATTTGTTAGGATCTTAATATTAGTTGTTCTTTTCATTTTTGTCTCAAAAATATTTTTGAGAGGAGGTGATCGGATATATGGAAGTGTGGTTTGCAGTTTTTGCGGATAAGGGGGCGTAAAAACCGGCATGAAGAAGAGGAGAAAAGTTCTCCGAGGAGGGCTCATGACCCCAGGAAAAAGGATCCTGCAAGGTTGTGAAGTTTGTCCGTGTGCTTGATTAAAACCAAAAACATATCAGGCTGTATTCTGTGATCGCAAAAAGGCAAATGATGTAAAAAACCAAGTAAAAATGGTTCATCTATCTCCATTGTGAGAAATCCTTGATCACGAAACAGCGGCTCATCGATCTCTGAAAAAGGTAAAATCCAGCCGATCGGGGCTGGTAAGGCATGTGGATGCGTGACTTGCGTGCTCGAATAAAATCGACAATGCAAGATCATCAGCTGCCCATGCCTTTTAAATTTTCCTAAAAATGTGATAATATAGAAAGGATGTATCTGAAGAAACTCGAAATTTCAGGTTTTAAGTCTTTTGCCAATAAAACAACATTGGAGTTTTCCGCGTTGAAAGATGGCGCGGCCGGCAAGGGCTATGAAGTCACGGCTATTGTCGGTCCCAATGGTTCCGGCAAATCCAATATTGCTGATGCCATCCGCTGGATTATGGGCGAGCAGTCGATGAAAACCTTGCGGGGCAAAAAATCAGAAGACATTATTTTCGCCGGTTCGGGAAAGAAGGCGCGCCTCGGCAGCGCGCAGGCAACATTGTATTTTGATAATTCGGACAAAAAAATTCCGCTGGATTGCGAAGAAATTTCCATCGCTCGCAAAATTTTTCGCAGCGGCGAGAGCGAATATATCGTCAATGGTTCGCGCGTGCGGCTGCAGGATATTGTGGATCTTTTGGCCAAGGCCGGTATCGGCCGGGAGTCCTATTCTATTATTAACCAAGGCATGGCCGACTCAATTCTCAACGCCACACCCCTGGAGCGGCGATTCATCATCGAAGACGCGGCCGGCGTAAAGCAATATCAAATCAAAAAAGAAAGGGCATTGCGAAAACTAGATACGACGCGCGAAAACTTGGACAAGGCCTTGAGCCTATCTCAAGAAATCAAACCGCACCTGCGCATGCTTAAGCGCCAGGCTGACAAGGCGGCGCAAAGCGGAGAAGTGGCGGGTGAACTCAAGGCTAAACAAACCGCGCTTTTTTCGTATTTGTGGAAAAATTTCCAGGAAGAAAAGAAAAACTTGAGCGAAACCAAGGAAGAAATCGGCCGGCGGATGATGAATGTGCAAAGAGTTGTGGACAAGCTTACCGATGAAATCAGCCGGGAATCGGAAAGCGAAACGCAAAATACAAAACTGGCAGAACTGGAAAAAAAGAAAAACGAAAGCAGGGGAAAACTGAATCATTTAGAGAGGGATCTGATTGTGGGCGAAGGCCGGCTGGAAATAGAAAAGGAAAAGCAAAAAAATCAGGAAATGATCGCTGAAATTAAAATTCAAAATCAGCCGAACGAGGGGCTGGTTGATTTGCGCTATGTAAAAATGGCGATTGAAGAAATAAAAAGAGATCAGGAAATTTTAGTGAACCGCATTGAAGGCGCGGAAAGATTGGAAGATTTGCAGGACATCAAAGAATTCGCCCGTTCAATTCAGATGCGGCTGGCTGAACTTAAGGCGGATATTGAAAAGGGAAAAGTAAATAATCCTGTAACCTGTAACCCGCAACCCGTAACGATAAGTGATCCAAAAAACGAAATAGAAAATAGAGCTATTGCCGAACTAGTTGAAAGAATAAAGAAAATCCGTGAGGAAATTCCGAAAATCCAAGAAGAAGCAAAAAAAATTGAGGCTGAAATAACAGCTGAAATACAATTGGACAAGGAAAAAAGGCACAAATTTTTTGAAATAGAAAGAATGCTGCGGGGCCAGCAGGACGAACTCGGAAAATTCAAAGATCAATTTAACGAAGCTAAAATATCTCTCGCCCGAGTCGAAGTGCGCGAAGAGGACTTGCGCGGCGAAGTTCTGGAGGGACTTAAAATAAATCCGGAAGAATTAAAAAGTGAAGCGGAAGATATTAACCGCGAGGCATATGAAAAAGATATCGCGCGCCTTAAGGTGCAAATGGAGCAGATCGGTGGCATTGATCCTTTAGTGATTGAAGAATATGAAGAAACAAAAAAGCGATATGAATTTTTGACCAAAGAATCAGAAGATCTGGAAAAAGCCATTGTGTCGCTCAAAGAAATCATCAAGGAAATGGAGCAAAAGGTCAACGAAGTTTTTACTTCAACCTTTTCGGAGATAGACAAAGAATTCATCAAATATTTCCGGATTATTTTCGGCGGCGGCAACGCCAGCCTTAAAAAAGTGGAAGTGAAAAAGAGGGGATACAAAAGCAAAGAAGAGGAGTTGGAAGCAATTGGTCAGGACGGAGAGATAACTGAAGATGAAAAATCCGCCTCCGCCGAGGCTACGGCGGACAAGGCTGAAACCGGCATTGATATTTTTGCATCGCCTCCGGGCAAGAAAATTTCGGGCTTGGCAATGCTTTCCGGCGGCGAACGGGCGCTCACATCGCTAGCGCTTTTGTTCGCGATCATTTCCCACAATCCGCCGCCTTTCGCGGTTTTGGATGAAGTGGAAGCAGCGCTAGATGAAGCTAACTCCAAAAGATTCGGCCGGATTATCCAGGAGCTTTCACAAAATACGCAATTTATCGTGATCACGCACAACCGTGAAACTATGCGCCAGGCCTCGCTTCTTTACGGCGTTACGATGGGCGAAGACGGCATTTCCAAACTCCTTTCCGTGCGCCTCGACCAGATCGGGCAAGGGGGGAAGATTTTGCAGTAAAAAAATTACGATCTTGACAAAAAATGCTTTTGGCAATAAGATGGATTATTGTTGTTTTCCAATTAAATATTGGCCATTTGCTATAAAAATCTTTTTTAGAAAAAAAGGAGGGAGTAATGAACAAATTATCAGATAGGCAAATTAAAAAATTTGTGGAGAGCGTTAGCGACACAGTAGCTTTGTCCATGCGCACATTTCGCGAGGAGTTGCAGTATTCAGAAGACGAGGTGGCGTATAGTGTAAATTTTTTTGAAAAAGAACAAAAAATAATCATCTGTATGCGCGAACGCATATTCAGAAAGGTTCTCAAGGCTTACGAGACCCATCGGTATGATAGCGGATTATTATTCGACAGGGGAAACCATCGTATATTTATTTCTCTTCATCGGGAAGACGCGGGAATTAGGGCGCTGGAGTTTATATTTCGAAGGATTCTCGCATTTTTTCTAAAAGAGAAAAAGGAGCGCATAAACAGAAAAAAACTGGAATTAAAAAAGAATATCTCCGCATCCTTGTCAATAGCCGAAGATAAATTTAAAATATCCCACGGCAAAAATGGGGAGTATCGTTTTTTCCTGAGACGCAGGGGGCGCAATATCTCCATAGCAGAAAAGATTCCTGAAAAGCTGGAGGAGACTGTTTCAGCATTTGCGAGCGTTATAAAAAAAGTTTGTTAGTAATATTTTTAAGAGAGATGGGAAGCCATCTCTTTTTTTTGTACCGCGTAGGGGATTTGAACCCCTGATTTCCAGGATGAGAACCTGGCGTCCTGACCGGGCTAGACGAACGCGGCTCAATGGATATCAGTCTAGCAGGTTTATCGTATTTTTCAAGGCTGATGGCTGTTAGTTGACAGTTTTTAGTCTATGAGATAAACTGGGTAAGTAACAAAAAATTAGCAATTATGCTTACTATAAGACTCGCCAGAGTTGGAAAAAAGAATAAAGCGCAATTTCAGATCGTGCTCCAGGAGCACACTGTGGCTCCGGGAGGCAAGCATGTGGAAGTTTTGGGCAGCTATGATCCACATTCCAAAAAAGAAGTGCTGAAAGCCGAGCGCATCAAATATTGGGTTTCGCAGGGCGCGCAAGTTTCTGACACGGCGTATAATCTTTTTGTTTCCAAGGGAGTTTTGGAAGGAGAGAAAAGAAAAGTGAAGCTTCCAGCCAAGAAAACTGAACCCGCCTCCGCCGAGGCTTCGGCGGGCAAGGAAGTAAAAGCAGATGTTGCTGAGGCTCCAGCTGAAGTGGAAATAAAAACAGAAGAGCCCAAGACAGAAGAAACCAAAGCTGAGTAGTATTGACAGAAAATATTTTTCGTGTAAAATAGAGATAATAGAATATTCCGCAGACAATAGGCATTTAAGTCCTATCGAGGAAACAAAACAGCAATGTTTTTAGTGTCTGCGTTTTAGGCAGATTTTTATTTTTAAATTTATGCAATCCAAAGAACAAAAAAAGGATATCATCAAGGATTTAGCTAAAAAAATCAAGGATTCAAAGGCCGTAGTTTTTTCCGACTACAAGGGCTTGAAAGTGAAGGATATGACCGCCCTTAGAAATGATCTGCGTGCTTCCGGCATTGAGCTCAAAGTTTTGAAAAAAACGCTCATAAACTTAGCGCTCAAAGACGCGGGAATTCCGATGGATGTGAAAAAAATGGAAGGCCAGATTGCCATGGCGATATCAAGTGGCGACGAAGTGGCGGCGGCTAAAATTATCGCTAAGCTGGCTAAAGTTAATGAAAATCTGAAAATCGCGGGAGGAATTTTAGGAGTCAAGGAATTATCCGTGGAAGAAGTAAACGCTCTGGCCAAGTTGCCATCTAAGGAAGAATTGCTGGCAAAATTGGTCGGGACTATTAACGCGCCGGTTTCCGGATTTGTAAATGTTTTGGCTGGAAATTTGCGAGGTTTAGTGCAGGTGCTTAAAGCCGTAGCCGAAAAAGGCAACTAATTTTTTAAATAATTAATTTAAAACTAATCAAATGGCTGAAGAAAAAAAGGAATCCACCGCCGCTGAAGCTAAGGCGGACAAGGAAGTACCTGCCCGCAATGCTTCGCATAGCGATGCAGGCGGGAAAGTTCCGGCGAAATTCGAAAAGATCGTCTCCGAGATTGAGAAGATGAGCGTTTTGGATTTATCCGAGCTGGTCAAAATCTTGGAGGAAAAATTCGGCGTGAGCGCGGCCGCTCCAATGATGATGGGCCCCGCCATGGCGGGCGGCGCTGCGGGCGAAGTTGCCGCAGTGGAGGAAAAAAGCGAGTTTGATGTGGAAGTTACCGCTTGCGGTGCTTCCAAAATCAATGTGATCAAGGTGGTGCGCGAAGTGACTGGTCTTGGTCTCAAGGACGCCAAGGACTTGGTGGATGCCGCTCCAAAGGTGATTAAGGAAAAAATTGCCAAAGCCGAAGCGGAAGAAATGAAAAAGAAGCTGGAAGCAGCTGGAGCGACTGTGACTTTGAAATAAGAATACAGGTTTTACGAATACTGAAAAGCATTCTTTGCAAGGGGAATGCTTTTTAGATATTGCAAAAACTAATTTAACATCCTTACATACTGGAGTTTGTAAGGATGTTAGTTTGATATTTTTAGAGAATTGGATTTAGGATTTTTAGGAGTGCTAAAATAATATAGTCTATGAATTTCATCTTGTATTTTTGGGGCGAGAATTCCTGCGCGTCTTTTTTCCACTTGTCCATAATTCCGGCGAGTTCGCGGATCAAGTGACGGTCTTTGGAAAACATTCCGGCTTCACTGTTAAATTCGAAAGAAAGATGGTCAATATTTTGCGAACCGATAAGGCCGATTTCATTGTCAATGAGCAGCGCTTTAGAATGATTCATTTGTTTAGTCAAAAAAAACCGGACGCCTCTTAACGAAAGATCATGCATATAGCGATGATTAATTCTGTTGATAATCGGCAAATCAGTTTTTTTGGGTATGATGACTTCAATTGACACGCCTCTTTGAATCGCGCCATCAAGCAGCGCCCGGAGCCAGCGCGGCGGGGTAAAATAGGGAGTTACCATCCGGATGCTTTTTTTCGCTCCGGAAATCTTTTCCCGATACTGGTCTTTGAGTGAATAAATATTTTTGATAGGCGAGTGTTCCATTATCCAGAAGCGGAATTTTTTGGCGAAAGATTTTTCCCGCAGAGCCAGGATTTTAGGATTTTTTCCGCCGGCGATTTCATAAGTATAGGCAAAAGACTTGGCGATAGTTCTCACCATTCGGCCGGAAAAGCGCAGTTGCAGGTCGTTCCAGAGCGCGAATTTTTTGCCGATATTCACGCCGCCGATAAAAGCGATTTTTTCGTCAACCACCAGAATTTTGCGGTGGATGTGGCGGAGCCAATGGCTGAAGAAAAGAAACTCCGCGCCAGCTTGGCGCAACGCTTCCACAGATTCCTTTTTGATTTCCGAACTGCCGAAAGAGTCGGCAATAATGACGACCTGCAAGCCTTCGCGCGCCTTCTGTTTGAGTTTGCCCATGAAATCGTGGGACTCTGAAGTGTCATCCAGAAAAATATACATCTCCAGATAGACGGACTTTTTTGCCTGGTCGATGGCATGGAGCATCGCGTCCCAGGCCTTCCAGGAGGTTTTGTAAAGTTTATAGCGCATATATTTGAGTATACAACACAATGTTTGTTTTAGCATATTTATCATGTATGTTTGAATAATTAAACAACATTCTCACATTCTCGAGAATATAAGAATGTTGTTATAAAAAATTTTTGTTCAGTAACTAGTTCAGTAACAAAAAACAGTGATTTAATGCACTGTTTTTTAAATTCCGCACAAAGTTGGGGAGGAGGGATTCGGACCCCCGCATGCATGGACCAAAACCATGTGCCTTACCGCTTGGCTACTCCCCAATATTTTTAAAATAATTTTTCAATTTGTCTCTTAAAACTTCTCGTCCATATCCCGACTTAAAAAATAATTCCGCTTCTACGGCGTCTTTTTTATTTAAGTAAGTTTCATAGAAGATTAATTTAAATGGAGAATTATCGCTTGTATATACTCCGCCTCGCTTACTATTGTGTTCTTCGAATCTCCTTTTCAAATTATTCGTTCTCCCCGTATATAATCTTCCATTTTTTAAACTTTTTTGCACATAAACATAAAACATAGTTTTAATTTCCCCGCCTCTCCGGCGGGTCGCCGACGAGGCGACCCCCTATAATTTCCATCGCGGAGGCGAGGAGGGAATTTTGTTTCCCGCCTGCATCGCTATGCGAAGCATTGCGGGCAGGTCCGCCTTCCGTATTAGTTTCTTTGTCGATAATGGTTTTGATGCGGATTTTGGACTCAAGGATTTTACCAAAAACATCTTCGACTGTCAATCGATTTCCTGGATCATTGAGTTTTTGCATATAAAAATCATAAGGCGTAGCGAGCGTAATTTCGCTCCCGGTAACCGCAAAAACCCGGCAGTTGGAAAGCAGGGCTTTCAGTGAATGATTGAAAGGCGCGATTTTCTCCAAAAGCTCGTGCCATTTGGCGGTGACTTCGTCAATTGATAAATTGCTATTTTCAGTTTTAGCCTCTTCCGTAACTTTTTCGATAGTTTGTATGTTTATGCTTTGTTTGTGATTTGTGAGTTGTGAGTTGTGAGTTGCTTGATTATTGTTTTTTGTACTCTGGTTACTTATTTGTTGTATATTATATGTTTCATGTTCCATGACTGGAAATGTATTCGTCGCTTTAATTATCGCGATTTCCAAAGGCAACTGCGGAAGCATAGAGGCGGATATTTTGTCCTGCGCTTCCAAAAACAAATTGATACTGGAAACTATTTTGGAAAGCTCGACTCTTTTGATTTGCTCGAGCATTTTTTCTATTTGGTCCGCGGTGATTTCATAAGAAAAATAAGTCTTGAGCTCGGGGCTGATTTTTAGGAGCATCAGCTGGCGCAGATAATTGATGAGAGATTTATTAAATACCTGCAGGTCATAGCCGTCAGTCAGCAGCGTGTTTATTTTGGCGATGGCTCCGGTTGAATCACTGGCAAAAAGCATCTCCGCGAGCTCGCCGGCGAATCTGCGGTCGGTGGTGCCCAGAATCTCCTCAACTTCCTTGAGGGTGATATTTTTATCTTCCAGAGCGATAATTTGTCCTAAGAGGCTTTCAGCATCGCGCATCCCGCCTTCAGCGCTAAGAGCGATCATTTCCAGTGAATCTTTATCGATGCTGACTTTTTCGCTTTTAGCGATGAGGGTCAGTTTTTCAATGATATTTGAAAGCGGCAGCCGCGCGAAATCAAAGCGCTGGCAGCGGCTCAAGATGGTTTCCGGAACTTTGTGAATTTCGGTGGTGGCCAGAATGAAAATGACATGCGTCGGCGGTTCTTCCAGGGTTTTTAAAAGGGCGTTGAAAGCGCCGGTGGAAAGCATATGCACTTCGTCGATGATATAGACTTTGTATTTGAGGAAAGTCGGAGGCAGGCTCACAGTTTCGCGCAGTTCACGGATATTATCCACGCCGGTGTTGGAAGCGGCATCAATCTCGATAATGTCCAGCGAACGGCCTTCGTCGATTGTTTTGCAAGCCTGACAAATATCGCATGAGTTGCAAGTAGATAGTTTGCTGTCCGCCTCCGCTGAGCTTCGGCGGATGCTCAATTTAGTATCTGCTCGTTCCTCGCAGACTAAATTGGCACAGTTTACCGCCCTCGCAAAGATCCTGGCAATGGAAGTTTTCCCGGTTCCGCGCGGACCGGTGAAAAGATAGGCTTGTCCTACGCGGTTGTTTTTGATCGCATTGGAAAGCGTCCGGACAATATGTTGCTGGCCGATGATTTCGCCGAAGTTTTTGGGCCTGTATTTGCGGTAAAGGGTATAGGACATAAGCTTGTTTAAATAATTTAGAGTACCCGTTGGCACCCCTGTTTAAAATAATTGTAGCATACAAAAAACTCCCCGAAAAGGGGAGTTAAAAATTTCTTAAATACAGCGTTATTTTTTAAACACTATGAATTTATAGCCGACAAAATTCCAAACCAAGCCAATAGCGGTTCCGCCGAGAGCGCCGATTGTGCCCCAAAGTTGCGGAGTTAAAAAAGATAGGCTCAAAATGTTGTTTATTGGAATTTGAAGATAAGTTACGACAATAGTGGCAACGGATACATTTATTATCATTCCGACCACGCTGACGGCAAAAAATTGAGACATTTTTTTGCCTTCGCCCTCCTTAGTTTTGTCTTGGAAGGTCCAATGCTTATTGATGAAGTAGCTGAAGGTTACGGCGAACAAGAAAGAAATTGCTTTTTCCACTGAATATCCACCGCCAACTACGATGCCCGTCACGGCCATTTCAACATTAAGAACGATGAGATCAACCAGTGTGTTCATGATGCCAACCAGCACAAATTTTCCAAATTGGGCCATAAGTTGGTGCATTTTACTTTCGGCTGGTTGCGCAATGTTTTCCATAATTTTTTTTAAACCTCGGTTTTATTTAATTCCTTTTTTAGTTCGTCAAGATCCGGCGCCCACTCGTCAAAAATAGAGCTGGAAGCTTTTTTGTTTCCGGAAACGGATGAAGAAATATTTTCCGTGTCTTCTTCCAAGTATTTATCCTTGGACAAGTTGCGATAGTCCGTATCCGCGTGCGAAACTCTTCCTTTTTGGATGACATTTTCAATAGATCCCCAATCCGAATCAATATCTCTGGGCGCCACCAAGGTCACTTCATCTCCCGGCTCTACTTTGAAATAGGTGATTGAAGCCAGAAGCACGCGGTAAGGCTTGCCTTCGGCCGTGATGAAAAAATTGCCGTCAGCGTCCTGGTTGACGACGCCGATGAGCCGTCTTCTTTCCACAGGCCCGATTTGTTTGTAAATAAAAGACCCCTCCGGCGTTATCGTCAGTTTAAGCATATCTCCTTCCACGATCTTTGATTTTGAAGCGTAATTGGCCGGAACCGGATATTGCTTTCCGTCCGTGCCTATCATAATTTGGCCGTCAAAAGTGCCTTCAATAACCCGCCCATCTTCGCCGTCTTCCAAAGAAACTTTTTTCCGGCGGCCGACTTTTTTCTTGCCTTCCAGCTGTAAAAGCATCGCTTTCGCTCCCTGCAGAGTTTTTTCAGCGTTATAAATCATCTCGCGCAAAGCCTGAATTTTTTCAGTTGAATGTTCACTGTTTTGGTTTTTGTCTTCCATTTTTGCCTGCCCCGTTAAATCGCCTATGGCGAAATTTAATGGGGTCATTTTTATATGTGTGTTGGTTTTACATTTAAATTATACAAGCATATGAAATATCCCGCAAGTGTGGATAACTTTTCCAAAAAAAGATGGGAAGCGCGGATACGCCTCCCATTTATAAGTCTGATTTTTATGTCGGACAGCTTCCTCCCAGCAAGCATCCAGTGCATACATTGCAGTTATAGGTTTCTTTAACGGCTTGCATTAATCCCTCGATTGAAAGAAATCGCAAATCATCGGAAAACATGTCCTGTCCGGCTTGTTCCAGTGAAAGGTTAGCCATAATTAAGTGATTTTGACCTGGGTGTAACATTCCGTCATATGGACATGGGCGGACTACTGGCGGAGCGGCAAAATAATTTGAAATTTTTCTCGTTTTAGCTTCGATTAGTCTTTCGTTAATAATTTTTGCCCCCATTCCGCTCCTTAAAATGCAATCAACTACTATCGCATGACGTCCTGTCACCTTGTCTTTTCGCAAATGATACTTTCGAAAAGAATTTCTTCTCACATTTTCGTAAAGTAAAGACTTGGGGTAGTCAAGGCTCTTTTTGATACGGGAGTGTTCGGAGCTTTTCAATAAATATTCCTTTATGGGTATCTTCGATTCCTTTCTGAATATTTCTGATTCCTTTCCGAGTCCACCAGTCTGGTTTTTTCCTGAGTTCAGGATTGGCAGAAAAAAGTCTCCCTCCATGTCCTTGTTTTCACGGAAAAACTGTATTCCCAAGCGTTCGCGAAAAGTCTCGTGTAATATGTCTTTGTATTTTGTGCGCGGATTGCTGATGTAGATACATTTACAGATACACAGATATTCCTTGCTGTCGGCGTAACAAAAAGACTTCGGTTCGGGATCATGTTGGGAAAACATAAGGATTTCTCCTGGTTCGACTTCGCGCATATATTCGGCTTCGAGATGGGCGAAAATATCATTTTCTGAACAAACAAGAAATCCGCCGTCTAACCTGCCTAAACTGAGCGAGTGGAATCCGTACGGATCTCTTATGGCGAAAAGCTTATCCTTCATCAAGATCGCCAATGGTTGAGTGAGGTGAATTTTTTGTAACGCTGAAATTATTGATTTTTCGATCGCTTGATTTTTTTGATCCAGAGACATAGAACGCGTGATCTGATGAAGTATTAATTCAGCATTTGTTTTGGAGTGTGATGCTCCCCGTTGGTCGTTGAGCTTTTGTTTTAAGATCTCACTCCCATTTGGGCTGCCACATTGAGCGATAGCAATAGTGCCAAAACGTGTTCCGGAAGCTACATAAGGCTGGATATTTCTAAAAGAAATCTGAGAGACATCTTGAAAATCAGTATTGTAACCAATAGCAAATTTTCCAGGCAACTCTTCGCTAAAATTAAGACCGTGGAAATTGAGACCTTCGGCAATAAGTTTGTTTACCTCAAAAAAAATACCGTCTTTTTCACTTACGATTTTGAGGCAATCAGCGCCCAAATTTTCCTGTAACTCGAGACAGGCGTGTGCTAATTCTGAGGCATCAGGTAAGTTTATCACGCAGGCAATTCCTCCTGTTCCTTTCATAGTGTTCCTCCCTCATTTATTTTGGTTGTTTTTAAATTTTTCAAGAACATCTTCGCTGGCCTTAATATAGCAGACAATTCCCAAAAAAAGCAACCTTTCCAGTCCGGCGCAAGATTTGCCTTTTTGGCTTAAAAAATATAATCTTAAAAGAAGGAAATTTACGGAGCGTAGTATAGTGGCAGTACGCAAGGCTGGGGGTCTTGTAGTCCGAGTCCGATTCTCGGCGCTCCGACAAGGCGGATTTTGCGCTCGTAGTTCAGTGGATAGAACATCAGCTTCCGGAGCTGAAGATCAGAGGTTCGAATCCTCTCGAGCGCACCAAAGTTATGGGGATATAGTTAAACGGTATAATAGGTCATTCGCATTGATCAGTTCTGGGTTCAATTCCCAGTATCTCCACAAATAAAAATTTTAAAATTTTACAAAATATAACATTCTCATATTCTCGAGAATGTGAGAATGTCAGTAGGGGAAGTATATGATTGACTAATGGCTAGAGAATCTGCTAAATTATATTTTGGCACGCAACGCCGTGCTTAGGTATAAAAGGGAGAAATACATTAACAATCAAATATTTTTAAGAGGAGGTGAACAGAATTGATTGACGAGAAAGTGAAGGAAATTATTGCCAAGCAACTCGGCGTAAAGGAGTTCGAGGTTGTGCCGGACGCGTCTTTTGTCGAAGACCTCGGCGCGGATTCGCTCGACACTGTCGAGCTGGTCATGGCCTTTGAAGAAGCTTTCGGAATAGAAATTCCGGATGAAGACGCCGAGAAGATCAAGAAAGTAAAAGAAGCCGTGGAATATATTACAAAGAAAAAGGCGGCATAATCTAAGAGTAATTAAAGGCTGTTTGGGTAAAATCCAGCAGCCTGATTTTTTGCTAAAGTATACAATTCCAGCACTATCAGGGAAAGTGCTGGACAAGCTGTGGATAACTAAAAAGTAGAATGGCTAAAACAAGCCATTTTTTTGTTTCCAAAAAGCTTGAAGAATGTGTTGACCGATGTATGGCAGTGGAGTAAAATAGAGATAAGGTATAATAAAGTGGTAAAAAGTGGAGTATGTTTATCGGCGAGTACCAGCATTCTATTGATCCGAAAAAAAGATTGGCAGTCCCCAGTAAATTTCGTAGCGAATTAAAAAATAAATTAGTAGTCACGCGCGGGCTGGATAAATGTTTATTTGTCTATCCGATGAAAGTCTGGGAGGAATTGGCGGGCAAACTCGGAACGCTTCCGGTGGGCGAAGCGGCCACGCGCAGTTTCATCCGTTTGCAATTGGCCGGGGCGGTGGATGTGGAAGTGGACAAGCAAGGGAGGATCTTGATTCCGGATTTTTTGAAAGACTACGCGGGACTCAAAAGAAATGTGATTGTGGCTGGAGTATATAACCGTTTGGAAATCTGGGACGAAAAGAAATGGAGCGATTACAAAAAGAACGCGGAAAAAAACACGGATGAGATCGCGGAACAATTAGGTAAGCTAGGGGTTTATTAAAATGATTATTCATAAATCTGTATTACTGAAGGAGGCGATCGATGGATTAAATCTCAAGAAAGGAGCAATAATTGTGGACGCCACTTTGGGGGGAGGCGGACACGCAGTTGAGATATTAATAAAAATTGGCAGAGGTGGAAAGTTAATTGCCATTGACCAGGATGAAAGCGCCATTGAAAATTTTAAAAAACACGGGAAGCCAGAAGTTGGCAATATAGTTTTAGCGAAAGACAATTTCTCGAATTTAGAGAAAATTTTGGGGGGCCAGGGAATAAAATCGGTGGATGGGATTTTGGCTGACCTTGGATATTCCTCGGCGCAGATGGAAGATGAAAGCTACGGATTGAGTTTTTTAAAAGACGCGAAACTGGATATGCGGCTCGATAAAAGTGCTCAACTCACGGCCAGAGAAATAGTGAACAATTACGACAGAAAAGACTTAGAAAGGATTTTGAGAGAATTTGGAGAAGAAAAATTCGCGGGAAAAATTGCAAGGGCAATTTGGGGAAAAAGGCAAAGCGGGGAGATTAGGGGAACTGCAGAATTAGCTGAAATAGTAAAACAAGCAATTCCAAAAAAATTTCAAAAAAGCGGACAACATCCGGCCACTAAAACATTCCAGGCATTGAGAATCGAAGTCAACCAGGAACTGGAAAATTTAAAAAAATTTATACCGCAGGCGATTAAAATTCTAAAATCGGGAGGAAGATTGGCCATAATTTCATTTCATTCATTGGAAGACAGAATAGTTAAAAATATATTTAGGGAAAATGCAAGGGGATGCATTTGCCCGACAAACTTTCCGCAGTGCGTTTGCGGTCGTGAGCCAAAAATTAACCCTGTTAAATACTCCGCCTCTGGCGGAGTCCGCGGAGCGGAATTTAACAGGGTGAAAATAATTACTAAGAAGCCGATTGTTCCCGGCGCGGAGGAAATCTTGGAAAATCCAAGAGCCAGGAGTGCCAAGCTTCGAGTCTGTGAGAAAGTATAGATGGTATCCCAGCACCAATTCCGACAAAGATTTAAGATGCGGATAGCTAGGTGTTCGGACTCGCCTGCGGCTAAAAAAGTTAAAACAAAAGTTTCTGCGAAGAATTGGTGCGGGATGCTCATGTTTGTAGCTGCTCGTACCTCGCAGACAAGCATGGCAAAAACAAATAAACAATAAAATATATTCAGGGGGACTGAATGCATATGTCGATCGCACTAGCTAAAAACTGGGGAGGCCAAACAATGCCAGGAAGGGCTGTCCATTCCGGCAAAAGTTTTCGTTTGGTAAAAACTCCGAAAAAGGGCGCGAAAAAAATTTCCCAGCCGGAAAGTCATGATCTCAAAACCGGAATTTTTTTCCTGGCGGTCTGCTTTTTTGTTGCCGGTTCGGCCTATTTATACCAGGTTAACGGCATCGTGGCCAAGGGATATGAAATTCGGGAAAAGGAAACTAGAATCCAGGAGTTGGAAAAAGAAAGCCAGCAGCTCAAAATTAAAGAAGTCGAGTTAAAGTCAATGTATAATATTGAAAAATCAATGGACGATTTAAATTTAGTAACTTCTGCGGGCGTCAGTTATATCGAGGAAAACGAGCCAATGGCGATGAAATAGAAAACTAACGCAACGATATGCCAGTTATTGCGAACAATCGAAAATACGCAATCGGAAGCCGATGCGATTTGAAAGGAAATGAAAACGCAAATGAAAACTGGAGAATCTACGCGTTAGTTTTTTTTATTTTCACAATCGCCGCTATTGTTTTTTTGCGGCTGTATAGCCTGCAGGTTTTTTCTTATGCCTCTTATCGCGCTTTGGCGGAAGGGCAGCACAAGCTTTTCGGAGAACTTTTCGCGCAAAGAGGGGAGATATATTTTAAAGATAAAAATGAAGAATATCCGGTGGTGGTGAATCGCGAAACGAAAATGGCCTATGCCGTTCCTAAAGAAATTGAGAATGCCAGAGAATCTGCCGGGAAATTGGCGGAAATCCTGGCACTCGACAGGACTGAGCTGGAAAGCCGGCTGGGGAATCCTGAAGATATGTATGAAGTTTTGAAGCACCGGCTTACTGGTGATGAGATTCAAAAAATCCGCGATGCCAAACTCCCAGGCGTCCATCTGGAAGACGAATTTTATCGCTATTATCCTTCAGGCGAACTGGCGGCCAATGTCTTAGGTTTTGTTGGGTGGAAGGACAATGATTTCGGGGGTCGTTACGGATTGGAATCCTATTTCAATCGCGAACTTACCGGGCAGTCAGGGAAAATAACCCATGACCGGGATGCTTCCGGAAAATGGGTGACAACTAATGAGCGCCAAATTGTTCCGGCGCAAAATGGGGATAGTTTCGTTTTGACTATCGACCATATTGTCCAATACGAAACGGAAAAAATTCTGAAAAGCGCGGTCGAAAAATTTAATGCTCCCGGTGGTTCGATTATCGTCATGGAGCCGGATACTGGAAAAATTCTGTCTCTTGCTAATTATCCTTCGTTTGATCCGAATACCTATGCGCAGGTTGAAGACATTAATGCTTATCGAAATCCGGCAGTGAATGATCCTTATGAATGCGGCAGTGTTTTTAAAGGTATAACTTTAGCGGCAGGCCTTGACAGTGACAAAATAACGCCGGATACGACCTACACCGATACCGGCGCGGTGAAAGAAGCTGGATACACCATTAAGAATTCTGATCTTAAGGCTAATGGTTTGCAGACGATGACTCAGGTTTTGGAAAAATCCCTGAACACCGGAGCGGTCTATGTGGAAAGGCTGTTGGGGAATAAAAATTTTGCCGATTATGTGAAACGTTTCGGATTTGGAGAAAGAACCGGCATCGATTTTCCCGGGGAAGGGCGGGGCGATATTAAAAATTTAGAAAATCAGCGCATCGATATCCAATTTTATACCGCAGCATTCGGGCAGGGAATTACGGTAACGCCGATTCAGCTTATCAGCGCATACAGCGCCCTGGCGAACGGTGGCGTGCTGATGAAGCCGCAACTTGTAGAAAAAATTATTCATAGCAATGGAAGTGAGGAAAAAATTCAGCCGCAGGAAATCCGGCGCGTTATTTCAGAAAAGGCCTCACTGGAAATAGGGCAGATGCTGCGCAGCGTAGTAACTGATGGGCATGGAAAAATGGCGGATATTCCCGGTTATGCGGTAGCTGGGAAAACCGGAACGGCTCAAGTGGCTAGCAATGAAAAAAAAGGATACGAAGAGGGAAAAACAGTAGGGTCTTTTGCCGGGTTTGCGCCGGCAGATAATCCTCGCTTTGCCATTTTGATAAAAATAGACGATCCAAAAAATGTCCAGTGGGCTGAATCAAGCGCCGCGCCGACTTTCGGGGAGCTGATGAAATTTTTGCTGGAATATTACAATGTCGAGCCGACGATCGAATATAATAAGGCGGATCTGGATAAATTTGACATCACGCATAATTTAAGAGATTCTTTCATTAAGAAAGACGAGGAAGAGCCGAAAAACAATGAAGAAAACCAGCCGGCAGCCGATATCAATGATTTAAAAAAGAAAAATACTTAACACATGATTAAACTACAACTTCTCCAAAAAATATTGCGATTGATGGCTGTCATGGTGCTTAAAAAATACAGCCCCAAGATAGTCGGAGTAACCGGGTCGGTGGGCAAAACTTCGGCCAAAGAAGCTATTTTTGCGGTGCTGGCCGGTAATTTCCGCGCGCGCCGAAACGAAAAAAATTATAACAACGAAATTGGGATTCCGCTGACCATTATAGGCGCAGCCAGCGGCGGAAGATCAATTTTTGGCTGGCTGAAAGTTTTCTGCAAATGGGCCGCGGCAATGTTGCTGCCTTTTGAATATCCGGAAATTTTAGTTTTGGAAATGGGAGCCGATCGGCCGGGCGATTTGAAATATCTCACTGATTTTGTGAAACTGGAAATCGGCGTCCTGACGGATGTTTCCGCGAGCCATCTGGAATTTTTTAAAAATTTGGAAGGCGTAGCCAAGGAAAAATGGACGATTATCAAAACTTTGGATGAAAAAGGCCTGGCCGTTATTAATGTGGACAACTCGAACATCGCCAGCCTCAAAGATCAGGCAAGATCCAGGTTGATATCCGTGGGCTTTTCGAAAGAAGCGGAAATGCAGGCGACTGACCCGGCTTTTGTTTATTCCGACGAGGAAGGAGTAGAAATAAAAGGCATGAGTTTTAAGCTGAATTACCGCGGCACCAGCATACCGGTGCGCCTGAATAATGTTTTGGCCCGCCATCAGATATATCCCGCCCTTTTCGCGGTCGCAGTCGGCACCTGGTTCGGCCTTAATCTGGTTGAAATCGGAACGGCTTTGGAAAATTTTTCGCCGCCCTGCGGACGGATGAATTTAATTCCCGGGATTAAAAAAACATTGATCATCGACGATACATATAACGCTTCTCCGGCGTCAACCGGAGCCGCGCTGGAAACGCTGGGGGAAATTACGGCGCCGAGGAAAATCGCGGTTCTGGGCGATATGCTGGAGCTGGGCGGAGAAACAGAAATGCTCCACCGGAAAGCGGCGCAAAAATTTTTGGAAATTGGCGGCGATCTGATTTTTTTGGTGGGCAAAAGAATGCAATTTGCCGCGGAAGAATTGTTAAAAAATAATTTTCCCAAACCTGCCCGCAATGCTGCTTATAGCGCTGCAGGCGGGGATAATATATTTTCCTTCAAAGATCCGATGGCGGCCGGCCGGAAACTTCAGGAAATTGTCCGGGAGGGCGATCTAATTTTGGTCAAGGGCTCGCAGGGTATGCGGATGGAAAAAATCGTGGAAGAGATTATGGCTCACCCGCAAAAAGCAGGGAAACTTTTGTGCCGGCAGAATCCGGGATGAAAAAAAAAGCCTTTTAAAGAGGTCTAAAAACCCTTTGCCT
Source organism: Parcubacteria group bacterium (assembly GCA_041645535.1). GTDB lineage: Bacteria > Patescibacteriota > Minisyncoccia > Moranbacterales > UBA2206 > JBAZPT01. The sequence goes on from JBAZPT010000001.1 coordinate 139,334, forward strand.
TTTTTACTTTTTAATGTAAAATAGACTTATTGCAAATATTAAGTCTTTTTTATTATGGTTAAGAAGTAAAAAATGGAAAAAAACTTGCCAAAACATATTGCCATTATTCCCGACGGAAATCGCCGCTGGGCAAGAGCCAGGGGTTTGAAGCCTTGGGCGGGACACGAGGCGGGAGTCAAAAATATTGAAAAAATAGTTGAACAAGCCTTCAAGATCGGAATCAAGGCCATTTCTTTTTGGGGATCGTCGCTAGAAAATTTGGAGAAAAGGCCGATGGCGGAAAAAAAGGAACTTCTGCGCATATATGAAAAATATTTCAAAAAAATAATTGAGAGCGATGAAATCCATCAAAATCAAGCGCGGATAAATATCATCGGCAGATGGCGGGAGCAGTTGCCGAAAAATCTGGTGAAAATTCTTGAGGACGGAATTAAGCGAACGCAACACTATCAAAAATATGATCTGAACTTTTTTCTAGCCTATAGCGGCGATGATGAAATGATTGAGGCGGTGAAAAATATTGCCAAAAAATACCAGCCCGGGCAAAAAATCACCGGCGCGACTATAAAGGAAAATCTGATGACCAAGGATCTGCCGCCGGTTGATCTGCTTATCCGCACTGGCGGCGACCCGCATCTTAGTGTAGGATTTATGATGTGGGACATTGCCAACGCCCAGCTTTATTTTTCCGAAAAACTTTTTCCGGATTTTGGGGCGAAAGAATTTAGTGAAGCTGTCAAGGAATATCAAAGGCGCGAACGCCGACATGGAAAATAGCATATAAAAATTAAAAATTGCAAAAACATATGCTCAAAAAAATAATATTCGGTTTATTAATATTTTTGGCTTTACCTCTGATTTCTTTTGGCCAGGAAAAAAAGAAGGCGGTTTATTTTTACACGGAAACCTGCCCGCATTGCGTCCGAGTTAATGAATATTTCCAAAAAAATGGGATTTATGACAAATATGAAATCAAAAAAATTGAGGCTTCGGATCCGCAAAATTTTAAACTTTTAAACCAGTTTTTTGACGCGCATGGCGTCAAGGCGGAAAATCGCGGATATCCGGTGATATTTTTTGATACGCAAATGCTTATTGGCGATCAGCCGATTATAAATAATTTTACTAGTGAGATTGAAAAAGCAGCAGCCAATGATTTTCCGGATTCCGATTTGATTAAAAAAAGCCTGGAAGAACAAAATACGCCCATTAGCGTTGAGAGGCCGGCTTCAGTGGCTATTCCGGTTCTTTTGGGAGCGGCTTTGGTGGACGCAATTAATCCATGCGCTTTCGCGGTTTTGATTTTGCTGGTAGCGACTATTATCGGAGCGCAAAACAGAAAAAGGGCGCTAGCCGCCGGGCTTTTATTTTCCCTTTCGGTTTTCATTTCCTACTTTTTAATGGGATTCGGGCTGTATAAAGCAATTGGAGCTTTCAATCTTCCTAAAATACTCTCAATTATTGTCGGGGTCATAGCCGTTATTATCGGCCTGGCCAATCTTAAAGATTTTTTCTGGTATGGAAAAATTTTTGTTATGGAAGTCCCGATGAGTTGGCGGCCAAAATTGCAAGCTCTGATCAAAAGCGTTACCAGTCCGCTGGGAGCTTTTGGAATCGGATTTTTGGTCAGCTTATTTTTGCTGCCCTGCACCAGCGGACCGTATCTGGTGATTTTAGGATTGCTGGCCGGAAAAACAGAAACTACAAAAGCTATTTCGTTGCTTCTGCTTTATAATTTGGTTTTTGTCCTGCCGATGATAGTGATTACCCTGGCAATGTATTTCGGAGTGAGAGCCAAGAGATTGGAAGAATTTCGCCAGCGCAATATAAAAATTCTACATCTAGTAGCTGGGGCGATCATGCTGTTTATCGGGGCTTATTTAATTTATCAATGGGTTTAATTTTAATTTTTTAAAAAAAATATGACTATAGAATTTACCGATCAAAATTTTGATCAAGAAGTTTTAAAAAGCGAAAAACCGGCACTGGTTGATTTTTGGGCGCCGTGGTGCGGGCCCTGCCAGATGATGGGACCGATTATCGAGGATTTGGCGAAGGAAATGGGAGATAAATTCAAGATTGGAAAAATCAATGTGGACGAGCATCCGGATACGGCTTCTAAACTCGGTATTATGTCTATCCCTGCCATCAAGATTTTCAAAGGCGGCCAAGTAGTCAAGGAATTTGTAGGAGTGCAGAATATTGACGCGCTGAAAGATGCGCTGGAAAAAGCCTAATCATTTTTTATATACTATGGAAAATATTTATGATCTTATAATCATCGGCGCCGGTCCGGCGGGACTGGGCGCTTCAATTTACGCATCGCGCTATAAGTTAAATCACATCGTGATCGGCAATGAAATTGGCGGCCAAGTGGTGGAGGCTTCGGAAATTGAAAATTGGGCGGGGGAAGTGACAATCCCCGGCAAGACCTTAATGGAAAAATTTGAGCATCACGCGCACCAATTGGGGGCGAAAATTATTCAGGCGGATGTTTCTTTTATTTCTAAAACTGACGCGGGGTTTGAAGTCTCAGCAGGAAGCGAAAAATATTTGGCGAAAACTATTATTTTAGCGCTGGGCATGAAAGCCAGAAAAATGAATGTGCCAGGCGAAGATAAATTCGTGGGCAAAGGCGTTTCATACTGCGCCACTTGCGACGCCATGTTTTTCAGAGGGAAAGAAGTAGTGGTAGTTGGCGGGGGAGACGCGGCGGCGACGGCAGCCATTCATCTTAGTGAATTTGCCAGTAAAGTTTCTATTCTTTTTCGCGATTCTCACACATGGGAGCCATCCTGGGATGAACAATTGGACAAATTAAACATTGAAAAAATTAGTTGCGCCAATATTACGGAAATAAAAGGAGATCAAAAAGTAACGGGAATTGTTTATGAAACCGCAGAAGGCTTAAAAGAATTGGCAGTGCAGGGAGTATTCATTGAAGTAGGCACGACTCCGGGCGTAGCCATCGCGCAGAATTTGGGTGTGGCATTGGACGAGCAGAGCTATATTATCGTGGATCAAACGCAAGCCACGAACATTGAGAATGTTTATGCGGCTGGGGATGTGACCACCGGCTCCAACAAATTCCGCCAAATCATCACTGCTGTGGCCGAAGGCGCAGTAGCGGCGGGCTCGCTTTATCGCAAATTAAAACTTACGAAGAAATAATAACTTAGACATCGGATGTCTAAGTCGGTAAAATAAAACAAAAATGCGGAAAGTTCCATTTGAAAAAGGCGAATTTTATCACATTTACAATCGCGGAACAGACAAGCGAAATATTTTTGGGGACGAGTGGGATTTCCATAGATTTTTTCAGAGCATACTTGAATTTAATACAGTCGAGCCAATAGGCAGTATATTTGAAAACTCTTTTAAAAACAGCAAGAATCGTTCACTTGGACATCCAATGTCCAAATTAGATAAAAGGCTTGTTAATATTATTTGTTATTCCGTGAGTCCGAATCATTATCATTTTATTTTAGAACCACTTGTCGACAAGGGGATTGAAAAGTTTATGCAGAAGCTTGGCAATGGCTACACAAAATATTTTAATCACAAATATAAAAGAAGCGGGGTTTTATTCCAGGGAAAATTTAAATCTACGCATATTAATTCCAATGAATATTTATTGCATCTAAGTGTTTATGTAAATCTTAACAACTTGGTGCATAAGCTAGGACTTAGACATCCAATGTCTAAGTCGAGTTGGGAGGAGTATATTAAAAGCGGCGAGGTTGGTTTGTGTAAAAATAAGGAAATTATTTTAGGGCAGTTTCGTAGTAAAAAAGAATATAAAGATTTTGCAGAAGAGGTTGTTAGGGGTATGATAGAAAGGAAGAATATTTTAAAAGATATGGGTAGTTATTTGTTAGAAAATTAATACTTAGACATCGGATGTCTAAGTCAATGTCCGCGTAGGTAGAAAATTTTTTAACGCTCGTTCACTTGAATTTATAGCATAATATTTCACATGCTCGATACATTAAAAATAAAAAAGGTAGTTTCCAGAGAAACTACCTTTGAGACAAGAAATTTGGTGCTTGTTATGGGCAACCCCACCAAAATTTTATAGGCTCAGCCCCATATTTACAAACGATACATGCCCTTGCCTGGTTTTTTTCTGTATGAAGGGCGGCGCCACTTGCCTTGAGACCGCCAATATTTAAACATAGCGGTCCACAGGCAAGTCCTATAAAAATGAGTGCTCCATAAAACCTGCGAAAGAACTTTTTCATATCCATACCTCCTCTTTGTTGCTGCAATAATTATGCTTAATCATCCGATTTTTAATTATACTCCAAAACAACCCAAAAGTCAATAGCTGGGCTACGAAAGCTAATTTTTGCTTTAAATAAGGTAAAAATTGGCATAAAAAAATAAAAGATTATGAATTCCATAGAATTATCCAAAAAATTAGGCGGTAAGATTGAAGTTAGAAGCAAGCAGAAGCTGACCAAGCAGAATCTGCCGGTTTTGTATACGCCAGGGGTGGCGGAAGTTTCGAGAGCCATCGCGAAGAATAAAAAATTGGCTTTCGAATATACAATTAAAAAAAATACCGTAGCGGTTATCTCGGACGGTAGCGCGGTTTTGGGATTGGGAAACATCGGGCCGGAAGCGGCCTTGCCGGTGATGGAAGGAAAATGCTTGTTATTTAAAGAATTGGCGGAGGTGGATGCTTTTCCAATAGTTTTGGATACGCAGGATACGGAAGAAATTATTAAAATTATAAAAGCCATTGCGCCAACATTCGGTGGAATAAATTTGGAAGATATTTCGGCACCTAGGTGCTTTGAAATTGAAAAACGGCTCAAAAAAGAATTAGATATTCCAGTCATGCATGATGATCAGCATGGGACGGCCATTGTGGTTCTGGCTGGACTTATCAATGCTCTTAAAGTTGTTAAAAAAGATATTAAAAAAATAAAAATTGTAATTTCCGGCGCGGGCGCGGCGGGCATTGCAATCACAAAACTGCTTTTGAGATATGGCGCGAAGGATATAATTCTGGCGGATAGCATGGGCATCATTCATAAAGAACGCAAGGGATTAAATCCGGCCAAAAAAGAGATGCTGCATTTTACCAATATTCACAATGTCATAGGCATGCTGCATCACGCGCTGGTTGGAGCAGATGTTTTTATCGGCGTTTCGGCGCCGAATATTTTGACCAAAGACGATGTGCAAAAAATGAATAAAAAGCCCATTGTTTTCACTATGAGCAATCCAGTTCCGGAAATCAGCCCGGAAGAAGCTAAAAAGGGCGGAGCTTTTATTGTTGCTACTGGCAGCTCAAAATATCCGAATCAAATCAATAATGTCCTGGTGTTTCCCGGAATTTTTCGCGGAGCGCTGGACACACGAACAAAAAAGATAACCGATGAGCATAAGTTGAAAGCGGCCAAGGCTATTGCCAATTTGATAAAAAAGCCGAATTGTGGTAAAATAATACCAGAAGCGTTGGACTTCCGCGTGGCTAAGGCGGTGGCTGGCGTGTTTAAAAAAAATAAGACTCCCTACAAAATTACAAAATAATACAAAAGTACAAAATTTTGTATTTTTGTAAAGATTTGTAAGTTTGTAGGTGTGTAACTTAATTAAAAACAAAAAGATGAAAATATATACCCAAAAAATAGAAATAAAAAGCATCAGCCAGATTGAATTTATCGACATCACGGATAAAGTTGAAGAAATTATCGCTAATTCCGGCGTGCGCGAAGGGCAAGTACTGGTTTATTCTCCGCATACGTCAGCGAGCATCCGGATTAACCACAATGAGCCGATGCTGATCCAGGATTTTATGCGGGTTCTTTACCGCCTGATTCCGGTGGGCGACCGGTATTCCCACGATCTTTTTGAAATAGGCCGCGCCAAAACATCAGACGGCCGGAGCAATGGACATTCGCACTGCAAAAATCTGCTTTTGGGAGTGAGTGAAACTATTCCGATTGAAAAGGGAAAAATGATGCTGACTGAAAAACAAGATATTTTTCTGGTTGAACTGGATGGGGCCAGAACCAGGGAGGTAGTCATACAAGTCATAGGTTTATGAGCAAGCTAGTCAATGATTTAATGAAAGACGGGTATCTGAAGTCCGATTTGATAATCGACGCTTTTTTTGAAATCAGCCGCATTGAATTTGTCCCGAAAGAACTGGAAGGCGAGGCTGATGAAAATGTGGCGCTGCCAATCGGTTTTGGGCAGACAATTTCCCAGCCGCTGACCGTGGCTTTTATGTTTGAGCTCCTTGATCCGAAGCGCGGGCAGAAAATTTTGGATGTCGGCAGCGGATCCGGCTGGACGACAGCGCTCTTGAGCTATATTGTCGGCAGTGGCGGAAAAGTTATCGGAGTTGAAAGAATTGAGAAACTCAAAAAAATTGGAGAAAAAAACGCGGACAAATACGGCTATGTTGAAAAGGGCATCGCGGAATTTTATGCGGCTGATGGAAATATTGGATTTCCGCCGGGCGCGCCATTCGATCGGATTTTGGTTTCGGCCTCTACCGACAGGGTTCCCGTAGAATTGAAAAAACAGCTGAAAATTGGCGGGAAAATGGTAATTCCAATCAGGGGCAGTATCTGGTATTTGGAAAAAAAGAGCGAAACTGATTTTTATAAAGAAGAATATCCCGGGTTTGTTTTTGTGCCATTAATTGAAGAAACAAATTTCTAATGAGTAGCATTAAGCGCGCAGTCATAATTTTGGCAAGCATAGCCGTTTTTATAAGCGGATTTTTTTATTTCCGCTACCAAGTTTATTTTTCGCACGGCGAAAGCGATAAAACAGCAGTTTTCACAATTGAAAAAGGGGAAGGCAATAAAATTATCGGCGAAAATTTGGCGAAGCAGGGGTTGATTTCGGGAAAATACTACTTTTACTTTTATATGTGGTCGCGCAAATTAACTGGAAAAATTTTTCCGGATGAGTATGAACTTTCCGGCCGGATGACCATTCCGGAAATTGCTTCTGTGATCACCAGCGAACAGGACAAAACAAAAAAAATTACCTTTCCTGAAGGCTGGGGCGCCAAACAAATGGCAGAAAGGCTCACGGCCAATGGCCTCCCGGGAGATGAATTTTTGAAAATTGTGGATAATCCCGGGACGCTTAAAAATGATTATTCTTTCCTGGCTGATCCGAAAATCAAGACCTTGGAAGGCTATCTTTTCCCGGACACCTATTTTTTTGACAAAGATATTGATGCTGGAAGGATTGTCAAAAAAATGCTGGGTATTTTCAATACGAAAATAACTTCGCAAATGCTCGCGGATGCGGCGAAAAACCAGAAAAGCCTCAATGAAATTATTATTATGGCCAGCATCATTGAAAATGAAGTCAAAACTGACGAAGACCGGGCGCTGGCAAGCGGGCTTTATTGGAATCGCCTTAAAATCGGACAGCCTTTGCAAAGCGACATTACACTGGCCTATATTTTAGGAGAAAAGAAAAAACAGTATTCTTTCGCTGATACGCGCACAGTTTCACCTTATAACACCTATCTCAATAAGGGTCTGCCGCCGGGACCAATTGATAATCCCGGGCTTTCAGCCATTCAAGCGGCGATTTATCCCCAAGACAGCAGTTATAATTATTATTTGAGCGACCCCGAAACAGGAAAAACTATTTTCGCTAAAACTTTCGCGGAGCATGTGGCGAACAAGGCGAAGTATGGATTGTAATCTCAAGAGGCCTCTATAGAAGGCGCTGTTTAAAAATTATACATTTTGCATGCGGTCACATAGATAATGTATGACGATTTTTTACAGCACTCTGTTTTTCTAAAAATAATAAAAGACCCGTGAGTTTGCGCGGGCCTTTTTTGTCGCATTTAATTTAATTATTTCTGCGACGAGATGACAAGCATTCCATTTTTTTCAAGATGAAGATTGGATATACTGGCTATGTCCACTATCTTTTGTATTTCGATCTTGTCGACTTCGTAATCGCGGCAGCATCTGCAGAGGCCGGTGGTTATTTTTCCCGTAATTCTTGGAATGCCAATGTAGCTTGTTTCAAGCATGCCATAAACTTTTGCCTTATTGATGTCTCTGCCCTTTTCGAAGTAGTCTTGGGTTGGCGAAAGGGTAATTGGCGGGCGCTTGTATATGTCATAGGGCTGGCCATTGAAAAGCAGGCGCGGGACTCTTTTTGTGAAAAAAAGAGCTTCCATTATGAGATATCTTTTAATAGCGTCCTTTTGGTGATGGCAACCATTGAATGCAGAAATTAAGTCCAGGATCTCGCTGGTTGTAAAATTCTCATTTGCAAATTTTGCAAAGAACATAGTGCAGGCAAAAGTAATCCCATCGCCCAGGTTAAGCATGCCGTTTTTTCTTTCGAAAGTTGAGAATCTTTTTGTCAACTCGTCGATTTTATCCACCGTCCATCTTTGTTTGCTTGGTGTGGCTGTGCTTTGCTGCTGTTTCATTTTAGCCTCCCTTTTTAACTTAATTCTGTTAGTTCAGTTTTTTTATAATTTTTTCAAGATATGTTCCATCATGGTATGCATGTGGAAATCGATTATATAAATCGGCATAATATTCCATTTTGCAAATTGGACACCTTGTGATTACATATGGAATTTGAATTGCATATTCACAACAAACATAACTTCTGCAACTAATGCACCACCGAGAAAGTTTTTTGAAAGGACAGTCTTTACCACAAAAAAAATGTATGCAGTCAACCTCGTCCTCCCTTAGCCCTAGCTGTTTTATTTTTCGTGTTAAAAGTTTATTCATTCCTGCATTCCCTCCCTTTCTATAAAAACCTTTCAAATATTAAAGCTATAACTTTTTTCTTGTAAAACCATCCTTTCTAACAGGCGGAGCTATTGTAAGGATGTGATTATGATGAAAATTTCCTATACCAGTTGAATAATCAAGTGAAATGCATCCTCCGTTACTTGATATTATTTTACCTGTATATATACCTCTGCCGTTACCTCCCCAATCAATCTCAATTCTTTTTTCCGGCTCTAGACTGCCATTATTTTTATACTCTTGAAAAAGAACTTTATTCATCATTCACCTCGCGTTTATTTGTTTTTTAAAAAACATCACAAATCTGCCTAGTTTCTTTCTACCACACAATTTTTATCCTGTATACTTGACAAAATTAGCGGTTATGTGCTAGTGTGGGGGGACGCAAAAATCGTCCTAGATAACAAATAATATGCAAAAAAACACGCAAATCGGACAAAAGGAGGAAAATGTAAAAAACCAGGATAATTCCGGGAGCTTTTTGAGCTTGGCGGAAGCTGTTTTAGCTTCTGAATTCCAGCGCACGCGTGAAATTATGCAGAAGCGCTTCGGGCTTTCTCAAGAAGATCCGCAGACGCTGGAAAAAATCGGACAGGACTATGATATTACCCGCGAACGGGTGCGCCAGATTATTGCTGATGTGCTCAAAAAAATCACTGCCAGGGGCGTTGACGTTAACTTTAAAAAGGCCGAGGAGAAAATAGCTTTTACAATAAAGGAGAATGATGGTATAATTAAAGAGCAGGAAATTATTGCCAAATTAGGAGCAGGCAATGAAGCCGAAGCGAACGCCATTGTTTTTTTTGCAGTGGCCTCTGGCAATATTGAAATCACAGACGAGGCTGGGATACTGAAAAAATCCTGGCTGGTGGATCGCGAGGTTGTGGAAAAAGTCAAAGAAGCCGCGCGTGTTATCGGTCAGATTTTTGAGAAGAATAAAAATCTTTTGATTGGTGAGGAACTTGCGGAAAAGATATTCAGCACTCGGCCGGATTTAAAAAATAAATACTCCAAGAAAGAACTCTTGAACTTTGCCGGCGTAATCGCAAGCATTGAAAAGAACGCTTTTGGAAAATGGGGGCTGAAATCCTGGGCGGAAGTGACGCCGAAAGGCACTCGTGAAAGAATCCACTTGATTTTAAAAGAAAAAAAGAAACCCCTGCATTTTTCGGAAATTGCGAAGCTGATTGATGAATACAAGCTGGGCAAGCGCAAAGCCCATCCGCAGACAGTGCACAATGAACTGATAAAAGACGAAAGGTTTGTGCTGGTTGGCCGGGGAATTTACGCTCTCTCGGAGTGGGGATATGAAAAGGGAACCATTAAGGATGTTTTGGAAAATATTTTGAAAGACAGCCAAAAACCTTTGGGCCGGGAAGAAATTTTAGCCAAAGTTTTGCGCAGACGGAAAGTCAAAAAGGCCACGGTCATGATTAATCTGAATAACCCTAAATTTTTTATAAAAGAACACAACATTTACGCTTTGAAGAAATAATGAGGAAAAAATAAAACAAAAAACAGGTATTTGCAACGTCAAAGACCCATATGACAAATTTAACAGATATCTTTTCCGCATATAAACCAATCTGGCAGGCACTCCTTGAGTTCTGGTGGCTTTTTTTGCCTTTTGTTTTGTGGTATGTCTTTAGGTATGTATGGAAGGACTATGTGGTTGAATATTCCGCCGCTTCCTGGCTAAACAAATTAGAATGGACAGTTTTGGAAATTATTCCGCCCAAAGAAGTCGAAAAAAGTCCCAAGGTTATGGAATCTATTTATTCGGGAATCGCCGGAGTAATTACAGCCATCAGTGTTTTTGATGAGTGGCTGAAGGGCGCTTTTACCGATCAATTCAGCTTGGAAATAGTCGGCGATGAAGGCACTACCCATTTTTATATCCGCACGCAGAAAAGATTCCGCAACCTGATTGAAGCGCAAGTCTATGCCCAATTTCCGGACGCGGAAATTATGGAGGTTCCTGATTATACCGCCCGCTTTCCCAAGGTCATTCCCAATAAAGATTGGGATCTTTGGGGGACGGATATTGAATTCAAAATGCCTGATCCGTATCCAATCAGGACCTATGACAAATTTGAGGAAGATGTCACCGGTACCATGATCGATCCTTTGGCGGCCATGGCGGAAGTTATCGGCAAGCTCGAACCGGGACAGCACATCTGGCTGCAATATATAATTCAACCTCTCAAGGAAATCTGGCGGGACGATGAATTAAAATTGATAGATAAATTGTCAAAAAAAGCGGAAAAGAAAGAACAAAATATTTTAGAGCATTTGATTGATATTATCGCGAGTCTGCCCAAGGCGCTTTTCGGGCCAGTGGAATTTGCCGCGGAAGAAGCCAAAAATGACCAGCCATTGGAATTCAAACTGACGCCCGGGGAAAAGGAAGTGTTGAAAGCCGTGGAAGAAAACTTCGGCAAAAACGCGTTTAAAACTAAGATGCGGCTTTTGATTTTGGGGCGGAAAGATGTTTTTGATAAAACTCTCATTTCCTCCTTTTTTGGTTCACTTAAACAATTCAGCGATTTGAATATGAATAATCTGAAGCCCAACGATGTCAGCAAGACTTATGCCCATTACTTTATGAAAAAAGCGCGCATGGCGGCCCGGCAGAGAAAAATTTATCGCCGATATAAAGTCCGGAGCATGGATGGCGTAAAGTTAGTTTTTTCCACTAAAGAACTGGCCACGCTTTTTCATTTCCCAAATATGGAAGTTAAGGCGCCTTCGGTGACGATGATCCAATCCAAACGGGGAACCGCGCCGGCTAATTTGCCAGTCGAATAATATTTTTATGAACGACATCAACTTTTTCGCGAAAACCAATTTCAGGAACCAGGAGCGGATTTTTGGCATCAAAAAAGACGACCGAACCCGGCATATGTATGTGATCGGAAAGACCGGCATGGGAAAGACGAATCTCTTGGAAACCATGGCCATCCAGGACATCCGCAATGGCGAGGGTGTTTGCGTTGTCGATCCGCACGGCGAGTTCGCGGAAAAAATGCTGCGCGCCATTCCGTCTGCACGCGTGAACGATGTGGTCTATTTTAATCCGGCGGACAAAGATTTTCCGATCGCGTTTAATATTCTGGAGGCAGTAGATGAAGACAAGAAAAATCTGGTAGCTTCCGGCATGATGGGCGTTTTCAAAAAAATCTGGCCGGATGTGTGGAGCCCCAGAATGGAATATATTTTAAACAACACCATTCTCGCGCTCTTGGATTATCCGGGTTCCACGATGCTGGGCGTGAACCGCATGATGTTTGACAAGGATTACCGCAAGCGCGTTTATCCGAAAATCAAAGATCCGGTGGTAAAATCTTTTTGGATAAACGAGTTTGACAAATGGGAGGATAAATTCAGAAAAGAAGCGGTAGCGGCCATCCAAAACAAAGTCGGGCAATTTTTGTCTTCCTATGTGATCAGAAATATTGTCGGCCAGCCGAAATCAACCATCGATATGCGCGAGATTATGGACAAGAAAAAAATCCTGATAGTCAATCTTTCCAAGGGCCGGATCGGCGAGGACGCGATGCGCCTTTTGGGCGGGATGATTGTCACCAAAATCCAATTGGCGGCCATGGGGCGGGTGGAAATTCCGGAGGAGGAGCGCGCGGATTTCTATCTCTATGTCGATGAATTCCAAAACTTCGCGACGGAATCTTTTGCCAATATTTTGTCCGAAGCGCGGAAATACCGCTTGAATTTGGTTCTGGCGCACCAATACATCAATCAGCTTATTTTTGACGGCAACACGACGGTGCGCGACGCAATTTTTGGCAATGTCGGCACGATTGTTACTTTTCGGGTCGGCGCGGAAGACGCGGAATTTCTGGAAAAAGAATTTGATCCGGTGTTCTTGATGAACGACATCGTCAATTTGGGGAAATATAATGTTTATCTGAAATTAATGATTGACGGGATTGCCGGTGATGCTTTTTCGGCTACCACGCTGCCGCCGTTGGATTTGTCAGATACGATCCTTGATGAAGAAAAAGCCATTCGGATTTCGCGCGAACGGTATGGAAAAAACCGGGCCGAGGTGGAAGATCGCATTTCGCGCTGGAGCGGGATGATGGAGGAAGAAAACGAAAATATAATTATCCATAAAGTTGAGCCCGCATCTTCGGCGGGCAGGCCGAAAACAATTTATCGGCCTGTGGAAAATGTTACACCGGCGATTAAAGTTATGCCTAAGGCCGCGGTTGCGGCTAAGCCTGTTGAAAAAGTGGAGCCGGTGGCTAGTCAGGTTGCGGAGGAAAAAAATATTAACGAAGAAACCCTTCGACAGGCTCAGGGCAAGAAAGAATTATACGAAACACTTTGCGACACCTGCGAGCAGAAAATTTATGTGCCTTTTATGCCCGATCCCAATCGTCCGGCTTTTTGCAAAGAATGTTTGAAAGACTATCAAAGGGCGATGGCGAAGTCGCGTAGCGTGGAACACATAACGCATAACGCAAACACCGAAACATCGGCGCCGATTGTGGTTAAGCCGAGAGAAGCCGAAAAAAGAATAGAAGATAAAGTTTACGCGCCCAAAGAAAGCCCAATGAGCCTTTCTCAGATGGCGCATATCGCGCCCAAAAAATTCAAGCCGATGCGCCCAAAACCGAATGTGGATCTGGCCAGCGTACGCGATTTAATTAAAAAAACCAAAGAATAGCAATCCCGCAACAAATTCCAAAACTGATTTATATTTTTTTTATAATCTTGCTTGCGAATTCGCCTTGCGGCTAAGTTTAGTTTAGGTATAATGATTTAAAAGCGAATTTGTGCGGGATGCTCATTTTTGTAACCGCTCGCTTCGCTCCGGACAAAAATGGCAAAACCAAGAATAATTGTCGGGATGTCTTCAGGAGTGGATTCGTCAGTAGCGGCGGCTCTGCTCAAAAAACAGGGCTACGATGTCGTGGGCGTTTTTATGCACTTCTGGAAAGAACCGGCGCAAAACGCTTTAATCGAAAACAAATGCTGTTCGCTGGAATCCTATGAGGACGCGCGCAAAGTCTGCCAGATTTTGGACATTCCGCTCTACACCGCCAACGCCGAAAAAGAATTCAAAAAAGAAGTGGTGGACTATTTTTTATCTGAATACGCGGCCGGGCGCACGCCCAATCCGTGCGTGGCCTGCAACGAACACATAAAATTCAATGTGCTTTTCCGGAAAATGCTGGAGATGAAAGGGGATTTTGTGGCTTCGGGACACTACGCGTTGAAGCGCGAATTTTCAATTTTCAATTTTCAATTTTCAAAAAAATCTAAATCAAATAATTTAAAAAATAATAAAAAAATTATATATAAATTATATCAGGGCAAGGACAAAGAAAAGGATCAATCATATTTTTTATATAATTTCAACCAAAAACAGCTGGCCAGAATTTTGTTTCCGGTGGGCGGGTATAAAAAATCCCAAATTCGCGCGCTGGCGAAAAAAATGAAATTGCCGGTTTTCAATAAAGATGATTCGCAGGGGTTGTGCTTCACGCCGGAAAAATATCCGGAAAACTTTTTGCGTCGTCACTTAAAACTCAAAAAAGGAAAAACTCTGAATACAAAAGGCGAAATTATCGGCCAGCATGAGGGCTTGCCGCTGTATACCATCGGCCAAAGACGCGGCATCAACATCGGTGGAACTGGGCCATATTATGTGGTGGATAAGGATCTAAAGAAAAACATTTTGATTGTAACCAATGATGAGAAATATCCGGGACTTTTCAGGAAAAATATGGAAGTCAAAAAAGTAAACTGGATCATCTCCGAGCCCAAATTGCCCCTTAAAACAGAGGTCAGAATCCGTTACCGCCATCCGGCAGTTTCTGCTATAATTAAGTCGCGTAACTCGCAACTCGCAACCCATAACTCGACATATCAAATTGAATTTGACGAGCCGCAACGGGCGATTTCGCCGGGGCAATCAGCCGTGTTTTATACTAAAAAAGGCGAGATGCTCGGCGGCGGGACAATAGTTTAATATTTAGATTAAAAATATGTATACACAAAGTTTTTCTCATGGTTCGGATGATCAGGGAGGACAGGCTGATCAGGACAAGTCGCGCAGTCGCAATGATATTCAGCGCGAGATTGTGATGCAGGAATCTGATCTTCATAAAAAAATGGCGGAAAAAGTCCGCTTTGAAGCGGAAATCCGCGCGCTTAAAAAAGACGAGGCGCGCATCCGCGTGGCTCTGCAGGAAAAGCAGGAAACATTTTCCAAGATGGGCTATGAAATTTTGCAGATGGAAAACGCCATCAAAAGCCTCAAGAAAAAATTATATACGGTTAACCCCCACACCAATTGAGGATAGTAATTACATTTTATATCGTTAATTATTTATTTCACCCGTGCCAAGCGTAGTTTTTAGGACAAAGATAGATTTTGAAAAAAATATAAATCCTCGATTGGTGTGGGGGTAAAATAACATGAGTATTGTTGACAAAGTGAGAGAGGCTATTAAGAAAAAAAATAGCGAGGGAGAAGAAAAGGGAGGTTTTAATCTTTCTGGTTCAGATGAGGATAAAATCAGAGAGTTTGAAACAAGAGCGAGGGAGGTGGATAATATTATGGAAAAAATGGAAGAAGCCGGAATAAATACAGGAGAAGTGACTTCGGAAATAAGAAATATTGTGAAGGATATCATTTAATATGACAGCGCAGGAACTGCGAGAAAAATATTTGAAATTTTTTGAGTCGAAAGGGCATGCCATTATTCCCTCGGCTTCTTTGATTCCGCGCGAAACGGACCCGTCGGTGCTTTTCACGACCGCCGGCATGCAGCAGTTTAAAAATTATTATTTAAATCCGGCGGAAGCGGAAAATTCCAGTATGGCTACCATCCAGAAATGCGTGCGGACTATTGATATAGAAGAAGTTGGCGATAATACTCATCTGACTTTTTTTGAAATGCTGGGAAATTTTTCCTTTGGTTATCCAGAAAAAGACGGGTCATATTTTAAAGAAAAAACTATAAAATATGCTTGGGAATTTTTAACTAAAACTCTCGTGGTCGATCCATCTAGAATTTATGCAACTTATTTTAAGGGAGAAAACGAAATTCTAGAAGATTTAGAGTCTCTGGAAATTTTAAAGACTATTAAAGAATTAAAAAAGATAATTCCCCAAGGCTACGATGACAATTTCTGGTCGCTGGGAAGCAAAAATTCTCCTGGAGGGCCGACAGTTGAATTTTATATTGATGGAATTGAAATATGGAATTGCGTTTTCAATGAGTATATTCTTAAAAATGGAAAGTATGAACCGGCCAGCAACAAGGGCGTGGACACTGGTATGGGATTGGAAAGATTGTTCACAGTTTTGAGCGGAAAGGAGTCGGTTTACGAAACAGAATTATTCCAGCTAATATTTGAAAAAATTTCTTCACTTAGACATCCGATGTCTAAGTCGGAAGAAATAGATATTTTAAAATCCCAAAGAATTATCGCTGATCATCTGAAGGCGGCGACTTTCATGATTGCTGATGGCGTAGAGCCCCTAAATATCGGTCGGGGCTATGTTTTGCGAAGGCTTGTTCGCCGGGCCATTCGGCATGGAAAATTATTAGGAATCGAGAAAAATTTTCTTATACAGTTGGCTGCGGTCGTCGTCGAAGTGTATAAAGATTTTTATCCAGAGCTGGAAGAGAATAAAAATAAAATTTTTGCGGAGCTGGAAAAAGAAGAAAATAAATTTAGAGAAACATTAGGAAAAGGTCTTAAAGAATTCAATAGAATTCTAGTCGATAGTTCACAGTCGACAGTTCACGGAAAAGTTGCTTTTGATTTATACCAGACATACGGATTTCCTTTTGAGATGACTAATGAGCTGGCAGTGGAAAAGGGACTGGAAATTGACGAAAAAGGTTTTCAAGAAGAACTGCAAAAACATCAGGAGCTTTCGCGTACGGCTTCGGCTGGACAATTCAAGGGAGGCTTGGCGGAAGCGGGGGAAACAACGGCCAAATTGCACACAGCCACCCATTTGCTTCTGGCGGCGTTGCGCGAAGTTTTGGGGCCGCATGTTTTTCAAAAAGGGTCGAATATTACTGCCGAAAGACTGCGCCTGGATTTTGCTCACAATGTGAAAATGACCCCGAAAGAGCTCGAAAAAGCCCAAAATTTAGTGAATGAAGCGATTCGGGAAAATGTTCCAGTAACTTGCGAAGAAATGACTGTGGACGAGGCTAAGAAGACTGGAGCAGTCGGTGTTTTCGAATCCAAATATGGCGACAAGGTCAAAGTTTATACCGCCGGTAAATATTCCAGCGAAATCTGCGGTGGTCCGCATGCCAAATCCACCGGAGAACTCGGGCATTTTAAAATTGTGAAAGAAGAAGCTTCTTCAGCGGGCGTGAGGAGAATAAAGGCAATTTTAGAATGAGTATTTTTTGTTGTTATATTTATTTTTTTGTCCTATAATAAGCTTATAAAACAAAAATAAACTTTTTTATTAAATGGGAATTTTTTCCAAAATTTTAGGCGCACGGGGATCCAGCTCGGATTTTATGCTTTCGCTGGACATCGGAACGGAAGTCATTAAGGCTCTGGTTTTTAAGATTGATAAAAATTCAGGAAACGGCATTGTGAAAGGCGTTGGCCGGGTGCGGCAAAGGCTGGGCGATATGCAAAGCGGGGCGGTTTCCGATATTGGCGGAGTAATAGAAAGCGCGAAAAGAGCGATTGAAATTGCCAAGAAAATGGCCGGGGCGAAGAAGGCGGAGAAGGCCATTATTGGAATTGCGGGAGAGTTGGTGAAAGGCACCACTACGACAGTGCATTATGAAAGGATCAGGCCGGAAGTGCGGATTGATCTCTCGGAACTTAAAAATATAATCCAAAAAGTCCAGTGGAAAGCTTTCGACCGGATACGCAGCCAACTGGCCTGGGAGACGGGACACAGCGAAATTGAAGTCAAGCTTATTAACGCGGCGATTGTTGATGTGCGGATTGACGGCTACAGGGTTATGAATCCCGTGGGTTTTCAAGGGCGGGATGTTTCCATCGCGGTTTTCAACGCCTACGCGCCGATGATCCATCTCGGGGCGCTGCAAAAAATTGCCGACGAGCTGAATCTGGATTTATTGAGCATTGCCGCGGAGCCGTATGCCGTTGCGCGTTCGATGGGCATTGAAGATGTTTTGGATTTCAACGCGGTGTTTATTGACATAGGCGGCGGAACGACGGATATCGCGGTGGTCAGGAATGGCGGGCTGGAGGGCACGAAAATGTTTGCTTTGGGCGGGCGGGCTTTTACCAAGCGGCTGGCGCAGGAACTTGGAGTTTCATTTGAAGAAGCGGAAATTTTGAAAATAAAATATGCCGAAGGAAAACTGGGAAAAGATGTCAGTTTGAAAATCGAACAGATTTTAGCGGATGATTGCGGAGTCTGGCTGAGCGGCGTGGAGCTGGCTCTTTCTGAATTCGCGGAATCTGATCTTTTGCCTTCCAGATTTTTTCTGTGCGGGGGCGGTTCGGGATTGCCGGGAATAAAAAAGGCGTTGTTGAGTCCGCGGTGGTCCAAGGGTTTTCCTTTTGCCAAGACTCCCCAGGTGAGTTTCTTGCAGCCGAGCGATATTGTGAATATAATTGATGAAACAGGCGAGCTTAGAGATCCGCAGGATATCACGCCAATGGGGCTGGCTAATCTGGCGCTGGATCTGGCCGGAGAAGAAAAGATTATGGCCGGGATTTTGAGAAGGGCGGTAAAAATGATTCAAAAGTGACGCGAAGCGTCATCCCGAGCATAGTCGAGGGATCCCTATCTGTCCCAGCGAAAATTCCAATAAGGTTTTTATTATAATTTATAGATTAATTTGTGAATTCGCCTAACGGCTAAGTTTAAATAATACAAATAGTTTTAA
This sequence comes from Parcubacteria group bacterium, assembly GCA_041645535.1. GTDB lineage: Bacteria > Patescibacteriota > Minisyncoccia > Moranbacterales > UBA2206 > JBAZPT01. Next base: position 157,986 of record JBAZPT010000001.1, read on the forward strand.
TAGCGAATTTTCGCGGGATGCTCATTTTTGCAGCTACTCGCGAGACGCTCGCAGGCAAAAATGGCACATCAAACATTTTATATTGACATCGACGAAGAAATAACCTCAATTGTCGACCGCTTGCGAAAAGCCAAGGCGCGGGAGATTATCGTCGTTGTTCCCAAGCGGGCGCTGCTTATCCAAAGCATCGTGAATTTGAAGTTGCTGAAAAAAGAAGCGGAAAATTTGGGAAAACAAATGATTATTGTGACGCAGGACAAGCTCGGGAAAATGCTGGTAGAAAAAGCCGGGATTGCCGTGGAGCAAAGACTGGACGATATTGACGGCGAAGAAGTGGCTGTGGTGGAAAATAGCATTCCATACGATGCTAATCCGCTAAATTCCGCGAAAGATGGCGAAAAAATGAGAGAAAGGCTGCAAAATATCGGGTCGCCGGAATATTTTCACGAAAATCCTCTTAAAAAAGCGATTGCTTCCGAGTTGAAAGCTGAACAGCGTGCGGAAGAAAATGAAGCCTACGAGACGGAAAAAATTACCAACAAAGAACTGGTAGCCGGCGTTCCTAGCACGGTTGGAGAAAAAAAATCCTTTTTTGGGAAAACATCCGCGATGGATATTATAAAAAATATGAAAATCAGCCAATCCGGCGCGGGCAAAGAAGAAAAAAATACTTCTGAAAATAAAGATACTTTATTGCTGCCAGAAAGCTCGTCGGAAAGTTTCTTGCCGGCGAGGAGAGGTTTTGGCGGAAATACTTCTTCGGCCGGCGCAGATCGTTTGAAGGATTTTTACCAAAACGGAGAAAATTCGCGCAGAATAAAACAAGAACGATATGATTATAAAAATGTCAATCTCTCGAATCATTTCTGGAAATATTTTCTGATATTCGGCGCCGCGGCTCTTTTGCTGGTGGCGTTGGCCGCGGCTTATTTGTTTTTGCCTAAGGTGGATATAAAAATACTTGCCAAAGCGAAAGTTCAATCGCTGGATATGCAGATAAAGGGCGATTCCGCGGTTCAGGCGTTGGATTTAGACAGCCTGGCAATTCCGGCAAAAACAGTTTCTCAAAATGTCGAGGTTGCCAAAAATTTCAATGCCAGCGGAGATAAGTCGGCTTCCAACCAAAAAACCCACGGAATTATAACGATCTATAATGAATATAGCAATGCTACCCAGCCGTTAGTAGCCACTACGAGATTTTTGAGCGAAAATGGAAAACTTTTTCGTCTGGTAAAAACAGTTATTGTTCCGGGGACATCAACTGTGGGCGGAGAAGTAAAGCCGGGGGCGGTGGAGGCGGAAGTTATCGCGGACGAATCAGGAGAAGCTTATAATATTGAACCGGCCAAGTTTACTATTCCTGGTTTTCAGGGCAGTGGCAATGATAAATATACAAAATTTTATGCCAAATCTTCGAAAGCAATGACGGGTGGAAAAAGCGGACCGGGTTCGGTAAAAACCGTGACTGAAAACGACATCGCTAACGCTAAAAATTCCATAGCGGACGACATCCGCGCAAAAGCCAGGGAGCAGATAAAAAATGAATTCGGAGAGAATTCAGTTGTCCTGGATGACGCGCTCAATATTGAAAATATCACTTATTCATCTTCGGCAAACAGCGGGGAAATCGCGGAAAACTTTACGCTCACAACTAAAGCCAAGGCCAGCGCGGTTATTTTCAATCAAAGCGATGTGCTTAAATTGGCGGCCGGACAAATCAATAAAAATAAAGATAAAAACGCCGCTCTGGTCAGCGAAGATGCTGTGGTGCTGGAATTCGGCAAGACTGATGTTGATTTCGCGAAGGGCACTGTGTTGATCAGGGTGCATGTCACAGGAAAAACAACAGATATGCTTGATGTGTCTAATTTGAAAAAGGGGATTCTAGGCAAGAGCGAGGATGATTTCAAGGCTTATTTAAAGCAATATAACCAAATAACGGGCGCTGAAATCGAATACTGGCCGCCGTTTATTAGCGGAAAAATTCCCGCCTACGAAAGCCGGGTCACAATAACTCTTGATTCCGGCAATTAACCAACAGAGGATTATATAGAATCCTCTGTTTTCGATACGATATTCTGACATTCTGCAGAAAGCCAGAATATCATTGTGCGACAAAATAAAAATAAATTTATCACATTATGTTGGCGAAAAAAAGAAAACTTGAGAAAAATCAAAAAACCCCCAGGCAGATGGAGAGGCATTTGAAGGGCGTGGCTAATCATTGGCGGATAAGCATTCTTTTTCTCATTTCCGAAAACGAGGGCATCTCTCTGGATGAAATAAATGAGAAGCTTGGGGGCAATGTCAAAACTATTTCCGAACATACAAAAAAATTAGTCCAGGCCGGGCTGGTTAACAAGGCGCGCAGCGGCAGAGGAGTGAGTCATTCGCTTTCTCCATACGGCAAGCGCTTTTTAAAATTCATAAAAACATTCTGACATTCTGCAGAAAGCTAGAATGTGTAGTGTTGCACAAGGTAGGCAACTAAACTTGCTTTATTTTTACAAAACTCTTACTCGATGTTTTATTGTGCTATAATTTTAATATGGAAACAAAAACCCTGCTTCAGAAAATAAAGAAAGAGTTTCCGGAAATAAGCTGGAAATCAGTAAAAAGAACCAAATATAACTGGGATTTTTACGTTTTAATTTTGGACGAAAAGTATGTGTTTCGTTTTACCAGAGACAAAGAGTGCGCAGAAAAATTCGCCAAAGAAATTAAGCTATTGGATTATCTAAAAAAGAAAACACCAATATTGGTACCTGATTATATTTTCAGGTCAAAGGATGGAAGATTTGCTGGGTATAAAATAATAAAAGGCGGCAAACTGATGCCAAATGAATTTGAAGAATTGCCTCTTCGAAATAGAAAAATAATTGCTTTGCAGTTTGCAGATTTCCTGAATGTTTTGCATAGTATTCCAAAAAAACTGTATAAAAAATTTGGAATAAAAATAAAAACCGAAAGTAGCGGCACAGATAAATTATTCAGTAGAATTAGAAAAACAGTTTTTCCAAAATTAAGTAGCCGGGAAATCGAGGATATTGAGGAATTTTTCAAACAATTTAAGTCATTAGAACAAAAGCCATATAAAAAAGTTTTGGTTCATGGTGATTTAACAAAGGAAAATTTTATTTATCAAAAAGGGAAAATAAGGGGCATTATCGATTTTACTGATTTTGGCGCAGACGAGCCCGCTCTTGATTTCAAAGGTTTTTGGAGCTTCGGTTCAGAATTTGTAGAAATGGTCTATGAAAATTATCGCAATAAGGGTGATAATCTTTTCATAGAACGCTCAAGGTTATATTTTCGGATTATGAGCCTGTATGTTTTAGATGGAGCAGTGAACTGTAAATATTCCCCATGTGATTTTAAAGATGGGCACAAAAGATTTAAAAAATATTTTTACATATAACTAATTTTTTGAAGTGGGCAGTCAATGGCTGGATCGAAATCCGGGACTGGAGGAGGAAATAAACCTTTTTTTACAGCCTTTTGACATTTTGGCGGCGGGGGTTGACAATATTTAGCCTGTCAGTTAATATAGTAAAAGATGTTAAAAACTCAATAAATTGTTTCAATAGAAGGAAGCTACAAATTTCAAGAATTCGGATTGCTTGTGTTCCTTGGCTTTTGCCTTGGTCGCATTCAAGTCCTTCTATTTTTTTGTTTTTAGCGTTCATAATTTATGTCAGATAACAAAGAATTAGTTAAACTGGAGGGCGTCGTTGAGGAAACTCTGCCCAGCACAACATTTAAAGTTACGCTGGACAACGGCCATACTATACTGGCGCATATTTCAGGCAGGATGCGGGTTAATTATATCCGGCTTTTGCCCGGAGACAGGGTTTTGGTGGAAATGAGCCCTTACGATCTTACTAAGGGCAGAATAGTCCAGCGATTAAGATAAATTTATGAACCCCATTAGAGTTTTTACAAATCTAGCTGGGGGAAAATAAATAAGTAACATATTTTTCAAGTTTTATTATTTAAAGTAGTAAGCTTGTAAAAACTCTAATGGGGTGAAGGTCAGAGCATCGGTAAAAAAAATTTGCGACAAATGCAAGCTTGTCAAGAGAAAAGGCAAGTTATTTGTAGTTTGTTCTAATCCTAAACATAAGCAACGGCAAGGTTAGGTAGTATTATCCCAGCACCAATTCCAATAAAGTTTAGATATAATGGTTAACTTTAGTTTGCGAATTCGCCTGCGACTAAGTTTTAATTAAAAATATAATTTTGATAGCGAATTGGTGCGGGATGCTCATTTTTGTATCCACTCGCACGGCTCGCGGACAAAAATGGCATGTTAAGAATTTCCGGGGTAAATGTGCCCGATGAAAAAGCAATAGAAATCTCCCTGACTTATGTTTATGGCATAGGCAGATCAACAGCCGGAAAAATTCTGGATGAGCTGGGTATTCCCCGGGGAAAACGGACCAGGGATTTGGATGAATCGGAGCAGAATAAAATCCGTGAATATGTGGAAAAAAAGATCCGCGTGGAAGGCGAGCTGAAGCATTCAGTGAGAACCAATGTAAAAAGATTGAAAGAAATCGGATCCTATCGCGGAACGCGCCACCAAAAAGGCCTGCCGGTTCGCGGCCAGCGCACTAAAACCAATAATCGCACCGTGCGGGGAAATGTCAGAAAAACAATGGGCAGTGGAAGAGTCAAGACGGAAAAAACATAGGATTACGAACATACGAATTTAGCTAAATTACGAATTCGTATTTTAGCCCGATTCGTAAGTTTGTAAATGTAAAAGTTATTATGAAGAAGGAAATCACTGCAAAAGAAGAAACCAAAAACGAATCAGAATTAAAATCTGAAGTTTTAGACGCGGAAAAAAGTGCAGTTTCCGCCGAAGTGGAAAAGAAAAAGGCCAAGAAAATAAAAAGGCAAATTCAAAAAGGGCGCGCCGGGATCAAATGCACTTATAACAATACGATTGTCAGCATTGCGGATATCAATGGCAATATTCTGGGCTGGGCCTCTTCCGGGATGCTCGGATTCAAAGGAGCGAAAAAAGCGACTCCTTATGCCGCGACTCAAGTAGTGGCCAATGTGAGCGAGAAAGTTAAAAAATACGGCGTTTCCGAACTCGAAGTTTATGTAAAAGGCGTTGGCAGCGGGCGCGAAGCTTCTATCAGAGCTTTGGCGAATAATGGTTTTGACCTGATAATGATCAAAGATGAAACTCCAATTCCGCATAACGGCTGCCGGCCGAAAAAACCAAGACGGGTATAATATTTGAATACATAATTTTTATAGAGAAATATGGCCAGAGATATAAATGCAAAATGCAGAAAATGCCGCCGAAGCAAAGAAAAGCTTTTTCTTAAAGGCGATCGTTGCGCGACGCCAAAATGCGCTTTAGTCCGACGGGCTTATGGTCCGGGAGTGCATGGCAAAAAAGGCAGCCGCAACCAAAGCGAATATGGAACTCAGCTGGCGGTAAAGCAAAAAATAAAAAGAATTTACGGCGTGCTGGAAGACCAATTCCGCCATCATTTTGACGAGGTGAAAAATAAGTCGGGAATGACGGGCGATCTGTTGATTTCCAGGCTGGAAAGACGGCTGGATAATGTCGTGTATAGAATTGGCTGGGCGGCTTCCCGCGCGCAAGCGAGACAGCTGGTGAATCACGGCCTTATCGCGGTCAACGGCAAAAAAGTTGATATTCCTTCTTTTGAAGTTAAGTTGGGCCATGTCGTGTCAATCAATAAATCAAAAGCGGAAAAAACATATTTTAAAAACTTGGAGCAATTTATCAAAAACAAGAAAGATTTTCCCAAGTGGATTAATTTTGACAAAACCAAGCTCGAAGGGACCGTTACTGGAAATCCGGAAAGAGATGATATCGGAATTAATGTTGACGCGCAGGTAGTGGTAGAATATTATTCTAGATAATTTTTTTGTTTAATAAAAATATTAGCGAGCTAAATATTTTAACCCGCTGGTAAAAAATAAATTAAATTTATGCAAGCAATAACACTTCCGCACAAGCCTAAATATACCAGCGCTGACGGAAAAAGCGGAAAATTTGAAATCGAAGGCTGCTATCCGGGATATGGGATGACCCTGGGAAACGCCCTGCGCAGGGTTTTGCTTTCTTCGCTTTCCGGAGCCGCTATTACTTCAGTTAAGATAAAAGGCGTAACGCATGAGTTCTCGACCATCCCGGATGTTTTGGAAGATGTAATCCAGATTATTCTTAATTTGAAACAGGTCAGATTCAAATCATATAAAAATGAACCGGTGAAGGCCACGCTGAAAGTTAAAGGAGAAAAAGCGGTCAATGCAGGGATGTTTGTCTGCCCTTCTGACATCGAGGTTATAAACAAAGACGCGCACATCGCAACAATTACCAATCCGAAAGGCGAGCTGGAAATTGAAATCGAAGTTGCCAGCGGCATCGGCTATGTCCCGGTTGAACAGCAGGAAAAGTCGGAAAAAGAAATAGGCGTAATCGCGGTGGATGCCATTTATACTCCGGTGCGCAGAGTTAACTATATTGTGGATAATATGCGCGTTGGGAAAAGAACTGATTTTGAGAAAATTACTTTAGATATCAGCACGGATGGCAGCCTAACTCCGCAGGAAGCTTTTGCCAGGGCGATTGAAATCTTAGTCAGCCAGTTTTCAACGCTGGCCGAGTTAGACGAAGCAGCTGAAATAAATTCGAAAGACGAAGCTGAAAAAGAAAAAAAGGAAAGCAAGAAAGCCAAGGCGGAAGACGAAAAAGCGAAGGAGGCTAAAGAAGCGAAGGAAGCCAAAGAAGAAAAAGAGGATCCGAAAAAAATAGAAGTTACGACGCTGAAAAATCTTTCCACCCGCACTCTGAATGTTTTGGAAAAAAATAAAATCGGAGTCATTGGAGATATTGTAAAATTGAATGAAGCCCAGCTTTCTGAATTGGACGGCATGGGAGCCAAGGGACTCAAAGAAATTAAAAAAGCCGTTGGCGATTTCGGCCTAGTGCTCAAATCATAAAGTATGAACCCCGTTAGAGATTTGACTAATCTAGCTGGGTTAAATAAATTATTAATAGATTTTCAAGCATTATTTTAAAAATAATAAGCTCGTAAAATCTCTAACGGGGTGAAACATCAAAAGAAAGGCAGAAAATTCGGTCGGGTCAAAAATCAGCGTGAAGCATTGCTGCGCGGCCTTTTGAGCAGTCTGATAATGAAGGAAAAAATCGAAACAACGGAAGCCAAAGCCAAGGAAACAAAAGGACTGATTGACCAGCTTATCAACAAGGCCAAAAAAGCGAACAAAGAAAGCGCCCAAAAAGTGGCAGTTTTGCGCGACTTGCGCAACGCTCTGCCGCTCCAAGCCGTAAAAAAATTAAGCGGAGCATTTTTGGAAAAATTTGAAAAGAGAAATAGCGGTTATGCCCGCGTCATCAAACTGGCCAAGAGAAAAAGCGACGCGGCCCGGATGGCGATAATTGAATTTGTTTAAAGGATACTAATATGCAGAGAAAATATCATTTATTTGACGCGCAAGGCAAAGTATTTGGACGGATGGCGACTGAAATCGCTTTGATTTTGCGCGGGAAAAACAAGGTTGATTTTACGCCCCATATAGATGGCGGAGATTTTGTGGTGGTGATCAATGCGGACGGCGTGATAGCTAAAGGCAACAAAATGCTGGGGAAAATTTATCATCGCTATAGCGGTTATCCTGGAGGCATTACATCAGTGACGCTCAAAGATCAGATTAAAAACGATTCGCGCAAAGTCATCCAGTCAGCGGTTTATGGTATGCTGGCGAAAAATAAACTGCGCGATGAAATGATGAAAAGGCTTTTTATTTATAAAGACGACAAGCATAATCACAAAATTGATATAACACACTAAATAATATTATGGCGGTTAAAAAAGTTAAAGAACCTGCCCGCAATGCTGCGCATAGCGCTGCAGGCGGGAAAAAAGAAGAATTAAAAGAGGAAGCTAAAATTTCAAAGGAGGTTTACTTTTACGCGGTTGGCAAAAGAAAAACCGCGATCGCGCAGGTGCGGATCTATCCCGAAAGCAAAGAAGTCAAGGGAATTTTTGTGAATAAAAAAGAAGTGGAAAAATATTTTCCAATTACGCGCCTCAAAGAAACAGCAGTGGCGCCTCTTCTGGCAACAGCCAATCTGGAAAAATTCGGCGTGGCGGTGAGAATTTCCGGCGGAGGAATTTCAGGCCAGGCGGAAGCGATGCGGCTGGGAATCGCAAGAGCTTTGGTAAAATTTGACGAAACGCTCAAAAAGCAACTCCGAACTCTTGGATATATGACGCGCGACGCGCGAATTGTTGAACGCAAAAAACCAGGCCTGAAGAAGGCGAGACGAGCGCCACAGTGGGCAAAAAGATAGAATTTTATACATTCCTGCGACTTTTTAGATAATAAAAAATGGCTGTAATAGGCCATTTTTTTACTGTTGTGCTGGCGGGAAGATGCCAAGGAAGGCGCCGGGTTCCGGGAAGATAATATTGTATAAATCCGAAGCATCGCCGTTTTGGTCGATGAAAAAAAGCCTTTCTGAAGAATGATTGTAAGTAAGCTTAGGTTCGCCGCCGCCGGTTTTTAAAATATCCATACAATTGCGGTGGTCGCGCGAATCCAGTTCGATTATTTTTACATACGAACCGGCCGAAAAAATAATATGCTCATAATCCTTGAACCACTGGATGTTTTTGAGGTTTTCCGAATAGCGGGTGACGGATTGAATTTCATTTTCCGCTCTTTCCGGCTGGACGCTCCAGTCGCGCAAAAAGTAGGTGAAGATTTCGTTGTCGCTCGCGAAGAGAAGTTTCTTGCCGTCGTCGGAAAACTGAAAACTTTGAATGTTGTCGCCCAATTTTCGAAAATATGTGTCGTGCTCGCCCTTGTTGTAAATAAAAAATTCGTGATTTGAGTTTAAAAAAGCTATCCGGTCATCGTCATAAATAACTAGTTTTTTTGTTGGTGATACAGGGGTGTCTGGAAAATTGTTGGTGAGTTGCGCGGTAGACGCGGTGCCGTCCAGGCTGGTTTTGAAAACCAGTTCATTGGGAGTCTGGGTATAATAAACAGAATTTTTGGACAAATCGAAAGCGCTAACATTGTCGGCGATAAGTTTCAGATCGTTTTTATTAGTTATATTGGCGCGATACAGTCTGTTTTCACTTAAGAAAAACAAATAATTTTTATCCCTGGGATCCCAGCGGACATTTTGGATATCTTCTTTTTCCAGGAAGGAGTTCAAATTAAATGAGCTGTCATTGGACGGATTGGCAATGAAATAGTGATATTTTTCGATAGTTTGATTATCAGCGGGAAGCGCTGCTGTTTTTATTTTAGAAAGAGGATTTTCTTTTATCGTCGGCGCGGGAACGGAAAGCTTAACCGGCACAGAAAGATAATCTTCATTGGGGGACCATTCAATATTTTCTTCGCGAGTTTTGTCGTCAAAAACTGAACCCGGAAAAGAAAAAGAATTGTCGATAGTTTTTCCGGCAATGTTTAAAATTTTCATTTCAACGCCTGCGTCCGTATTTTTAACCAGAGCGATATTTTTGTCCGTAGGGGAAATAAAAAAGTTGTCAAGTCCTTGGGTTTCAAGGGTGGTGCGCGCGTAGTCTTTGCGGACCAGGAGAATGTTCCAAAATTCGCTGGCCAGGCCGCTGTGTACATCGGTTTTTTTGGTCCAAGTTTGGAATCCGTCCGCGCCAAGCGAAATCTCGTAACTTCCTGGGATAAATCCGGTTAGAGTATAGGAGCTGTTAATGCGGTTGATTTTTTTGGATGTTTCCAGTTTTCCATTAACATAAGAGTTAAAATCCTGGGGGTTGGTTTTCAACATAATGGAACCGCTGTGCACAAAAACACCCCGACTGAAATCGAAGCGGTAGCCACGGGCATTCATAATGATTGACGGCGCGACAATAAAAAAGAGAGCCACGAGCGTCCAAAAAAATATCCTTCTTTTTAGCTTTTCCATATCAGGCTCCATCTTAGCCCTAAAATTGACAAAAGTCAAACCAGGCGATATACTATCTTATGTAACTATTAGACAATTTATTATGTTAGCTATCATTAAAACCGGAGGAAAACAATATAAAGTCAAGGTCGGGGACAAAATCAAGGTGGAAAAACTGGAAGGCGCAGAGGGGAGCAAAATCACTTTTGAGGAGGTCTTATTTTTGGGCGATGAAAAAAGCGTGAAAGTCGGAGCTCCCGTGGTTAAAGGCGCGAAAGTTGAGGGAAAAATTCTTAAAACCGCCAAGCAAAAAAAAGTAACCGGCATCAAGCACAAGGCTAAGAAAAGATATATGGTAAAATTCGGACATCGGCAGACAATGACGGAAGTGGAGATTACCAAAATCGCGTAAAGAATATTAGATTTTTTTACATGCTCGATTAGTTTATTTTTTAAAAGCTTATTATAAAAAAAGAGCCCGGACGCGAGAATCAAATGATTCTCGGCCGGGTGCTTGCCTTAAAAAAGGCAGTGGTCCTCAAAGGTTACAGGAAAAGCTGAGCGCAATTTTCTTGTTCTCTTAATTTCTGGAGCATACAAAATACCACAGACCGGACCATCAGGATTTGCGCAAGTGCAATCCTCGCATGAAACATGTTTTTTGCATTCCTGTGTGATTGTTTGGTGAATTTGCAATGCCGTTGCTAATCGCAAATGTATACTCTGTTTTTGATTTCCCGCCATTTTTACACCTCCTAAAATTTTTTAGTGGTTTATATTTCAGTTCTAATATTTGCCATTTTAACGAACCATCCATTATACCAGTTCCCGGCGGTTTGTCAAGGCCGCGGAAAGGGTGGCTTCGTCGGCGTATTCAATGTCGCCGCCGGTAGCCATACCTTTGGCCAATCTGGATATTTTTATTTTCGCGTCTTGGTCTTTAATTTTTCTTTTTATATATAAAGCTGTGGCGTCGCCCTCAGTGGTCGGGTTGGTAGCGAGGATTATTTCCGCGATCTTTTCTTTTTTTATTCTAGCTAAAAGTTCGGAAATTTTCAAATCTTTATTATCCGCATTGGAAAAAATGACTCCGCCCAAAACATGATACAGGCCAAGGAAGGTTCCAGTCCGTTCGATGGAAATTATATCCAGCGGTTCTTCAACTACGCAAATGACCGCCTGGTCTCTTTTGGAATTTTTGCATATTTCACACAGTTCTTCTTCGGCGATGTTGAAACATTTCCGGCAGGAGCGAAGATTTTGGAGAGCCAGTAGATTTTCGGAAAAATTTCTAATCTTATCCTTGTCTTGTTTGAACAAAAACAAAACCAGCCGTTCAGCCATTTTAGGACCAACCGATGGCAGTGAAGAGAAGTTTTCAATTAATTTTTTAAAAGTTTTTGGAAACATTTTATTCGGTGTGGGCGCGTTCTAATGATTTAAAAGTAGTGGAAGTTTCGTTGAAATAAAGAGAGAATCTGCCGACGGGACCGTTACGGTGTTTGGCGACATGGATTTCCACGATATTTTTGTTTGGCGTGTCCGGTTTTTCGCGGTCTTCGCGGTAGAGGAACATAACAATGTCCGCGTCTTGTTCAATGGAGCCTGATTCGCGCAGATCGGAAAGCTTGGGAATTTGCGGGCTTCTTGATTCCACGGCGCGGGACAACTGGGAAAGCGCGATGACTGGGATATTCAATTCTTTGGCCAGCTGTTTCAAAGCGCGGGAAATTTCCGAAATTTCGTTGACGCGGTTGTCGCCGCCGCCGCTGCGCCCTTCCATCAGTTGCAGGTAGTCGACAATAATCAAGCCGACATTATGTTCGGCTTGCAGGCGCCGGGCCATAGTGCGGATTTCCATAACATTGGACGAGCCGGCGTCATCGATGAAAATCGGAGCCTCGCTCAAAATGCCCATCGCTTCGCCGATGCGCTGGAAATCATCATCGCCTTCTTCAGATTTGAGATTGCCGGTGCGCAAGCGCCAGAGATCCACGCCGGATTGGGCCGCCAGCATTCTGTCAATGAGCTGGTCAGAGGACATTTCTAAGGAAAATATGCCAACCGGAATTTTTTCCCGAATGGAAACCTGGCGCGCCAAGTCTAAGGCGAGAGTAGTTTTTCCAATGGATGGACGGGCAGCGATAATAACCAAATCCGATTTTTGAAAACCGGCCAGAATGTTGTCCATATCCGGAAACCCGCTGGGAATGCCGCGCAGCTTGTGGTCGCCTTTATGCAATTCGTCGATGCGGTTGAAAGCCGCTTCCAAAATTGTTTTGATCGGCACAAAATCCTGTTTGATATATTTTTGCGAAACGCTAAAAAGTTTTTGTTCGGCTTCGTCCAAAACTTTTTCCACATCTTCGGACTCATTATATCCCAATTCCACGATTTCGCTGGCGGTGGTGATGAGTTTTCGCAGCGTGGATTTTTTTTGAACGACTTTGGCGTAATGGACGATGTTGGAAGCGGATGGAACGGAGTTTACCAGATCGGTGAGATAGCTCGAACCGCCGACCTTGTCCAATAATTTCTTTTCCTCGAGACGGTTGGAAAGCGAAAGCACATCAATCGGTTCGCGCTGTTCGTAAAGTTCCACCATCGCTTCATAAATGGCGTTGTGGTCGTCTTTATAAAAATCGCCGATGCGGATCAGATTGGCAACTTTAATAATCGCGTCTTTGTCGAGCATCAACGCGCCAAGTACCGAGCGTTCAGCTTCGATATTTTGCGGGGGAACTTTTAAGTTTTCGTTGGAAGTCTTAGCCATAAGTTTCTTTATTATACCAGTCTAATTTTCAAAATCAAATGCAAATTCATGCCCAGATTATGCCGAGTTTGTGAACAGGTTGACAAAGTGATAGTTTATGTTGTTTCTAAAATTTCTTTTATTTCCTTCACGCTTTGGGCTCGGACGAGTTGGCGGCGGAGATTGGAAGCGCCGGGGAAGCCTTTTACATACCAGGCTAAATGTTTGCGAATTTCGAACATCCCTAATTCTTTTTTATCTTTCCGGATCAGTTGGGCATGGCGAAGCATAATTCGTTTTATTATCTTAAAGTCATACTTTACTTGGACATTTGATGTCCAAGTTGATTTAATTTCATTAAATATGAAAGGTCGGCCCCAGGCGCCGCGGGCGATGCCGAGGCCGTCAAGCAAGGGATATTTTTTCAATATTTTCACAGCATCTTCCGGCGTGTTAATTCCGCCGTTTGCTAAGACAATTTTTTCTGGAATAAGCTTTTTTACTTTTTCCACTATTTTAAAATCAACTGGCCCCGCAAAACTGCCTTCATATGTCCTGCCATGCACCATCACCGCGGAAAAGGGCAGATCTTTTACGCTTTTGATAAAATCAATGGCCGTATGGCCTTTAATGCCGGCGCGGATTTTGAGCGATACCGGCAGATTGGTATTTTCACAAACTGCTAAAATAATTTGGCGCGCCAGTTCTTTCTGGGGCATCAACGCGCAACCGGAACCATTGCCAAAAACTTTTTTGGCCGGACAGCCAAAGTTAATATCGATGCCATCGGGCCCGCCCGCAACGCTTCGCAAGCGAGCTTGCTCGCGTAGCGATGCGGGCGGGTTTTCTTTTAACTGATTCGTAATAATTTTTGCCGCTTTGGCGAAGTGTTCTGGGTTTTTGCCAAAAAGTTGGACTACATAGGGCCGTTCTTTTTTATTAAAGCGCACTAGTTCTAAAGTCTTCTTGGGTTTAAAAAACAACGCCGAAACGCTGGCCATTTCACTATAAACCACATCAGCTCCATATTCTTTGCAGATCTGCCGGAACGCGCTGTCGGTAATGCCGGCCATGGGGGCTAAGGCTAGAATGGGGCGATTTAATTTTGACCAGAAGTTTTTTATAGTTTTATTTCTCTAAAATTTTAATATCTCCCTCTGGAGTTTTTTCAACTTTATATCCTAAATCCTCCAGTTTCTTTTCTAGTTCTTTAACTTTGTCTTCCGGAGTTTTTTCTTCCGGAGTTTCGCCGCAATTACAATGTCCGCAGTTGCATGAATTTTTCATATTATTTTTTCTTTATTTTTACCTTATATTTTACTATCATTTTACGCCCGTTTTCCACAATCTTATAATCATAGGAATTTTTATCATCATTAATAATATAGCCCAGTTTTTCTATTTCTGTTCTTAGCTTGTCTGATTTGGCAAAATCTTTACGAAGCTTTGCCTTTTCTCTTTCTTTAAATAAGCTTGAAATTTCAGGAGGAAGAGTTTTAAAATCTTCTTTTTTAATAATCAACCCAAAAACTCTGTTCATTTTTTCCCAAGTCGCCAAAATTTGTTTGGCATCTTCAGCGCCTAATTTATTTTCCGCGATTAACTTGTTGGTTTCCGTAATCAATTCATACACAACTGAAAGGGCGAGCGGAGTGTTGAGATCGTCATTCATTGCCTTTTCAAATCTTTCCAGCCAAGGGTTAAGGCCGGTTTGTAGCGGTCCGACCGCTACGGATTTTAAATTTTGCACAAAATCTGCAATGCGATTTAAATTAACTTTGGCCTGTTCCAACGCTTCATCCGTATAATTAGTAATACTTCGATAATGCGAACTGATAATCCAAAGACGAATTACGGCTGGATCGAATTTTTTCAGTGCGTCTTTGATTGACATGGCGTTGCCCAAGGACTTGCTGGCCTTAACTCCGTCTACGGTCACCATATTCCAAAGTATCCAAAAATTCGCCATCTTTTTGCCGAGATAACATTCGCTTTGCGCGATTTCATTTTCGTTGTGAGGAAAAGCATTTTCATTGCCTCCGCCGTGGATGTCAAAAGTATCCTGTCCCAAAAGGTCATTAGACATCACAGAACACTCGATATGCCAGCCGGGATAGCCAACTCCCCAAGGACTTTCCCATTTTAAAATATGTTCCTTGGGTGCTTTTATCCATACGGCGAAATCCAGCGGATTTTTTTTCTCAGGGTTGATTTCAACGCGAGATCCGGAAATTAAATCGTCTTTTTTCTTGCCGGAAAGTTTTCCATAATCCGGAAATTTATCTACGGAAAAATATACAGAGCCGTTAACTGCGTAGGCATAATCTTTTTTGATTAATTCTTCCACAAATTTAATTATCTGGACAATATATTTGGTGGGCCGGGGATTGAAATGCGCCGGCTGAATATTCAACGCGGAAAAATCTTCCTCGCAAGATTCAATATAGGTGTTGGCAATTTCCATCGGGTCAAGTTTTTCTGTTTTAGCTTTCTTTTCAATTTTATCTTCGCCGATTTCAGCGTCGGCGACTAAGTGACCGACATCGGTATAGTTCATAATATGCCGGACTTCATAGCCGGAATATTCGAGATAGTGGCGCAAAACATCCATGGAAACATAACCGCGGGCGTGGCCCAAGTGGCAATGGTCATAAACCGTCGGCCCGCAAACATACATCCCGACTTTGCCGGGATTAATGGGGGTAAATTCTTCTTTCTTTTTGGTTAAAGTATTATAAAGTTTCAGAGCCATTTTTTTGCTTTAAAAAGAGTGAAAGTGACGAGAGCCAGGATCAGCATAATTGACATATGAATCCAGAAACCGTTAGGGTTTTTGCCGAAGGGAATGTCGGCGCTCATGGCTAGGATGTTGGAATAAACCGTGAGTGGCAGGAGCACAGCCGAGAAAATCGTGAGGATTTTCATGGTCGTGTCCAGCTTGTTGGAAAGGAGAGAGTTGTTGGTGTCTTCCAGTGATTCAATTGTTTCTTTAATGCTTTCCAGATTGTTCCAGATGCGGATGTTGGTGCCGATGAGATCCTGGAAATAGGGCTTGAGTTCCGGTTCGATCAGGCGATAGTCTCTTTGCGCCAGTGATTCCAAAACGGATCGCTGCGGCTTCATTGTTCTTCTGAAATTCAAAATGTCCCGCTTCACCACCGAAATTTCAAAAACCATTTCTGTTTCGTGGCCGGCGAAAATTTCTTTTTCCACATAGTCCAGTTTGTGGGCGATGTGGTCCAGTTTAGGAAAACAAGATTCCAGCAGCCTCTCAATAATCGTGTGTATAAGCGCGCCTGGAGATTTGCTCATATACATTTCCCGCTTGGCATGGTCAGATTGCAATTCTTTGAAAAATTCCGTGAGTTGCCAGATTTCTTTGTCATGCGAAGTGATCAGCGCGTCCTTGGTGATGACTATATCTAATTCGCCCGGATAGGTAGTGCGCGTGTTGACATCAAAAAGGGGAATATGGATCGCGAGGTAAAGGCAAGTCGCGTATTCGGCCGCCTTGGGGCGCAGTGTCGGCGTGGAAAACTCCTCGATCACCAGCGGGTGAAGGTCGAATTTTCGCTGGATATAAACCACATCATCCGCGTTGGGCTGGGGAAAATCTATCCATCTGAATTTTTCCGATAAAATCTCTTGCATTTTTGTTTAGATTTTTGATTTTTATATGATCTGATTATAGCAGTAAAATAAAAATTTGACAAAAGCCAGTGTTTATGAGTAAAATGAGTAATCATGAGAAAGGGCATATTACTTCTGATACGGCTATACCAAAAGACGCTCTCGCTGGACCACGGCCCGCTTTCTTATGTGATTTCCGAAAGATTCTGCCGGTTCCACCCCAGTTGTTCGCAATACACTTTCGAAGCGGTTTCTAAATATGGCGTTCTGAAAGGCAGTTGGCTGGGGATTAAAAGAATTGCCCGCTGCCATCCCTGGAATGATGGCGGTTATGATCCAATACCCGAGGCGGGAAATTCCAAATCACAAATTCCAAATTCCAAATAAAATTGAAGATTATTTTTTTTGATATTTTAGCTATTTAACAATTAGCAAATTCATTATAAAACTCTAAATGGGAAGGGGGGGGTCACGACTTGGGCATGCCTTTTTTTGGAAAATAAAACAAAAAGGGAGGGCTTGAAGCAATGTTGGCAAAATCAGGAATAGGGCTGAGAATTAATGGAGACAGGATTGTTGTCGGTGGCGGGGGAGTTGTCGATGTTCCTGTCGACGATAAGAAAGATGAGTCTGTTGACGAATTGCCTAAGGAATCATTCCCTGGCGGTTCGGAGGTAAACGAAGAGTTATAATCATTGAATTTTTGAGAGGTGCCGTGAGCTTAACGGCGCCTCTATTTATTTTGAAATACTTGACAGGGTTTAATGGTAGTATAAAATAGCAATTAGCACTCGGACTTGACGACTGCTAACCACTAAGTTATAATGGAAATATGAATATTCGCCAGAAGAAAATTTTATCAGTGGTGGTTGAAGAATACACCAACACGGCTGTGCCGGTAGGTTCTGATGTTTTGGTGAAAAAATATAATCTGAAAGTCAGCTCGGCGACGATCAGAAATGATATGAACAAGCTTGAAGAAGAAGGCTTGCTGTATCAACCGCATGTGAGCGCCGGGCGGATTCCGACTGACAAGGGCTACCGCTATTTCGTGGAAGAAATTATGAAAGACAAAGAATTGTCCCGCGAAGATCAGCAGAAATTACAGAGAGAGTTGCTAAAGTTGAAAGTCCAAAACAAGAGACTCACTAAAACGACAGCTAAATTACTTTCAGTTTTGAGCGGCAATCTGGCAGTGAGCGGAATTCCGAACAAAGATGAATTTGCAGAGTTTGGAATGAGGGATCTTCTGGATCAGCCGGAATTTCAGCAGTTGGATGAGGTTTGCCGGCTGGCGGAAGTTATGGACTCGATTGATATCAATGTGGATAAATTAGTTAAAGGCCTGAAAATAGGAGAAACCAGAATTTTTATCGGCAAAGAAAATCCTGTGGCGGATATGCCGGATTGCGCTATGATGGTTTCGCCGTATAAGTTGAAAAGCGGAGAAAAAGGAATTCTAGCGCTCATTGGTCCCAAAAGAATGCGATACGCCAAGAACAAATCGCTTTTAAACTATATGAAGAAGCTTTTAAGTTCATCGGCGGCCATAATAATTATTATTAACATAAGCCAACATGTCTAAAGATAAAAATCCGCCAGCTGGCGGAGAAATAAAAAAGAAAACCGAAGAAAAAGTTGATAAGAAAGATAAGGCCGAGGAGTATTTAAATAACTGGAAACGGGCGGTGGCTGATCTGGAAAATTATAAAAAAGATCAGGCGAAGATGCTGGGCGAGTTCAGAAAATTTGCAACGCTTGATGTGATTTTACAAATTATTCCCGTTCTCGACAATTTTAATGCTTCACTGGAGCATGTGCCGGAAGATCAAAAGGACAATAGTTGGGTGACTGGGATAATCTACATTAAAAAACAACTGGAAGATGTTTTGAAAAATAACGGAGTGGAAGAAATTGAAGTGAGAGAGGGGGATGAATTTGATCCTGGCCTCCATGAGGCCATAGACACGAAAGAAACGAATATAGACACGAAGGAAACTAATAAAATTATGAAAGTTGCGCAAAAAGGATATAAAATTGACGGGAAAATAATTCGCGCGGTGAGAGTGATAGTTGAGTAAAAATTAAAATTTATAAATAATTTAATTGCACAATACTTGCGATAAAAAACGCAGTATAAAGTGCGCAAAAAATATATGTCAAAGATACTAGGCATTGATCTGGGGACCACGAACTCCGCTATGGCGGTTGTTTCGGCTGGCAAACCCGAGATTATTGAAAACAAGGAAGGCAACCGCACCACGCCTTCGATGGTGGCGATTTCCAAGACCGGCGAAAGGCTGGTCGGGCTTTTGGCGAAACGGCAGGCCGTGACTAATCCGGGGAACACTTTGTTTTCCATCAAGCGCCTCATCGGAAGAAAATTTGAAGATGCGGAAGTGCAAAGAGATTTAAAATTAATGCCGTATAAAATCGTAAAAGCCAACGGCGGCGTGAAAGTAGAAATGCAAGGGAAGGATTATACTCCGCAGGAAATTTCGGCGATGATTTTGGGAAAAATAAAACAAGACGCGGAAGAAAAACTGGGCGAAAAAATTGCTGACGCAGTCATCACTGTGCCGGCCTATTTTGACGACGCGCAGAGAAAGGCCACCAAGGAAGCGGGAGAAATCGCGGGCTTCAATGTGAAAAGAATCATCAATGAACCAACGGCGGCGGCGCTGGCCTATGGTTTTGATAAAAAGAAAGAAGAAAAAATCGCGGTCTATGACCTCGGCGGCGGAACTTATGATATTTCCATTTTGGAAGTCGGTGATGACACAGTGGAAGTGAAATCTACCAATGGCGACACGCATCTCGGAGGCGATGATTTTGATCAGCGGATTATCCAGTGGATTTTGGACGAATTCAAAAAGCAGGAAGGAATTGATATCGGCAAAGATCCGCTCGCGCTTCAGCGCGTGAAAGAGGCGGCCGAAAAAGCTAAGATTGAACTTTCAACCGCGATGGAATCCGAAATCAATCAGCCGTTCATTACTTCCGGCGCGGATGGGCCAAAACATTTGGTGATGAAAATAACTCGCGCGAAACTGGAAGAACTGGTGGGCGACCTGGTGGAAAAAACTTTGGAGCCGATGAAAAAGGCTTTGGCGGATGCGAAACTTTCTACTAAAGATATTAATGAAGTAGTAATGGTCGGCGGAATGACCAGGATGCCTCTGGTGATCCAGACAGTCGAAAAATTCTTTGGCAAGAAACCGAATATCACAGTGAACCCGGACGAAGTCGTGGCGCTCGGCGCGGCGATTCAAGGCGGCGTGCTTGAAGGATCAGTAAAGGATGTTTTGCTTTTGGATGTTACGCCGTTGACATTCGGCATCGAAACTCTTGGGGGCGTGCGCACACCGCTGATTGAGAGAAATACAACCATTCCAACTTCCAAGTCGCAAGTATTTTCCACCGCGGCTGACAATCAGCCATCGGTAGAAATTCATGTTCTGCAGGGCGAACGGGAAATGGCGGCGGACAATAAAACTCTGGGAAGATTTATTTTAGACGGAATTCCGCCGGCTCCGCGAGGCTTGCCGCAAGTGGAAGTGTCGTTTGACATTGACGCTAATGGCATCCTGAATGTGGCGGCCAAAGATAAGGCCACTGGCAAATCGCAATCCATCCGCATTGAAGCTTCGACCGGTCTGTCAAAAGACGAAATTGAAAAGATGAAACGGGACGCGGAAACGCACGCGGAAGAAGACAAAAAAAAGAAAGAACTTATTGAAACGCGCAACATGGCGGACACTCTTGTCTATACAACCGAAAAGGCTCTACACGATGCGGGCGACAAAATCACCGCGGATGAAAAGAAACCGATTGAGGACGCGATTGCCGAACTTAATAAGGTGAAAGGCGGGGATGATCTTGATGCCATCAAAAAGGCCACTGAAACCCTGTCGCAATCAGCGCAAAAGATTGGTGAAAAGCTATATAAAGCCGCTTCCGATGCCCAAACTACTGCAGGGGCAAATCAAGGCCCACAAGGCGCGCCGGGCGCCGAAAACCCGTCCGGAGCCGCTAGTGGTGAGCCTGTCGAACCAAAAGAGGCAGAGACGGAGAAGGCGGAAGATAAGAAATAAAAAAGAATAAAAGGCGGGGATTTATATCCTCGCCTTTTTGTGGCGTAGCTTAGCAGCTATATAGCCTTACTTGTGAATTGCTCGATTTTCTTCTTTGCGCGGGCGACCGTAGCGGCATTCGCGGGATCGCTTTCGAACGCCTCAATCTTGGCGAGGGTTTCCGGTCGGACTTCAGATCTCTTTTGTGAAAGATAGAAGTATGCGACGCCCGCAACCCTGGAGTCAGGGCTGTCAAATAGCGCAACGAGATCAGACTCTGCACTTTTATCGCCGTTGACGAATATTGTGCCTATCTCATTCATTACGGCGCCGATAGGAAGACTTCCTGTGTATCTTTCTTCTGCAAAACCTCCGCAAAGCCGCGCACTCGCGCCTCCTGCCATTTCTCTGAGTTGTTCCAGTGTGAGTGTTGTCATTCTTGGAAACATAGACACCTCCTTAGATGTGAATTGATATTGATACTATTCCAAAGAATAGCTATAAAATGTACTCAAAGCATTTAAGCAAATAACGCACACGCTGTCAAGTATTCCTAAAAACTTGCTTTTACGCAAGAAAGTGGTAGGTTTTTTATGTAAGTAATTAATTAATTATGTAATTTATTACATAACAACATTCTAACATTCTTGAGAATGTTGGAATGTTAAAAGCCTTACAATTTCTACTGAGATATCTCAGTAGATTATAAACTCGAACAATCTCCCGAGCCCGGCAAAATCGGCTTCGAGGCTTGACAAATGAAAAATGAGTAAGAAAAAATGGCCAAGCGAATATTCGCTTAGCCATTTTACTTAAATAATACCTTTCAGCTTAAATCCGGATATTGCAATCCTTATTCCTATAAGGATTAGAACTATAAGAAAAAGGTAAACCGCAATCGATGCTTTGCTAATCGTAATTGTGTAAAGAAAGCCCAGATATGGGACTCTCAAGACGCACCGATTTTTTACATTCAATATTGTAGCGATCATATCCTCATCCCTGCAGTTATCTCCTTTCGTTAAAATAAAGTATTGCAATATCCGACTAACTCGATGAATTATATTCTTATTATCACTGTCAATCCCCACTATCATCCCGACTTTCAGATCGGTGTAGGGGTTTACTTCCTTCATTATCCCGAGATCGCCATTTCTTATTGTCGGGTACATAGAGTTGCCTTTAATTCCAACTAAGGAATATCCCGCCATTTTGAAAAGCATGAGCGCTATCAATCCAAGATAGCAAATAAAGAACAAACTAATTTTAAGGTACTTCTTCTTATCCATGATAGCCTCCTCCTTTTTTGTCTATGGCAAATTTACCTGACCTGAATTCAAATTCTACAATCATACACGATTCTGTAAAATTGTAAATAGCGATATTTTGAGGCTTGACTTTTTTGAGGTTTGGGTATATAAAAGAGAATCACAGGCGATGGCGGTATTTTAAAAATACAATTTAAAAATGATTTATAAAAAAGGAGACAATTTGCCATGGAAAAAGGGAATAATCCTTGCGAAATAACAGTCGAAGAGCTTCTCGAGCTGGGGGAAATGAAGATTGGAGCGATAATTGATACTAAGGGCCTGGAGGCGAGGGAAATTATTAAGGGTTATTTCTTTGACAGCTCCCAAAAACTTCCGTGGGGTTCCAAAAAGATGACTCTCAAAAAAGCCGCCAAAAAGAGCGGCAAGGATTATAAACTCCCAGGCCCCTTACATGCAATCAACAGATTGCCCGATAAAAAAAAGTAGAGTGGATATTGCGGACAGAGGAAAAATCTGCCCGTATTTTTTTGACCATTTTCGGGCTTTAATATACAATATACATATGTCGGAACAGAAAATTAACGCTATCAAAAATCAGGCATTGAAAGATATAAAAGCGGCGAAAAACAGCCGGGATGTTTTGGATTTGCGCGTGAAATATTTAGGGCGCAAAAGCGAGCTGAATGAAGTGTTGAAAGGTCTCAAAGATTTGTCCGCTGAAGAAAAAAAGGCGATCGGACCATTAGCAAATGCCGCCAAAATTGAATTGGAAAAAGCTTTTGACCAAGCCGAGAAAAATATAAAATCTAAAAGCTTTGACGCGGAGGCAGAAAGGATTGACATTACAATTCCTGGAAAAAATATTAAACAAGGGCATCTGCATCCGATTTCGTTGATCCAAAATGAAGTCGAGGACATTTTCACAGGCATGGGATTTGAAATTGCCGATGGTCCGGAAGTGGAAACGGAATTTTACAATTTTGACGCGTTGAATATGCCTGAGAACCACAGCGCGCGCGATATGCAGGACACCTTTTGGGTGCAAGGTGAAAAAGTGGCCATGCGAACGCAGACATCCTCAGTTCAAGTTAGATATATGGAAAAGCACAAACCGCCCTTTCGCGTCATCGCGCCGGGTCGGTGTTTTCGCCGAGAAGCGACCGATTCCACGCACGAACATACTTTTCATCAATTCGAAGCTCTGATGGCCGGAGAGGATATCAATGTCGGGCACTTGAAATATGTGGCGGAAGAATTTTTCACCAAGCTGTTTCACGAAAAAGTAACGGTGCGTTTGCGGCCGAGCTATTTTCCCTTTACGGAACCCAGTTTTGAATTTGATATTTCCTGCACGATGTGCGGCGGAAAGGGCTGTTCCGGTTGCAAAAACGCCGGCTGGATCGAGCTGGGCGGCGCGGGGATGGTCAATCAAAATGTTTTTGTGGCAGCGGGATACCCTCGCAATAAATATCAAGGTTTTGCGTGGGGATTTGGCTTGGAAAGATTGGCGATGATGAAATACAAAATTGATGATATTCGCCTATTCCACAGCGGAGATTTGAGGTTTATAAAACAATTTTGATATGAAATACAGTTACAATTGGCTAAAAGAATTATCGAGCACAAAAAAATCACCAGAACAACTGGCGGAGCTTTTGACAATGAAAGCGTTTGAGGTGGAAGGTGTTGAAAAAATTGAGGACGACAGTGTTTTGGAAATCAAGGTTTTGCCTGATCGCGGTCATGATGCCATGTCGCATGTCGGCATGGCGCGGGAAATTTGCGCGCTGGAAGGGCGGAAAATTAATTTAGAAGCTAAGCTTCTAAGAAGAAGCTTAGCTTCTAAGAATTTAAAAATAGAAATAAAAGACAAAAAACTTTGTCACCGCTACATCGGCGCGATTATGGAAAATATAAAAATCAAGGAATCGCCAGAGTGGGTAAGAGTTATGCTCGAAAAATTAGGCATGAATTCAATTAACAATATTGTGGATGCGACCAATTATGTAATGTTGGAGCTGGGACAGCCGCTGCACGCTTTCGACCTTGAAAAAGTAAAAAATGGCAACATTATCGTGCGACAAGCTAAAAAGGGAGAACAAATTAAACTCCTAGACGGAACTGAAAAAATATTATCTAACGAGGACTTGGTTATTGCCGATTCAGAAAAAGCCTTGGCTATAGCCGGTATTAAAGGAGGAGTGGGCGCGGAAATAAGTGTTAATACAAAAGCGATAGTTCTGGAGGCGGCCAATTTTGATTATGCGAGCGTCAGAAAAACGCATATGCGGCACAATCTGCCAACTGACGCGGCCATGCGCTTTGAAAAAGAAATCGATCCGAATTTGGCAGAGCTGGCGATGGCGCGAGTGATTGAAATTGTCGAAATGTTTGGCGGAAAAACACAGGAGATCGCGGATGTGTATCCGGTTAAAATAAAACCATGGAAAATAAAACTGGATCTGGGTTATGTGAATAAATTGCTGGGTGAAAATATTTCGGCAAGTGCGGTGAAAAAAATATTAAATTCTTTAGGGTTACAGGTTACAGGTTTCGGGTTACAGGTTATGGCGACAATTCCGACATTTAGACTGGATCTAAAAACCCAGGAAGATCTGATTGAAGAAGTTGGCCGGATTTATGGTTATGAAAAAGTGAAGTCGCAGGCGCCAAAAGTAAATCTTGAAGCCGCGGAAATTAACACGCAAAGATTATTCGAGCGGAAAGCTAATAATATTCTAGCGGGCATCGGATTTTCAGAAGTGTATAATTATTCTTTCTACGGCGAGCGCGACGCGGAATTGGCGCGCCTAGAGGCCGCGAAGCATTTGAAACTGGAAAATCCGCTCAATCCGGAGCAGGCGCTTCTGCGCACAAGCCTGGTGCCTGGAATTTTGAAAAATGTTTATGAAAATTTGAAAAATTTCAAAGATTTTCGAATTTTTGAAAGCGGCAGAACTTATGAAAAAAGCGTCAAGGCTTTGCCAAATGAAAAAAGAATGCTTTTGGGAGCAGTGGTTCTTGAGAATCAAGAAGCCGGAGTTTTTTATGAAGCCAAAGGATGCGCCGACGCAATGCTTAAAAATTTGGGAGTGGAAAGTTATTCTTTTGAAGCGAAATCAGCCGCTAATGATTTGTGGCACGCCGGACGGAGCGCGGAAATAAAAATGGATCAAAAGACAATCGGGCGTGTTGGTGAAATTAATCCGCAAGTTCTGGCTGATTTCGGCATTCAAAAAAGAATCGCCTGCTTTGAATTTGATCTGGAGACTTTGCAAAAAAATGCAACTTTGGTGAAAATTTACAAGGCTGTTTCAAAATATCCCGTGATCACCCGCGACATTTCCATGATGGCGCAGAATAAAATTAAAGTTGATGATATTCTAAAAAATATTCAAAAAAATGGCGGAGCGCTGGTTCAAGATGTCGAATTGTTTGATATTTTCCAGAAAGAAAACAAAAACAGCTTCGCTTTCCACATCAAATTCGGCGCTGACCGGACGCTGGAAAGCCAGGAAGTGGACACACTGATGCAAAAAATAATCTCCGCATTGGAAAAGGATTTGGGAGTTGAGATTAGAAAATAGTTGTTTAAAAAAGAAAGGAGCGTTTGCTATGTGCAAAAATTGTGGAAAGTTTAAGAAAAGCAGCCATAATTATGTTGTGCCGATGGGAAGCTTTTTCGCGGAAATGTGCAAACAGAATGCCATCAGGGAGGGAGCTATAATTGTTACATTAAAAAAGGAGGCTGATGATGAAAAATCCTGTCAGAAAGAGAAAAATGACAGAAGATGAGGCAAAAAAAATATTCAGTTCAGTATCAAAAAAAGTTGTTCCAGTTTTTCGGGAGTTTCAGAAAATGCTGGACTATGCGTCTGCAAATGCTCGCAAAGTTATTTTCAGATAATGTCGCAACTATCCGGGTTAATCACGCCCGGATTTCTTTTTGACTTTTACCTGATTTTAAGCTTAAATTAGAATATGTTAGAGGCTACAAAACAATATAATATCCAGGAGCGGGAAGAGCATTGGCGGAAATTTTGGGCAGAAGAGGGGATTTATAAATTTGACGAAGGCTCGGAGAAGCCTGTTTTTTCTGTGGACACGCCGCCGCCGTATGTTTCCGCTGATCATTTGCACACCGGGCATATCATGAGTTATTCGCAGGCGGAATTTGTGGTGCGCTACAAGCGGATGAAAGGTTTTAATGTCTATTATCCGATGGGCTTTGACGATAACGGACTGCCGACGGAAAGATTTGTGGAAAAAAAATACAAAGTGAATAAATCCAAAATCAGCCGGAGCGAATTCATAAAAATTTGCCTGGAAGAAACCCAGAAAGGCGCCGAAACTTATAAAAAACTATGGACGCTTTTGGGAATTTCAGTGGACTGGTCAAAAACATACAGCACTATCGATGACCATTGTCGGCGGATTTCCCAGCAGTCATTTCTGGATTTGTATGAAAAAAATTTAGTTTACAAAGCGAAAAAACCGGCGCTGTGGTGCACGACCTGCCAGACGGCCATTTCACAAGCGGATCTCGAAGCCGAAGAAAAAGAAAGCGAGCTGGTTTATATCAAAGCCAAAACAGAAACCGGCGAAGATTTGGTTTTCGCCACAACCCGGCCGGAACTGTTGCCGGCGTGCATGGGAATTTCAGTGCATCCAGACGATAAAAGATACAAAAAACTGATTGGCAAAAAAGTTATCATGCCGATTACCGGCGCGGAAGTTATTCTCTCGGCGGATGAGGCGACTGACATGAATTTTGGTTCCGGCGTAGTTTACTATTGCAGTTACGGCGGCGGAGAATGCATCGAATGGCTGGCGCGCCATCCGGAAGCCAAAACAACAAATCTGATTCTTTCTTATGGAAAAATTTCCGAGAGTGGCGGAAAATACGCGGGGCAAAAAGTGCTTGAAGCGCGCAAAAATATAGTTGAAGATCTAAAAAAAATCGGCGCTATCGAAAAAATTGAACCGATCAAACACAGCGTCTTCGTGCACGAGCGTTGCCAGACAGATGTGGAATATATTGACACTGATCAATGGTTTATAAAGCTTTTGGATAAAAAAGACGAATTTTTGCGCCGCGGCCGGGAGCTTAAGTGGTTTCCCGAAAGAATGGCCAAAAATTATGCAGATTGGGTGAGCGGACTAAAATGGGACTGGTGTATTTCGCGCCAGCGCTATTTTGGCGTGCCGTTTCCGGTCTGGTATTGCAAAGATTGCGGCGAAATAATTTTGGCTGACAAAAAAAATTTACCGGTCGATCCTTCCGAAATGATGCCAATTGGCCAGAAATGTCCGAAATGCGGCGAGTCGGAATTTATTCCGGAATCCGATGTTATGGATACCTGGATGACCTCCTCGCTCACGCCGGTTATAGCGGCTAAATTATTTACCGATGAAAAAACGCAAAAAAAATTGTATCCGATGTCGTTGCGTCCGCAGGCGTTTGAAATAATCCGGACCTGGCTTTTTTATACAGTTGTCAAATCACACTATCACGATAATCAGCTTCCGTTTCGCGCCGTAATGATTTCCGGCCATGGCCTGGATGAGCAGGGCAAAAAAATTTCCAAACGCTTGGGCAATTATACGGAACCGGGGAAAATAATCGAACAATACGGCGCGGACGCTCTGCGCTATTGGGCGACTGGCGCGACTTTGGGGGAAAATATGCGCTGGAGCGAGGATGAAGTCAAGATGGGTAAGAAGACCATCAACAAGCTCTGGAATGTTTTCAAATTTTCTCTTCTGCATCTCGAAAATTTTGAACCGCATAATTTTCATGGCGAATTGGAACCGGCTGATAAATGGATTCTCAATGAACTTAATGAAACTATTGATGTTGTGGGAAAAAGTTTTGAAGAATATGGATATTCCAAGGCTAAAAATAAAGTTGAAACATTTTTTTGGAACGCTTTTACTGACAATTATCTGGAGTTTATAAAATATCGCCTTTACGCCGAAGACAAAACTTCCATGTCATGCCAGGCTGCCCGCGAAACTTTATTTATGTGCCTCAATGCGATCGTGAAATTATACGCGCCGATCATGCCTTTCATCACGGAAGAAATATATCAGGCGCTTTTTAGGAATTTCGAAAAAATTAAAAGCATCCATGTTTCTAGTTGGCCGGAAGCGCGGGAAGATTGGAAAGCCGGTGACGAGTTCAAAAAGGAATTCTCCGCGGTTTTGGAAGTTATTAATGCCATTAGAAAATTCAAATCAGAAAGCAATATCTCTTTGGGCAAGGAAATAGACGAATTCAAAATTTCTTCCAAAATCAATCTGGAAAAATACGGGGACTTTATTCGGCAGTCAGCCAGGGTAAAAAAGCTCATATAATGCTTTGTTTTAGGCGTTTCATGGCATTTTTAGTTGACAAAAGCCTATTTTTGATATACTATAAAAAGTGTTCTTTGACCTAAATTTTGCCAAGGTGAATGGGACAGTCGCTCTGATAACATATCAGGGAGGAAAGTCCGAACACTTGTCCCGATGAAAATCGGGAAAGAGTAGCGGGTAACGCCCGCCCAGGGTAACCTGCGAGATGCGAGCAGAGACGCCATAATCCGAAAGGAAAATGGATTCCAGCAATGGAATAATCTTCGAAATAGCAAGGAGCTTGCTCCGAGCGAAGTCGAGGGGTGAAACGGCTAAATTCTTATTTGAGTGCAAGTTCGAGTCCAGTATTCCCCTAGCCCCGCATTAACTTAACTTTTTAGCTAGTCTGAAAAATTAAGAAGCAAGATTTTTATTTAATTGAGTTAATGCGGGGCTAGGAAATATTGGAAGTAACGCTTGAGCCCGCCAGTAATGGCGAGGCCAGATAAATGACTGTTATCTTTTTTCATAAAATTAACATTTTATGAAAATTAGAACAGAATTCGGCTTACAAGTTCGCCTTGGTAAAAATTGGGTCAAGAAATATTTTATGAAAAAATCGGAATTATTTTTCAGCGCCATCCAGGTTCCCATTGATATTATAATGATTTTTTTAGCCGCTCTGTCGGCTTTTTCCATTCGTAATGTGCCGGAAGTTTTAGCGTTGCAGCCGAAATTATATAATTATCCATTGGATAGTTATGTAAAAATCGTAGCTCTAGTAATACCGCTTTTTATCATAACTTACGCGATTGAAGGCCTGTATGACATCCGGTCGACGCGAAAATTCTGGAAAGAGGCTCTGAAAGTTTTTACTGCGACTTCCATCGGTTTGGTCATCATCATTGTGGCAATCTTTTTGAAACGGGAATGGTTTTCTTCCCGCTTTATTATTTTAGCCGCCTGGCTTTTAGCGGTAACCTATGTGGTTTTTGCTCGCTATCTGCTTCAACTTTTGCAAAAGTGGCTTTTGGCTTCGCGCGACATGGGAGTGCACCGCGTTTTGCTGATCGGCCGCAACGGTAAGATCGATGTCTTCGCGAAATTAATCCGCCGGGATAAAAAATTGGGATACAAAATTGTGGATCAGATTGAAACCGCGCATCTGAAAGTCGTGAAAATGATCAAAGAAGAAAAGGGGATTGATGAAATTATTATTTGTGAGCCGTCCATCACGGACGATGAGCAGGAAAAACTTATCGACTATTGCGCAATCAATAATATTACTTATAAATTCATCCCGACTACGCTTCAGACCTCCAAAATTACTATCGGAGTTCTGGACGGCGAACCGCTTTTTGAAGTCAAAAATACGCCGCTCGAAGGCTGGGGACGGATTTTAAAAAGAATTTTTGACATAATCGCTTCGCTTTTCGGGATAATCATCACTTCGCCCATAACAATTATTACGGCCATTGCAATCAAGCTGGATAGCCAGGGGCCGGTGATTTATAAAAATGAACGGATTGGGGACAATGGAAGAAGATTTTTTGTCTATAAATTCCGGTATATGCAATGGGAGTATTGCGTCACTAAGGAAAACCCTGATTTAGACACGGCGCTTGATGTGGAAAAAGAATTAATTCAAACACAAAGCGTGCGCCAGGGGCCTTTGTATAAAATCAAGCGGGATCCCCGCAAAACGCGCGTCGGCAATTTTATCGAAAAATATTCCATTGACGAACTGCCGCAATTTTTTAATGTTCTCTTCGGTTCAATGAGCATGGTCGGACCGCGGCCGCACCAAAAACGCGAAGTGGAAAAATATATGGACTATCACCGGCGCCTGCTCACTATCAAGCCGGGCGTTACCGGCATGGCGCAGGTTTCTGGCCGGTCGGATCTGGATTTTGAGGATGAATACCGCCTGGATTTATATTACATCGAAAACTGGTCGCTTTCTCTGGATATTTTAATCTGCCTCAAAACCATCGGTGTTTTATTTAGAAAACGCAGAAACTTATAGAAACTGATTATGGATGAACTAAGCATTGTTCTCAACTTTATTGAAGAAAACCGGTATCTTGGATATCTGGTTTTATTTTTGGGTATGATAGTTGAAGGCGAAGTAATCCTGATGATCGGCGGAATTTTGGCCAATCTTGACGCGCTTAATCTCGAGAGCGTTTTCATTGTTTCTTTCGCGGGAGTGCTGGCGAATGATGTCATTTGGTACCATATCGGCGTGTATTTGAAAAATAATCACGGCCACCGGAGCCTGCTTCAGCGTGCGGAAAGAAAAGTAAAAAAACTTTTGCCCAGCATTGAAACCAGTCCGGCTTACGCCATCTTTATCTCCAAATTTATCGCGGGATTCAATCATCCAACGCTCATAATTCTAGGCTTCCTTAAAATAAATTTTAAATATTTTATGAGACTGCAAGTTTTTGCCTCGCTATTGTGGACCTTGGTTTTTATTTCTCTGGGATTTGCTTTTGGGCATACGGCAATCAGCGTGAGCCATAAGATCCATGTGTTCATAATCTCCGCCGTTGTCCTCATAGCCGCGGTTATGCTTTTGGAGCGGAGTATCCGCTATGTTATAAACAAAAACGGCAGCGGGCTGAAGTAGGGCGCTAAATAATGCTGACAAGACAAAAATGGCTTGAAATAAGCCTTTTTAATTTGCCTAAAAAGGGAAAGGAATGTATAATGGGGGTGATAACAGGTAATTGAGAGAAGTAAATTTATGGAAAATGATCGAATAAATTGCATAATAATTCATGGTTGTCCTGGGAGGGAAGAAGAAATGTTGAATTTTGCTGATAGGACATTTGATAAACACTGGATACCTTGGGTAAGAAAAAAGCTGGAGGAGAAAGGAATTAAAATAGAAACTCCTCTTATGCCATCACCTTGGGAGCCGAATTATGAAAAATTTAAGGGAGAATTTGAAAAGCATGAAGTTACGGAAGATACGATTTTAATTGGGCACAGTTGTGGCTGTGCATTTCTAGTATGCTGGCTAGGCGAAACAAAACAAAAAATTAAAAAATTAATTTTAGTTGCACCCTGGAAAATTCCTGACGAGGGCGACAAATTTAGAGAAGCTTTTTATATTTATCCAGTCGATGAAACAATAAAGAAAAGAGTCGGGCAGATTACTATATTTACGGCAGATGATGAGAAGGAAGACGGCAAAAAAAGTCTGCAAATTTTTCACGAAGCTCTGGACGGAAAAGTCATTGAACTAAGGGGTAGAGGACATTATACAATGGGCGATATGAAGACAGAAAAATTTCCGGAATTATTGGAAGAAATTTTAAATTAAAAAATCCAGCGGGAGATGAATCCATCAAAATCCAAACCTCAAAAAATCAATACCACAAGGTCAAAATACATCACCGAAATACGACATTCCGACATTCTTGAGAATGTCGGAATATTATGATACGATATAATTATAATATGGGAAGGGTATAAATATAAACGACATGTTGGCTAAAAAAAGAAAATTTGAAAAAAATATAAAGTCTCCCAAACAAATGGAGCGGCATCTGAAAGGAGTTGCCAATCATCGGCGAATTGAAATATTATTTCTTATTGCTGGTAATGAAGGCATAACAGTTGAAGATATCGCCGAGAGATTAGAATGTAATATGAAAACAATATCTGAACACACCTGTCGTCTGTCTCGATCTGGATTAATCAGAAAAGATTATAAGGGCCGCGCAGTTGAACATAAACTTTCGCCTTACGGAAAAGCCATTTACAAATTCCTACTGACATTCCGACATTCTTGAGAATGTCGGAATGTTGTTGGTATTATAAAATTAGGATATTACTTTCTATGAAAATCGCGTTAGTTCATGATTACTTGGTCCAATATGGGGGCGCGGAAAGGGTCCTAAAATGTTTTACGGAGCTTTTTCCGCGTGCGCCTATTTATACCCTGGTGTATGACAAGAAGTCTATGCATGGCGTTTTTGAGGACAAAAATATTAAAACTTCTTTTATTCAGAAACTGCCTTTTGCCAAAAGACAGCACCGCCTATTTCCTCAATTTATGCCAATGGCCATTGAACAGTTTAATTTTTCAAATTATGATGTTGTTCTTTCCGATTCATCCAGTTTTGCAAAAGGAATTATTACCGATCCCGAAACATTGCATATTTGCTATATGCACACGCCGATGAGATACGCCTGGGATGACTGCCAAAAATACACGAGTGATTTCAGTTTTCCGGACATTGTTAAAAAATTTGTTCCATTCGCGATGAACTATATCCGAATTTGGGACAGAGTCAGCGCGGAAAGAGTGGATCGTTTCATTGCTAATTCCAATTTCGTAGCCAAGCGGATAAAGAAATATTACAAAAAAGAAAGCGTAGTCATACATCCGCCCGTTAATACCGGTGATTTTTATATCAGCCAGGACAGGGGCGGCTATTTTCTCATTGTTGGCAGAATGCTGGCATACAAAAAAAACGATATTGCCATAAAAGCTTTCAATGAATTGGGAATAAAATTAAAAATAATCGGCAGGGGTCCGGAGCTGAAAAAATTGAAAAAAATTGCCGGACCAAACATCGAATTTTTGGGCCGTATTCCGGACAGCGAATTGACTGAATATTATTCGAAATGCCGCGCCTTTATTTTTCCTCAGGAGGAAGACTTTGGGATAGTGGCGATCGAGGCGATGGCGGCCGGCAGGCCGGTGATTGCTTATCGGGGCGGAGACATACCGGAGCACATGGAAGAAGGCAAAACTGGAATATTTTTCAATAAGCAGACTGCGGAAGACATTATTTCAGCGATAAAAAAATTTAGAGATGAAGATTTTGATCCGGGGTATATCCGTTCCAAAGCGCTGGTATTTGACAAAGAAATTTTTAAGGCTAAGATAAAGGAATATATTGATAAGGAAATAGCTCTCCATAAGGAGCGACTCAAAAATTGATGGAACTAAAAGAATACCTGAATATCCTGAAAACGCATATCAAAGCCTTTATTTTGGCGGTAGTTTTGGTTGTGATTGCCGGTATCGCGTATCTGATTTTCCGGCCGGTCAGTTTTGACACTTCGCTCACCTTGAATATTACTCGCAGCGGCACGCAGGCAACGGCCGATTACAAATACGATGATTTTTATCGCCTGCAGGCTGATGAAAAATTCGCGGAAACAGTAGTGGAATGGCTTAAGAGTCCGCGCACCGTTTCCGATATTTATGCGAGCTCTGATATTAATGCCAGCCAGTTCAGTCTGGGAAAGATGGAAAAAAGCCTTCGCTCCGAAAAACTTTCTTCGCAGATTGTTTCAGTTAAGTTTTCAGCTGACACGCCGGAGAAGGCCAAAAAAATTTCTGATTCAATCAGTAAGGTTATTGCGAAAAATATTGTCAGTCTGAATGTGAATCAAAAAGAAGAAAATTGGTTTGAAGTCGTAGCGCAAGATCCGGTTATCGCCCAAAGCAGATTAGACTTTTGGGTGGTCATTTTGGCGGCGCTAGCCATCGGAATTTTTATGGGATTGTGGGCGGTTTTGGTTATCCATTATTTAAAGTAATCCAGTATGAAAAAACTGATTAAAAAAGTTGGAAGGAAAGTGGCGGTCGAACTGGCGTATACGACCGGCAAAAATCTGGTCCGGCCGGAATTTGTCAGTTTGGTGGTCACAAATAAGTGTAATTTTCGCTGTGTAGCCTGCTCAATCTGGAAACTGGATGTTATCTTGGAAATGGAAGCGGAAAAATGGCTGGAAGTCGCGGAAGAATTAACGAGCTATGTGCCAAAAAATTCATTCTGTGAAATTAATGGCGGGGAACCACTGTTGCGGAAAGGGCTAGTGCTAGATCTGGTAAAAAAATTAAAAACACATTTTAATACAGTCGCACTCAATTCCAATGGATCGCTGATTAATGAGATGACGGTTCAGGAATTGGAAAACGCAAAGCTGGATATCCTCAAGATATCCTTTTATAGTTTAGACAAAAATACGCATGATTTTTTGCGTGGAGCACCGGCATATAATTTGGCCATTGCAGCCATAAAAATTTTATCCGGACGGCAAAAAATAAAAGTTGAAGCAGGTATTCTTATCACTGCTAAAAATTTGACCGGTCTGCCGGAATTGATTGATTTTTTGGCCAGCTTGGACAATGTTTCCATTATCCTGCAACCACTGGACGAAAGTATCGAATCAGCCGAGTCAAAAAAAATGGAAGCAAATAATATTTCCCAGGAATTATGGCCAGACAAGGTAGAGGCAGAAAATTTTTTTGTCTGGCTGCTGAAAAATCATACTCCGAAAATAAAAAATTCCCTGGAAAATATCCGGCTGATGAGGGAATATTACGCGGATCCCCGGCATGTTCTGAAATATCGCTGTTTCGCCGGACAAAAAGGGCTGATTATCCAGCCAGATGGGACAGTCAGATTGTGTTTCAAGCGGGCACCGATCGGCAATATAAGAATTGAGAGTCTGAAAAAAATATTAAGTGGAAAAAATGCCGAGGTGGAACGCCGACAGATCAAAAAATGTGGCAAATATTGCCGGATAATTGGCTGCAATTATGCGCGCGGCCTGAAGGAAATGCTGTTAGACAAAATCAATCCGTTAATCAATACATAAAAGGCTATGAAAATCGCGATTGATGTCCGTTGCTTGATTGAGGGTCGGCGAACTGGTGTTGAAGAGTATACGCTGAATTTGCTCAAAAACTTGTTTGAAATCGACAAGGCGAATAATTATGTCCTATTTTTAAACTCATTCCGTCCGGATAAAGCGGAACTGAAATGGGTAAAAAAATATCCGAATGTCAGCCTTAAAAAATTCCGCTTTCCCAACAAGCTTTTAAATTTTTGTTTTTGGTATTTTGATTTTCCTAAAATTGACAAAATGATCGGTGGTGCGGACATTGTATTTTTGCCGAATATTATTTTTGCAAGCGTAAGCGCGAAAACGAAGCTGATAGCCACAATCCATGATTTGAGCTTCGAAAGATTTCCGGAAACATTTTCCCGGAAGCGCCGGCTGTGGCACGGGTTTATTAATCCGAAAAAAATTTGCCGCCGGGCGCGAAAAATAATCGCGGTTTCTGATTCCACAAAAAATGACTTGCAATCGCTTTATGGGATAAAGCCTGAAAAAATCGAGATCATTCCCAGTGGCGTTTCGGGAAAATTTTTGCCAATCAGCCGCAACAATCAAAAATTAATTGAAGTAAAAGAGCGCTACGGCTTGCCTTATAAGTTCATTTTGTTTCTGGGAACCCTTGAGCCGAGAAAAAATATCGCGGCGCTGATTCGCGCGTTTGACAGTTTTAAGGAATACGCCGCCGAAAAAAATAATGAAAATCTCATACGCTTCAAATTGGTAATCGCCGGTCAAAGCGGGTGGCTGGGAGAAAAAATTTATTGTGAAATAGAAAAAGCAAAACATAAAAAGGATATTTTAGTTGTTAATTTTATTCCCGAGGAGGACAAGCCGTTCGTTATGAATTTGGCAACCTTATTTGTCTACCCGTCAATTTTTGAAGGTTTTGGCTTTCCGCCACTGGAAGCTATGAAGTGCGGCGTGCCGGTAATAACTTCCAATAATTCGTCGCTTCCGGAAGTGATTGGCAGCGGGGGAATTATGGTAAATTTTGATAAACCGGACGAAATCGAAAAAGCTATGCGCCAAATTCTGGAAAATCCGCAGCTATATGAAAAAATGAAAGAAGCGGGACTAAAAAAAGCCGGTGAATTTAGCTGGAAAAATACCGCGAGAAAATTTTTAGACATAATAAAAAATTTGGCGTAAAATAAATATAATGAAAACTAACGCAAGAATATATATTTCCATAATAACCGCGCTGTTTTTCGCTTCAGCAGCAGCGGGATATTTGGTCGCGTTTAAAAACCAGGACGGGGCGCGGGCGATTGTCGATCAAATTTCCCAAGTGTTCAGTTTTGCCAGAAATTGGAATTCTTTTTCCATATTCCTTTTTATATTTTTAAATAACGCGCTTAAGGCGCTGATTATTTTGATTCTTGGTATACTTTTTGGCCTAGTTCCGCTATTTTTTGTTTTTATCAATGGTTTTGCTATTGGAATGATTGTTTTTGTGGCTTTGCAAAAAATCGGAGCAGAAAAAGTCTTTTTGGGACTGGCGCCTCATGGCATTTTGGAACTTCCCGCCATTCTTTTGGCAGCCGGCTATGGCATGTGGCTGGGCAGTGTTTTTTATCGCAGCCTTAAATATGGCGAACCCTTTAAAACCGCCTTTTTTTGGGCGCTTAAGAAATATTTCAAAGTCATTTTACCCCTTTTGTTTTTAGCCGCGATTATCGAAGCATATCTCACTTCTTACCTGTTACACAGCATAAAATAGTGCTATAATGTCCTTATGAACCCCGCACTAAACTTTCCGATGTGTAGTTGCTGGTTTTGTGTTTACGGGGAATTATTGAAATTATTAACATTTTCTGTTATTTTTCAAGATTTTTGAAAAATATTCGGAAAGTTAGTGCGGGGTGAAAATAGGGATCGATGCCCGTTTCTACGGGTCTTTAGGCAAAGGGCTGGGAAGATACACTCAAAAATTGATTGAAAATCTGGAAAAAGAAGATGGCCAGAATGAATATTTTATCTTTCTGCGCCGTGAAAATTTCGGCGACTATGTGCCGGTAAATAAAAACTTCCACAAGGTTCTGGCGGACTATCGCTGGTATTCGTTTTCCGAGCAGTTATTAATGCCGTTCGTGCTTTTGAAATACAAGCTTGACTTGGCGCATTTCCCGCATTTTAATGTTCCGGTTTTTTACCCCAAAAAATTTATTGTGACCATCCACGATTTAATTCTGATCCATTATCCGACAATCCGGGGAACGACTTTGCATCCGTTTTTATATCGAATAAAGTTTTTAGCTTATCGCTTGGTGATCAATTTAGCCATTCGGCGCGCGCATAAGGTGATTGCGGTTTCGGAGTTTACCCGTAAGGATATTTTGAAAAACTATGGCATAAACCCGAAAAAAGTTGAAATGATTTTTGAGGCCTGTGATGATTTTTGCCTGGCGGGCCCGGAAAGTCCGGCAGAGGCTCTAAAAAAATATAATTTGACAGATTCTCGTGGTATAATAAGACAGTATATTGTTTATGTCGGTAATGTTTATCCACATAAGAATCCGGAAGGGTTGGCAGCGGGCTATGATCTGGCAAAAAAAGGCGGCTTTCCTGATTTGCACTTGGTTTTTGTCGGAGGAGAAGATTTTTTTTACCAACGCCTCAAAAATTTTATCCAAAAAAATGGAATCAAAGATGTTATTTTCACCGGCAAGATTGATGACCTGGAGTTAAGCACGGTTTTGCGCTCCGCGGTTTTGTATGGCCGTCCATCGCTGTATGAAGGATTTGAATTGCCGCCGCTGGAAGCTATGGCTTGCGGGGTGCCGGTAATATGTTCTGACCATGAATGCGCCCGGGAAATTTTGGAAGACTCAGTTTACTATTTTGATCCGCATGATCCGCAAAGCATCGCCCAGGCGATTGAAAAAGTTTTAAGCGATGACAGCCTGCGCCAGGCGTTGATCCAAAAAGGCTACGCCCAAGTTAAAAAATACAGCTGGAAAAAAATGGCACAAAACACATTAGCAATTTATAATAAACTTGGATGAAAAATCAAATAATCTCGCAAATGTTCGATGTGCGGCCGGTAAATTCGGCTGGTGATTTGGATTGGGAAAAGATCAAAAAAATTGTTGCAACTCTAGTTGTTGAGCCAAAAGAAAAAAAGTTTCCAAGCACACACACAGCTTTAGGGCAAACTTTTTATGATATAAAAAAACCGGATGCGATATCCGACGAAATCAGGCGATTTCAAAAAGTTGTTGAGGCTGAGTCGCGAAAAATTACAAACGCAACGGTTCCGGTTTATGGCGAAAATGAAGTGGATGTTCCAATCGCCACAATCGTTGTCCAAAAAAACAAGCGGAAAAAATTCGTCACTGATATTCAGCCGGCTCAAACTGAAAAAACTACTGTATTTGTTACTGATGAAGATCTTGAATTTTTAAAGCAAAAAAGCCGCGAGCTTATGGCAGAAGAAGCCAAAATTGATTATTTCAGCGAGCTTGCTCCGGAAGAATTTTCTGAATCTGCTGCGGCGGAGGAAAAACCGCAAGTAAAAGTGCGGGAAAAAATTGCCGAAATAAAAAACTTTTTCAAGAACGAAAACACTTACGCGCCAAGACCGAAAAAATTTGTACTGTCTTTTGCAGGAGCGGCGTGTTTTATTTTTATTTTAATTTTTGGCGCCGGATTTTTTTATCGGAGCCTAAGCGTTAAAAATTCCGTTCTTTCCACTGGCGGCAGCGCCTATGCCAACCTAGCTCGCGCTCAAAGCGAGATTATGAACAAAAATTTCCAGGCGTCCGCGATTGAATTTGATGAGGCTTATAAAAATTTCAGTGAAATTTCTTCGCAACTGGACGGTTTAGGGAGCATTTTAATGAATGCTTCCAAATATGTTCCGTTTTTGTCTAAGCTTTCTTCTGGCAGCCATTTGGCCGAAGTCGGGAAAGATATTTCGCGCATCGGTGTTTTAAGCGCTGAAATAGTCGAAACTTTTGGCCAAGTGAAAAATCCGTTGGATTCTGGATCGGAAAGCGTATCATACTTAAAAATTTTACAAGACACCAGCGCCAGTAGCAAAGAAATCGCGGCTCTTTTAGCTGATGCCGATCAGCATCTGGCCTATGTCAATGTGGAAGATGTTCCAGAGGAGCAACGCGCCAAATTTTCCATGATAAAAAGCCGGCTTCCGGAAATAACTGCCTTTGCTAAGGGGTTTGCTGATAATGGGCAGATTTTTGCCGATGTTTTGGGTGGCAATGGACAGCGTAAATATCTCTTCCTTTTTCAGAATAACCAGGAAATGCGGGCTACCGGCGGATTTATCGGAACCTATGGCGTAATGGATATTTCCAACGGGCGCATCAAAAAGTTTTTTGTGGATGGAATTTTCAATCCGGATGGCCAACTTATTGAAAAAATTGTTCCGCCCTCTCCGATCCAAAAAATCAGCGCGGCTTGGAGTCTGCATGACAGCAATTGGTTTCCCAATTTTCCGACTTCAGCGGAAGAGGCGATGCTTTTTTATGAAAAAACCGGCGGGCCGACAGTTGATGGCGTAATCGCGATGACTCCGGCCGTTATGCAAAAACTTTTGGAAATTACCGGCCCGATCGAAATGCCGGAATATGCCGTTACGATCGACAAAGATAATTTTGTTGAAAAAGTCCAGCAGGAAGTCGAAGTGGAATACGATAAAGAACTCAATCGGCCGAAAAAAATATTGGCGGATTTGGCGCCGATGATGCTGGATAAAATTTTTAACGCCGGAAATTTTTCCGATATTGCCAAAATGGCTAAAATTTTCTCTGAAAGCCTGAATGAAAAACAAATTTTGATTTATTCCAAAAATTATGAAATTGAAAAAATGCTTTCCGGCCTTGGCTGGTCCGGGGAAATTTTGAAAACCCAAAAAGATTATCTGAGTGTCGTTAACACCAATATCAACGGGTTTAAAACTGATGGTGTAATTCAGGAAAAAATCGAACATCAGGCTGAAATTCAGCTGGACGGAACAATAGTTGACACGCTAATAATTACCCGGCATCATAACGGAGGCCAGAGCGATTATGAATGGTGGAATAAGGTCAACGCTGATTATATGCGCGTGTATGTGCCGAAGGGTTCGCAGTTAATTTCTGCCGAAGGCCAGACGCGCGAGTTCAATTCGCCGCCGCTTGACTACAACGCTCTCGGCTTCAAGCGCGATCCGCAGGTGCAGATGGAGGAAGATTCAATGAAAGTTGACGAGGAAAGCGGAACGCGAATTTATGAAGACGCGGACAAGACTGTTTTTGCCAATTGGGTTTATGTCAGCCCGCAGGAAACAGTGGCGGTGAAATATAAATATCTCCTGCCATTTAAAATTGAAATCAATAACAAAAACAAGCCGGCCGACACCTATTCGCTTTTAGCGCAAAAACAATCCGGGAGCATTGGCAGCGAGTTTATTTTTAATATTAATTATCCGCAGGAATATACCGTTCGCTGGAAATATCCGGATGAGCTGGCGACAGATGGAAATAATTTAAAATTAGAAACCGATCTCAAAACAGACAAGTTTATCGGAGCGGCATTTATTTTAAAATAAGGCTTAATGATAAAAAGATTTTTTAACAATGGAATACTTTTGAATTCGGAGCCGTCCAAATCGGTTATTTCGGCGGCTTTTGTGATAACTTTGGCCGGCATCGCGAGCCGGGTTTTAGGCTTGATTCGCGACCGGTTTTTGGCTTCCACTTTCGGGGCGGGGGATACGCTGGATGTTTATTATGCCGCCTTCCGCGTTCCGGATCTGATTTATAATTTGCTTATTTTGGGGGCGTTGAGCGCGGCGTTCATTCCGGTTTTTACCAGCCTTGTTAGCCGGGAAAAAGAACATGAAGCCTGGGAGCTGGCCAATGATTTGATGAATATTGCGATCATTTTGATCGTGTCTTTTTCCCTTATTTTTGCTATTTTTGCCCCCATTCTCATGAAGCTTATTACCCCTGGTTTTCCGCCGGAAAAAATAGATATGGCGGTTTTTTTCACGCGCATTATGTTTTTAAGCCCGCTCTTTCTAGGTATTAGCGGAATTTTTGGCGGCATCCTTACTTCCTTTAAAAGATTTTTAATTTATTCCGTTGCCCCTATTTTTTATAACCTGGGAATTATTATTGGCGTGCTTGTTTTTGTGAAATTTATGGGGCCTGCTGGCCTGGCTTGGGGCGTGGTTCTGGGAGCGTTTTTGCATATGCTGGTGCAATATCCGGCAGCCAAGCACCTTGGCTTTAACTATAAATTAGTTTTCAAGCGAATCCTTAAAAACAATCATTTGCGAAAAGTTTCTCTATTGATGATTCCGCGCGTTATGGGCATCGCGGTCAATCAAATGAATCTTTTTATTATTACTATTTTTGCTTCCTTTTTGTCCGCTGGCAGTCTTTCTATTCTAAGCTTCGCGCAAAATATGCAAAGCGTACCGCTGGGGCTTTTCGGCGTTTCTTTTGCTATCGCGGTTTTCCCGGTTCTCTCGGCTCTCGCTGCTAAAAATGAAAAAGAAGAATTTGTGAAATCATTTTCCCGGACTTTCCGCCAGATTTTATTTTTTGTCATTCCGCTTTCCGTTATTATTTTAGTTTTGCGGGCGCAATTAGTGCGGGTAATTCTCGGCGCCGGAAAATTCGACTGGGAAGATACTATCCTGACTTTCCAATGCCTGGGAATATTTTCTTTGAGCTTGTTCGCGCAAAGCACGATCCCGCTTTTGGCGCGGGCTTTTTACGCGCTGCATGACACCAAAACTCCTTTTTATATCGCGCTTTTTTCGGAAGCGGTGAGTATCATAGGCGTTCTTTTGCTGATTAACAAATTTCACATCTTGGGCCTAGCGATTGCATTTTCTTTGGCAAGTGTGGTGCAAATGGTTTTTTTGCTCTTCGTTTTGCGCACCCGTTTTGATACGCTGGATGATAAAAATATTATCAGTTCCGTGGGAAAAATTGCGCTGGCGTCGTTTGCGGCCGGCGTTGGCATCCAGCTAGTAAAATATCTTACAGCTCTTTTTGTAAATCTGGATTATTTTTTTGGAGTTTTTGCCCAGCTTTCGATTTCCGCTCTTGTTGGAATTTTGATTTTTCTTTTGGCGTGCTATTTCCTAAAGCTGGAAGAATTCTTTGTTTTTAAAAACTCCCTGACCAGCAAACTATTCAAAAGC
The DNA here is from genome assembly GCA_041645535.1 of Parcubacteria group bacterium. Taxonomy (GTDB): domain Bacteria; phylum Patescibacteriota; class Minisyncoccia; order Moranbacterales; family UBA2206; genus JBAZPT01. The sequence goes on from JBAZPT010000001.1 coordinate 199,819, forward strand.
AAGCAGGTGATTACCGAAAGCACAGATCAGGTGAGCGGGATCTAGCTTGGTAACTGGCAACTGGTTATTGATGATCAACTATTAATATTCTGACATTCTGCAGAAAGCCAGAATGTTGTTTTTATAAGCAGCTTCATTTTTGAATAAATTTGCTAAGTACCTACTGAGATATATACATAGATATAATTCTTCCATTCGACTATATATGGAAGTGTTGATTTTTGTCCAGTTTTAAAGTAGAATAGGGTTTGTATGGATCAAAAAAATGTCCGCAATTTTTGCATAATCGCCCACATTGATCATGGGAAATCGACTTTAGCCGATCGGCTTTTGGAGTTAACTAAAACTGTGGAAAGCCGGAAAATGATGGACCAGATGCTGGATCAGATGGACTTGGAGCGCGAGCGGGGCATTACCATAAAATTGCAGCCGGTGAGAATGAAATATAGTTTAAACGGCGAAGATTATATCTTGAATCTGATTGATACGCCCGGCCATGTCGATTTCAATTATGAAGTTTCGCGGTCGCTGGCGGCCGTGGAGGGCGCGGTGCTTCTAGTGGACGCGACTAAGGGCGTGCAGGCGCAGACGCTTTCCAATTTATATTTAGCTGTTGAACAAGGATTGGAAATAATTCCGGCGGTGAATAAAATTGATTTGCCCAACGCCAATGTCGCCAAAACTAAAAAAGAAATTATTCATATTTTGGGCTGCCGGGAAGAAGAAATTCTGGAAGTCTCAGGAAAAACCGGAGAGGGCGCCGAAAAATTGCTGGAAAAAATTGCGCAAATATTACCATCGCCAAGGGGTGAAAAAGATAAACCTTTGCGCGCGCTGATTTTTGATTCAAAATACGACACCTATAAAGGCGTGGTGGCTTATGTGCGTATCGTGGACGGCAAGGTTAAGCGGGGAGACAAAATTTTTATGATGGCTGCCCGAGCCGAAAGCGATGTGGTGGAAGTAGGTTTTTTCAAGCCTAACCTGGAACCGACGGAAGAATTGGTGGCGGGCGACATTGGTTATATTGCCACTGGATTTAAAAGTGTTGAGAGTTGCCAGGTGGGCGATACAATAACAGTCGAAAGCCAAAAGTCAAAAGTCGCAAGCCTTCCAGGCTACAAAAAAGTGACGCCGATGGTCTATGCTTCTTTTTATCCGGTTGAAGGCGATGATTATAATTTTATGCGCGACGCTTTGGAAAAGCTGAAACTTAATGACGCGGCTTTTACTTTTGAACTGGAAAGCAATCTGGCGCTGGGCCGCGGATTCCGCTGTGGTTTTCTGGGTATGCTGCATTTGGAAATAATCCAGTCGCGTTTGGAGCGGGAATTTGAAATCAGCCCGACCATCACCACGCCCAGCGTGGTTTATGAAGTTGAATTAATCGGAAAAAAAGGTGAAGCGAAAAGGGTAAAAATTTATTCTCCGACCGAATTTCCCGATCCGTCGGCTATTGAAAAAATTTACGAGCCGTATGTAAAATTGGACATTATTTCACCCAGTTCTTATTTGGGCAACATTATGGATGTGATGAAAAATACCCGTGCTGAGTATCTGAACACGGAATATATAGATGCGGAAAGGCTGATCTTGTCGTTCGACTGCCCGCTTACGGATGTAATCATTAATCTTCACGACGACCTCAAAAGCGCTTCATCCGGCTATGCCTCGATGAATTATGTGGTGACCGAATACAAGCCATATGATCTGGTAAAACTGGATATTTTGGTGGCCGAGGAGAAAGTCGAGGCCTTTTCACGGATTGTGCCCCGCGAAAGGGCTTTTAGCGAGGGCAAAAAGACCGTAGAAAAGCTTAAGGAATCTATTCCTAAGCAGAATTTTCAAATTGCGCTCCAGGCGGCTATTGGAGGCAAAATAATCGCCCGGGAAACCATTAAGGCTTTCCGCAAGGATGTTACCAGCGGGCTTTATGGCGGGGATGTTACGCGCAAGCGAAAATTGCTGGAAAAGCAGAAAAAAGGCAAGAAAAAGATGAAAAACATCGGCCGGGTTTCTATCCCGTCGGAAGCCTTTCTTTCGGTTCTGAAAAAATAGCCGTTTTACTTTTAGGCCGATTGGCGGTAAAATAAAGGCAGATTAAGTTATCCACAGGGCGGGTATTGACAGGGTTTTGGATAGTGATACAATATCACTATAAGCAATCAAATAAAATATTTCTATGCCAGAGTTTCAAATTGAACTTTCAGAGTTGCAAATAGGCTGTATAAATATTGAAGCGGAAAATAAAAAGGAAGCCAAAAAGAAAGCTTTTAAGTTGGTTAAAAAATGTGGTTTTGATCTTTTAGATAGTGAGATATTTAGAAAAATTACAAAAAGAAAAGTTTCTTTGGTAAAATAAAATTAAAATTATTTATATGCAAAAAACTTTATTTGCAACAAAAGTAGTAAATTACCCAAGACTAGAGTTGGAAACTGTAAAAAAGGAGATATTTGCTAAGACAGCCACTTTTAAACATGGGAGAAATGAAGTTGTTATAAAGCAAGATGACTGCATTTCTTTTTTAAACAGTCTTCCTTCAGGAAGTGTGGATTTAATTGTAACCGATCCTGCTTATTCGGGCATGAATAATAAGCTTAAACTTGGGAGGGGGCGTATAGTTGGAAAATACAATGAAAAGGGGAGCGAGAATGGCAGATGGTTTGGTGAATTTGAAGACACGGAAGAAAACTATAAGGAATTTCTTTTGGCATGTAAGCGGGTCTTAAAAAAGGAAACTGGTCACATTTATATCATGTTTGATTCTTTCTCCTTATTAAGTTTGGGGAGTATAATCAGAAACTATTTTGATGTAAAAAATATTATTACTTGGGATAAAGTTAATTTGGGAATGGGTCATTATTTTAGAAGACGCCATGAGTTTATTTTATTTGCAACGCATCAAAATAATAGAAAAATTAGGAATAGATCCTTTCCGGATGTGTGGAGAATAAAAAGAATACATAATGCGCAATATCCAACGCAGAAACCGGTCGAAGTTTTTCAGGCTATGATTTATGCGAGCGCCCAAGATGGATTTACAGTTTGCGATCCATTTATGGGAAGCGGGTCTTCGGCGATTGCGGCAATCAAAAGCAATTGTAATTTTATCGGTTGTGATATTTCAAAAAAATCTTTTTCAATAAGCAGGGAAAGAATAAGTCATTATTTTCAGTATAAAAAGGATAATTTGCAGAAAGAATCATCCGGAGTTGAGGGAGAAAAAATATTTTGGGAATAAAAACATAACTTATGGCAAAAATAACGGGAAAAAATGCAATATTCTTTGTGACTTCTCCTCGAACGCCTTTTAAGATGATCGATGAAATAAAGCTACTGATAAAAAATTATGAGGGTAAGAAGTGGAACAAGGAAACACAAACTGCTTTTGCAAAAGATTTATCAAAGGCTGATTTTTTTGAGGGTAAAATTGTGTCTAATCTTGATTTTGCCGCACGCGACAGAATAAACAGGGCGCCGAAGGCATTGGGATTCGTTAATTTGGATCCAGTAATTAAACTAACTGATGCCGGAAAATTGTTTATTGAAAGTAAAAGACCCCACGAAATATTTACGCGGCAATTATTAAAATTTCAGTTGCCATCGCCATATCATTTGGACAAAAGTGATAAGTTTAAAGTAAAGCCGTATCGCGAGCTTTTAAAATTGATATTTGAGCTGGATGGATTATCAAAAGATGAAATTTCAATATTTGTTATGCAACTAACGAGTATTGCTAAGTATGAAAAAATTAAAAATAAAATTGTCGCTTTCAGAAAAAAAGTTAAAACTATCGACCGTTCTGTAACAAGCTATAAGAGAATTATTAGCCAAGTTTTTGAAAATGAATTAAAAAAATTATTTAAAGAGGATATATCGTCCGGAAATATAGCAACAAGAGAATCAAAAGATGGCTCAATAGCCAAATTTATTTTGACCAAAAAAGGTAATCATAGGGATTATGCCGATGCCGCAATCAGATATCTTCGAGCTACCACTTTGATAACTTTTCATCCTAAAACATATAAGGTTTATGTGCCGGAAGAAAAAATATCTGAAGTAAAATTTATATTATCAAATGTTCCACAATGGCCAAAACATTTTAGAAATATCAAAGAATTCAAAAAGTATCTCTTTGCGGATGAATATCCAGTTTTATTAAATGATAATAAGGATGAGATAATAAATTCTATCTTGGGTTATAACAAAAAGTTATCCAAAGAATCTCTTTTAAAAAAAGACACGGAAAAACTCAAGGATATAAAAGACAATTTTATTGCAAAAAAAAGAGATAAGAACATTGAAAATCAAGTAAATAAATTACAGGCATATGATGCATATGGAGATATTATCCAAACTTTTGATGATATTGAAAAAAGAGTTGCCGTAGATCCCTCCTTAATAATGGAGTGGAACACTTGGAGAGCTCTTACAATGCTTGATGACGGTAATATTATTGGGAATTTTAGGTTTGATGAAAATGGTATGCCTCTTTATGCAGCGCCAGGAAATTCGCCAGACATAACATGCAAATATAAAAGTTTTGATATCATAGTTGAAGTTACTATTTCTACGGGACAAAAGCAGTATGAAATGGAAGGAGAGCCGGTTTCAAGGCATTTGGGTAAATATAAAGCAACGAGTAAAAAGGATGTTTATTGTATTTTTATCGCACCCGTGTTAAATGAGGCAACACTGGCTCACTTCTTTTCTTTGCATAAAATTAATGTTTCTTATTATGGAGGTATGTCAAAAATAATTCCTATGCAACTGTCTGATTTTAAAAAAATGATTGAGGTTGCGAATAATTCTGAGAAAAAACCTTCTGCCGATTCAATTAAAAAGTTTTTAGATTATATTTCAGAACTCGCACTAAAAACGCACAATGAAAAAGATTGGTATCAAAATATATCTGATTATGTCTTGACCTGGGTTTAAAAATAAAAAGCATATGCCATTTGTTAAATTTAAACATTGTGGTTTTCGGCGTTTTTTGCTAAGATACCCTTATGAGTTTTAAACAGCGCAATAAAAAAATGTATCGGATCTGGGTGGTAATTTCCATCTTGGCGGTTTTATCCATGATCGCGTTTACAATTGCTCCACTGATGACTATGCGCTAACCGTTAATCTTTAATACAATGGCTCGAGATCCGGAAAAAAACAAAAAATCATTCTTGCCCAAGCTCGTTTTGATTTGCGGTTTTTTTATTTTGGCCGCGGTATCATTTTTTTTAGTCAAAGAGTATTATAAAAAACGGCAAATTCAGAAGGAAATTACCGGACTCGAGCAGGAAGCCGCGAAAATTAATCGCGACAACCTGGCGATTCAGGAAAAAATTGCCTATTTGCAAAGCCGTGATTTTCAGGAGCGGGAAGCCAAAGATAAGTTGAATTTGCAAAGCCCGGACGAAAATGTAGTGGTCATTAAGCCAGGCGTGGCCAAAGAACAAAAATTGGAAACGGAAAGCGAAAATATTCCGCAGCCATTGCCAAATAGCGTTCCAAACCCGCAAAAGTGGTGGAAATATTTTTTCAAATATTGAAATGGAAAATAAATCAGGCAAAAAAATAAAACCAACAACTATTATCCAGACGGTGGTTTTACTGGTGGTCGCGTATATTATTTTAATCGGAGTTTTGATCTATGTTTTTGATTTGGATAACGCAGTTACCCGGGCTTCTGCCAAAATTATTCCCTATCCGGCGGCGATGATTGATTCCACGCATTTGGTTTTGGCCAGCGATCTGCAAAAAAATTTGCAGTCCGTCAAAAATTTTTATGAAAATCAAAACTTTTCCGAAGCCGGGCTGCGGGTGGATTTTTCCACGGAAAACGGCCAGAAGCGCCTGTTGGTGAAAAAAAGAGAGATTCTCAATAAGCTGATTGAAAATAAGATTGTGGAGATGCTGGCGCAGGAGCGCGGCATAAATATCACAGCGGAAATGACGGCGCAAGCGGTAAATGGAGAAATTGAAAAATATGGCAGCAAGGATGACGCTTTAAATAATTTGCAAAGACTCTACGGATGGAGCCAAAGTGATTTTGAAAAAAATCTGGTCAAGCCCGATTTATATCAGGCGGCCTTGGAAAAATATGCCCGGGAAAACAACGCGGATACAAAAAAAGCCAAGGAAAGAATTAAACTGGCTTTCGGCGAAATCAAGAACAATCGACGGGATTTTTCTGAAGTTGCTAAGCAATATTCGGAGGGCGAAAGCGCCAAAAATGGCGGGGATTTGGGCTGGTTTAGCGCTGACCAGATCCTGCCTCAATTGTCGGTTGTTACTTTCGCTTTGAAAAAAGGCGAAACGAGCGATATAATTGAAAGCGCGCTGGGATATCACATTGTAATTTTGGATGACCAGAAAACCGAAAATGGGACTGACAAAGTTAAAATCCGACAAATTTTTGTAAGGACAAAAAATTTCGCTGACTGGCTGGCGGAGCAGGAAAAAAACATCAAAATTTTTATTCCCCTTAAAAATTTTCTTTGGAACCGGGAGGCCGGAGAAGTTGAATTTAAAAGTGAAGATATGAAAAATTTTGAGCAAAATCTGGATAAAAATTCTGTCGGTGACGCGTCGGTTATGTTTTAATTAGCAAAATTAATTATTAATAAAAAAAATATGCCAAAACCAAAAGTCAATGAAGAGCTCTGCATCGGTTGCGGAACCTGCGAGTCTCTTTGTCCAGCCGTTTTCAAGCTGGAAAATGGAAAATCCCATGTAATTGCCGAAGAATGCGGCGACTGCAACTGCCAGGAAACAGTGGATAGCTGCCCAGTGGGCGCGATTTCTATCGAATAAATAGTTCCGCGAAATTGTCACGCTAAAACAAAAATGCTACACTAAGATCAGATAATTTATTTAGACTCTGATTTTTAAATGTTTTTAAAGCTTCGATTGTTAATATTCGGGCTGCTGTTTTTTGGGGGACTTGAGTTCGCCGTATTCCAGCCGCGATACTTTTTTTTGATGGCGGTTTTTTTAGCGCTGGCTGCCCTTTTTGAAGGCAAAAAAAGCGGAGGCCAATGGCTGTTTTCTATTTTGCCGGCAACTCTTGCAGTTTTTACAGTCCTTCAGCTTTATCTGATCGCGCTTGTTTATGAACAGCAAGTTTTTATATTGCTGGCGGCCAGCATGTATTATCTGTCTCTTTTAAGCGCCTATCGGCTGGGAGAATATGGCCGGGACCAAACCGCGCGGGGAATGAATATGGCAGCCGCGACTGCGGCAATTTTTTTCGCTTATGCCAGTAGCTACGGCTGGTATCTCAACTTTCTGGTTCCGCTTTATTGGCTGATGCTTACATATCTTGCTGTAACTCTTTTTGTGAGCTATCAATATTTCGCGATTATCAGGCCTGATGATAAGCGAAGTGTCTGGCTGTATTGTTTTGTGCTGGCGCTCATAATGGCGGAAATTATCTGGGCTATGAATTTTTGGCCATTCGGATACTTGACGACCGGCGTGATTGCGCTTATACTCTACTATGTTCTTTGGGACCTTATTCAGAGCCATTTTCTCAATCTCTTGAGCAAAAGGCGGGTAATCGCGAATATGATATTTTTTTCCGCCATGATTGTTTTAGTTCTGATGACGGCCAAATGGATACCGGTAATATAAAATTTTAAATTTTCAAATGTTAAAAAATATATCTAAAAAAATAATTTTTATTTTGCTGATTATGGCAATCGGCGGCTTAGGCGGCATTATAGCCAACCGTTATTTTTTTCCATATCTTAGCGCGACTAAGCTTTTTTCCAAATATGAATTCTTAAAAAAGTCGGCGGAAAATGTTACCGTGATCAACAAGACGGAACAAGTTTTTGTCAAAGAAGATTCATCGATTGAAAAGATCGCCAGCCTGGCCTCCTCTTCGGTGGTTAATATTATTTCTATTTCCGAACCGGAAGGAAAAAACATGCCAGCCGGCACAACTGCGATTGCAACAAAAAACACTACCGGCTTGATTGTTACCAGCGATGGCTTAATTGCGACTTATGCTCCCGATATCGATTCTGGCAAAACGAAATTTAAAGTCTTGACCTTTGACGGCAACAGCTATGACGGCGAATTTTTCGGGCTGGACGCTTACAGTAACCTGGCGTTTCTCAAAATCAGCGCTGCCAACCTGCCGACTGTTTCTTTTGGAAATTCCGACGACGCAGTGGCAGGAGAGAAAGTGCTGGCAATCGGAAACAGCTTAGGCTCTTTCGGCTATCTCTATCAGGCAGGGCTCCTGCGCAGTTTTAATTCGACGTATAATTTAGCCGGAAAAACAGTTTCTTCTTCAGAAAAACTGGAAGGGGTATTTGATACTGATTTTAATTTACAAGTTGCTCTGGTCGGCGGTCCGATTGTTGATTATTCCGGAAAAGTGATCGGCATAGTCGGATTTTTAAACAAAAATAACGGCACCGAATATTTCCAGATACCTTCAAACAAAATAAAAAATGTGATTGACCGCGCCATTAAAAAAGAGCTTGGCGATGATCCGAGTCTGGGAATATACTATCTACCAATAAATAAAACGCTAACACTCGCCAATAATTTGGCGCGCGGCAAGGGCGCGCTTGTTTATTCGCCGTCCGGGCAGCAAGGCTTAGCGATTATTGCGGGTTCTCCCGCGCAAAAAGCGGGACTCACAATCAATGATATTATCATTTCAATTAATGATCAGGAAATAAATTTGCAAAACAGTCTGGCGGACATTCTCTATAAATACAAAAAAGGGGATCAAATTGAGCTCAAAGTTTTGCGCGCCGGACAGGAGCTGAAAATTCCGGTTCAATTATAAGAATAATCCAAAATAATATTTACGAGGATGTTCAGTTCTCGTTTTTCGTTTGCGCAAATACTTGACTTTTCCAGGGAAGTATTATAGACTAATCTGAAAACAAAAAAAGCCAACGAAGCCCTTTTAAAGGCGAGTTTTTTAACAATTTTATGGTAGCTGGAAACAGTTCGGGATATAGAAAAGCTGAAAATAACAATCAAAAAGAGGAGGTAGCAATGAAAAAGTCAGTAGGATCAGTTTTAACGGTAGTTTTTGCGGTGCTGGTATTTTGTTTCAGTTTCAGTGGATGCGTGGGCAAGAACTATGTTGTTCATCAGGAAAAGGATGGCCTGGATGTCTATCAAGGCGGCCGAACCGGAGTTTTTGGAACAGACAACTCGTGGGCATATGTGATTCCCAAAAAAGTTGACACGCAACAAGTGGCGCCTGCCAAAATAAAGCTGGAAAGAAGTTATAAAAAAACTTTTGACAGCTGGGAGCAGAAATGCCCGGATCCAAAACAGCGGAAGAATTTCAAGCACGAAAATTTGGATGAGACCTGGACTGAAGAAATTTTAAATACGAATTTAGCAGCTTCCTCAACCCCATTTGCTTTTGGAGTCGGCAATTCAAGCACCGGAAATAATGTCATCCCGGCGGCTGCTATAGCTGGCGGAATGATGGGAGGGGCGGCACTTTTGCGTCCTGACAGGATAATGGGCACGGGAAAAGGTTCCGGCGGCTGCGACCAAAATGGCTGCTACTAAAAAGGGGGATGCAATGAAAAAAAGCATAAGAAAGCTGGTTTTCGTGGTAATATTGCTTTTATTGCCTCTTAGCGCTTTTGCCGCGGAAAAAGTTTCAAACTTTTATGAACACTCTACGGTTAAGCAGGCGGGAACTGTTATCGAAGACAGGGAATATAAGGCAAGCTTGCTTATTCCTTCTCCAGGGGCAACTCCGGAGGAGATCGAAAAAATCATTCAGCGCGAGCGGAAAATTCTTGCAGAAAAAATCAAGAAGCAAAACAAAGAGCTTCTTGAAACAAAAGATACCATGACTGCCAAGGCGATCGATGGGCAAAATAACACGCTTAGCGCCTTCATCGCAAAAGACGGGATTTTAGACAAGATGAATAAATCCCTGTCATCCGTTAGTAGCGATATCGGTTATATGGCAAGTACTTTTTGGGTCATCTGGGTTATTCTGATTCTGACTCTTTTTTCGGCCATATGGATTTTTCGAATACGGGGAAAGCAGAAAGTGAACCAACTCAAAACCCAAAGAGATTTGGAAGAAATAGCAGAACAGGTAAAAGATATCCACGATAAAGTCGTGGTATAGGAATTTTCTAAAGGCTTCACGGAAACACTACGTGAGGCCTTTTTTTATTTCCCAATTGTAATAAGTATTGACTTGACAGGCACTTGACAAGTTTTAACTATTACGCTAGAGTATTCTATTAAGTAATAAATATCATCCCGGTTAAATAGTTTCGCTTCGCGAAAATTTAACGGGACAAAAAAATATGTCTAAGTTAAGCCAAAAATGGGAGGGAGTAAACAAGCGAAAAGCGGGATTAATCGCCTTGGTTGCGGTTTTTCTGATTGCCTTGCCAATGTTTGCTTTTTCCAGCCGGACCCATAAAATCTATGTGGACAATGATGCAAGCGGCACCCAAGATGGCTCCAAGAGCCATCCCTACAAAACAATTTCCAAGGCTATATCGGAAGCTAATGGAAAAACAGAAATTCATGTGGATAATGGAATCTATAAAGAAAACATCACGCTTAAATCAAATATGGAGCTGTATGGTGAGAATAAAAATAACACTATTATAGAAGCGAATGAAGATGGAGATTCAGTTGTGACTATGAAAGATGATACCGTGATTAATAAGGTTACCATAAAGGGCGGAACCAATGGAATCAAGATCCGGGAAAAAGCCAGCGCGGAAATTATCAAATGCGTCATTATGGACAATGATCGCGACGGCATTAGAGTTGAAAGCGACGGCACCGGCGATTCTAGAAAAGTTTCCATTTCTGAAAATACCATCAAGGACAATGGCTGGGCGGGAATTTATGCCGGCCGCCGGAATTTGTCAATTATGGACAATGACATATACGCAAACAATAAAGACGGAATTGATATCGCCAAGGGTTCCAAGGCTTGGATTTCCGGAAACACCATTAAGGATAATCGCGGCAGTGGAATGAAGCTGGCTATTGATGGTTCTGACATTTGGACAAAAAGCAATGATTTGCGCAACAACAAGCGCGAAGGCCTGGAAGTAAGCTTCAGCGGAGCGGCGGGAAAAGTGAATATTGCCAAATCCAAAATTCGCAGTAACGGCCGATATGGCATTGCCAGAGTTCAGGACTTCCCGATTAACGCTAATAGTGAAAATCTGTGGAAAAGATACCTGACATTTGACAACGCCAATGAATTCTATAAAAATGATGGCGGAAATATTTCAGTGGTTATTGTCAGAAATTAAGGCGTAGATCATATACTTGACAAGTTTCTAATTTTCTGCTATGATTGCCTGTTAAGTAATTAATTCGAGATTTATGAATTCACAGAATTTTCTAAAATTGGCCAAAACAAGGGTAAAATCAATGATTCTTTCGGGTCTTTTGGTAGCGGCTTTGTCCTTTTTATTTCTGGTTACGACCCAATATAATTTCCGGGCCAGTTCAGATGTTTTAGTTGTCCAGAATCAGAACGGCTTCACGGACTATTACGCGCTTTCCAAATCAGCCGACTTTTTAACCAGCGTTTTGGTTGAATCAGCTTACAGCGAAAAATTTATTAGCGAGGTAAAAAACACCAATTTGGTTTCAGCCGCGTTTTTACCGGCCAACAAACTGGATGCTTTGAAAAAGTGGGAAAGTATGGTAAAAATAAGCCGCAATCCGAGTTTGGGAATTGTGCATGTGGAAGTTTTCGGCGCGGACCAAAAGCAGGTTACAGATATTTCCAACGCGATAATCCAGGTGATGACTACTAAAAATTTCCTGTTTCTTGGCAGCGGACAAAATCTTGATGTGCGAGTTTTGAGCGGACCGATTTGGGAAAAGAATCCGACTGTGGCGAATATCGCGGTTACAATGATCAGCGGATTCCTGGTGGGGATTGTTTTGAGCCTGGTGTGGATTTATTTCAACGCGGAAATCAGCTCTGAAAAAACGCTTAAAAAATACCGCACGCTGGAAGGCGCTATTGATGAATATGAGGAGAGTTTGAAATATTTGGAAAAATAAGAAAGTTTTATTATAGAGGATTAGTTCCTAGACAATTAAATACTCAAAAATATAGAGGGAGGTGATTGGCTTAGACAGTTGGCAGTTTTTTGTAAAAACAATCAAAAAAGAAAAGGGAGGTAATCATGAAAAAATATATCATGATAACATTAGTACTGCTTATCGTATTCTCGTTGGCAGTACCGGTAGCATTTGCTAACAATGAGGTTTTTCTCAAGGATGGCGGGAAATGCCAAGGCTCTCACGATATCAAGCTGAAAGACAAGGTAAGTATGCCGGGCGGTTTCCCGACCTGGAAAAATGAGAGAACAGGCGAGTTTTCCGGCGACAACCCTTGGTTGATTCAGATCAACCAGATCCAAGAAATCTATGCCGAGATAATTTATGAAGGCGGATTTTTCAATCTGATTTATCTTCAGCGGGGAAGGGACTGGTATGATAAAAATGGCCATCTGGTTATCAATGCAACAGTCTGTATGCCCCCCGGAACCGTAATGCAATATCTTGCTGTGGGGAGTTTTGGAGATTATGAACTTGCCATAGATAATCCGAATGTTTTTATGGGTATCAACGAAATATACGGATTCGGAAGATGCTGTGGCTTTAAGCAGCTCAACGACGGAACCTGGGGCAGAGCCTGCTGGTAATGTCTCCTTCCTAGACGCACAAGGCCCAGGATTTATATAAATCCTGGGCTCTTGACTTTTATAGGGAAATATGCTAGTATTAACAGTTCAGTAAATAATACATATGAACAAGAAAATTGTGAAAAATAACATTCATATTGAAACCGTCAGCGCGATTTTCGTGATTATTTTTGTCGCGCTTTTTTGTTTGGCCAATCTTACAGCCGGCTTTATCTGGCCCTTGTATATTCTGGCCATGGCTTTGGGTTTCGTCATTTCCCTGATTTATCCGCGCAGCGGACTTTTCGCGATCATCTTTTTGACAATAGTTTTTGAAAAATTTTTTACGCTGGTGTCTATCCATATGGGCCGGAGCGAATATAAAATATATCCCATTGATTATTTGTTTGCCGGAATATTAATCAGTTTGGTTTTGCAAATAATTTTTGGCAGGGTAAAAGTCAGCCTCAAAAAAGCGGATTTCGTTTTGATTGGTTTTGTGCTTTTAAATACAGCCGTTTTTATTTATAGCGTTTTTATCGCCAAGCATGATTTCGCTCTGGCATTTTCCACTTTCAAAAATTATTCTTTTTACAGCTTGTTTTATTTCGCCGCCGTATTTTTAATCAGAAGCGAAGATGACCTCAAGAGACTGTTTAAATTTTTCCTGGCCGGAGGAATCGCGATTATTATATTTATCATAATCGGCATCGCGCGCGGCGATGGTCTTTGGATAGAATTCAACCCGCTTTCAACCGAGGGTACAAGAACCTTGGGATTCGCGCATGGATTTTATTTGAGTTTGCTTATCTTCCCGGTTCTTTTCGGACTTATCTTCAGAGAAAATAAAAACCGTCCAGTTTTGGGAAGCTATTTGCTTTTGGCCATTTGGGCCATTGGAATCGTGGGAACATTAATGCGCCATTTGTGGGTGGCAATTTTGGCTGTTATGGCCCTTGCCTACTTGCTTTTGCCGAGAGAAAATAAAGCTGATTTTCGCAGAATCGGATTGAAATTTGCTGTTCCGGCGCTTGTTGCGCTGATGCTGGTTTTCCATATCGCGCTGGTTTTTCCGCAATCAAAAATCAGCGATTACAAAAATTTAGCAGAGGAAACAATTTTAGTCCGGGCCTCATCGCTCGGAAACACTTCGGGAGATGAAAGTTTGTCCTGGAGAAAATTAGTCTGGCAGAGTGTTTATGAAAAATGGAAAACCAGCCCGCTAATCGGAGTCGGAACCGGCCAGCTCGTTTATGTCGAAACTGAAACCTACAAGGAATTTATCGAAGCCAGAAACATCCATAATTCTTTGTTCGCCATTCTGCTCCAGACCGGCCTCATCGGAATCTTTGTTTTTTTCTATTTTGTTTATGCCGTTGTCAAAAATTTATTTAAAGCAAAAGCCGCGCCAGAGTATAAATTCGCGCTTTTAAGCATGATTGGCCTGTATCTGATCGTGATTATGTTCCAGCCGTATCTGGAAGCCAATATGTTGGGAATATTTTTCTGGATTGTATTAGGATTAGCCAGGGTTTTACCTGAAATTAAAACTTATGAAAATTTTAGAAATAAATAAATTCAATTATATCCAGGGCGGAGCCGAGACGCACTTTTTGGATGTGGTGAAGCTTTTGCGCTCCCAAGGAAACGAGGCGGCGGTTTTTGCTATGGACAGCCCTAAAAATCTGCCCTCGCCGTGGAAGAAATATTTTGTAAGCTATGTCGGCTACAGCAGGACTGATACGCTCTGGTCAAAAATCAAAGGCGCCGTTTCCCGCTTCTATTCCTTCGAAGCTAAGCGAAAAATCGGGAGGCTACTGGATGACTTTCAGCCGGAAATCGCGCATATCCACAATATTTATCACCAGCTTTCGCCTTCAATTTTGCCGGAAATAAAAAGGAGGGGAATCCCGATTGTGATGACCGTGCATGACAACAAACTGGTATATCCGCATTACCTGCCTAATCGCGATCGCGAAATGATCGGCAAGTTCAGCTTTTTCAAATTTGTCTTCAGGAAAGAATTTAAGAATTCGTTTTTGAAAAGCCTGCTGACTGCGATTGAATTTGAAATTTGCCAGACCTTCAATTTATATGATAAATATATTGACCTTTATATCTCTCCAAGCAATTTTACCAAGCGTAAATTAATCGCGGGAGGAATCAGGGCGGAAAAAATCGTAGTTGTCCCGCATTTTTCCAGCCGTGAAATCGGACAAGAAATTGGCGTCGCCAAAAATAGTGAAAAATATGTTTTGTATGCCGGCCGGATTTCCAGGGAAAAAGGAGTGGATGAACTTCTGAAAATATTTCAAGAGCTTCCGGAAATAAATTTGTATCTTGCCGGAAAAATTGAAGACGGTTTGGAAATTCCCAGACTTAGAAACATTAAGCACTTGGGATTTCTAAGTCCAAGCGAGCTTGAAAAATATATTCAAAATTCAATGTTTGTAGTTTCGCCTTCAAAACTGTTAGAAACCTTTGGCCTTACTGCCCTCGAAGCGTTGTCGCTGGGAAAACCTTTTATTGGTTTTAGTGGTGGAGCTTATGGGGAAATTATTGAAAACAATAAAACCGGATTTTTGTGTTCAGGTGCTCAGGAAATGAAAGAATACATTCAGAAATTAGCCAGCGACAACGAACTCCGCGCCCAATTTTCCAAAAACGCGCTTGAGCGGGCAAAAGATTTCGGAATGGATGAATATTACGGTAAAATTATGGAAATTTTCCAAAAGCTCAAGAATAATTCAGGCGCTTGACTTATATTTACAAATGTGCTAGTATTCAAGGTCGAATTAGAGGCCAAAAATAAGCCTAAAAATCCCAGTTAAATAGGTTTCGCTCCGCGAAAATTTAACGGGATAAAACTATGAAAATCGCGTTTATCGGGCAAAAAGGAATACCAGTAACAAAACCAGGCGGCGTAGAGCGCCATGTGGAAGAGTTGGCAACTCGTTTGGCCGAAAGGAACCATGAGGTTTTTGCTTATGTCCGCAATAATTACACAGACAGGCATCTAAAGGAATATGCCGGCATAAAACTGATTCATTTGCCGAGCATCGGCACCAAGCATATGGACGCGATTAGCCACACATTTTTCGCGACTTTGCACGCCTTGTTTTGCAAGTATGATGTTATTCACTACCATTCAATCGGACCATCTTCTTTAAGTTTCATTATAAAAATATTAAAACCTAAAACAGTGCTGGTGGCTACTTATCACAGCCAGGATTATTTTCATCAGAAGTGGGGAGTTCTTGCTAAGGCCTGCCTTAAGCTGGCCGAATATATTACTTGCAATATTCCAGACAAAACAATCGCTGTCTCTCAATCACTCGGACGGTTTGTCAGAAAAAATTTCCAAAAGGAAGCAGTGGTCATCCCTAATGGTTTTAGCGCAACTGAAACAAAAGAAACTGCGGAGCTGGAAAAATGGGGATTGATAAAAAATGAATATATTTTTACGGCCAGCCGGCTGGTGCGCCACAAAGGAATTCAGTATCTTATCGAAGCCTATAAAAATTTATATGATCAGAATTTGCATAAAGGAAAAAAATTGGTAATTGCCGGAGACGGGGCATTTACGGATGATTATGTAAAATTTTTGCGCCATTTGGCCAGCGGCAACAAAAGCATTATTTTCACTGGAGCGCAGTCCGGGAAAGCTTTGAGCCAGCTGTTTTCGCATTGCTATCTTTTTGTGCAGCCTTCGGAAACTGAAGGGCTGTCTATCGCGCTCTTGGAATCAATGGGTTATGGAAAAACCGCGCTAGTGAGCGGCATACCGGAAAATCTTGAGGCTATCGGTAGCAACGGATTTGCTTTTCGCTCAGGGGACGCCAAGGATCTGGAAGAAAAACTGCACGGATTGTTAAATGATCCAGTACTGGTCAGGGAAAATGGAGAACTGGCGAAGATTGAAGTCAGTAAAAAATACGATTGGGAAAAAATCACGACGCAAACCGAAGCGCTTTACAAAAGCTTAATGAATCACAAATTAACTTCCAAACAATATGCAAAATATGCTCAAGTCTAAAGTTTTTTGGATCGCGGCGATTATCTTCGCGTTCATAATTTTTATCGTTTCGCTGAATACCGGACGCGCTTACCGCGGCGAAACCGATATTTTATTCGTGCCTAAAAGTGAAAAGGCGGTTGAAAATATTGATCAAATTTTGGCTAATGCCGAGAGGCTGCCAAAGTCGCTTTCTTTCTATGATAAACTGCTCGAACTCAATCCGGATATCGAGGATCCGGCTTCCGGACAAACTGATGAAAATCGCAAAAAGGCTTGGGACGCGGAAATATCTTCCAAGCGCCTGGGTATAAGCGGAATCGTGCGCGTGAGCGCGTTTTCCGGCGATCAGTCGCAAGCCGAGGTTGTCAGCCAAAAAACGGCAACGGATATTACTGCAGTTATGAGCCGCTATTATGACACTAAGAATGATTTGGATATGCGTGTTATTGACGGGCCGATTGTTTATGCTTCCAATCAAAATAAAATTTCAACTTGGATTATGTTGAGCCTGCTTTTGGGAATCGCGGCGGGGATGATTGTTTATTTGTTTTCAACTCTGGCGGAAACTGCCGCTCCTAAAGCTATTTTGGCCAAACCTGCCATTTTTGGACAGGAAATGTTTTCGGTAAAAAAAGAAAACTTATTTGAAAAAAGTCTGAAAAATATTCCTATCCCGACAGAAGAAGCGCCTTATTTTCCAATCAATAAAAAATCCGACGCGCCAGAAAATCTTCCAATCGGAGAAAATTTTGGTTTTAATGTTGCTGAAAAGAAATCAGAACCGGAAATTATTGAAGAAGAAACGATGAAAGTTCATGAAGCTACGGCGGAAGAAGTGCGCGCCCGGCTTAACAAACTTTTGGGCGGAGGAATGTAAGGATTTTATTATGGTAAAAAAATATTCTACAAAGTTTTGGATTGTATTCTGGCTAGTTTCATTTATTTTTCTAGCGGCTTTTTATTATTTCTTGAATTATCGCGGAAATATCGCGGGGGATGTCGCAAATATTTTGCCGGTGAGTGAAAAATATAAATCGGTGGCGTCTTTTGTCGAATATTTTTCCGCCAAAGATGATCGGGAAAAAACCTTTTTGGTTTTGTTCCAAAATAATTTGGAGATTCGTCCAGGCGGGGGATTCGTCGGATCATTTGGAATTTTGAAAATTAAAAACGGAGGCATTTCTGATCTGCAAATCCACGACACGGGAATTTTTGACGGGCGCGTTCCGGACGGAATTATGCCGCCTTATCCAATTCCGGAAACTTTGCGCATCACTTCGTGGAAACTGCGCGATTCTAATTTTTCTCCGGATTTCGCGACGAATGCCAAGAAAGCCGAAGAGTTTTATTATCTCGGGAAAGGCGGGGAAAAATTTGACGGTGTTATCGGCATCACAACCAATGTTTTGATTTCATTTTTGAAAGCCACCGGGCCAATTGCTATTGAAGGCTACCCGGGAACTTATGCGGATGAAAGCGCGATTTATGACCTGGAATATCAGGTGGAAAAAGCTTTTGAAGAACAGGGTATCGCGCGCGCTGACCGCAAGTCGGTTCTCAATGATTTGGGCAAAGCCATTTTGCAAAAAGTGACGGCTTTTGATATGGGACAAAAAATAAAATTAGCGGAAATAATTTATGACGATCTGAATAAAAAAGACATCCAATTATTCTTCACTGATTCGGCATTAAACGCGCAAGCGCAAAAAGCCGGCTGGGCGGGCGAAATTGACCAGGACTGGAAAAGCGATTTTTTGATGACTTCTGATGCTAATTTTGGCGCCTGGAAAAGCGACTACTATGTAAAGCGCTCGCTGGATTATACAATCGATCTGACCAAAGATGTTCCGGAAGCTAAACTGCTTGTGACTTATAATCACACGGCGGTGAAGCGGGATTTTATGACCAAAGATTACCTGACATTTCTTCGCGTGTATGCGCCGGAAGGATCCTGGCTCGTAAACAACAAAAATTTTTCCAGTACTAAATTCGGCACGGAACTTGGCAAAAAATATTTCGGTGCGATTATTTATGTTCCGCTGGGAGCATCCAAAACAGTTGAGCTTAATTATACTTTGCCAAAACAAATCGGAGAAAATTATAATCTCAAAATCCAAAAACAACCGGGGCTGAATGATATTCCGGTGGTCGTGCATGTAATTGACAAAACCGGACAGAAAAAGGATTATCAATTTACAATGAATAGTGATATAGTTTTGAATAAATAAGTTTATTCCAAGGAGGGGGCAGTTAATATCTGCCCTTTCTTTTTGTCCAAAAATATATTATCATAGAACCATGATTGAGGGCGTAAAAATCACAAAAATTAATAAATTTGAGGATGAGCGGGGATATCTGGCCGAATTTTTCAGGAATGACGAGATGAAATATAAGCCGGCGATGGCCTATTTGAGTTTTACTAAATCTGGCGTGGTTCGTGGGCCGCATGAGCATGAGAGGCAGGCGGATTTTTTTGTGTTTGCGGGACCGGGGAATTTTGAATTGCATCTCTGGGATAAACAGGAGAACAGTCCAACTAAAGGAGAATATTTTAAAGAAATTTTCGGCGAAAGCAACCCGGCTTCAGTGATTGTTCCACCGGGCGTAGTGCATGGCTATAAATGTGTGACAGAAGCCGGAGGATATTCCATAAATCTGCCGGACAAATTATATAAAGGCGAAGGAAAAAAAGAGGAAGCGGATGAAATCAGATGGGAACTGGATCTCAACTCTCCATATAAAATTTTATAAAGAATTACATCCTTAAATACTCCAGTATTTAAGGATGATGTTAAAAGAAAAAATATGAGATTGTTAATAACTGGCGGCGCGGGTTTTATTGGAAGTAATTTTATTCGCTATATTCTCAAAAAATATCCCGCCTCATCGGCGGGCGGGCGGGATTATAAAATTACCAATTTGGATCTTTTGACATACGCGGGAAATTTGGAAAATCTCAAAGGCTTAGAGGTAAATCAGAATTATAAATTTGTAAAAGGGGACATTGCGGATAAAGATTTGGTTAATGATTTGGTGAAAGATGCGGATGTTATTGTTAATTTTGCCGCCGAATCGCATGTGGATCGTTCGATTTTGGATGCCACTGATTTTATTCGGACCAATATTCTAGGCACGCATATTTTGCTTGAGGCGGCCAAAAATAACGGCGGTATCAGATTTCATCATGTTTCTACGGACGAAGTTTTTGGTTCACTTGAGCCGAATGACGCGCCTTTTAACGAGAGCACCCCTTATGATCCCAGAAGCCCGTATAGCGCGTCCAAGGCGGCCTCTGATCACTTGGTACGCGCCTATTTTCATACTTACAACCTACCAATTACGATTTCTAATTGTTCCAATAATTACGGCCCTTATCAATTTCCAGAAAAACTAATTCCGCTTTTTATTACTAATCTGACTGAAGGCAAAAAAATCCCACTGTATGGCGATGGCCTGAACATCCGCGACTGGCTGTTCGTTGAAGATCATTGCGTGGCGATTGATCTCGTAATCCACAAAGGCAAAATTGGCGAAACATATTGCGTAGGCGGCCAAGCGGAAAAAACTAATAAAGAAATTACTTACAAAATTTTAGAGCTGATGGGCAAAGACAAAAATTCGATTGAATTTGTGAAAGACCGCCCCGGGCATGACAAAAGATATGCCATTGATTTTTCTAAAATTAAAAAAGAACTGGGCTGGGAGCCGAAAGTCAGTTTTAAAGAGGGCTTGCAAAAAACTGTTGAGTGGTATAAAAATAATGAAGCCTGGTGGAAAAATATAAAAAGCGGGGAGTATCAGGAATATTACAAAAAACAATATGGCGAATAAGAAAAATATTTTAATTATCGGCGCGAAGGGAATGCTGGGTCAGGAGTTGGTCCGGGTTTTTGGGCGTGACAAAGATTATGCTGTTATTGCCTGGGACAAAGAAGAAATTGACATTATAAATCAAAAGCAAGCGGCCAAATTAATTTCCGTGTTGAAGCCAAAAATTATTATCAATTCCGCCGCCTATAACGCGGTGGATAAATGCGAACAGGATAAAAAAGAATTTGCGCTGGCCAAAAAAATAAACGGATTGGCTCCTGGGTATCTCGCCAAAATCGCTAAAAAAATCGGCGCGACCTTTGTGCATTATTCCAGCGATTATGTTTTCAACGGCGAACCGATGATAAACTTTGAACCGGAAGGCTGTACGCATTCCTGTTCTTCGTGTAATTTACACCAAAATTTTATTCCTCAAATCGGTTTTGACGAAAACGCCAAGCCGAAGCCCATTTCTAATTATGGGAAATCGAAGCTTTTAGGCGAAAAGGAGGTTCAAAAGATAAAAGGCAAAAGTTATATAATCCGGCTTTCAAAATTATTTGGAAAACCGGCAAAAACCGAGGGCGCTAAAAGAAGTTTTTTTGATGTCATGCTGGAAGCTGGAAAAAAACATAAAATTGTCAAGGCCGTGGATGAGGAAACCAGTTGTTTTACTTATGCTCCGGACTTGGCTAAAAAAACCAAGGAAATTATTGAATCAAAAAAACCTTTCGGAATTTATCATGTTACCAACAGCGACCCTTGCACTTGGTACGGCGCGGTTGTAGAATTATATCGCCAGGCAAAAATAAGAACCAAGGTAATGCCGGTAGACTCGGACGAATTTCCCAGGCCCGCTAAAAGGCCTTATTGCTCAACCCTGATTAACACTAAATTAAATCCATTGCGCAGTTATAAAGACGCTCTTAAAGATTATCTGAAACTTAGACATCCGATGTCTAAGTTATAAAATATGAAAGGCATAATTTTATCAGGGGGAACAGCGACCAGGCTTTTCCCGCTCACCGCTACAACATCAAAACAATTACTTCCGGTATATGACCGGCAGATGATTTTTTATCCGCTTAACACTTTAGTCAAGGCCGGCATCAAAGATATTTTGGTAATTGTGGCGCCGGACCACAGCGGGCAGTATCTGAATCTTTTGGGATCAATTTTCAAAAATCACGGAATCCATCTTTATTTTGAAGTGCAAAAACTGCCCAAAGGATTGCCGGAAGCCTTTGTTCTGGGGGAAAGCTTTATTGACAGCGACAATGTCGCGTTGGTGTTGGGCGACAATATTTTCGAAGATGATTTTTCTGAAGCGATTAAAAATTTCAAATCCGGCGGGCATGTGTTTGCTACCGAAGTTCCCGATCCCGAACGATCCGGGGTAGTGAAATTTGACGAGAGCGGGAAAGCCGTTCAAATAATTGAAAAACCTAAAGAGTGGATAAGCGATTACGCGATAACCGGATTGTATCTGTATGACAATCGAGTTGTTGAAGCGGCTAAAAACCTGAAGCCATCCGCGCGCGGAGAGGTGGAAATTACGGATCTGCATAAATTTTATCTGAATTTGGGTGAATTGGAAGTAACAACTTTTGAGGGAGAATGGATGGATGCGGGAACGATTGATTCATTGCTTGAGGCGGGAAATATTGTTAAAGAAAAAGAATTATATAAAAATTTCGACCCATTAATTGATGAAGCTATTGCTGAATTTAATGAAGAATTGAAAGCTATCGCAAAAAAGAAACTATTATAAATTTATAAATATACAAATATGCCACAGAAGATAAAAAAGGCCATCATTGCTGTTGCCGGTTCTGGCACGCGGCTATTGCCAGCCACAAAATCCATGCCGAAAGAAATGCTGCCGATTGTTGACACGCCCATAATCCACTTAGTAGTGGAGGAATTAGTCGCGGCAGGAATTGAGGATATTATTTTTGTCATGCGCTGGGACAAAAAACCGCTGGAAGATTATTTTGATCACAGTACTGCATTGGAAGAAGAACTGATGTCCAAGGGAAATGACCGCCCTGAACACGATAATCGGTATAAAAAACTTGCAGAAGAAATTAAATACATTGCAGACATGGCGAACTTCATCTATGTGCGTCAGAAGGGACCGTATGGCAATGGAACTCCAGTGTTGTCGGCGGCCAGTCTGGTTGACGACGAGCCTTTTGTTTTTGTTTTTGGCGATGACTTAGTGAAATCAAAAGTTTCTTTTACAAAACAAATGGTGGAGGACTATGAAAAAAGTAGCAGCCTGGTTATTGGCGTGCAAGAAGTTCCGAAAGAGGATGTCGTTAAGTACGGTATTGTAAAATTGAAAAAAGGATCCAGTGAATTGGAAGATATTATTGAAAAACCTTCAGTGGAAGAAGCGCCGTCGCAACTGGCTGTTTTTGGAAGATACATTCTAAACCAGGAAATCATAGATATATTGAGAGAAACCAAATTGGGAAAAGACAATGAATTGTGGATTACTGATGCGATTAGAAAGTATGTTAAAAAGGGAGGTAAATTTGTGGCGAAGGAAATTGAAGACGGCGAGTGGCTGACAACTGGAGATCCACTGAATTATCTTAAGGCTACTTTTGCTTACGCCATGGATCGCGAAGACATAAACGTAGAGCTTAAAAGTTTTATTGATTCGCAACATAAATGAGCCCCGTTAGAGTTTTGACAGTAATACTGGGGAATTACATGATAATATTTTTTTAAGTTTTCGCTATTGAAAAAGTTCAATGGTGCAAAACTCTAACGGGGTGAGAATTGCAATTCAAGCGGCGGATTTAGACCACGCTAGAATAGACGGCACGCGGGTTTATATTTTAAATTGTCTTAAGTATTTCGGAAAACTGGATCCAGCCAGCGAGTTTTTAATATATCACCGCGGTAAATTTAATCCGGAACTGACGCCGCCGAATTTTCCGAATTACAAAATTAAAAAACTTTCCGCGCCGGCCTTTTGGACGCAGACGCGGTTTGCCTATGAAATCTGGAAAGATAAACCGGATGTTTTATGGATGCCGATGCATAACTTGCCGGCTGTCCATCGCCGGAAAATGAAAACATTCGTGACGATCCACGATCTGGCTTTCAAATTTTTTCCCGAAAGTTTTACGAAAAAAGATTTAGCCAAATTGAATTTTTTGACCGACCGCGCGGTGCGCCATACTGACCGCCTAATTGCTATTTCACAGGCAACCAAGAATGATATTTTAAAAATTTATCCGGAAGTTTCCGCGGAAAACATCCGGGTTATTTCTCACGGTTTTGATCCTGAGGTTTATGCTCAGCCGCGCGATTTGACCAAAGAAAAAGAAATTAAAGAAAAACTGGGAATTCGAGACGATTATTTGCTTTATATAGGCGCAATTCAGCCTCGTAAAAACCTCGAGGTTTTAATTGAAGCCTTTAATCTAGTCAAAAAGAAGCGACAAGGCAATTTGAGCCTGGTTTTAGTCGGCGAAAAGGCCTGGTTAAGCGAAAATACACTTAAAAAAGCCAAGGAAAGCCCATTCTCCATGGATATTATAATGCCCGGAAGGCTTAAATTTTGCGATCTGGGCCACCTTTGCCGTGGGGCTGGTATGTTTGTCTTTCCCTCTCTTTATGAGGGTTTTGGCATCCCGCCACTGGAAGCGATGGCGGCCAAAGTGCCGGTAATTTTGGCTAATAATTCCAGTCTGCCGGAGGTGGGCGGAGATGCGGCATTATATTTTGACGCCAAAAATTCGCAGGATCTGGCCGACAAAATCGCAAGCGTTTTGGAAGATGAAAATCTGCGCGCGGCTATGATTGCCAAAGGACTGGAGCAAGCTAAAAAATTCTCCTGGGAAAAATGCGCCCGGGAAACATTGAACTATCTCAAAAGCTAACCCCGTAAAAAAGTTTTTAGAAAAAACAACAGGATAATGAAAATTGCAAGCGAGGCAATGGCAGTTTCGAACAGCCCCAGGCTTCGCAATGAATTAATAATTAAAACAAGCGATGCTAAAAGTAAAAAAAGCATTCCCTTGCTTTTGAAAATATTTTTTTCACTATGCGTTTCGAAAATGATGCCATTTCTTTTCCCCAGCCAGATGACTGAAAACAAAATTGCGAAAAGAACTAAAATTATTTTAGTGAAACTCAAGTGGGCTGAAAAAAACCCAGGCACTACGCTTTCCAACGCCAGCATTCCCGCAAAGACAAAAATCCATAAAAACAGAATATCATTTAGCAATTTATATAGCAGCAGTTCAAGCTGTTTTTTATTATTTGGGTGAATATCCATAATTAGCTAAAAATTTAAGTTTTATTTCCGCCAGAATATCGCGCATATTTTCCCAGTTTAAATTCCGGTAGAATTTTATTTCAGCTTCGGCAAGCGTTAGTCCCGGAGATTTTTGTGTTTCAAACTGGTAATTGTTTCCGAAAAATTCTGCCAAATTTTTAATGGAAGCTGAACACCGGCACGAGTTAAGCGGCCACCAGGTTTTTTTGAGCTGGCAATAATTTTGAAAATCCAGACTTTTTTCCTGAACCGTGATAGGATTCTTTTTGAGATATTTTCTAAGAATTTCCGCGCCCTTAATTTCATATTTCTGTCCGCTGCTTATTAAATAATATTTTCCTAAATCACTTGCGAAGAAAACTGTCCCGTCCGGGTGGGGCCGGTCAGATGAAAAAAGCTTGTCGCGCCCGTAAAGCCCGACTTCTTCTTCGCTAGCCGGTATAATATCATCCCAATTGTAACCAAAAGACAGAAAAGTCGCGGGGTTATTAAAAGGCATAACTTTCCCGGAAACCACTACAAAAACTCCAATATCGAAAGAAAGCAGTGTTCCATCGGCAAATCCGATAACATCTTCGCTTACGGCGTAATTTTTCAGGAATCCCTTGTCTTTTGCCAGAGCCTGGTTTTTCTCATAGCGGGAAAGATAAGCTTTTTCACTGACAAAGGGATTTAACACCTGATTTTTCATTTGATAATAGATTCCATCGATTAAAAAGAGTGTTCCGTCGGAAAAACTTTTCACATCCACTATGTTGCTGCCTGTCTCATTAAAACGCAATTCCTCCGCCGTAGCTTCCTCAAAAGCATCTTTTTGATAGCCCAGCGCTGTTGCGATTGCCGGAGATTGAAATCGGCGCAATTTTCCGCCGGAAACAATATAGTATTGTCCATTGTTTTTTTCGAGGCTGCCCTCCGGAAAGCTGGCTGGGACTGGCGCGGCTGGGTAGGCAAAGGCCTGGTAAGTTTTCCGGATCATAACAATATTTCCGCTGGCGTCCGGAAAATCTTCTTTTGAAGAAATCTGGACTTTAGTGTCAGAAAACTTTTCAGATGAATAAGCATTCAAAATGATTTTATCCGTCTGCGCATCGTTGATTTCCAGATTATTTTCCTTGTCTTTCAAATTGGAAAAATTTATGAAAAAATCCCGGGTAGGGAAAAATACGCGATAAAAAAAATATATTCCAACTGCAATAAAAAGCACTAACAAAACCAGGCGGGCGAAAAAATACCGTTTTTGCCAGGATGGTTTGAGAACTACATTTTTAGTCAGATCAAATTTCATTGTTTTAAAACTTACGCGTTTGCTTTTTTAGACATCCGATGTCTCGCGACCATAACAGCCGAAAGACATCGGATGTCCGCAAACGCATAAGTCATTTTTTTAGCAGATATAATTTGCCGGAAACTGTGATTTTTTGTTCAGTTGGCAGTATCACTGGCGAGGCTTGAGCCGCGTTTTTGCCAAAAATATCCGATCGCAGAAAATTATTTTCCAGAGTATAGTTTTTTACCGGAGCCATCCGTTCAAGCAGGCCGCTTTGGGCATAAAAATCCAGCCGGCTGTCGGGAACGATAAAATAAACTTCCGGGTAATTGTGGATGTTTAATTTGTCTAAGTCCGCCGGGTTTAGAAAATAAACCGCCTGTTTTCCGTAAACAAAATTTAAGGGGCCGGTTATCATCGACCAGCCGTCGCCTGAAGCCTGTTGATCAACCAAAATCAAATCGGAATTAGAAAAATTTGGAAGCATTTGGGAAACGCCCGACATCAATTTCTGGTGGGGGATAATCGGCAGGAAGCGCACCATTAAAAATAAATTGAACGCCAGCATTATGCTGGAGAAAGCGTAGAAAAATGCCCGCTTTTTGAAAATGCCGTCCAAGAGCATAATAGTATAAAAAACGCCGGCCGGAATAATGGAAAATGCGAATCGGCGGAGCATCCAGGGATGATCGGCGGAAATATTGGGAAAAATCAGATAGATGAAGCTGGGGAGGATTATTAAAAAGGGGATAGCCGCCGCTTTATTTTTTTTCAAAATATAGATGAAGCCGATAAAGCCAAAAAATAAAAAATGCAAAAGATAATAGGCAAAAAAAACTTTGCCGATATAGAAAGCGGAATTCCAAAGGCTGTTTCCAATCTCGGCGGCGTTTGCATAACCGGAAAATGGTTTTATAAATCCTTTAATTAAAGCAATGAAAAACTGGCTGTCCACCGCGATAAAAACCGCATACACGCCTGCCATGGTAGCCAGGATCCAAAGAATTTTCCGGCTGACCAGGGTTCGCAGATTCACTCCGACCCAGCGCGCCCGGAAAAACAAGAAAATAACCATCATTACAAGAAAAGCTAGAGCCTCAATGCGGGCAAAAGCCAAAAAACCCATTGTAATAACGGATGAAAATAGGTAGAATTTTTTTTCTTCGCGAAAAAATTGGACGAAAAAAAGGACGCCGAGCCATACCAAAGCCAGCGCCATATTTTCACTAAGTGTGAATTTTGAAAACCAAAAAATCGGAAAAGATGTCAGAATCAGGAGCAGCCCAAAATATGCGGAAGAAGTACGCAGGTAAATGCGCGCTAAAAAATAAAACGCGAGAGCAAAAAGAAACAGTAAAACTCCATTGGCCAGCGTAAGCCCGGCCAGGCCAAAAACCGAATAAAAAATAGCCAGCCAGGCAATATAGCCGAGCGGGAATTGCGTGATCAATTGGCCGTCTGTTGTGTAATTGAATCCGGGAAAATTCAAAGCTTGGCCAGCGCCGTAAATCTGGAAGAATTCTTTTTCAGCCGGAAAGGAGAATTTGAGCTGATGATTTTCAGCGAGACTGATGGCCGCGCCGCTCAAGGACCCCTCGTCGCGCCCGGAAAAAATAGTAGGCGTGGAAAAAATCAGGAAAATAATAATTATCAAAATTGAAGACGGCAGGACATAAAAAAAGTGCCGGTTAACTTTTTTAACTTCTTCCCAATTGAAGATAAACAAAAATATCAGCGCCACTAGACCCAGAAAAAAATAGGCTCCTAAGAAAACCTTATAAAAGGCTCCGATAAGGGTAAGCATTAGCCCCAGCCAGCCCAAGCCGATCCAAAAAACGGCAAAGGCGGCGAAAAGTTGGGATCTGTTTAACTTCATAAGCTTTATTATACTGTTAAAAATTATTTTTGCCAAACGGCCCTTATTAAAGTAAACTAGAGGTAGATTAAGGGACTGCTATTATTTAAAGCTGAATCAAATGCGTATACTTGTTATTGCCCCTACGCCTTTTTTCTCCGATCGCGGCGCCCATATCCGGATTTTGGAAGAATCACTGGCGCTGGAGAAGCTGGGACACCAAATTACAATTGCCACTTACCATATCGGGAAAGATATTCAAAATGATGTTGATACGAAAATTGACATCAGAAGGATAAGGCGGCTGCTTTTTTGGTATAAAAAACTGGAAGCGGGACCGGATTGGCAGAAAGTGCTACTGGACATTATGCTCA
Source organism: Parcubacteria group bacterium (assembly GCA_041645535.1). GTDB lineage: Bacteria > Patescibacteriota > Minisyncoccia > Moranbacterales > UBA2206 > JBAZPT01. The sequence continues at coordinate 228,118 of JBAZPT010000001.1, forward strand.
TCCGCAAAGTTTTTAATCTAGCGAGGACACAAAGACCGGACATAATCCACGCCCATTTGCACGAAGGTGTTTTAATCGGTTGGATTGTGCAAAAAGCGCTTTTTTGGCGGAAAATTAAGTTAGTTTCCGATTTTCAGGGCAGTCTTACCGGAGAGATGGTTTCCCATGGCTATTTAAAAAACGGACTGAACAGTATATTTTTAGTGATTGAAAAAATCATTGACCGGATGGGTGATTGGGCGATTGCCAGCTCCTGGGAAGGCATAAAAAACATCAAAAAATTAAGCGGAAAAATAGGCATCGATGTGGTTTTAGATGGAATCAACCTCGAAAGTTTCAAAGTTGAAAAAACTAAAGATGAAATACGCTGCGAGCTGGAGCTTCCCAAAGATAAATTTATAGTTGTCTATACGGGAGGCCTGGTGGCTAATAAGGGCATTAATTATCTCCTGGAAGCAATTAAACCGGTTTTGGAAAGAAGGCCGGATGTTTTTTTTCTGATTGGCGGTTATCCGAAGCAGTCGGTAAAAAGTTTTATTGAGAAAAACAAGCTGGAAAATTCGGTACGACTGGTGAGTCCGCTGGATTATTTTCGCCTGCCGGAATTTCTTTTAGCCTGCGACATTGCCATTGATCCCAAAAATGCGGAGGCTATGCAGGCCAGCGGAAAAATGCTAAATTATATGGCAGCCGGCCTGCCGGTTGTCTGTCTGGACAAGGAAAATAACCGCAAGTACCTGGGCAATGGAGCCTATTTTTGTCCGGAGCTTTCCGCTCAAAATATCGCCGAAGGAATTTTATTTTTCGTAAACCGCCCTTATGAAATCAAGGAAAAAGGCGAGGCTAATAAGCAAAAAGCCAATGAATTCAGCTGGGATAAGCCGGCCAAAATAATCGACGGGATATATAAAAAAATATTATGAACCCCGTTAGAGTTTTATTTAAAATTATAACAGGATAAGTATTTAATTATTTTTTCGTTTTTCAATTTATTTTAAAAAAATAATTCTGGAAAACTCTAACGGGGTGAAATTGTTTTTGATAAAAATCGGAAAAGTATTCTCCCAATTGAAAAATATCGGGATTTTTGGCACAAGTAAAAAAATATTTGCAGCCCTATATTTAATGATTTCCCCAGCCGGATCGGGCGATGTGCTTTTTATCACCAACGGCACCGGCGACAGCGCGCGCTATCGAAACTGGAATGTGGCGGAAGAGCTGAAAATTCACGGTTTCAAATGTGCGGTTACGCTACAGGACAATTTTTGGCTCTTGGGAAGCGCTAAAAAATTCAAGATATTTATTTTTCACCGCGTTGTTTATAATCCAAAAATTGCGGAATTCATCGCAAAAATAAAGAAGCAGGGCGGAGAAATTATTTTTGAAACTGACGACCTAACCTTTGATCCGCAATACATTATTAAAACCGACAACTATTCCAAGCTAAATGCACTAGAAAGAAAGCAGTACGCCGGCGGGCTGGGACTCGAAATTTTGCAGGATCCTTATGTAAAAATTTGCACCACCACCACAACATATCTTGCTAAAATATTGGAAGGCTACAGCAAAAAAGTTTTTGTTGTTTCTAATAAATTGTCCAACGAAGATATAAAAATTACCGAAAAAAATAATCATTCAAAATTGATTCAAAATTCAAAATTCAAAATTCAAAATTTTATCAGAATCGGCTATTTCAGCGGAACCAAGAGCCATGACAGGGACTTTGCCACAGTTACAGACGCTTTATTGAATATAATGGAAAAATATCCTGCCGTGAGATTAGTTTTGGCCGGACCATTGAATACTGAAAACAGTCTGAATAAATTTAAAAGTAGAATCAAGTGTCTGCCTTATGCCGGACGCAAGAAACATTTCGAAAATATTGCCGGAGTTGATATAAATATTGTCCCGCTAGAAATCGGCGATCCGTTCTGCGAGTCAAAATCGGAACTTAAATTTTTTGAAGCCGGAATTTTGGAAGTGCCGACGGTAGCCGCGGCTACCCAAACTTTCCAGGAGGCCATCTTAGACGGCGAAGACGGATTTATTGCCAGTAGCAGTGAAGATTGGATTGTTAAAATTGAAAAATTAATTTTAGATAAAAAATTACGGGAAGAAATGGGCGGGAAGGCGCGAGAGAAAGCTTTGCAAAAATATACGACAAAAAATAGCGGCAACGAAGATTATTATAATTTTCTTAAAAACAGAATCAAATGAAGGAAACGGCGGTAATAATTGCCAATTGGAACGGAAAAGAATATCTGGAAAACTGCCTGTCAGCGCTGCGCAATCAGACATATAAAGATTTCAAAACAATGCTCGTCGATAATGGATCATCGGACGAGTCGGTTTTTTTTGTGGAAAAAAATTATCCGGAAGTCGAGCTGATCAAATTGGATAAAAACACTGGCTTCGCTTATGCAAACAATTTGGGAATTCAAAAGGCTTTGGCGGATGAAAGTATCAGATATTTAATTACATTAAATAATGACACACGGGCGGATGAAAATTATTTAGAGAAATTAGTTGAATGCGCCAAAAATCATCCGGAAGCCGGATCGATCCAGTCGAAAGTGCTGAATTTTTTTGAAAAAAGTATTATTGATAGCACCGGCATTCTTATTTATCCTGATATGAGCGCCATCAACCGCGGACAAAAAGAAAAGGATGAGAGACAATTTGAAAAAGAAGAGGAAATTTTTGGCGCTTCGGCTAGCGCCGCGCTGTATGCGCGCGAAATGCTAGAAAAAGTAAAATTACCGGGAGAAAATTATTTCGACAGTGATTATTTCGCGTATTATGAGGATGTGGATTTGGCCTGGCGCTTGCGCTTGGCGGGTTTTTCTTCGTTTTATTGTCCGAAAGCCGTGGTTTATCATGTGCATAGCGCGACGGGAAAAAACTATTCTCCTTTTAAATCCTTTCATATCCATCGCAACCAATATTACAACATCCTGAAAGATTTGCCGTTTTGTTTTATGCTTAAAGCCTTGGCTTTTATGCCGATCCGTTATTGTATGCTTTTGGCCAGTGTTTTACGCAGGAAAGGTCCGGCGGCAAAATTGACAAAAAATACAAAAGAAGAAGGAATTGTCCGGATCGTCCTGCGATCCTGGAAGCAGATCATCAAAAATCTGCCGATGCTGATGCGAAAAAGAAAATTCATCCAGAAAAATAAAGCTGTAAAAAATTCGGAAATCAAAAAATGGCTGGAATTATACCAAGCGGACTTTAAAAAAATGATATTTCAATAAACATGAATGATTATAAAAAAATTTATAATGAAAATTTCAAAAATAAAGGCGGAGCAAGACGAGAATTTGGAAATGTCGCAGGCAGTTATGAATATGTAAAAAAGTTTAACTTAAACCAAAAAAATGTTATTCTGGACATAGGCTGTAACACCGGGTTCCTTGTTAATAAATTATGTCAAGAGGGATATTCCGATATTTTTGGAGTTGACATTTCAGACGAAGCGATAAATTTTGGAAAAGAAAAATATCCAAATATTGCGGAAAAACTTGTTTGTTATGAGGGCGATAAATTGCCGTTTGAAAATGATAGCTTCGATGTTGTTTTGATGTTTGATTCAATGGAGCATATTCCCGAGGCGGAAAAATTTTTAAAAAACGAAGCGCGGCGTGTTTTAAAGAAAGATGGTTTGTTAATTTTTCAAACCCCGAACAAATACCCGAATATTTTATGGGCGTATATTGACGCTAAAAGCATATTTACCTGCTGGTGGATCGAGCATTGTTCGCTGCAGACTGTTTTTAGCCTCAGAAAACTGCTTAGAAATTCCGGATTTTCAGAAATAAAGGTGGAAAAAGGCCTGATTGATACCGAATATAATTTACAAAAAATACAAAATAAATTCGGAAAATTCAGCGGGATAATTTTGAAAATTCTGGAAAAGTTGCCGCTGGTTTTTTATCCAAATTTGTTCGGAAGCGCCAAAAAATATTACAAAATTAGATAATTGATAGCTGTTTTAATGTTTGATATAATAAGTGCAAGTATAAAATTAATAAATAACAACAATTTTTGCAAAGTTTTTTGCAAGGGTTGTTGAAACAAAAGTATGGACGGATTTTTCGCGCAATATGCAGCGATGGGCCTAGTAATCTTTCTGGTCTATCTAATTATAAGCTTGGGCATAGGACTATTTTTAGGCAATATTTTCAAGAAGAAGTGGCTTTTTTTAGTAATACTGCTTTTAAACGCAATTATTTTTTATTTCTCGGAAATAATAACTAGCTCTATATTTCTTCTAGTTTTGTTTCTCATCTCGATTGTTATTTATTTGATAAAAAAAATTTACTAAAAATGAAACTAAATAGAAAATTAGGATTCATTCTTTTAGTCTTTGCGATTACTTTTGCCCCAATATCTTTTTCTAATATTTTTGTCCAGTCGCAAACTGTTGATCCGGAATTAATTAACGACTATCAGGAATGGACGCAAGACAAGCCGGTAAATGGATTAATAACAATTAATACCGGAGCGACTCTGGTGATTAAAAACGGAGTTACGCTAACTTTTAATGGTGGCAGCATACTAGTTAAAGGAAATTTAATAGTCAGCGGAACCGTGAAAAACCCGGTTAAATTTCAAAGGGCGGAAGGCGCCGGCTATTATTCAATCAAGGTTGACAGCGGCGGAAAACTGATAATGAGAAATTCTGATATGAGCGGGGCGGGTTTGATGGCGGTTCCTATCGGGAATAATTCGCTGCTGAATACTGCCTATGCTTTTTACGAAGGCGGGATAAATATGAATGGTGGCACGCTGAATGTTCAGGGGAGCAATTTTCACGACAACGATGTCGCGATAAGCATCAGCCGCAGCAGCGCCGGAAAAGTTATCATCAACCGGTCAAAATTTTCCAGCAGCCAAACGCTGGATGTTTATTACAATAGCGCTTCGTCGAGCGCTTTGGCAGATTTTCGCTATAATTGGTGGGGCAGTTCTAGCGGTCCGTCCCAGATTTGTGAAGAAGGTTATGGCTGTTATTACGACAAACTGGATGGAAAAATTGATGTTTCCAATCATCTTACGCAAGAAGACTTTCGCGATCCTGTAATAATCATTCCTGGTATTTTAGGTTCATTTGATTTTTTTGGTGAACAAAAGTTGGATCCATTTTTACGCACATATGATTATCTGTATGAAACTTTTAAACTGAACGGCTATGCCCCGGAAGAAAAACTCTTTGCTTTTCCCTATGAATGGCGCGACAGTAATATTGTTAACGCGCAAAAATTAAAAATCAAGATTGACGAAATAAAAAGCGCGAATAACTGGCCAAAGGTGGATATTGTGGCTCATTCAATGGGCGGACTTTTAGCCAGAGAATATATTGAATCCGGATATTATGGCAATGACATAGATCAATTGGTCACTCTTGGAACTCCGCAAAAAGGAGCGCCCAAGGATTATTTAACTTGGGAGGGTGGAGAAGTTGGGATAAAAATTACCGATATATTAGATAATCTTGCTGAGAAAGTTTTTTCCCTTGAAGCTCATGAGAAGGGCTTTAAAAACATATTCGACTATGTGCGAAATCGACCAATTCTTTCTATTCAGCAGTTGCTGCCTATCTATAGCTATTTATACGACAATGGAAACCAGAGAATTTATCCAGCCAATTACCCCGCTAACTTATTTTTGGAAACGCTTAATAATCCGGCTGGAATTTCCAAATTACAAAATGTTGAATTTGATAATATTATTGGCAACCTGGATGGATCCGAGAGCACGATTTCACGCATTGATGTCGTTGATAGCGACGATGATGTTTTATGGGAACATGGCTATCCGGAAGATTTTGATTCGCTTTTGGGAGATCATGGTTTGGAATATGGCGACGGCGACGGCACAGTACCGCTAGAATCAGCCAGTCTTCCCACAGCTGACGAAAAAATTGAAATTAACGCGAAGCACGGCGCCCTGCCGGAAGACGCCGCGGGAGAAACTTTTAAGCTTCTCACGAAACATTCCCCGCAAAATATTTCTCTTTCAAAACGGATAAAAAATATCATTTCAATTTTCGTCTATTCCCCAATCGACATCCAAGTCATCGCGCCGAGCGGGAAATGGGTGGGCAGAAATATACAAAATCTTCCCGAAGCGGATATAATCCCCGGAGCATACTATACCGGTTATGATGGAATTGACAGCGAATTTTTGACTATTCCCGATCCGGAAAATGGAGAATACAAAATTGTCACGCAAGGCACGGACGATGACACATATCGAATTGAAATTTCCCGGCTCACTGAAGATCCAATCGACGGAACAGTTAAAGAAGTAACCGGTGAAATTTCCGGCACGGCCGTTGAGGGCGATGAGGAAGAGAAAAATATTATTGTGGAAAAAGATAAAATCATAACCGAAACCGGAAATGAACCTGCGATTACGGTTGATACTATTTTACAAGATATAACTCATTATCAAGAAGTTAACCTGATAACTGAAAAAACCGCCGACGCCTTACGATTGCGTCTGAAACATATTTCCCATACACTGGATTTGATTGCCAAAATGAGCGAAAAAGAAAAGCCCAAAGTTGAAAAAGTTTTAACCAGGCTTTTAAAAAAACAAATTGACGATATGATTGATTTAATCCAGGGAAAATTCGCGGGCACAATACAGATGTCGGCGGGGGAGTTGCTGGTGGAAAGCTTGAAGAATCTAAAAAAATAAAAACTATTACAAATGGCGCGACACCACGAAAATTATAAGGGATTGATCTGGATGCTGGCTAAGACGGATTTCAAGCTTCGCTATCAGGGCAGTGTTTTGGGTTATGTCTGGGCGCTTTTGAAGCCTCTGCTTTTGTTCGCGATTATTAATTTTGTTTTTTCTTCGCTTTTCAACCCGCGCGGAGCAGGAAACCAATTTTACTCATTGCAACTCTTAGTCAGTATAATTCTTTTTAACTTTTTCGCGGAAGGAACTTTGGCCGGCATGGGATCGCTTTTAAGCAAGGCGCAGCTGGTAACGAAAATTTATGTCCCGCGCTGGACATTGATTTTGGCCTCAACGATTAATTGCGCCCTGATTTTTTTAATGAATCTGATTATAATCGCGGCTTTTTTCGCTTACAAGCAATTTTTGCCCGGCCTTGAATCCGTTTTGATTTTTGTGATGTATGCGATTTTGACTTACGCGATTATCGTGGCGTTTTCATTTTTCACGGCGCCCTGGTATATCCATTTCCGCGATCTGGTTTTAATTTGGGAAGTAATCATCACCGCGCTTTTTTACGCGACGCCGGTTTTTTATCCCTTGCAGATGCTGCCGCTGTCCGTTCAAAAAGTTTTACTCCTGAATCCAATGGCTTTTATTATTCATTTTAACAAAGAGGGATTGATCAATAACCATTTCGCGAGTTTTTCTCAAAATTTCGGGTTTATCGCCATAATCGCCGTGATATTCTTTTTAAGTCTTCTTTCCTACCGCAAATTCTCGCCCAGCGTCGCCGAGAAAATATAAAATTATGAATGATGTTGCCATAAAAGTTGAAAATCTAAGCAAAACTTTCCGCATTCCCCATGAAAAGATTTCATCGCTGCGCGGGGCTTTTGTCGGCGCTTTCAGAAAAAAAACCTATGAAGAATTCAAGGCGCTGGATGATGTGTCTTTTGAAGTGAAAAAAGGGGAGTTTTTTGGTATAATAGGGAGGAATGGCAGCGGAAAATCTACTTTGCTCAAAATTTTAGCGGGAATTTACCAAACTGATCATGGTAGTGTAAAAATTGACGGCCTTATTTCTCCATTTTTGGAGCTTGGAATAGGTTTTAATCCGGAACTTTCCGGCCGGGACAATATTTATCTCAACGCGACTGTTTTAGGGCTAACAAAAAAGCAAATCGACGCCAAATTCGCGGATATTGTGAAATTCTCGGAACTCGAGCGCTTTATCGACCAAAAACTCAAAAACTATTCTTCGGGCATGCAGGTGCGCCTGGCTTTTTCGGTGGCCATCCACGCTAACCGCGAAATACTTTTAATGGATGAAGTGCTGGCGGTGGGAGACATAAACTTCCAAAGGAAATGCTATGATTATTTCACTCAAATGAAAGGCCAGAAAACCATTTTATTTGTTTCACATGATATGGATAATATGCAAAAATTCTGCGATCGTGCCTTGCTTTTGCAGAATGGAAAAATCATGAAAATCGGAAAAACTGACGAAGTAATTGCTGAATATATCCGCGAAAATTTAGAGTAAAGAGAGAAAATAACTAATAAATAGCAAGTTTGACACAGACATAGTTTTAGTATAATGGGAACTGATAGTTAGCTTAAAGCTAATAATAAACACGAATATGGATAAACATAACAGGCACCAGGAATTTAAGGCACTGAAGAATATGAAAGAAAAAAGCCTCAACAAAGGTATTATTAGGCGTAGTGTATTTGTCGTTTCATTGCATTTTCTGGCTATTGACAGTATTTTGAAATATGCTACAATTAAATTACTAAAACCACCCGTCCTGACCGCAAGGCATGGCGGGGTTTTATTTTTAAAATAAAAACATGAAGGATTCAAAAAAAACAAAAAGAGTGGCTATATATATCGACGGCAGTAATTTTTACTATAAATTAAAGGATTTGGAAATAAAAAACTTAGCGTATTTCAGTTATGGAAAATTTTCAAAGTTGTTAGCTCGAGAGCATCAAATTGTAGCAAAAAGATATTATGTGGGAATTGTTAGAACAAAAGAAGGCGATGCAAAATCAAAAAGAATGCAGGAAAATCAAGTGCGTCTTTTTAATCATTTGAGATCGGGAAGCGAAGGATTTAATATTCAGCGCGGATATCTGATGAAAAATGATGGGGTATACCACGAAAAGGGCGTTGATGTAAAAATGGCCGTTGATTTGCTAGTGGGAGCGTATGAAGATATGTATGATGTCGCAATTTTGGTATCGTCCGATACAGACTTAATTCCGGCAATTCAGAAGGTCAAACAGCTTGGCAAAAAAATTGAATATATAGGTTTTTCTCATAAGCCCAGCTATGGGTTGATAAAAAATGTAAGCGAAACGAGACTACTCACAAAAGAAGATGTGATAGTTTTTGAGGTATTAAAAAATAAATGAAGATTGGAAAAACTAACGAAGTAATTGCCGAATATATCCGTGAAAATTCGGTAAATAATGAAAAATGAAAATAATTCAAATAACGGGCATGAATTCAAAACAAGAAAAAAATATACCCATGGCCCTGGACAGCACATCCAATATGTGGAGCAGAATAATAATGGACAGGGCTACCTATAAAATGATGTGTGTTTTGGATTTTCGGAATTTTAATGTTTTGGAATTGTCCGGAGATAAATGGAGAAATTTTGGTTTTAAATCTTACAAATCATTATTTTATCCGGAATTTGATATATGCGAAGATGTTCTTGATGAAAAATTTGATTTAATTATCGCGGAACAGGTATTCGAGCATTTATTATATCCTTATCGCGCGGCAAAAAATATCAACGCCATGCTGAAAAATGGAGGATATTTTCTCAACACCTCGCCTTTTTTGGTGAAATATCATCCGGAACCCAATGACTGCACGAGATGGACGGAAACGGGAATGAAATATTTTTTGTCGGAATGCGGTTTTCCATTAGAAAAGATCCTAACGGGATCATGGGGCAATTTGGATTGCGCGCTGGCTAATTTTGGTCCAAACTGGATCTTGTTTAATGAGACCCGGCATTCGCTTGAAAACAATCCGAAACTGCCCATACACATATGGGTGCTGGCGGAAAAACAATTTTCATTCCTGCTTTGGTTCGAGGGATTAATAACTAAAAAGAAACGAATAAAAAAAGTCTCAATGAAGGCGCAATTGTATAAAGAGAAGCTGAAATTTGCGGTTTTTTCACCAATAAAATTTATAAAAAAATATTATAAAATTTTGGAAGATATTATAAAATAAACACTAATTTAAAATATGGAAAGAGAAATTAGTTTCAGCATAATAATGCCGACATACAACCGCAAACATTGCATTAAAGCGGCAATCGATTCACTTTTAAATCAAACTTATCAAGATTTTGAACTGATTATAATTGATGATGCTTCAGCTGACGGAACTGATGAGTGCTTGCTCAAAGAATATCAGGAAGAAATAAAAAAAGGGAAAATAAAATTTTTAAAATTGAAAGAAAATAAAGGGCCAAGCTTCGCAAGAAACGAGGGCTTAAAAATGGCAAAAAATGAATGGATTGGTTATTTGGACAGTGATAATCAAATGCACAAAGATTTTTTGGAAACATTCGTAAAAAACATAAAAGATAATCCGGCTACCGAAATATTTTACGCGCAAATAAAATCCCTCACGACACAAAATATAATCGGCCATGAGTTTGATTTTGAAAATTTACTGTTGGGAAATTACATCGATGTTGGCATTCTGGTTCATTCTAAAAAAATATACTCTGAGCTTGGTGGCTTTGATATGGGCATAAAAGGAGTGGAGGACTGGGATTTGATTATAAAATATACAGAAAAATATGCTCCCAAATTCATACAAAAGGTTTTACTTGACTATTATGACGGCTCAGAGTTTGAACGCATAACGCCCAACAGCAACTATTGTGAAAACTTTAAAAAAACTATCCTCAATTATTATAACAGGCTTCCGGCACAAGAATTTTTTAAAACACACATAAATAAAAACAACGAGCTAATTTCAAAAGATCAGGAGATAGCCACTCTTAATCAAATAGTTCAGCAAAAAGAAGAGCATATATCAAATATAGTCAACTCTTTGCGCTGGAGAATACCTAACTATTTTTATAAAATGTATAAAAAATTAATGTCAAAAATTAGCACATAACAAATAAAAAATGGAAAACAAGCAAACAAAAAAAATAAAGGTTGGTTTTTTAACAGAAAGAATGCTTTTGGGATTTGGCGTCGACCGAGTAGTTGATAAAACCGCCGAGGAACTGATAGCGCTGGGTTTTGATGTCGCCGTCTTTTGTATTATGAATGACGGCACCTATAGTAACAGAAATTACAAGCTGGTAGACATTCGCGTGCCTCTTAAAAAAAATCCCATAGCAACAGAACTGGAGACCATTAAAGCGCTTAAAAAACTTGATTCGGAAGATATAGATATTTGGATTGCGGAAACCTATCCTTTTTTTATTGCTCCGCTAGTGCTGAAAAAACCGGTAATTGTTGTAGACCACGGAGTATGCTCTACTGAAGGATTTGACTGGAAAAAAAAATTAGTATTTGAATATATGAAATTTACACAGAACTTTTTTTATTTTCCCCGTGCGGCAAAAGTGGTTAATATATCTAAATTTACCCAATCGCTTACTCCGAAATTATTGAGAAATAATCAATCAGTTGTTTATAATGGAGCAGATAATTATGAATATCCGTCAGAAAATGAAATTATTGAATTCAGAAAAAAATACGAAATCAGCACCGATGATGTCGCGTTGCTTTATGTAGGAAGAATTAATCACAAAAAGCAACCTTACAAAGGAACACGGGAACTTGTTGAATCTTTTAAGCATATTAAGAAAAAACATCCAAACGCTAAACTGATAATGGCTGGTTTTGGCGATGAAAATGACAAGGAATGGCTTAAGAGCGAAGGTATTATGCCATTTATCAGTGCTGATGACAAAACATTGTCACTTATTTATTCGATTTGCAATATTTATATTACAGCCTCAAAATGGGAGGGATTTAATCTTCCATTAGTTGAAGCTGCGCATTTCGGAGTTCCGTATGTGGCCTACGATATAGGAGCACATGGAGAAGTTGTAGATAATTTATCAGGATTTCTGGTTAAAAATAAAAAAGAATTTATATTAAAAATAGAACAGTTGATTTTTGATAAGAAAAAAAGAAGTTTGATGGCTCAAAATGCAAAAAGGAACGCCTCTCGTTTTTTATGGAGTGGCGCTGGAATAAATTATAGGGATCTCATTTTAGAGGTTTTATCTTTGCCGAAAAAGACAATTTTTAAAAATATTGTTAAAAAAAAATACGATGATGGCATTGTTGATGTTATAACTCTTAATTATAACGGGAAGAAATATCTAGAACCTTTATTTACTTCTCTTAAAAATCAGAGCTATGATAAAATTAAAGTAACCATGGTTGACAATGGATCAAATGACGGATCTGCTGAATATGTAATTGAAAAATTTCCTTGGGTAAATTTGATAAAATCCAAAAAAAATCTTTTTTTTAGCAGGGGAAATAATCTGGCTGTTTCGAAAACTAATGGGGAATATATTTTTTTTGTTAATAACGACACAGTGCTTGAGTCAGCTGCCATACAAAATATGGTTAATGTCGTGATTAAAAAAGGCAAATATAACATAGCTTCCGTAGCCGCTAAAATGCTATTTTATAAGGATAAAAAGCTTATTGATTCAGCCGGCGTAGTTATCACTGGCAATGGATCTCCCTTTAATCGCGGGATAGGACAGATAGATATTGGCCAGTATGACAAGGAGGAAGAAATTTTTGGCGCTTGCTTTGGAGCGGTGCTGATAAGAAGGAATATTTATGAGAATGCGGTTGGACCGCTTGATAATTCATATTTTGGCTATTTTGAGGATGTTGATTGGAGTTATCGCGCCAGGATATTCGGGTATAAATCATATTTTTGTCCAAACGCGATTGTTTATCATGATCACTCCGGAACAAGTCAAAAGTTCGGATATGAATGGAAATATTATTTAATACATCGGAATTTTTTAAAAACGGTCATAAAGAATTTTCAATTTAAAAAAATGGTTTTAAAAGGGGGATGGAAAATTTTAGAGTTGATAAACCAATTGCGCAAAAAAAATAATTTTGAAAGAAAGAAAACTGTGTTAAAAGTATTCATGCATGTCGTTATTTCACTGCCCGGATTGCTTTGGAAAAGATGCTTAATTCAACGGAAAAGATGCGTTTCTGATTATGAATGCATAAAATTCAGTAAGGATGAAAACGCGTTCTTTAACCCGGTAGCTTATACGCCGCTATTAACCCTCGATACCCTGTGCGCCATGTTCACAAGACTGGACATGATAAAAAAATTTCGCAATAGCGAAGTTTCAGGCATAGTTTCAAAAACATTATACCTAAATGGAAATAAGATGCTAATGGAAGAATGTCTCTGGGATATTGAAACTACGCGCCTGCTGGAATCACTGGAAAAATATATTGGCAAAGATTATGTCAAAAAATTCATTGACGCGGTTGTAATAAATAAAATCTGGAAAAAATAAGTTGGTCCAGTGCGTTAAAAAAACCGCTTATGCGGTTTTTTTAATTGCAGTATCAGAAGTCCGGTAAATTATTCCGGCGCATACCAGGCGATGCCTTCATAATTCCAGGTAGCAGACAGGGTATTTATGATGTTGTCTTTTTCTGTTGCACTGGTTGTGTAAAAATGATTCCCCTGAATTTTATTAAAGAATCTGTAGACGGCCGTGGTGCCGGGTTGGCTCGTGCTATAAGTATAGTATGCAATCCCTTCATAGTTCCAAACCGGGAGAGTGGCTATAATATTATCTTTTTCAGCAGAGTTTTGTGTGTAAAAATGAAATCCGGTTTGAGTGTTGAAAAATCTGTAAAGCGGCATTAGATTTTCTCCGGATTCATCAAATGCTTGGTATGCGATGCCTTCATAATTCCACTCATTGGATAGAGTTGCTATAATATTATCTTTTTCTGTTTCGCTTTTTGTGTAAAAATGATTGCCTCTTATTTTATTAAAAAAGCGATAGACGGAAGTTGTTGGTTGTATCGTATATGTTTCACTCATCACATCGCTGTCTATCATAACCGATTTGACCGCGATGGCCTTGATTGTCTGGCTGGTTGAGACTGTTATTGCTCCGGTATATAAAGTTGAAGAAATTGTCGGGGTGTTTCCGTCGATTGTGTAATATATCGCCGCGCCGGAAGTCGCGCTGGAAAGAGTGACTGTTTGCTCTGATGAATATGTTCCGCCGGCGGGGGAGGCAACAGGAGTGGCGACTGTGGTGGCGCATTCGGGAGTTGTTTCCGGCTCTCCGCCGCAAAAACCCGGCTGATTCATTTCAACCGACTGCAAAGCTTTTTTAACATTTTTACAGTCAGAACTGTCCGTTCCTCCATAAAGATCTCCGCAAGCTGAAATTAAATTATCATACGCTCCATTAAAGTCAGTGCTGGGAATATAATAAACAGCTTGAGCTCTATAAAATATGGCCTCTTCTTTTTCTCTTCCAATTCCGGTTATCGCGCAACCATTATAAGTTCCTCCCATTGCCATTAAATAGGCGGCATGATTGGGAACAGAGCTGTTCAGATGAACTCCGTTATTATCTTCCGCTCCGCAATAATAATTGGGATCGTGAAATTTATTGGGATAAGGCACATCTCCCGCGCCATCATTAAGATTGAAGGTTTTATTGGAAGGCATACTCATATCCCGGGAAGCGCCTCCTGCCAAATCTTCTCCAATAAGCCAATCACTGCTTCCGTCAATGTCATATTCCAGCGCCTCGCCAAAAACATCAGAATTGCTTTCATTAAGCGCTCCCGGTTGTCCGGAATAAGTAAGTCCGGCCGGGTCGCCATATCCATCAAGAATAGAAAAAGTATTTACCGCGTGGGCATATTCATGGCCGACGATATCACGGGTTACCCATCCTTGGCAAAAATTTATGTTATAACCGCTAAAAAACGCATTGGGACAACTCCCTCCGGCATAATCAATATAGGTATAGCCGTCTGTTTTAGCAGAAGGAGCATTGGTTCCATCCCCGATTCCGCCCAAATTATTAGCGCCATCAATAGAAAACTTTGTGGAATAATAATCATGGCAATTGGCTTCTTCAGTGTATAATTTATCGACATCCGTTCCTCCCCATAAAGGATTAGTTCCTCGCACAGGATTGCCTTCAGATCTTCCATAATAATATTCGTAGAACAAAAAATCCAAGACACAACTACCCCAGGAACAATCATAGATTCTTCGGTCGACAGCGTCCTGCATTCCGGTAATTTGAAAAACTAAATCTCCATTTTGGGCGTCAATAAAATAATATTCATGGGCCACGGGTTTGTCTTTGTATAAATCAACTCTCCAGACCAGATAATTTTTTGTGTCATCCGGCTGGCTCTGAAACAGGCTTTTGTTAAAAATATAAAGCTTATTGGTTAATGTTTCCGGGTCAGCGGGCCTCCCTTGTTCTTTCCATAAATTTTTAGCTATGTCCTCGGCTTGGTCTTTTGAAATTTTAGAATCAGTATCAATGGAAATATCAGGAATAATTTTTCCATTAGCGGAATTTACAGTTTTATTTTTCCCCAAATGAACGATAATTTGGCCTCCAAACACGGGAACATCTTTGTATTTTTGCCCGTAACGGATATTGGACATTCCTAGTGAATCGACATCTTTTTTAAAGAATGAAACTCCCTTTTCCGCGTCAGTAATGCCGAAAAAATATCCGTATTCTTTTATAAATTGATTGGAAACCGAAACGACATCGCTGTTATTAATACCGGCTAAATTTAAGGGCAAAGCATTATTTTTATTGGCAATAAAGGTGGCCCTGCCGGTATTTTGGTCCAGGGAATATTGAAAATCCGGTCCTATTTTATTTTGAAGATTTTTGAAGACAACGCTACTCTGATTGTTTTCCAAGGCATAAGCGCCCTCCTTTGAAAAAAAACAGAAAAAGGCCAGTAAAAAAAATAGTATAATTAAAGAAATATTTTTTATTTTCATTTCCGAACCAAGCATAATAATCAATGCCCCTACAACCATATTATTGCATAGTTTTTCTGTCTTGTCACTTTGGAGTTGTCCACAGCATTAGATTCAGCGGCTTATTTAGATTTTTGTGCTACAATAGGAAAGCAATACCGTCACAATTTAATCCATGCTAGTTTAAATTTAATAAATTCGATTTGTCTGATGGATTTTTTGGCGGGCATAATTATAATTGTTTAAGTTGTAACGGCACAATGCTAAAATTTTTGCGGAAAACTTTTTTGAATGATCGCGCCTTGGCCAAAAACAGCGCGATTTTATTCGCGGGCATTATAGGCGCCAGCGTTTTGAATTATGTTTTTCATCTGGTCATCGGACGGATGGTGACCATCGAGGAATATGGAAAAATCGAATCCCTGAATTCGCTCATTTATATCATTTTGATTCCTGCGGCCACGCTTGCGATGATTGTCACAAAATATGGCGCCGGTTTCAAGGCGCAGGACGACAGAGCCGGCAACCGCGCTTTTACCCGAATGCTGGAAAAGAAAATTTTTCTGTACGGCCTGCCTGTTTTCGCATTGTTTCTGCTCGCGACTCCTTATGTGGGGCATTTCTTAAATATTGAAGAAAGATGGCCGCTAGTTCTGGTCTGGATTTTAATGTTTGTTTCTTTTTTTTCCACCGTTAATTCGGCAACTCTCAATGGCTGGCAAAAATTTAGAAGCCTAAGCGCGCTTAATATTTTAGGCGCGGGAGTCAAGCTGTTTTTTGGCGTCCTTTTGGTGAAACTGGGCTTTGCTCTCAATGGCGCCATCGGCAGTTTCACGCTGGGAGCGATCGCTTCCTATATTTTTTCAATTGTTTTTTTAAGATTTATTTTTTCTGCGAAAGAAAAGGAAATTGCCAAGCCGGTTATGCAGGAGAGTTTAAAAGCGTTTATTATCCCGTTTTTTGTCGGCAATTTGGCAATTAATATTATGGGCAACGCCGATATGATTCTGGCCAAGCATATTTTGGATCCGACGCAGGCCGGGCAATACGGCGCGCTCACCATTGTTTCCAAAATCATTTTCTTCGCCACCGGCGTCATCGCCACCGTTCTTTTTTCCATGTCATCCGAAAATCACCACAAAAAAACCGGTTCTTTCGCGATTTTCAAAAACGCCTCCTATATCATGCTGGCCGTTTCTGCCATTGCCGTGATTTTTTACTTCATCTTTCCAGAATTTATCCTCAAGCTGCTTTTTGGCGGAAAATATACCGGTGTGGCCGGCTATCTCGGCTGGTTTGCCGTCATGGTCGCGCTTTTTTCCTATGTGAACTTAATGTTCCAATATCTGCTTTCAATCCATAAAACCAAGATAGTCTACAGCCTGCTCGCGATTTCCCTTGCTTCAACGCTCGCCATATTATTTACGGGACACGATATTTATGGCATACTGAAAGTAATGATACTTTCCCAAACAGCGGGAATCATTGTTGGAGTCTATTTTTTGTATAAAAATAGACGAGTAGAAAGTAAAAAGTTATAAAGTAGAAAGTAAAAAGTCGCGAACTTTATAACTTGATAACTTGATGAACTTTATAACTTTATAACTTGATAACTTTATGAACTCTTTGATCTCAATTATAATCCCGGCGTATAACGAGGAAAAAAATATCCCGCTTATTCACGAGGAATTGCGGAGGGTTTTTTCGTCTCTTCCTATTAACCAATTTGAAATTATTTTCATAAACGACGGCAGTGGCGACAATTCTTGGGCGGAAATCGAAAAGCTTTCCGCGCTCGACAAAACCGTCAAAGGCATTTCTTTTAGCCGTAATTTTGGTCATCAGGCAGCCATCGAAGCCGGTTTGGAGGCGGCCAAGGGCGACGCGGTTATTATGCTGGACGGCGACCTTCAGCATCCGCCGGCGCTGATTCCCAAACTGGTTGAAAATTGGGAAAAAGGTTTTCAGATCGTCAACACGAAACGGCTCAAAACCGAGAAGGAATCCGTTTTCAAAAAAATTTCTTCACGCATATTCTATTGGTTGATAAATAAGATATCCGACATCCATCTGGATCAGGGCTCGGCTGATTTTCGCCTGCTGGATAGAAAAGCCGTCGCGGAACTGGCTAAGTTCAAAGAAAAAGACAAATTCTATCGCGGACTAGTGAACTGGATCGGATTTCGAACAACTTTCGTTGAGTATGAAGCCGGACTTAGAAATTCAGGAAAAACTTCCTACACTTTCAAAAAAATGCTGACTTTCGCGCGCATCGGCATCACATCATTCAGTATGCTGCCGATGAAGATAATCATTATGCTCGGCACCGGCTTGTTTTCCATCGGAACTATCTTGCTCGCAGTTATGCTGTATTACCGCTGGTTTATAGATGACAAATTTTTCAGCGGCAACGCGATCCTGGCCGCCTTCATTATTATTAGCAATGGGTTTATAATAATGATAATTGGCATCCTTTCAATTTATCAAATGACGATGTTCAAGGAACTAAAAAATCGGCCCAATTATATAATTAAAGAAACTACGAATCATAGTTAAAATGAATAAAGAAGTTGGCTTTATAACAATTTATACTTCAGTAGGCTCGCATCATTCTCAAGAAAGCGCCTTGGCTTGGTATTCCAAACGCTTAATTTTAGGAATGAATGAAGAGAACCGTCAAAAATTAGTTGTTTTTTCCAATATTAAAAATACTAAACAAATTTTTATTGAGGATAAAGTAGAAGTTAATGAATGTTGGCAAAGAAACAAGCTTTCATTCGTTGGAGAAATTATTTCGGAAATTAAAAAACATCCGGATCTTAAAGTGATTCACATCCAGCACGAGTTCAATCTTTTTGGCGGACCTGTTTCAATTCTGCTATATCTCCATCTTTTGCATAAAATAAAAAAACTGAAAAAGAAAATTGTTGTAACCTATCATGGAGTAATTTCACCCAAAGCAATAAGGGGAGATTTTAATAAAATAAACCAAATTAAACTTCCTAATTTTTTGATTCGAGCATTTTTTGGCTTCATTTATCGCTGGAGTGTTAGATATATAGACAAAACAATTGTCCACGCAGAGTATTTTAAAAAAATTTTAACAGATGCGTATGGCTTTCAGAGCGATCAAGTTGAGGCGATTCCCTACGGAATCGATGAAGTCCATTTAAAAATGAATCAGGAAGAAGCGAGGAAAAAACTTAACATTTCAGAAGATAAAAAAGTGTTGTTGTTTTTTGGTTTTTTGGCCGGATATAAAGGGGTCGATTTATTAATTGAGGCGTTTCAAAGACTTGATCCCAAGGAGAATGTACTAATTCTAGCTGGTGATAAGCCGAGGAGAGTAGAAAATGATGCAAAATATAACAGCTGGTATCACTCTATGATGGAAAAAGTTAAAATAATTCCAACTATTCTCCGGGTTGGTTTTGTACCCGACAAAGATGTCGAAATTTATTTTCAAGCTTGTGATGTTTTGATTATGCCGTATCTTCAGCTCTTTGGCGTTAGTGGACCGATGTCAATGTCAATTGCCTATCAGAAACCATTTTTAATGAGCGACATTTTTCAAGATGTGATGAGCAATAAATCTATAATTTTCAAAAGAAATTCAGACGATTTAGTTAAAAAAATAGAAGAATTCTTTCGGGATAAGCACCAGTTTGATAACTATATCCAAATTTTGAAAGATGAAAGATCTTGGCATAATGCCGGAAAGAAAACTTTTGAAATTTATAAAAAAATTATTAGAATGTCATGATTGTGTTATTATTGAAATTAATTAAGAATAAAATATGAAAAAAGCATTGATTACCGGAATTACCGGACAAGATGGCTCTTATCTTGCGGAATTACTTTTAGAGAAAGGCTATGAGGTTCATGGAGTCAGAAGAGCCTCGTCAATATTTAATACACAGCGCTTGGAGAATCTTCTTTCTGGTTCACATTCTAAGGATGGAAGATTGCAATTGCACTATGGTGATTTGACTGACTCAAGCAATCTCAATCGGCTTCTTGAACAAATAAAACCTGATGAAATTTACAACCTTGGTGCCCAGTCTCATGTTCATCTTTCTTTTCAAATTCCGGAATATACAGCAGAAGTGGATGGGGTTGGGACATTACGACTATTAGATGCCATTAAAGAAACAGGAATTAAAACAAAATTTTATCAGGCTTCCACATCGGAACTTTTTGGAAAGGCGCGGGAAACTCCGCAAAAAGAAACGACTCCTTTTTATCCTCGTTCTCCATATGCGGCGGCAAAGCTTTACGCCTATTGGATAGTTGTAAATTATCGGGAGGCGTATAATCTTTTTTCTTGTAACGGAATATTGTTTAACCACGAATCTCCTCGTAGAGGAAAAACTTTTGTCACCAGAAAGATAACTTGCGGAATAGCAAATATTAAAAAAGGCCTCCAGGATAGTATTAAACTAGGTAATCTAGATGCTAAGCGGGATTGGGGGTATGCCAAAGATTATGTCGAAGCCATGTGGTTAATTTTGCAGCAAGACCAGCCCGAAGATTACGTCATTGCCACAGGAGAAACCCATACCGTGAGAGAATTCTGCGAAAAAGCATTTGGATGTGTGGGTATTGAGCTTGAGTGGCGGGGAAACGGCGTGGATGAAAAAGGTATTGACAAAAAAACAGGGAAGGTCCTGATTGAAGTGGATCCTAAATATTTTCGTCCAACAGAAGTTGATTTGCTTCTTGGTGATAGTACTAAAGCTAAGAAAAAACTAGGCTGGAAACCGAGCGTGACTTTTGACGCACTTGTGGAAATGATGGTTAAATCAGATTTGGAAAACAACACGGAATACTAAGAAGTTGTTATATAAAAATTAAACAAAACAATTTTAAGTATAATCTAATAAAAATAATTAATAATAACTTTTAAAAAAATGTTGTATCAAGAAATAAAAAAATGTCGAATATGCAACAACGCACATCTGGAAACCATAATTGATTTGGGAAATCAGGCGCTAACGGGAGTTTTTCCTGCTCTTGGTGAAATTGTCGAAGAAGGGCCGTTGAAATTGGTCAAGTGCATGGGAGATGACGCCTGCGGGCTTGTTCAGTTGGGGCATGACTATGATATGCAAAAGCTTTACGGCGATAACTATGGTTATCGCTCCGGACTCAATAAATCCATGATTGAACATCTTTGTGGTATCGTAAAAAAAATCGAAGGGACGGCCAATCTTCAAAACGGAGATTTAGTGATTGATATCGCAGGCAATGACGGAGTTCTTTTGGGGGCATATAGCAATAAAAATCTCGAGCTAGTTAGCATCGACCCAACCTCAGGAAAATTTAAAGAATATTTTGCTTCCCATGTAAAATATATTCCTGACTTTTTTTCTTCCAAAATTGTTAAGGATAAATACGGGGATAAAAAGGCCAAAGTAATTTCTTCCATTGCTGTGTTTTATGATTTGCCGGCACCGATGGAAATTATGCAACAAATTTATGATATCTTGGATGATCAGGGAATTTGGGTTGCCGAACAAAGTTATATGCCCATGATGATTGATAATACTTCCTATGATACAATATGCCATGAACATTTGGAATATTATGCTTTGAAACAATTTAAATGGATGGCGGATAATGTTGGATTTAAGATAATTGATATTGAATTTAATGATACGAATGGAGCAAGTTTTTGTTTGACATTTGCCAAAAAAGGATCCGGGTTTAAAGAAAAAACAGCCGAAATTGAAAAAATTTTATTAGAAGAAGAATCAAGGGGATTTAATGCATTGGATATTTACAAAGAATTTGAAAAAAATGTTGAAAGGAATAAAGAAGATTTGCTTCAATTTTTTAAGAAAACTAAACAAGAAGGGAAAAAAGTTTTTGGCTATGGCGCTTCAACAAAGGGTAATGTCATTTTACAATATTGTAAGATTACTCCGGAGGAAATGCCCTATATTGCAGAAGTAAATGAGTATAAATTTGGCAGATTCACTCCAGGAACAAGGATTGCGATCATTTCTGAAAAAGAAGCTAGAAAAATGAAACCGGATTATTTTATGGTTCTTCCTTGGCATTTTAAAAATGGAATTGTCAAAAGAGAGAATGAATATATCACTTCCGGGGGTCATTTAATTTTTCCACTACCTAAAATAGAAGTTGTATGACAACGAAAAATAAAAAGGCTATTATTATTGGTTCAGATGGTCAAGACGGCAAGATTGCCATGCAGCTGCTTATAAAAAATAAATGCCTTGTTTTAGGTATTGATAAAAAAATTTTTAATGCAAGAGGCATTAACTGGAATAAAACAGTTGACATCCGAGATAAAAAGCAGGTGTTTAATTTGATTTCTTCAATTAATCCAGATGAGATTTATTATTTGGCTGCTTTTAATCAATCTTCCGAGGACAAGAAAATCAGCGAAGGGGAATTATTTAGAAGAAGTTATGATATTAATGTTTTTGCGTTATTGAATTTTCTTGAGGCCATAAAGAGATTTTCTCCAAAGACTAAATTGTTTTACGCCTCATCTTCAATGATATTTGGAAATACAGAGGACGAATTAGTCAATGAAAAGACTCCTTTTGCGCCCGATACCCCTTATGGCATAACCAAACTGGATGGAATGATGATCTGTCGTTATTTCAGGGATAATTATAATGTTTTTGCTTCGTCAGGAATCTTATTTAATCATGAGTCGGAATTTCGGGAAGAAAAATTTTTGTCTCGAAAAATAATTCAGGGCGCGATAAATATAAAAAGGGGACTGCAAAAAGAATTGGTTTTGGGCGATCTTGGGGCAGAAGTTGACTGGGGATACGCATATGATTATGTTGAGGCTATGCGAGCCATATTAAGTTTGGATGTTGCTGATGATTTTATTATTGCTTCAGGAAAAAAACATTCGGTTTCTGAATTTGCTAAAGAAGCTTTTTCCTGTCTGGGTTTGGATTGGGAGAAATATGTCAAAGAAGATAAGAATATACTTACCCGAAAAAGAAAGGTTATTTGTGGAAACATTAAAAAGCTTCAGAAGGCTACCGGATGGAAACCAAGAGTCGGCTTCAGGGAAATGATTATGAAAATCATTACAAAGTTAAAATAGATAAGCTATGAAAATTTTATATATTTGCAATCGGTTTTATCCTGCGTTGGGCGGCGTAGAAACACATGTTTTTAATATCGCTAAAAAATTTGTCAATAACAAAAATTCGGTTGATGTCGTATGTTCTGATATGATTACGGCAAGTTCAAGCGAAAGATTTAAAAATAAATCTGGAGAGATTGAAAAGATAAATTTTAGAAGGTTAAGAAGCTTTAAAATATTAGGATTAGATCCAGCCACAATTATCCCATATTTGCCGATTTTTCTTGTATTAAATGTCAGGCAATATGATGTCATCCATGCCCACAGCTATGGATATTTTACATCATGGGCATCTATCTTAACCTGCAGATTAATGAATAAAAAAATCATTTATACTCCCCACTATGCAGACGAAACGATGTTACCTAAAATGGTAAAAAAAATATTTGATTTTTTGGTGGCCGGCTGGTCATTCCGGATGGCCACAAGGGTTGTTGCTCTGACAAGTGTTGAAAAAGACATTTTAATTAGAAAATTTAAAGTTAAGCCAGAAAATATCGTTGTTATTCCGAATGGAATCAACCTGAACGAATATTCAGAAAAAATTTTATCGGACAAAGAAAAAGAGGAGGTTTTGTCCAAAAACGGAATAACAAACAAAAATAAAAATATAATCACTGTTTCTCGAATCGCTAAAAATAAAGGGCATATTTATTTGCTAAAAGCGTTTAAGGAAATATCTAATTGCAATTTAATTATTATAGGTAAAGACTGGGGAGAAAAAGAATATCTGACAAATTACATCCGGAAAGAAAAAATATCCAATGTCTTTTTTTTAGAAAATATTGATGATGTGGAAAAAAATAATCTGCTCAAGTCATCTAATGTTTTTGTGTTGCCCTCTTTGGGTGGCGAAGCATTCGGCATAGTTTTACTGGAAGCGATGGCCAATGGACTGCCAACCATTGCTTCCAATGTCGGAGGAATCAAGGATTTGATATGTGAAAGCAAAAATGGATACTTGGTAGAACCCGGGAATGAACAACAAATTAGAGAAAAAGTAAATACTATCCTGTTTAGTAAAGATATTAAATCTATGCAAAGGTATTGCCGTGATTTTGTCTCTCGGTATGATTGGGAAAAAGTCTATGAAAAAATAACTAATCTATATCATGATGTCCTGTTTAAAAAAATAGAAAATCAGGTATGACAGATATTAAAAGTTTGTTACAAAACGCTTTAAATCTACGAAGCGCCCTAAATCTTAGAATTTTTTATCTTCTCATTATCATTTCATTAGGAGTGATGGTGCCCCTATTGTCATTTAATGGGAATTTTCACATTGCGGGGGGGGACATGACACATCCGGAGTTTAATATTTCCACAAGCATAGAAAGAAGTATGCATGTATGGCAAAGCGCTAAAGGACTTGGAGTTAGTGAGTCATCGACGATACCTGCTCTTTTTCCATATTATCTTTCCATATGGTTTCTTGAATTTTTAGGATTTTCAGCCGGGGCAACTCAGAAGATCTTATTGATTATTGTCTTTGCCCTGGCTGGACTAACGATGTTCTATCTGATGAGGACCATCTTTCCTGAAAAGAAGTACCTGCATGCTGCTTTCATAGCCGCTCTTTTTTATTTGTTTAACTTCTTCAACTTACAAAATTTCTGGCAGCCGTACTTCAACTACCAATTAGCATATGCTATGACGCCGTTTCTTCTTGGAGTTTATGTGAAGGGGCTGACAACTGGCGACAGAAAATATTTGTGTTATTTTATCTTAGTTTCATTTTTAAATGCTTCCAGTGCTCTTAATTATGCATTGATCGCTGTTCAGCTTCTGATCTTACTTTCATATACATTGTGGGCAATCACCTTTTCGGAGAACAGAACTATATTGGCAAAAAGAATCTTGCAGTACGGCACTGCCTTTGTTGCTGCAAGTTCTTTCTGGCTAATACCTACAATAGCATGGTACTTAACCGCATCCCAATCCTATGGACAAGGGTGGATAATCGCGCACAATCTTGAAGGTCAAATCTCTCTCACTGGTCAATATGGTATTCCTATCAACACATTTAGGTTGTGGGGCTTTCCTTGGTTCTTCAAGGACGGTCTCGAATGGTCTTATCCGATGCACATACCATACACGCAAAACGCACTTTTGATTTTACTTAGTTTTATTCCAGCTCTACTGACCTTTCTTGCAATAATCCTTATGCGAAAGAAAAAAGAGTGGCATAGAGTTCTTTTTTTCTCGATACTCGTACTCGTAGGATTCTTTATGATGAAGGGTACTGCACCACCTTTTGGTGAAGTATTCAGATGGCTTCTGGATAATAATGGTTCGTTCTTGTCCTTGTTTAAAAATCCAGTTAACAAGTTTGGTATAGTAGCAGTTATGAGTTCTGCTGTATTAATTGGGTTGGCAGTAAATGAGATTGCAACAAGGGCCAAGCGTAAATCAACATTGTTTATAATTATATTTCTTGCCAGTTCTGCTTTATCCGGTCTCATTTTTCCCTACTGGACGGGTGAAGCTGTTCGCTCAAGATTCAAAGTGGATATCCCTTCTGCTTACAGTGGGGTTGCACAGTACTTAAATTCATATAACAGTTCTTTAAAGGTACTTCCTCTTCCATTATTTACGGTTAATAATTTCAAGGCTTATAAATGGGGATATAGTGGGGCAGGAGTTGATCAATATTTTATCCAAAACTCTCTTGTTGACCGAAGTTTCGAAGTCGGCAGTTTAGAGACTGAGAAAGCAATATTACTTTTAAGGGACGCCATAAATATGGAAGATGCCACTCGAGTAGTTGGCCTATGCCGGCAATATGGCATAGGATGGATCGTTTACCATAACGATGCTGATCCTACTTTCTATAATGAGGACCTTCACTTAGCCTCCACAAAAAGAGTTCTCAATACGCCGTTTTTTGTCCTTGAAAAATCCTTTAGTGAGCTTAGTCTCTATAAGATTGCAGATAGTATTCCTCAGCTTTACTCTCCTGATAGAATTGTGGTCTATCCAAGCGACGGTGAGCCATTAAATTCATATCGCTTAGTTGATAATAAAACTAAGAAACCAATGTTTATTTCAAACGCAAATTTAACTATGAACAAGGATCGCTCAGCGGTCAAGATAGAATCTGTGGATATGCCTAAGTTGGACTTCACAAATATCAGTCCCACTAAGTACCTCGTCAATATCTCGGGAGCTACTGCACCTTATTATCTCGTACTGTCCGAGAGTTTCAATCCCAATTGGAAAGTCTATGTAGTGGGCGAGAATAAGTCAACCGGTTTTTGGGATACATTATTTGGTAATGCTTTGCCAGAAGAAAACCATTTAAAAGTTAATGGATATGCCAATGGCTGGACCATTGATCCGGAATATATAAAACAAAATTTTTCCAAAGATTACTACAAAGAAAATCCCGACGGCTCAATTGATGTCGAACTAACGCTCTATTTCAAACCCCAAAGTTATTTTTATTTGGGTATAATCATTTCCATCACCACCCTCCTCGGTTGCCTTGGCTATCTGGGCTATGACCTAGCAAAAAGGAGAAAAAGGGGAGCGGTCTTGCAAACAAAATAAAGTAGTGTTATTATATCACTATAATAAACTATAGTAAAAAAAATATGAAAAAAAATATCCCAGATAATCAAATAGCGTTTTATCAATCATCAGACGGCTCAATAAATATTGAAGTGCTTTATGCAGACGAGAATATTTGGCTGACACAAAAGAAAATGGCTGAACTTTTTGACACAACACCGCAAAATATCACCCAACATCTCAAAAATATTTATGCGGAAAACGAAGCCGACCAAATGGCAACTTGTAAGGATTTCTTACAGGTTCAAAATGAAGGAGGACGAGATGTCGAAAGAAAATCAAGGATGTATTCCTTGGAGGTTATTATTGCTGTTGGTTATCGTGTAAATTCAGAAAGAGGCACGCAGTTTCGCCAATGGGCAATAGGAATTTTGAAAAACTATATTCAAAAGGGCTATGCGCTGGATGTTAATCGGATGAAATATGGCTCTCGTTTTAGCACCAGATATTTCGATGAGCTTTATGAGGAAATAAAAGATATTCGCACCAGTGAGCGGATGATTTATCAAAAAATTACTGATATTTACGCGACGGCGATTGATTATTCTCCAAAAGCTTTTGAGAGTAAACAATTTTTTGCTACCGTGCAAAACAAACTACATTTCGCCATAACCGGCAAAACGGCGGCAGAAATTATTACAAACCGCGTAAGCAGTAAAAAGGAAACTATGGGACTGACTTCTTGGAGGCGCTCTCCTGAGGGCAAAATTATGCCTGGCGACACCGTGATTGCAAAAAATTATTTGGACAAAAAAGAACTTGAGCATTTGAATCGCATTGGAAATATGTATTTGGACTATGCTGAAATGCAAGCGGCTCGAGGCAAGGCAATGACGATGGCTGATTGGATAAAAAAACTCAATGCTTTTCTTAAATTCAGTGAATATGAAATTTTGACGAATGCCGGAAAAATAAGCCATGAAGTCGCCGAAGCGTTAGCGCTGAAAGAATATGAAAAATTCAGAAAAGAACAGGATAAGAATTATATTTCCGACTTTGATCGCGAAATAAAAAAAATATTGGCAGCGCAGAAAAAGAAGAAAAGAAAATCCCGACGGCTCAATTGATTTTGAAATGACTCTCTATTTCAAACCCCAATCGTATTTTAGTCAGAAACAAGACAAATGACTTAAACAAGGAAATATCAGACCATAGACTAACCATATTGACAAGATTATGCACATATGATAAACTATAGGTAAGAAAAAACATAACCCGCAGTTCACATATGGATAATTTTCTGACAATAATATATGGTTCGAAGCAAACGGTTTTCACCAGCATGGAAATCGCTATTTTGATCGGGGAAAAAAATACCAATAAGTTAAAGTCAAAATTAGCATATTATGTCAAAACCGGAAAATTAATCAGGTTGCGCAGGGGGATTTTCGCGAAAAATGAAGCTTATGACAAAAATGAATTGGCGGTGCGAGTGTATACTCCGGCCTATGTCAGTTTTGAAACCGTTTTGGCAAAAGAAGGCGTCATATTCCAATATTATGAAGCAATTTTCGTTGCCAGCTATCTTTCCCGAAATCTCAATTTTAAGGGAAATAAGCTCACATATCGCAAGTTAAAAAATGAAATTTTGATTAATCAAAGGGGAATGATAAATAAGGAAACATATTTTGAAGCGACTAAGGAGCGGGCTTTTTTGGATATATTATATTTATTTGGTGATTATCATTGTGATAATCTTAGAAGTATCGACTGGAATATTTGTTTTGATATTGTTAAAATATACAAAAACAAGACACTGGAGAAAAGGCTTAAAAAATATTTTAAAGAATATGCTAAATAAAGAAAAACACCAGCTAGCCATGGCGCGGATATTAAAGGATATTTATTCCGATATCGCCCTTGCGTCGCTTCTGGGATTTAAGGGCGGAACGGCAGCTAATATATTTTATGATTTACCAAGATTTTCAGTGGATCTTGATTTTGATTTGCTAAATGATTCGGAGGAAAATAAGAAGTTGGTATTTAAAAAAGTAAAAAGCATCATTTCAAGGTATGGCGAAATAAAGGACGAACAGCAAAAGTTCGCGACTATATTTTTTTCTTTATCATACGAGCCGGGGGCGCATCAGATAAAAGTAGAGGTCAACATCCGAAAGACAGGCGCCAGTTTTGAGATGAAAAATTATTTCGGCATTCCAATCCTTGTGTCCACGAAGGATTCGATGTTTTCCGCGAAGTTGGTCGCTCTCATGAACCGCAAAGAATTTGCGGCACGCGATCTTTTTGATGTTTACTTTTTTCTTAAAAAAAATTGGGATACGGATAAAAAAGTATTTGCAGCCTATGCCATAACATCAGAAAAAGAATATATCAAAAAATGCATCCCCTTCATCGATAATGTTCCGGAAAATACCTTATTAAAGGATCTCGGCGAGCTTATCAATGAGAAACAAAAAGCGTTTGTCAGGACAAAAATAAAAAACGAAACAATTTTCTTGTTAAGAGCACGCTGGGATATTAAAGAATAGAAAAACGGCTCAAATAACGAAAATCACACTGTTATTTTTATATGGAAAAATATCTGAAAAAATATTATCGCCTTTTTTTCCTGGCGGTTGCCGTCCTGCTTTTGTATCCGACTTTGCAAAGGGGATACATCATGCTTTTGGATTGGATGATGGAGCCTAACAGCGCCCTTTCCGACATTAATTTTCTGACCGATGGACTAGGTTGGATGATTTACAAGCTTTTAGCCATCGTTTTTTCCTTTGGAATTTTTCAGCGAATTCTTCTTTTTGCCATTGTCTATTTTCTGGGCATTGCCGGCTTCAGGTTGGCCAAACGGACCGGCAACCTAACCGCGCAATATTTCGCCGGGCTTTTTTTGATTTTCAATCCATTTATTTACGCGCGGCTGGTAGAACAGATCAATGTCATTGGAGGCAGTGTGCTGTTTTTGTGGTTTTTGGTATATTTTCTGGAATATCTGGAAGAAAACCGATTTCGAAAGCTTATCTGGTCTTCAATTTTAGCGGCTCTGGCCGTTTCTTTTTTCCCGCATTGTATTTTTTTAGTTGTCGCAACTTTTCTTGTCTTAGCCATTTTTAATTTAGTCAGAGAAAAAAACTGGAAATTAGTTTTAAAAACAGCTTTAATTTTTGGAGGAATAATCATTATTTTAAACGGCAATTGGCTTTATGCTATTTCACAAAATCGCGGCGGCACGGCTGTAGTCAAAAATTTTTCCCAGGCCGATTGGGAAACATTTGAAACAAGTTCTGCGGGAGGTAATTCAATTTATACAACAGTTCTGGCTCTGCAAGGATATTGGGGAGAATATCAAGACAGATTTGTTTCCATCCGGGAAAATCCGCTGTGGCTGCCAGCCTTTTTATTGATCTTGTGCCTTTCAATTTTCGGCCTCATTAAATCCTGGAAAAATGACATTTTCGTGAAGCCTTTCCTTTCTCTTTTTTTAATCGCGTATATTTTAGCTATCGGAATCGCTTCTCCGCTAACCAAACCAGTCGCGATGTTTTTATATAATCACATTCCTTTTTACACCGGCCTGCGCGAACCCCAAAAATGGGTAATGATCATGGTTTTTGCCTATGCTTTTTTTGCAAGCTGGGGAATCAAATATCTTTTAGAAATCAAGAAAATTAAAGATTATCGCACAGAAATCGGAATTTTTTGTGTGCTGCTCCCTATTATTTTCTCTTTTTCAGCCATCCGGGGTATACACGGACACTTCACGCCGCGCCAGTTTCCATCTGGATGGTATGACGCAAAAAAATATCTAGGTGAAAACCCAGCCGACGGTAAAATTTTATTTTTCCCATGGCACTCTTATATGGAATTCAGTTTCGCCGGAAAAAATATTTTCAATCCTGCCCAACCGTTTTTTGGAAAAAATATGATCCAGCCGAACAACACTGAGTTTGGCCAGGTGTATTCCCATTCTTTTGATGAACAAACCCTAGCTATTGAAAAATATGTGACGAGAGAAGACAATCCCGCAGAGAAAATAAGTTATGTTAATTTCAGACAGGATATGATGAGATTGGGAATCACAAAAGTTATACTTGTTAAAGAAGAAGACTGGCAAAAATATGCCTGGTTTGATACAATAAGCATGAAGAAGGTTTTAGAAAACGACAAATTAATCATTTATAACTTGCCATGAGAGAAATAAAGTTTGAAATTAAAATCCCGAATATTAAATTTTCCAGCGAAAGAAAATTCCAATTAAAGGCGGTTCTTTCCCTATTGGTTGTTGTCGGCGTTTTTATTGTCAAACAAAATTTCGATTTTACTTTTGTGGGCGCTCTAATCCTGGCTTATTTCGGACTTTCTTTGATTTGGAAACTGGATAGCCGGATTTCCGCTGCCCTGGCTTTGTTTTTTCTCATTGCCACTCCGGTTTTGCTGATGCTAAAAAATGACGTGCTGGCTGAAACATCAGCCATTTATGCTTATTATTTTTTAGTCATCACGGTCGCTCAATTGATATTTGAGCTTAAAACTGGCCAGATAGTAGCCAAGCGCCCTGTGCCCCGCACTAACTTTGCACTGGCTTCCAGCCCAAGCACCAAGGGTGCTGGTGCAAGGTTAGTGCGGGGTGTGGATAACTTTCCTGAACAGCTAAAAAGAAAGATTGTTTAGGGATTGCGTTTCTTCCAGGTGTGATATATAATACTACACAGAAACGCCAATATCATTTTTATGGCTTAAACAAAGAATTATTATTAGCTATTGACAATTTGGATAAAATAATATACAATTCCTTTATTGATATAATTTTATTAATAAAAGAAATGAATTTTCTTGAATTTAAGAAAAAAATTGAAAAACTGCCATACTTCGAGACTAAAGAGTTGAGGTTGGTTTTGGGCGCTGATTTTACCAACACCACCCTTATCAATTTGAAAAATTGGATGAATAAGGATTATTTAACCATGCTTCGGCGGGGATTATATGTCTTGACTGAAACAAAAAATAAAATTGATACAATGGCGTTCGCAACAAAAATTTATTCTCCTTCCTATATCAGCTTGGAAACCGCGCTAAGCTTTTATGGGATTATTCCGGAGGCGGTTTTCACTGTAACTTCCGTGACAACCAGAAAAACAAAAGAATTCAAAACATCGTTCGGAAATTTCAGCTATCAAAAAATCAAGCAAGAGGCCTTCGGAGGATTTGAAACAAAAAGACAGGACACGATTTCTTTTAATCTGGCTCTCCCTGAAAAAGCTCTTGTCGACTTCTTTTATTTGAATCGCAATATTCTGAACGGTGAGCGCGAACAATTTTCCGGATATCGCTTCAGTGAGGAATTTAAGTTTAGCGCGAAGCGCTTGCTTAACTTCGCTAAGGCGTTTCAAAATAAAAAAGTGTTGTTTTTAACCCAAAATTTTATCCAATATTATGTTGCCAAATAAAGAATTTTTTAAAAAATACGCCCAGGAAAAAAATATTCCCTGGCAAGAAAAAAATATTTTGCTGGAATATCTGCAAACCCAGATTCTCAAAGCGCTTTCCTTGAGTAAGTTCAACGACACCATTTCTTTCCTGGGCGGAACTTGCTTGCGCTTCGCGCACAACATCAACCGCTTTTCAGAAGATCTGGATTTCGATTTGATTAAAAAAAACGGATTCAATATTGAAAACCTGATGGTGGATATTCAAAAAAAGCTGGAGCTGCAAGGATTTGAAGTGGATGCCAGAACGAAAACCACTGAAAATATCCACATTATTTTTTTCAAATTCCGGAATGTTTTGCGCGAGTTTGGCTTTAATGTCCACAAAGATGAAAAAGTTCTGATTAGATTTGAAATTGATTTTAATCCAAGTAAACACCTTCGCACAGAAACAAAGTTCGCCGATAGCTTTAATGAGAGATTCCCGATGCTGGTGAACACATTGGAAACGCTTTTCGCGCAGAAAATTCTCGCGATTGTTTTCCGGCCGTACCAAAAAGGGCGGGATTTTTACGATCTGGTCTGGTTTTTGAGCCAGAAAAATATCGAGCCGGACTATGCGATTTTCAAAGAAAAGGGGATTGACATTAAAAATCGGCAGGAACTGGTGAAGTTTTTGGAAGAACAGGCGAAAAAATCCGACTTAAGACAAGCTGCCAAAGATGTGGAAAGATTTCTATTTTATCCGGAACAGGCGCAATGGATCCTGAAACTGCCTGAATATCTGAAAAGTTTCGAAAAATAGGGTCTGAAAGGCCTGTGGATAACTTTCCTGGACAGCCAAAACAAAAGATTGTATAATATAGACAATATTAACAAAATGTGAGGTCGATACATTTTGCAACTAGCTAGTTGAATCGTATTTTATTTGTTAAAAATAAAAATAATGAAAAAGATTGTAACTCTATCCATTCTTGCGGCTGTTAGTATAGCGTTGACTGCCGGCGTGGCCTTGGCCAACTACGGCAACGACAATAAGCTTTCCGGCTATGTTAAAGTGAAAGGAACGCTTGTTCCGATCAATAAAGCCAGAGTCAACATATACACAACCAACGGATCCAAAAGGGATTCCGACAAGACCAATAAAAAAGGGAAATATTCCTTTGATGATTTGAAAGAAAGAAAATATGTGGTCAGAACGACGGCTGTCGGCTACCACGATCCGAAGAATGTCACAAGGAATAGAATCTCCAGCACAGTCAAGGTTGACGGAAGCGATCACAAGAACTTTTATTTCGTAAAGTAATCTTTGTCAACTTTTCTCAAAAAGCGTCCAGTACAGGCGCTTTTTGTATTGACTAAAAAAACAAAAGGGGTCATAATGTTAATATGAGTAAAAACAGCGAGCTTAAAAAACAAAAACTTCTCATTTTTTTAATTATCATCATCCTGATCGCGGGAGGATATTTTGCGTATCAATATTATCAAAAGAAAACACTTTCCAGTTTTAACAGTGACATGCAAATGTCGGATTTTGAAGATAAAATTCCCTTGCAATGCGAAAATGGAGAATGGACGGAATTTCCCGATTACACCCAAACTGGAAACATTTCCGAATTCAAAGGCAACGCGTCGTTGAAAATGCAGGATTCTGACAACTTCACCAATGAGGACGGTTCCATCGCTTTTACCACGGATGAAAATTATTCTTTGTCTTTTTTTGCCGACAAGGAAGTCTATATGGAAGGCTCGGACATCAGCTCGGGGGACAAAAAAGAAATTTATGTCAAAAGGATAAAATGCGTAGGCGAAGAAGCCAATACCGACATCCAATCGGCGCGCCAGAAACTAATGACCTATATCAGCGGAAATATAAATAATTTGGCGCTGGAAAAAAGTCCGAACGGCGTATGGCAAATCAACACTTTTTATTTTGCCAGCGACAGCGATCTTTATGTTGAATATGAGTCGCTGGGTTCTGTTGGAGGCGACGATCCTTATGACGGCCGTCTTTGGCTGATTCGCGCAACCAAGCTGGAAAGGGCGGCGCCCGTCATTGAAACGCTGGCATATATCCAGGAAGACGCCGAAGATCCGGACAAGAATGTTTTGAAGCAGGGGGCTGATATATACAAAGACGGCACCGGCATGGCCACCTATGAATTTGATGTGGATGCTAATAAATGGGTAATGCAATAATTTAAAAATATGCCTAATAAAACCGTCAATGTTTCCATCAAACCGCTAAAAATATTTTTTATTGTTTTGATTATTGCCGTAATTGCCGGAATTATTTATTTTGTAAAATCAAAATCGCAAAACACGCCTGCCAATGATACAAGTGAGAAAGAGATTGTTTTGCCTTTGCAAACCGGCGTGGCTGATTCGGGATTTGAGGGTCTAGTCACAAATTTTGTCGCGCTGAACGCCAAAGCTGCTATCGACGCATACGGCAAAATTGATGGAGCAAGCAGTTTGAAAATTTCTTTTTCCGATCAACCCATTGCTTCGGTAAAGATACCCGCGTATTTAGACAATATCAGCTCGGGAGATTTTTATCGCTTGGGCTTTTGGGCGAAAAACGGCTCTCAAACTGAAAAGCAAATAAATTTGCGTATTGCTGAAAAGGATAAAACCCAGGACTTGGGAAAATTTACCCTGCATACTGACGATGCCTCCTATTTTGAATTCACATTTCAAGCTGAAAACGATGCCGAGGATTTGATTCTTACTTCCGGAGACGCCGCCGCCGGCAATGTCTGGATTGATGATGTTTTGGTTGAGAAATTAAATGTCAGTTCCGGCGAGGAGCTAAGAAATCTCAAGCCGGCTGTTTTCGGCGATACTACCTGGAAAAATATAGATCAAAGCCAGGACAAAAAAAATGGAAACTCTGAAGATTTTTTGGCTGCGCCCAATCGGAAAATCGGACAAATTTTCCAGCCGACGCAGTCGATGCTTTCAGGAATTGCTTTGCGAGTTACGCGCGCGGGAACCGGCGGCGCCGGAATTTATTCGATTCAGCTTAGAGAATTTAACCAGGACACCGGCGTAATTTCCAATGATATTTTAGCCTCAACCCTTTCTAATTTTGGTCCGGATCCGGAAACAGCCGCGCAAATCAAAGAAAAAGAAGCCGCGATGCGCAGCGATTTTGCCCAACGAGAACAAGACATTAAGACCGGTATAATTCCTCAAGACAAAAATGAAGATCATTATCCCGACACTTTCACCCAGGATCAAATTGATGCCGCCAAAGCCGCCAAGCGCGCGGCCAAACTGGAAAATGATATTCATGATATGAAAGAAAGCTTCAACCAGACCCAAGAATATGATATCCCGCTAGCGGCCAAACTGGACTCCGCGAAAAAATATTGGATCGGCATTGACAATGCCGGCGTTACTGTCGATCAAAATAACTATATTTCAGTTTCCACTGCCAGCGCGGCCAGCGACAAAGAAAACGAGAGCGCTATCGGCGGTTTCACCAGCAAAATTTCGGGAACATGGGAAAATTCGGACGCATTATGGCTTGAGACTTTTTATCCCAAGCATTCACGAGTTAATGATGTTGAAATAATGAGCGGCGCAACTATTTCCAATCAGGGCTCGAGTGATTTTATTTATCGCTATGCTTTTGCGCCCAATGACAGCTCTTCCGCCTCCGGTTTCTCCGGACGAAAAATATATGATATGTTGGAGGGAAATTATATAAGCGACATATACGGAAATTACACGCTCTCAAATTATGATGACTATGCCCTTTATCAGTTCAATGCGCTTTATCCGATTCAAAAGATTATTATCAGAAACGCGCAGTATCATCAAAGCTTGGCTTTGGAAATTTCACTTGATAAAGAAAATTGGGAAGAGATATATTCAGAAAATCCCGCCGTAAACGGACAAACGACTAATCCGATAGTTTTTACGCCAAAAGAATCAGGAAATGTTTTTTATTTGAGAATAAAATCAGCCGGCGATCATAGTACTCCGCCTGGGCTGAATTTGGAAGCCGAACTGGCTGCAGATTAAGCTTTGACTAATTTGGTAAAATCTAATAAAATATCAAGGTAATATTTAGACTATTTAATATGGAAAACAAGCCTTATATTTCAGTAGTGGTGCCAATTTATAACGAAGAGGGGAATGTTAAAGAACTGCACAAAAGAATCAGGGAGGCCTGCGAGGATCTGGGAAAGTCTTATGAGATTATTTTTGTGGATGACGGATCAAACGACGCAACGGTAAAAAATTGCGAGGGCTTGAGTCCGCTGAAACTAATCAAATTCCGCAAAAATTTCGGACAAACGGCCGCTTTTGACGCCGGCTTCAAGAACGCCGGGGGTGAAATTATCATCACCATGGACGGCGATCTGCAAAACGATCCCAGGGATATTCCATTGCTTTTAACTGAAATGGACAAGGGTTATGATGTAGTTTCCGGCTGGCGATGGCAAAGGAAAGATTCCTTCAGTAAGAAGTTTTTTTCGCGCACCGCCAATCTTTTGCGCAAGTTTTTTGTCGCGGACACGATTCATGACTCCGGCTGCAGTTTGAAAGCTTTCAGAGCTGAATGTTTTCACGACTTGGATCTTTTCGGAGAAATGCACCGCTTCATTCCAGCTCTTCTAGAACTGCAGGGCTTCAAGGTTGGGGAAGTAAAGGTCAGCCATCACCCGCGAATTCATGGGCAAACAAAATATAACTGGCGCCGGTCGCTCAAGGGCTTGGTGGATATGATTTCCGTTTGGTTCTGGCGAAAATACGCCAACCGTCCGCTCCATCTTTTTGGCGGCAGTGGAATTATTTTATCAATCGCCGGTGTGGGAATTCTGATCTGGATGACGATTGAAAAAATCCTGGGTGGATCCATTTCAGAAAAAATTTGGCCGCTGATGGGCGTATTTTTCATTATGATCGGCATTCAATTGTTTGTCTTCGGCCTGATGGCGGATATTATGATCAAAAATTATTACAAAAATCAAAAAAGGATGAACTATTCGATAAAAAATATCGAAATACACTAATACTTAAAACTAATTTAGCATGAACATTAGCATCATCGGCACCGGTTATGTCGGTTCAGTCACGGGCGCGTGTTTTGCCGAAATGGGCAATAATGTAATTTGCGTCGATAAAGACCAAAAAAAAATCAAGCAATTTGAAAGCGGAAAAGCGCCGCTGCACGAAAAAGGCCTGGACGAATTGGTCGCGCGGAATTTAAAAAACAAAACTCTGCGTTTCACTACCAATTTTAAGGAAGCGCTGGACGCCAGCGATATTATTTTCATCGCCGTCGGAACGCCGCCCAATGAAGACGGGAGCGCCGACTTGAGCCATGTAATCGCCGTCGCCAAATCCATTGGGCAAATGATGGAACGCAAGCTGATTGTGGTAGACAAGTCAACCGTACCGGTAGGAACAGCCGAATTGGTAAAAAAAACCATTGCCGAGGAACAAAAAAAGCGGGGGGTGAACATTCCTTTCTATGTAGTCAGCAACCCCGAGTTTCTCGCCCAGGGAACGGCTGTGAAAGATTTTCTTGAGCCCAGCCGCATTGTAGTGGGCGCTGATGACCCTAAGGTTCTGGAGACTATGGAGGAGCTGTATGCTCCTTTTACGCGCCGGGAAGGCCGTTTTTACGCTATGGATCCTAAAACCGCGGAAACCGTAAAATATGCCGCTAATAGCTTTTTAGCCGCTAAAATATCAGTAAATAACGAGTTAGCAAATATCTGCGCCAAAGTGGGGGCTGATTTTGACCTGGTAAGGCGGGCAATTGGCGCCGATCCGCGCATTGGAGAGCCGTTTATGTATGCCGGGCCTGGTTTTGGCGGTAGTTGCTTTCCTAAGGATGTGAAAGCGCTGGTGAAAATCGCCAAAGATCATGGATATACGGCGGAAATGCTGACACAGACGCTGGCTACTAACGAAAAGCAAAAACATGTTTTAGCGGATATGGTTTTAGAGCATTTTGGCGAAGATTTGAGCGACAAAATATTTTCCGTCTGGGGACTGGCCTTTAAAGCCGGAACCGACGATATGCGTGAATCTTCGGCGCTGACTATTCTTAATAAGCTCATCGCCAAGGGCGCGAAAATCAAAGCGCATGACCCGGAAGCGATGAAGACCGCCAAGCGGCCGGAATATTTCGGAGATAATCCGAATATTTCTTATTTTGAAAATAAATATGAAGCGCTGGAGAGCGCTGATGGAATGCTGATCATTACGGAATGGAAAGAATTCCGCACGCCGGATTTTTCTGAAATGAAAAAGCGGCTGAAGCAGGCTTTAATTTTTGACGGCCGCCTGCTTTATGAGCCGGGAAAAATGCAGGAGATGGGGTTTATTTATAAGTCAATCGGGAGAAAGAGCTCGGCTTTAGGAATTTAAAAAAGCCGAGCTCTGGAAAAAAATATGAAAATTTTATTTTTTAATTATGAATATCCGCCGCTGGGAGGGGGAGCGGGCAACGCGACGGCTTATCTGCTCAAAGAATTTTCCAAACTGCCGGAGCTTGAAATAGCGCTGGTAACTTCTTCCATTGATAATGAATACCACTTGGAAAAAGTGGGAGAAAATATCGAGATTCACCGCCTGCCTATCGGTAAAAAAAATTCCAATATGCATTTTCAAACCAACCGGGAATTGCTGATTTATTCCTGGAAGGCTTTTTGGTTTTCTAAAAAACTGATGCACAAAGAAAAATTTGATCTAGCCTTGGCTTTTTTTGGCATACCCTGCGGTTATCTGGCTAAAAAAATCGGCCTGCCCTATATTGTCAGTCTGCGGGGAAGCGATGTGCCTTTTTATAACGAAAGATTTAATCTTTTGGATAAAATTTTTTTCCGCCGGTTAAGTAGAGCCATTTGGAAAGGAGCGTCGTCAGTAGTTGCCCTTAGCCACGACTTGGTCAGCCTGGCTAAAAAATCGGCTCCCAACCAGGAAATCTCTGTTATCTATAACGGCATCAACACGCAGGAATTTTATCCCGATCTAGAAAAACTTGCGCAAGAAAAAACTTTTAATATTCTTTTTGTCGGCCGGCTGATTGAAAGAAAGGGCGCGATTTATCTTTTGGAAGCTTTCTGCAATATCTCAAAAGTCCGCTCCGATCTCCGGCTGCTGATTGCCGGCGACGGGCCGCTGCGGGAGATATATGAAAAATTTTCTCGAGATAATCAATTGGAGGAAAGGAT
Organism: Parcubacteria group bacterium; assembly: GCA_041645535.1. GTDB lineage: Bacteria > Patescibacteriota > Minisyncoccia > Moranbacterales > UBA2206 > JBAZPT01. The sequence continues at coordinate 267,139 of JBAZPT010000001.1, forward strand.
AACTTTTTTCGGCGTTGTGGATCATGCTAAAATGGCAGAAATTTTCAGAAAGTCGCATGTTTTTGTTTTGCCGTCTCTCAATGAAGCCTTGGGCAATGTCACGCAAGAAGCACTGGCTTCCGGACTGCCGATTATCACCACCGACACCGGTGCTGCGGAACTTATGCGAGACAACGGCTTTATTATTCAAAAAAAATCAGCGCGAGATATTGAAAAAAGTTTGCAAAAAATTATCGAGAATCAGGAATTGCGGGAAAAAATGTCCCGAAACAGCCGCGAACTGGCGCAAACAATGTCATGGAATAATGTAGCCCAGAAATATTTGGAAGTTTTCCATCGCGCTATTGCTGACAAAAAAGAAAAGACTGCCAGCAAGGCAAAAATATTTTTAAAAATTCTGGTCGCGCTTGGCTTCATCGGCTGGCTGATCCTTAAAGTCAAGTGGCAGGAGGTTCTTTTAAACTTCGAACAGCTGGATATCTGGTGGATGTTCGCTTTTATGGTTATTTACGCCCTGGGAATCGCAATGTCTTCTTATAAATGGAAACTACTGGCAAGATTTAAGGGGATTCGCGCCAAATTTTGGAATCTTTTTAAGATTTATCTCACCGGAACATTCATTAATAACTTTTTTCCATCAATTATTGGAGGCGACGCCTATCGTTCGTATATGCTGGGGAAAAACGGCGATAAAAAATATTTTGAGGCCACTTCCACGGTTTTGGCCGACCGGATTACGGGTTTTGCAGGCGTAATGATTTTAATTGTTGCCTTTAGTCTTTTTAATTTAAAAGCAGTTTTTGCAAATCCAATTCTTTTAACAACCAATGTTTTGATTCTGGTCTTTTTCGCGGCTGATTTAATCCTCCTGATTTTGCGCAGATCAGCAGTTGGGAAATATGTCAAACGGATTGTCCCGGAAAAAATAATCAAGCTGGTGCGGGAAGTTTATTCATATCGCCAGCACAGTATCCTGGCTAAATCTTTGGCCTGGGGAATCGCTTTTAATTTCCTCGGTGTCGGCGTCGCTACCTGGATGATTTTTTTGGATTTGCATATCGCCATCAGTTTTGTTGATTTTATGATCGCCATTTCCATCATCAGTATTGTTTCCTCGATCCCCATAAGCGTCGGCAATATCGGCATCAAAGAGTGGTCTTTTATCGCTTTTTTTGGAATTTTTGGCGTCAACGGCGAGGCGGCTATTTCCATCGCGATTTTTGGAAGATTTTTACAAATGATCGTCAGTTTTTTCGCGATACCCTATTATCTGAAAGAAAAGAAAACGCCGCGGGAAGTTTAGCGGCGCTATAAAATTGAGGTAAGTTTTTTTATTCCGCCGGAACAATCCTAATGGAATTGCCTGGACGGTTATCAATAGCTAAGTCAAATATAGTATCGGTGCGATCATATTGGCCGGAAATTTCGCGGAATAATTGCGGATTTTTTTTGCAATATTTATCCCTGCTCTCTTTTTCTTTAAAAAGCAACTGTCCCCGGCGATCCAGTTTGAAATAACTAAAACTGGAAAAACCGTCCGGCCAATCGCATTTTCCCTTGACGCACGGGCCGGTATAAAATTCGCAAAAGCCGGAACTATCGCTCCACACGGGAGTTTTTTTCGCTTCCGCTCGGGCATTAAGAAACTGCGCTGCTTCGTATCCGCCATAGCCCCAGGCATCGGTAATAATATATTTTTTCGGCAAAAGATCGCTGGTATAGTTGAGATAAAAGGGTTTGATCTGCCAAAGGCTTAGCGCGCTGGCTAAAATAATTCCAAGCGTTATCCAATTTTTATTAATTTTCTGCAATTTTTTAAGTTCAAAAAATTCATAAATACCGATGGCAGCTAAAATTGCCAGCAGGGGATAAAGAATAATGCTGTAACGGATAATATTTAACAGTTTTTCCTGAATGACCGCCGCGCAAAAAATTATCAAAAAAATCGAGATCGTAAGCACTAAAAAATTTTCCTCGACTGTTTTTTGAAAAGATTTTATCCATAGATATAAAATAGAAAAAAGAACCAGGGGTGTTACTGAAAAAACCAGCGGGCGAAATTCCAGCAGCATTTTTTGGATCCAGGGCTGACTGTAAAAAATCCACTCCTGATAACTGTCAAAGGGTACGGACTCGAAGCGCAAAAAATCTCTGCCCAGCGCGTAATTGGCCAGCAAAAGTAAAAATGCGAAAGAAAGCATAGCATAAATTATTTTAGCATAACGATTCCAGTATTTTTGGGTAATATTCAGCATGGAAATTGTAATTTTATTTTTCCAAACAAAGTGGTCCAAAACTATGAGCAATTGAAGCGCCAGAATCGGCCACAAAATAAACTGTATGCCCGGATAGCCGATTGTTCCTTTATAAAGATATTCCGGTTTTAGAAAACTGGCAGGCATTAGAACCGCGAAAACCAGCAGAGATCCGAAAATCGCGGTCAAATAAGCCAGCGTTGCGTTCAATATTTTTTTTGAAACATCAATTTTATTTTTCGTCCACTCTTCAATTTTTTCCAGATAATAAAAAACCGCCATTATAAATAAAAACGGCATTAAAATTACGGAAGTGAATTTAGTCAGCACTGACAATCCGAGAAACAGAGCTGAGAAAGCTGCGAGTTTTTTTTCTTCGGTTTTCAAAAATCCCGCGAAGGAGAGGATAGCTGCCGTTGAAAATACCCAGAGCAACGCGTCAGAATTTACAATCTGGGACATTCCAATGAGGATTGGGGAAAGCAGAATTAAAATCGCGGACCACAAAGCAACCCATTGATTTTCAGTAATTTTGCGAATTATCCAAAAAAAGAATAGCGAGAAAATTCCGTTAAAAATCACAAGCGGCAGGCGGAAAGTCGAAAGAAATTTTTCAATAGCTTGAGTATTTCCAGTAATATCCGGTTTTATTTTTTCAATATCTTTGGCTGGGTCATTATATTGCAAAAGACCGGTGCCGGAAATTATAGCTAGGGTTACGCCGGGTTTTTCGTGGATATATGTCAGCGCCCATTTTTGATTGAGAACGCCTTTCCAGTATTGCGGAATGCGGGTATAAAGCCAATGGGCTTCGTCTACCGTGACAAATTTTCCGATATGGTAAGTTCCAAAAGAAAAATAGATAGCCAGCGCCAACAAAAGAAAAAGAATTATTTTTTTATTTTGAAAAAAGTTTTTCATTCTTCCGCTTTAAATATTTTTATGAAATTATTTGGGCGTCCGTCGATATCCATCTCCCAGACTGGATTTGTAGCTTCGTAATATTTTCCGGCCGGTACATAAGCCTTCCGGCAAATATTTTGCGATTTTGCACACCAGTAATTAAACATTATCTGGCCCTGCTTAGTAAGGACATAATAATCAATATGCCGGGAGCTAGCCTTGTGGATATAATCCGTTTTAGATTCTCCTACAAAAAAATTTCTGACCCCGTAATAATCCGACCAGATAAAAAGATCCCGTGCATCCGGCAGAGAATTCAAAAACTGCGCCGCTTCATATCCGCCATAACCCCAGGCCATAGCAATAGAATACTTTTTCGGCAAGAGGTCGCTAGTATAGTTTAGGTAAAATGGCTTGATTTGCCAGAGACTGATAAAACTTATAAAAATAATTCCGATGGTTATCCAGATTTTACTGATTTTTTCCAGTTTTTTGAGCTTAAAAAATTCATAAATTCCAATTGCGGCCAGAATTGAAGCCAGGGGATAAAGAGCGATGCTGTAGCGGATAGTGGATGGGAGATTAAGAGCAATGAGGGCAAGATAGTAGGCTAAAATAAAAGACGAGAGGATAAAAATTAGGAACGACCGGCTTATTTTTTTCAGAACAAATTTTGCCCAAAGAAAAAGTAAGGAAAACAGCACTAGCGGAACCAGAGAATAGGCTAAAAAATAGAACTGATACATTATTTGTTCAAGCAAAGAAGAGGTTTTTAAAAATTCCAGTTCGTCTGTTTTATAGTTGATGATGCTGTCCGGATTCAGTATAAATTGATTGGCGCTCCAATTGACCAAAACCGCGCTGAAAATGATGATAAGCGCGACTGGGACAATTTTTTGCAGAACCGGAAAATATGGAGAAATCCAGCTGAGTATTTTTTTGCTAATGGCGCTCTTTAGCGCCCATGCATCACTGAGGATCAAAAGCACTCCGAGCATCAGTGCTGGCACAACTTTCCTCATGGAGGAGTAGCCGATTGTATAATCCAAAAGAACTTGAAAATCTTTGAAAACCGCCGGCATAAAAATTGAAAAAACAGCCAGCGAACCGGCAAAAGTTATCAGGTAGGCAAAAAAAATCTTGATTATTTTTTTATGGATTTCAATCCTTTCCTTTTCCCAGTCTGAAAATTTATAAATTATAAATGCTAGTGCGATGAGAAACAAAAAAGGGAAAAAAATAACTGCTACTAATTTCGTCAGCAGCGACATTCCCAAAAAAAGAGGGCAGAGAACCAAGAACTTTTTTTCTTCGGTTTGGAGATAGGCCAAAAACGAAAGCAGGGTGGCGGAAGAAAATGACCACATCACGGCATCCGCGTTGGTAATCTGCGAGATGCCCAAAAGAATCGGAGAAAGTAAAATTAGGATGAAAGACCAAAGTCCGATCCAAAAATTACCGGTAAGTTTTTTGACTATCCAAAACAAGTAGAGGGAAAAAAGGGCGCTGAAAATCAATATTGGAATGCGAAAAACAGTATAAACAGCTTGCGCGACTTTTACCCCATTTTCCGGATCTGATGCTGCTGAGCGCATATGCGTGAGCGGATCGCTTTCCCAGAGAAGGCCAACGCCGGAAACTAAAGCCACTGTTACGCCCGGCTTGTCGCTTAATTTTGTCCTTCCCCAATTATCTGGATTTTTCAAGCTGTGCCAATAAGTATAAATCCGTTGATTGACCCAAAAATGCTCGTCGGCGGTTATAAATTGAGAAATATGATAGAAACCAAAAGAAAAATATAAGACATAAGTCAAGATTAAAACCCCCGTAATCAGCCAGCTTTTTTTCGTAAAACTAGCCTTATTTTTCAAAAAAATCCTTAATTTAGCGAAGATACTCAAATTGACCATATTGTTTTTTGGGTATAAAATAAACCTATAATACCATAATAGTATAATAAAAAGTACTCGGTCGTCAAAAGCGAAAAAACCAATCAGGTGTAAATTTTACGCGCTTACTATGAAAAAACGCAGTGTCATAATAATTTTGGTTGTAATTATTTTAATCGGAGGTTTTCTCCGCTTTTATAAATTGGGCAATAGCGCTTTTGACCGCGATGAATTCTTTGAGCTGAATTCTTCCTATGGCTATTTTAAAACCGGACATTTTGTGGCTTGGAATTTTAATGAAGAAAAACCTTTTCCGGCCAATATGCAGGATGATTCCAGCAACGAACGGGCGGAAACTTTCCGCTGGCAATTGGCGCAGCTCTACCGCTTCCACGAGCCGACCGAGTTTCTCACTCGCGCGCTGGGATCCGCCTGGGGCGTAATCGGAATACTTCTGGTTTTTTTCATAACCCTTTCCTTCACTGGCAATTATTATATCGCTCTGATTGCCGCCCTTTTGACCGCCATAGGTGGTTCAGAAATAATTTACAGCCGGCGCCTCCGGATGTATGCCATGTTTTTTCCAATGTATCTCCTTTTTTCCTGGACAGTTTTCAAATTTTATGAATCAAAATATAAAGGTAAGCTTGATTTTTTTCAGAAAATTCACGAAAAAATCGGCTTCAATCCGGCTTATTTTTTGCCAGTTTTAATCACCGGACTCATCAGTTATAATGTCCACCTGCTGACACTGAACATCGGCGCTGTCATTGCCGTTTATGCTTTTTTGTTTTTTACAGTTTCTTTCTGGCGCCAAAAGAAATTAGTTTTTGATAAGTACTTTATCACGCTCGCGGCCGTCGTTGTCGGACTTTTGGCCACCCGCCTGCCAATTTTTTATAACTATTACAAATCAATAAAGAAGAATCTTAACTTTTTTCAATCTAACTACGACTTTTTTCTGGAATATTTTTCCGATTTTATTTATATTTCCCTTGACATCATTCTAGTAATTGTCGGTATTTGGTATTTGGCCAAAAAAATGCAACGGCAAAAGGAAGCGGCCTTTTTGGCTTCTTCGGCGCTGGTGCCTTTGGCGCTGGCGGTTTTCGCCTGGAAGCGGGAAACCTCGCACCGTTATATCTATTTTCTCCAATCGTTCGGCATTATTCTCTCGGCCGTGGGAATTTACGGCGTCATTCAGCTGGCTATTTCCCGAATTAAAAATTATAACTATAAAAAAATAGTGGCCGTGATGCTCCTCATAGCCTTTTTTGTCGGCATAGATTATGGATATTTAAAAAATAATTCCGGTGTTTATGTCCAAAAATCAAATTCTTACTATCCCGATTTTGAAACAATTTTCAATTATGTCAAACAAAACAAAAAACCGGAGGATGTGATGATAACCCGAACCTACCGCAGTTTTTACTGGCGCGGAGCGGGCATTAAAACTTATGACATCAAAAGTTTGCAAATGGGAGCCACGGGCTGCGAAGTTAAGCTTGACAAAATCGTGAAAGAAAATCCGAGTGGCTGTGCGGTTTATCCCAAAGTTGACAAGCTTAATCTGTGCTCCGCCGGACGGAAATATTATGAAGACAATTTTACTCGCGTTAAAAATAATTCCATTCCTTCATCTGTTTTAATCTATCGCTGGGGACAATAAAAATGAATGCAAAAAAAACTTTTTTAATTCTTTTTTTAATCGTTGTTTTGGGATTTTCTTTGCGCGCCTATAAGCTGGACGCGAATTCTTTTGTCACCGACGAATTTTTAGATATAAATGCCTCCTATGGATATTACAAAACCGGACATTGGCTGGCGTGGGATTTTAATATGGACAGGGTGAGTGATAATTTATTCGCACCGCGCGATGAGCGGGCGTGGCCTTATCGCTGGCAGGTAGCCCAGCTTTTTCGCTGGTTTCCGCCGACTGAAACTGTGGCTCGCTCAATCAGTGTTGCTTGGGGCGTGATAAGTATTGTAATAATATATTTTGTCGGAAAATATTTTACCGGAAAAAGAGAGATTGGGCTTCTGTCGGCATTCTTATTTGCAGTAAGCGCTTTGGGAATTTCAATTGATCGCGCCTTGCGAATGTATGCTATGTTCATGCCTGTTTTTCTTCTTTTTTCCTGTTTTTTGTTCCGTTTTTTTGAAGAAGAATACCGGGGTAAAATCAAAATTTTTAAAAAAATTTACGGACGGCTGGGTTTAAATGCAGTCTGGTTGCTACCCGTGCTTGCAACAGGAATAATCAGTTGGTATGTGCATATCCTAACGGCAAATATCGCGATTGCTTTCTTTTTTTACCTTCTTGTTAGCGCCGTTGTATCTTTTAAAAACAAGCGTTCCGTTTTAACAAAGTATTCAGCCTCATTATTTGCAATGCTTTTGGGCGCCGTTATTTTTATAATTTTTTTTCCAAAGGAAGCCGCTTGGTATTCGTTAGTTGTTAAATTTTTTAAATTCAATTCTAAATATTTTTTGGCCATCGTTGGCGATTATGCTAATTATATTTTAGCTTACGGCCTGATTTTTTGGGGAACCTTTTCGCTTTTTAAAAAATCCGAAGATCATCGAGCCGCTCTGTGGATAAGTTGTATGTTTTTCGCGATACTTATCCCAGCCTTTCTTGTCTGGAATTATGTTTTTGGCGAGCGCCTGATTTTTTTCATCTTGCCCTTTGGAATAATTCTTCTATCCTCCGGCATTTACTACTTGGCTGAATTTTTTGCAAAAAATTCATTGAGGTTTAAAATTCCGATTTTTATTGGTGTTTTAGGCTTTTTTTTACTAATTCTGCCGGACTACTCTCGCTTTTTTACCGAAAAAAACTTCTACCGGCAGGAAAGCGACAACCCGGATTATCGGAAAATGTTCAGTTATGTGAAAAAAAATGGAGCCAGCGGAGACTTTCTGATTGCCCGTAATTTCCGCAGTTTTTATTATCAAAAATTAGGCTTCAGGGTGATTGATGTGGGGGGAGAAAGGAAAATCAGCCAAGCTAAACTTGACGAAATTATTTCTCAAAATTCAGCCATTTGGACAATTTTTGATGATGGCAAGGGAACTTTTGAAGATGATGCGCTAAAATTTGTCAAAAATAACTTTCGACTGGTCAAAAAATTTGAGGATAATAATATTTACTACCTGCCGGCCAATAGATGAGAAAAAAACTAAAATTAATTTTAAAGCTTGTTGTGACCTTTGGTTTCCTGGCCTGGGTCATTTTAAAAGTTGATTGGACGCAGGTCTTGTTTTATCTGCGGGCGATTACTTTTTGGAAGTTGGCTTTATACGCGCTTATAATCGTCTTAGGCATTGGCATTTCATCCTATAAATGGAAACTGCTGGCGCAATTTAAGGGATTGCGACATAGCCTTAGCGACTATTACCGATTTTACCTTACCGGAACTTTCATTAACAATTTTATGCCGTCCTTTATCGGCGGAGACACTTTTAAGGCTTATGAAACCGGAAAGCCGGAAAAAAAGTATATCGAAGCCGCTTCGGCTGTAATGGCTGATCGCATCACCGGACTCATTGGCATGACGATTTTGGCCCTGCTTTTCAGTTTATTGAATTTAAAAACCGTGCTTCACAATAATTTTTTACTTCTAATTAATTTCGCATTGGCGCTTTCGCTTCTGCTGGATATTCTGATCGCCAAAACCAAAAATTTCCGCGTTTGGAAAAAATTTTTGGATCGCTTGCCGCAAAAAATCGCGCGCTTTATTATTGAAGTCCAGGATTATAGCGAATCGGGAATAATATTCAAAGCGGTATCCTTTGGAATTTTGTTTCAGTTTATCGGGGTTGCTCTTGCCAATCTTCTGCTTTTTTGGGCGCTGGGCATAAAAATAGGTATTTTTAATTATCTCTCGGTCATTTTTTTGATCAGCCTCATTTCATCCATTCCAATCAGCATTAATAATATCGGCATCAAGGAGTGGGCTTATGTGACATTTTTTGGAATTTACGGCCTGGATCCCGCGGCAGTCGTGACGGTGGCCATTTTGAGCCGGATTATCCAGATGGTCATTAGCTTCCTTGCCCTGCCGACATATTTAAAAAACAAACGCTCATAGCGCTTGTTTTTCTTCCGGATTTTTTTGAATACTGCGTTATTTTTTCTTCACTAATCATAGTAGTGTTTATTTTTGAAATTTAACGCATAAAGTTCATTGCCTTCGAAGTCATATATTTTTACATTCATATCCGGCCCCTTAATGGAAACGATGGCAAAATGGGCCAGGCTGGACGCCTGTTCACAGCCTATGATGCTAGGCATGGTCCTGGACCCAGAATTTCCGATCACAAAATGCTGAATAATATTGTCGCCCGCGCCATCAATATTGGCAGCTGAAACTGGACGATAACAATAGGTGTGAATGTGCCCGGAAAAATAAGCCAGCACATCGTTATTGAAAAATGTTTGCCACATATGTGTCTGAGAAAAGCTTTGTGAAGGAAAATTGGGCCGGTGGTTGATGATAAAAACATTTCTCTTGGATGTATTCTCCAGATCATCTTTCATCCACTTCATTTGGACTGATTGATCCAGCGGCTGATCTTCCTGTTCGCTATTTAAAAAAACAAAGTGTGAATTTTTATAATCAAAAGAATAAGTCGTTCCTCTTGATTCCGCCGGACCGTCATTGGGGGTATTGAAGATTTTTTGCCATAATTCCATGCCGCCGTTTTCATAGTCATGGTTGCCGATGGCCGGATACACGTTCGGAGAAACGACTTTCACCTCGTCCCTCCATCTTTCAAAATAGGCGGCGCATTTATCAGCCGTTCGGCATCCTTCCATGCTGGAAAGATCGCCCATACCCAAAATAAACTCCGGATGAAAGTCTTTAAGTTTTTCCAAAATTGTTTCAAACTGGTCGGTCCATCTGTCTTTTGTCGGCCACCACTGTGAGTCTCCCAATATCGCGAAAGTAAATTGAGGCAAAGTCGGCAGAAGCTCCTGCGGAACATCCTTGGCTTTAATTACCTTTGATTTTTCAACTGTTTTTAAAAGTATTTTCTCTTCCGTGTTATATTCCGCTTTCGGAAAATCGACTAAATGGGAAAATTCCCCATTGTCAATTCCGGAATTACTGATCTGATTTATGAAAAAAACCAGATAATCAAGATCGGTGTCTGCCGGAATTTCAGAACCCCAAAAGCATTTTCCGCTAAATTGGTCGCAGAACGCTTTTTTATTTGACCAGATGGCCTTTTTTTCGCCTATTTTTTTTGAATTTAAATAAGCGACGGTTTTTTCAAAGCTGTTTTTTTCGATTTCTCTTTCTTTAAAAACATACATAACCGACAAAATAAAAAGTAAAACAACAAAAACCGCGGTCATAGCCCGCAACACCTTCCCTTTTAAAGTAAAAATTCTTGCCCTCTCAAGATTTTTACTCGCAAGAACTTTTATTTTTTTAATTGGCGTACCGGCTTTCTTTTTCATAGTTGGTGCATGGAATTACTTTCTCCTAAATATAATATTGCGGAAAAAATCAAAATCCTCCCGGGTAAATTCTTTCATCAAAAACAACGCGCCGAGATAAATGCCGGAAAGAATAAGGCTCCACAGAATAAATATCCATTTTTGCGGCGGAAAAAGAAAAGAAAAGGCAAGCATTACCAAGCCAGCCAGCAGAAATTTCAGAAGTTTCCCAAATTTCATCAGCCCATCAAAATGCTTGTGCGTGTAAAATAATATAATGATGGTTATCAAAATTGAAGTTATAGCCGTGGCCACGGCCGATCCGACAATCCCGTAGCTTTGCACAAAAATATAATTCAAAATTCCATTCAAGAGCATTCCGCCCAAAGAAACATACATTGGAATCATAATGCGCCCTGCACCATTCAGGGCAAAGCTCATAACATAAAATACGGAAAGAAAACTGATGCCGAAGGTGAGAATTTGAAACGGCAAAGCCGCGCTCACATAGCGATTGCCGAAGAAAAATTGGATGATTGGAACCGCATAGACAATCATCGCGATGGCCAGCGGAATTACTATCATCACCATCATCCGCAGGGAACGGGAAACTATCCGGGTGGTTTCCGTGTGATTATTAGCAGAAGTCGTGCGGGATATTGATGGCAGCATTACTAAAGTGAGCGCGTAAAAAAGATAATAGGGGATATATCCGAGAGTGAGAGCCGCGTTGTAAATTCCAGTGAGGCGGTCATCGCCGAGAATTGCTTTGACCATATAAAGGTCGAGTGAAGTGAGAATTTGGAAAAAAAGCATAAAGAGGGTAACTGGCCAGGCATAATCCAGCAGTTTTTGCCAGGGAAATTTTTGATCAGATTTTTGCGGGAAAAGACGATCAATCCAAAATTTGTCGATTATCCAAGCGGTTACGAAAACGGAAGCCGGCGCGATTATATAAGCCGCGACTGATCCTTTGACGCCGAAATAATAGGCCAGGCCGATGACAAAAATTACTCTGGCAAAAGAACGAACTATTTTCAAAGTCGCCTGCAAATTAAATTTGTGTATTCCTATGTAATAGTAGAGATAGAAAGAAGCCGCGGCAAAAGAGGGGAGAATGAAGGCGGAAATCCGGAAGAGCGGGGTAAGCGTCGGATCGTGGAGCAAACTGGAAAAAACTGGAGCCAAAAAATAAAAAACCGCCGTAACCAGCGCCATAAGCAGGGTCTGAAGCAGAGCCGCCCGGCGCTTAATTACTAAAACTAATTCTGAATTGGACTCAAAAACTTCGCTGATATATTTACTCATCGCCGTCGGAATGCCGTTGCCGATGAGCATCACCACTGTAGTGGTGAGGTTCACAATCAACCCATAACGCCCATAATCGGCCGGACCAAGCATACGCCCTAAAACCGAATGGATAATGTAGCCGGAAAAATTAAAAAAAACCTCCGCAATAGTGAGCCATAATATTGAGGATGTGACGGATTGCTTTTTCATAATTTATCTACTAATTCTTTTAGCTCGTTAAAAATAGCTTCTTTGTCCTGATTGCCATCAATAAAGTTTAGATTCCATTTTTTAAACTTTTTGTCAAAAATATTTTTCTTCGCCATCAAATATTCAATGCCCTGATCCGGTTTTCTTTCGCGTTGCATAATATTTTCCGGATTAATGCTTAAATAAATCGCCAAATCGGGTTTTATGATGAAATTTTTACATCTTATTTTTTTATCCATCCGGCGTAAAAAATATATATTAACAATCGTATCATAAAAATAGCGATCACTTAATAAAAAATCGTATTTCAAACCGCGCAATTTTCTCACGAGCATTTTAAATCTCAAAAGATCAACCATTAAAAAAATACGGCGCATAATTATTTGAAGCCAATTTGCTTTAACGACTCCTCTAGTCGAGGCTTCGCCTCGACTTTTAAGAATTTTATTGGCAATGGAAAACTGGACGGCATGGAAATAAAAAACTTTTTTGCCCTTACTAACCAAGTAATTTTTGAGCATTTCTATTTGCGTCGATTTTCCGGAGCCGTCGAGGCCTGAAATGGTTATGATTTTCACCCCATTAGAAATTTTCATCATTTTTATCCCGTCATAAAATTTATTTGAATTTCTAACGGGGCAAGTGATTTAATAAGTTAGAGTTTTAATTGTTTCTAATTTGGCAACTATCTTGATAATTTTATTTTCTTCCATTTCCTTAAGAATGCCAGCCGCGTAATTTTCATATTGATCAGGTGTTATCCCTAATTCTTTAGCTTTTCCAATTTCATGATTGGCGGAAAAAAAAGTGCCTTGATTTTCGTCCGTCCCGACACCAATAAAGCCAAATCCATCGGCAAAAGGGGCGATCAGCACCGGCTCTCCAGTTTTTTCAAATGTCAAGTGTCCGCTCATTTTTTGCGGCCCAAAAGCGCGATTTGCGCCGTTTCTGTGGACATAAACATCTTTGCCATAATGTTTTTCGCGATCGAAATACACATGCGGGGCGTCATAGAGCAGTCCGAGTTTCACCTGCCGCTCAAAAACTTTTTCCAATGTCTGATCCAGTTTGTGAGTTATCAGTGTCCGGTTGGCGAAGCCGTAATTGCCCGCGGCGCGAAAAACTGTTTCCAGATTATCCAGTTTAACTTTGTTTGTCGTAAATTTTATCATAGACAAAATTATTTTTTGCAGCAAGTTTTTAATTTTGCGCGAGGTGTAAAGAGAAGCAGCGTAGCGCCCGACAATACTCGAGCCCGTATGCATAAAAAAAACATATTGCCCCTGTTTCAGGCCGAGTTTTTCCGCTAATTCGAAATTTTCAACTGACGCGACGCGCGTTAAGGAGAGAAAATGACTGTTAGTAGCGCCCAGAAGGCCGAGGCGGCATTTTCCAATGCGAATAATCGCCTTGGGTAATTTTTGCAAAATATCCTTTTCTGACGGCAAATTATCAGCTGGAAAAAAGTTGCCATTTTTGTATGTATTTTCAATCTCATTTGCCGTGCGGAAATTGAAAGTATTTTTCAACGCCGAACTTCCATTCCTGAATATATCTAAAACTTTTTGGAAAGATATCCGGGCGCCGATGATTTTTTTTGAAGGAATGGCAGAGCGAAGATCCTGAAAAAGCCCATTCATTTTTTCCGGCGTCAAATTTTGTTCCGTTAGATCGGTTAGGATTACGCGCATTCCGCAATTAGGCGCCGCGTCCATAACCTCGGGAATGATGTTGTTTTCCGAAGCGACCACAGATCCGGTCGGATTAATGATATTTAGCTTTGGATGCGCGTCGCTCAAAACCGCGATGTGATGGAAAATTTCGGGACTTTCCGCCAGTTTCTCAACTAAGTCAAGCGTTTCTTTTTCTGGCACATTTTTTTTGGAAGAAAATAAAATAGCCGGAACTTGCATAGTCTCGGTTTTTATTTCCCTTTGATTTGGCGCTAGATTTTCCATTTTATAATCCATTATAAATCTCCCGATAATTTTGCGCGGCTTTTTTAATATCAAAATTTTCTCCAATAAATTTTCTGCCGTTTTTGCCGATGAAAATACACCTTTCCGGATTTCGGCGAAGATCCAGAATAGCATCTTTAAGCTGCGTAACATTGCCTTTTTCAATAATAACAGAATGTTCCGGTTTTGCGAATTCAGCAAGGATCGGCAGATCGGAAACAATGACCGGTTTTTCGCAGGCCATCGGTTCAATCACGGCCAGCGGCACATCAAATTTTCCATGCATTTCGCGCACTGGAAAAATAATCGCGTCCGAGAGATTGTAGAGCTTGGGCATTTCCGAAAATGTGTTGATAAAAATAACCGCGTCGGCCGCGCCGCAGCTTTTCATTCTCTCCATAATTTCTTCTTTTTTTAAAATATCCGCGTTGTTTTTTAATCGACAAGCTAAAATAAATTTAATATTGTTTTCCTTAAATATATTCAAATATCTGAAAATCATGTCGGTAATGTCATTAATAGCTTCGAGGCGGGTGTATTCACCTGGATACGTGACCACAAAATCATCTGCTCTCATTTCGTATTTTTTAAGAAGCTCTAGGTCCTTGGGGGCCGGGGAGAAATAATTCAGATCGATTCCGGGATAAATTCTTTCCGCATTTTTCAATCCCAGGGTTATTAATCTATTTTTTGAATAATCCGAGTAGGTCGCCAGCAGATTTCCAAACATTAGTTTTTTTATTTTTTCATCAGAATATAAATCCTCGCGAAGAGTAGCGATTGTCTGGATAGTTTTTTTGTTACTTAATAGATTACTTAGCAAAAAGGAATTCAGCTTGGTCGGAGTAAATAAACAATGCACCAGGTCGTAACTTTTGGCTATTTTTCTTAAATTTATAATCAGCTTTAATTTTTGAATAAAGTTATTTTCATTGGAAGTATAAATCGGATGCTGTTTGATATTTTGCGGCAAATTCTCCAGAATTCCATTAGTCAGCAGGCCAAATTCAAAATCCGGCATATTTGTAGCCAAATTATAGGCAAAATTTTTGGAAGCCTCGTCCCACGGCGGAGCAATGGGACGGGTGACAAGTAAAATTTTTATCACCCTGTTAGAAATGTTCATTTTTTTATCCCGTCATGAAATTCGCTCGAATTTCTAACGGGGCTTATAAACTTTTATATATTTCTTTTTTATCTGATCCGCTAGAAACTCTGATGCTTGTTTTTCCCGACAAATTATCCACTTGGACATTGGATGTCCAAGTGGAACCTTTAGCGATTTTAACATCGCCCTCGCTTATTGTATCCGTTCCAGAAATTAGCTCCCAGTGAAAACTGCTTTTTTGGCTGTGGTTTTCAATCGTAAAATTCAGATCGCCATTTTTCGGATCATTAAAAGACAAAACCCACCAGTCTTT
The DNA here is from genome assembly GCA_041645535.1 of Parcubacteria group bacterium. GTDB lineage: Bacteria > Patescibacteriota > Minisyncoccia > Moranbacterales > UBA2206 > JBAZPT01. The sequence goes on from JBAZPT010000001.1 coordinate 282,514, forward strand.
TTGAAAATTTTCATCCGACTGGCGGCTCTCGGTATAAGCTAAAAATAAGGCGCTCACCAGAAAGAAAATAATTGTAAAAATGACTAATACCTTGCTGTTCATAAAAATTAATTATTGGGATAATAATAAGCATCCACATTGTTTGACGCGTAAACCCTCCAGAATCTTTGTGTATCTTTGAATTGGGCGTTATCATAATTAGGATTAACTACAATAAAATCAATTCCGATTTCATCGAAACACTTCTTGGCATCCGGCGAATTGGGGGTTGAAATCATCCAGAGCGTGCACAGCTCTCTTTTTTTTACTCCGTCATAGCGGAAAAACAATCCGCGCGTAAAGGGATAATTGTAGTCGCGCATAAAAAACACTTTCATCCAGGAATCAGCTGGGACATAATTGTGGTCTTTGACAATCGCGTCCCGGGAATCCGTCCGTTCGGCTAGATAGCGGGAAATCGCGAAAGTTTCCACCGTTTTTTTGCCGGCCGGAGAACCTTTGAATGACTGATTAATGTCGGACAGCCCGCTGGTAAGCACATATAAAAAAACCAGAGCGACAGCAGCCACAAACAAATTTTTACCGAGATATATTTTGCCTGTCGCACGATCGCGTACATACTTTTCAAAAAACCAAACTGCGCCAAAAGCGCCGGCCAGCACCGCCGGAAAAATCAGATAGTTCCCAATGCGCGAAGAGGGAATATCAATATGTAAAAGCGTCGGCTTCCAGGAAAGCAGAAAAATAGAAAAAAACCAGCCGGAAATAATCGCGCTTTGATAGGGATATTTTCTGGCACTGGCGAGGAGTATCACAACCCCGATAATTCCCAAAACCAAGCGACTTTCGCCGGCCACAGACTGTAACTGGCTCAAGGCTAGGCCCTCCTTAGTAGATCTTGACGGTTTACCGATTACGGTTTTCACGGCTTGGTTTTCAATGTAGCCCGGCATCAGGACAAAAAAGAAAAACAACGCGCCAAACAGCAGCGTCAAAATGACCGGAGCGGAAAAAACCAACGCTGATATTTTTTTGAGTTCCGCAAATATTCCCTTTCTCTTTATAAGCAGCAAAAAAATAAACGAGAAGGCGAGCGCGAAACCAAAAATAAATGTGGTCAAGTGGTGGGCATAAATCAGTCCAAAAGCCGTAAAGATTCCCAGGGCAAAAAGTGCGGAACTATTTTCCTTGATGGCGCGATACAGCAGATAAAAAGCTAACGGGACAAAAAGATTGCCGATCAAGTTTCCGACGACTCCGCCGCTGATAAAGTTGCCCTGGGGAGCCGAAAGAGCGTAAAGTCCGCCAAGAAATAAGATTGAGAGAATAGCCATATTTTTTCCCCAAGAAAAGGAGTCGAAAAAAACTTTGGCTAAAATAAAAATCGCTAAAAGGCCGATAATATTTATTAAGAAAAGGAGAGTTACAGGGAAAGCCGAAATGACGCTGGCTCCTGAAATTATCCCGACTGCGGCAAAAATTAGATGCTCGCCAATAATAAAGTCATCGATTTTTCCAGGCTCACTCACGCCGTAACTGCCGTTTTTTTCTATGATATCGACTTTTTGATAAGCAGGGATTTCACCCGATTCCACAATCTTTCCGACCCAATACATATGGTGCCCCAGATCAGTCGCGCTGGGAGTGATGTTTTTCGCGAGATGCGCGGTGCGAAAAAAAATACTGATAAAAATAACCAGAACGATGGTTAAGGTTTGGGCGCGCGAATACTTACCGCGCTCCGGATAAATTACTTCTCCGTTCTCATTTTTTTGGCGCAAATAATAAAATAAATAGCAAGCAATAAAAAACAGCCCGAAAAATATCAACAGAGAAGCTTTATTGATGCTAATAGAAAACTTATTTAAAAAAATGAGCAGGATATCCGTGATTATAATGCTCAACCCGAATGACAAAACAAATTTTTCCAAACTATCAAACTTATTTTTTTTGCCAAAAATCGCCAGCAGCAAAAAATAGCCAGGCAAGAACAGCACCAAAATTATTGCAATATAGAGAAGTATTTGATTTCCCAAAAAACTAAACATTGATTATTTTTTTAATTTCTTCTAAATATCTTAAAGCAATTTTGTCCCAGGTAAAGTTATCCAAAACATATTGCCTGGCTTTTTGGCCAAAACTTTCACGAAAATTGTCATCAGCTAAGACTTCATTGATTTTTGAAATCCAGGCATTCGCATTTTCATGTTCAACTAAAAATCCATTCTCACCGTCAATAATTGCGTCTTTCAGCCCCTCAATGTCTGACGCCAATACAACTTTTGCGCAGGCTGCGCCTTCAATCGCTGTAATGCCAAACCCTTCCATATAGCCAGTGACTTTCACATTGGGCGAAACATAAAGATCCGCGCAATTAAGCAAAACCAGCTTGTCATTCTCATTAATATCCGGGATCAGCTTGGCTCTATTTTCCAATCTTAATTCCCGGATAGTTTTTTCACAAGCAGGATATGTGTCTTTATTCCCTGCCGCTTTCGCCGAAACCCTGCCACCTACCGCCACAAAAAAATAATTTTCCGGCAATTCGGGCAGGACATTGCGCAGGAACCATTCCACGCCCTTATGCGGAACAAATCTGGCAATTCTTAAAATTATTTTTTTATTAGCCGTATCGGTTCCTAAAATTTTAGCCGTGTCTTCACGGAAGCCCGTTGTTTGCAAATCTTCCGGGACAATGCCATTTGGAATGAAGACGCAATGACCGCGGCTGATCCCGACTTTTTCCGCTTCATCAATCGTGTGATTGCCAACCATAAACAGCTTGTCGATTTTTTTCAGAGACGGGATATTTATGTATTTATATATTTTGGAAAGAATTCCGGTGTTGTGCACAAAAGTAATATCCAGGCCGTGCACAGTGCTAAAGACTTTTTTTCGCGGATAAATAATTTTGAGAACCGCGCCGAGAGGGGAGAGCACGCCGCTGCCCAAAAGACACGCATCAAACGAAGACATTAAGAAAAGGGCTCTTAAAAATGCCAGGGGTAAAAAAATAGGCAGCCATTTTTTTCCTTTCGCGTTGGAAATAACTTTGACTTCCGCGTGTTTTTTTAAACTTTCTGACAAATAGAAATTCTGTCTTTCCAATCCGCCCCAAATAGGCGGAAATGTATGAGAAATATATAATATTTTCATAGAAAACTACTTCTTATATTTTTCTTTTTTAAAAAGATACATCTGATCTTCCGTCAATTTGCGGTTGGACTTAATCATGTCGGCGATAAGGGCAAAAACGACAAACTGGAGGCCGACTAAAAACAGCGCGATGCCGAAAATCAGATAATTGCGATACTGCGTTATTTTAAAATCCGGGAAGTAATTACAAAGAAAGATGCCGAAAGAAATGAACGCTAAAAAAATCAAAAATAGCCCTGGAATTCCAAAGAACTTCATTGGACGCACATCCCGGATGGCCTTTAAAATTATTTTAAAACTATTGTTTACATAGCGATAAACGCTGCGCACAACCCGCGATTTTCTTTCAGAAAAATATTTAACATTAACTGGAATCCATCTTATCTTGAGATTTTTTCCAAGCAGATCAATAATGACTTCCTGGGTATAAGTGAAATCGCCCGGCAAGTTGAGGCGCAGCAGCGCTTCACGGCTATAAGCGCGGAACCCGCAAGTCAAATCATAAATTTTTGTGTTCATAAATCCGCCGATTAATCTGGCCGCCACGCGGTTGAGAAAACTTTTTATCCATGGAATATCCTGGGCGGTTTTTTCACTAAACCTATCGGCGCTTACCATATCCGCTTCGCCGTTAAGAATTGGCCGCACAAGCTTCTCAATATCCGCGCAATCAAACTGCCCGTCAGCGTCAATATTAACCATAATATCCGCGCCATTTCGCAGCGCTTTTTCCACCGCTGTGCGAAAAGTGATCCCAATTCCGCGATTAGCGCGGTGAGAATGAATGAAATCCGCTCCTGCCTCCCTGGCAATCTCGGCAGTTTTATCCCGCGATCCGTCATCAATAATCTGTATAAAAACCTCGTCAATTCCACGAAAATTTCGAGGAATGTTTTTTATAGTTTCTGCTAATTTTTCTTCCTCATTAAAGGCGGGAATATTAACAACTAATTTCATTGTTTTTTCTTAATAATTATGCCGGTTGAAGCGCAATTAATGTCGCACTCTGCGTTGTCGATACCCTGATGGATTAAATTGTCTGTGCAAACTTTCAGCCGCTTTTGGCACTCAGCCTTGCTGCTGTTGAAATAATCCTTGTTTATTTCATAACCGAAATAGCCTAGCACAAACCAGGCGACCACTAAAATGCCCGCGACCCAAATAATTGATTTTAAAATTGAAAACATATTTTTGGAAATTGAAAATTGATTATTGGAAATTGGCGCATTAGCGCCCTATGCCTTTATAAATTATACCACATTTTTTGATCGCACCCTTATCCAACGCGTTCACTCCGTCAATGATAATCTTGATGCCGGCGCGCTTGAATTCTTTGGGAGAAATCTGCTCAAATTCGCTGTGATTTGTCACCAGAATTATAGCTTCCGATTTTTTCAAAAGTTCCTGGACATTTTTGACCGTGGACATCTCGGAAATATATGGATCAAAAATATGGAGAAGCGCTCCGCGTTCTTTTAAAATTTCAATGATTTTAAGCGCCGGACTTTCGCGCAAATCTCCCACATTGGCTTTGTAGGAAAGGCCCAGGATTCCAATATTCGAGCCCTTAATTGCCTTTTTTATTTCATTCATTTTAACCTGCAGCAGATCGACGGTGTAAAGGGGCATGCTGTTATTAATGCCGCGCGCCGTGCGCAAGAACTTGTGGTCGAAATTGTTTTCTTTGGCTTTTTCAATCAGATAATAAGGATCGACTGGAATGCAATGGCCACCCACGCCGCGGCTCGGCCAGAACGGCATAAATCCATACGGCTTGGTAGAAGCGCCCCGGATGACATTGGTAATATCGATGTCCATTTTGTCAAAAGATTTCGCCAGCTCGTTCACAAAAGCGATGTTAATGTCACGGAAAGAATTCTCCATAATTTTAACCGCCTCCGCTTCGCGGATGGTTCCCATCGGCATAATTTGGCCGTCGATAATTTTTTCGTAAAACTTTTTCGCCTTAGCCAGCCCAATTCTATCGAATGATCCGACTACGCGCGGAATATTCGTCACATCATAACCTTTGCTGACAAGATCCTTCCCGGGATTTATTCTTTCCGGGCAATGGGCGATAAAAACATCCCGGCCGACTTTCAGCCCTTCTTTTTCAAAAATCGGTTTTACCACTTCCTCGCTCACTCCCGGATTGACTGTTGATTCCAAAATTACCAGCGCGCCTTTTTTTAAATTTTGCGCCACAGCCCGAGAAGCGTTAATAACCGGATCCAAAATCGGGTAAAATTTTTCATCCACCGGCGTAGGAACGCAAATCAAAATTATATCAGCTTTTTTGATAATTTTTTTATCCGCTGTCGCTTTGATCCCGAGCTTCGCAATCCTTTCACTGACATAATCATCCACAAAGGGACTCTTGCCGCTGTTAATCATTTTTATCTTTTTTCGGTCGGTATCTAAGCCATAGACGTCAAACCCCCGTTCGGCCGCCCGAATTGCCAGCGGCAGGCCGACATAGCCCAGTCCGATTACACAAACTTTTTGCTTATTTTTAGCCATTTTTTTGCAGTTTAAAAATCATCCGCTTTCTAGAGTGTAGCAGAAAAGGCTAGATTTGGCAACCCTAAGACTTGACCCCGCACTAATTTTGGGCATGCGCTCGTGGCGCAAAAAAGTAGGCGAAGCCGGCCCAAATTTAGTGCGGGGTTGACAAACCAAACTATTGCCTGCTAGACTCCTTGGTTAAAAATTAAACTAATATTATGGGGGAATTAAACAAGGGAGAGGTGTATTTCAACCTGGGAGTTATGATTTCCGTCGTAACAATCACCGGCATTTTCAGTTATTTTATGGCCGTGCTGACACTCACACTTTTCCAGGTTTTACACATATAAATCTTGAAAAAAACCAGAAAGTGCAATTTTTGCGGACTTTTGTTGTAGTATATTACAAGAGCGTCGACTGTGGATAACTCACTGGTATTTGCGACTTGACAGAATATGCAAATCTGCTATACTCAGGTTACAAATGCTCGAGGCACATATTTTATGGGCTTCGTGAGGTGTCTGAAAGGAATCCTTGAAAGAGGGTTCTTTTTGTTTTATAATACACATGTGGATCCGGGCCCGTAGTATATGTAGTTAGTATTCGAGCATTGACACCTCGCGAAACGGGTGCAAGTCCCGTCGGGTCCACGTCAAGAGCCGTCTTTTTGTAAGGCGGTTTTTGATTTGGGAGAAATGAGTTATACTATAAATACATTTAAAAGTATTCTTAGGCAAATGTATGAATCTTAATGATCTGCTGGAATTTATAAAACTTGAGGACAAAAGATTGAAAAAGAACCACGAAAACTACTCAGATCAAGAAAAAAGGATTTTGGCCAGAACCGTCAAGCTTTCCGAAGAAGTGGGCGAACTTTGCAACGAAGTGCTGTTGTTTAACGCGATGCAAAGAAAGGATAAGCAAAATGATTATGATGGCAAAAACTTGCCCAACGAAATCGCGGATGTTTTGATAGTAACTTTGCTCTTGGCTCATGCCATGAATGTCGATGTCGAAAAAGCCTTGGAAAGTAAAATTGAAAAAATCAATAAGCGGTATAAATAAATTGTTATGGCTATTAAAAGCATTATTCAAATTGGTAATCCAATTCTAAGGAAAAAGACTTCTTTAGTGAGAGATATTAGCTCCCTAAAATCAAAAAGGATAACAAGAGATCTTATTGGTACACTGAGGGCAAGTTCTCTCATTGGCTTGGCCGCTCCTCAAATAGGCCAAAGTTTCCAAATTTTCATAACCGAAATGAGAAAAACCGCTAATAGGAAAAATGAAGACAAGGACAAGTTGAGAATCTATATAAATCCCAAAATAATTAAATTTTCCAAAAAGACAAATATTGGTTATGAGGGGTGTGGAAGTGTTGGGAATGCCCAGATTTTTGGACCAGTGAAGAGAGCAAGTGAAGTAACAATAGAAGCATTAAATGAAAAGGGTAAAAAAATTGTTTTTAAGGCACAAAATTTATTAGCTAGAATTATTCAACATGAATCTGATCACCTAAATGGAATTCTTTTTACAGACAAAATTTCTGATTACAAAAAAATTATGAGTAGAGATGAATATAAAAAATTATTAAGAAAATAAATAAGGTATAAAAATATGGCAATAAATCAAAATCCTCAAATCCATAATCTTGTTATTTGCGCCAATATTTTCGTTAGAAAGGATGGAAAATATCTCTTGCTAAAGCGCTCTCCCTTGAAGAAATATGCTCCTAATTTTGTTCATCCAATCGGCGGAAAAGTTGATCAAAATGAAAATCCACTTATCGGATCACAACGAGAACTTTTAGAAGAAGCTGGAATAAGGGTAAAAAATATGCGCCTTGAAGCTGTAATTCTTGAAATTAAACCTGTTAAAGATGAGGATGAAAACTGGCTGATTTTTCATTTTTCTGCCGACTATGAATCAGGTGAACTGCTCAGTACTGAGGAGGGCGAATTTATATTTTTAAATGTCGATAAAATAGCAGATCAAGATCTTTTTCCGTCCGTAAAGCCCGTTATTCAAAACATATTGAATCCAAGCGATGGGACAGTTTTTTTGACTGTCAAATATAATAATGATGGGAATATAATTAAAGAAGCAAATGATATTGGTTCGTGCGTTGTATAAATGATGTAAAAATATGGTAACTATCCACAAAAAAGTTTGGAAAGAATATTTTGAGGAAATAATCTCCGGCGAGAAGAAATTTGAGCTTCGACTAGCTGATTTTGAAGTTAAGAAAGGCGACACTTTAGTTTTAGAAGAATGAGACAAGAACAAAAAAGAATATACCGGAAGGAAAATTGAAACAACTGCGACCTATATCCTAAAAACTAAAGATGTATCCTTTTGGCCACAGAAAGATATTGATAAATATGGTTTTCAGATTATTCAGTTTGATATAAAAAAGTAAGAAATTAATAATTAATATGCTTAGGGTATGTCAACGAAAAAAGCATTGATAATAATCGACGCTCAAAAAGGGTTTATAAACAAGCTGACTGCAAAGACGCTGTGTCGCATCAAAGAATTTATCAAAAAACATAATAAGAATTATGAACTTTTGATTTTTACAAAATATATCAACCATGAAGGTAGCAATTTCGTCCGCAGCCTCAAATGGCGAGGGTTTATGAACGAGAAACAGACAGACTTGGCCGATGGACTGGAGGAATTTGTGAATAACAAGAATATTTTTGTTAAAGATACATACGGCAGTTTTGTCGATAAAAAATTATTAAACATGTTAAGGAAGCACAAAATAGAGCAGGTTGAACTGGCTGGTTTCGATACTGAAAATTGCGTTTTGACTTTTGCTCGGGATGCTTTTGACCGCGGCATGTCCGTGGTTGTATTTAAAAATCTTACAGCCAGCCACTCTAATTCTAAATTACATAAAGCTGCCCTGGAGATTATCAAAGATAATATTGGTGAAGTTAAATAAATTTATGGCTGAAAAATTTATCAGAATAAATGTTGCTTTTAAGCCATCCCTTGAAATTGCGGAGCGAGTGGCAAAATTAAGCGAAGAAATATCAAAAAAAGAGGTTGCCTATTTTATTATTAATAGTAAAAATATTTATCCGCATATTACTATTTATTCTCCTGAATATCCAACTCATAATTTAGAAAAGATACTTTCCAATATTGAAGAATTGTCAAAAAATTTATCAACCGTGAAGTTTATGTTTAAGAAAGTAATAACCAGCCAGGGATATATAGGAATAGAGTTTAACTACACGGAAGAAATAAAAACTATTCACGAAGCTATTGTAAAAAAGCTGAATGATTTTAGAGAAGACCATGTCAGAGAAAAATATGCAGATTTATACAATATGGAATTTTCTGATGAGAAAAAACAAAACATCCAAAGATATGGTTATCCCAATTCAATGAGTTTGTATCATCCGCACCTAACCATAATTAGATTAAAGGATGAGAAAATTGCAAAAATGGTGGCTGAGGAAATTCAATGGTTAGATAAAGAATTTATGATTGATGAAATTGGGGCATACGAAATGGGCGAACACGGAACTTGTATTGAGCTAATAAAGGAATTTAAGTTAGGATAAATTTATAAAAGAAAAAATGAAATTTTAAAAAATAATAAAAGATATGAATAGATTGACAAAATATGTATAACCACGCGCCGGAAAATTATAAATGTCCGATATGCCTGGCCGTAAAGGGCATTGAAAATGAAGATACCATGATCAAGCAGGCAGATATTGTATATAAAGATGATCTAGTCACCATTTTTATTGGTTCAAAATTTATAAAAAATAATCCTGGGCATCCGATTATCGTTCCAAACACTCACTATGAAAATTTTTACGAACTGTCTGATGATGTAGCTTGCCACATAATCAAAATTGCCAAGAAGGTAGCCTTAGCCTTAAAAACAGCCAGAAAATGTGAAGGTATCACGATTACCCAAAATAACGAACCAGTTGGCAATCAGCATGCTTTTCATTATCATCTTCACGTATTCCCACGATTCACTGATGATGAGTTATACAAAAATATGATTGATACCGTTGTTTCTACTCCTGAGGAAAGGATTAAGTATGCTGAAGAATTAAGAAAGTATTTATGAAAAAAGTAAGAAGCGAAATAGGCAGCCTAATAAAAGCCGTTATCCCGCTTGATGAGATAGAGCAGGGACACAAAAAAGATGCTATCGATTGGATAAAAAGCGGAGTGGAAATTTTTCGGATTGAAAAGCCAGCTACGCCATTGAAGCATCTGGTTAGTTACTCGGTTTTGGTAGATTTTAAAGAAAAGAAAATTTTATTGTTAGATCACAAGAAGGCTTTGAAAAAACTTCCAAGCGGAGGGCATATTAATAGAGACGAAATGCCACTTGAAACTGCCAAGCGGGAATTGATTGAAGAATTGAGGATTGAGCCCAAGCCCGCCTTTGATAATTCAGAAATCCCGTTTTTTGTTACCGTGACGGAAACAGCCGGTCTAACTCCTGGGCACATTGATGTTAGCTTGTGGTATGTTTTTGAGGGAGATTCAAAATTGGAAATTAACGATAAATCTGAAGAATTTAAAAGGGAATTTGATGGCTTTCATTGGTTGGGTTTTGATGAGATTCTAGCTATGCCAATCGAAAGACTCGATCCGCACTTACACAGGTTTGTTAATAAGTTAAAAAAAATATGAATAAAAACGAATTTGAAAAACTTATAAACTATATAGCCAGTCAAGGCTTGGCGGTTTTTAAAAATACAGATGAAAAAAATCCGGAAATTGATTATTTGGCAATATTTTCCAAAAATGAGGATGAATACAAAGAGTTGGAAAAAATAGCTGGAGCTTTAGGTGAGGAAATGGATAAAGAAAATCACAAAACAGGCAGAACATTTTTATTGAACGAACCAATGAAAATATCTGCTGGAATTTTAACTTCCGTAAAAGTTAGGTTGCCAGATGCAACCAGACCTCAAAAAGGAGCGCCAGATTTTAGAGTTCAAGATTACCAGCAATTTAAAGATAAATATCTCCAAAGCAGCGGCAATTTCACGCTAATGATTAGAAAAGATTACGAGATGATTGAAATTAAAGGTATTGATGTTTTGGTTTATGTTCCAAGTAAAACTTTAGGAGAAAGAATGAAAAGTTAACCGAATAAAATTTATGATTAAACAATTTATCGATTGGGCTGAAAAACAAGTATGTGCCAATACTACAATAACAAAACAACGACATGGCGATCAAAGTGATGTTTTTAAGATTGAAACTGCAGAAGGAAATTATTTTTTAAAAATTAGTCCAAAATTGGAAAAAGAGCGGGAGCGACTGGCATGGTTAAGGGGTAAATTGCCGGTTCCTGAAGTAATTGGTTTTATAAAAATTGGCAGTAAAGAGGCTCTGCTTTTATCCTCCGTTGAAGGTAAAAATCTCGCCGAACTGAAAAAGGAATGGCCAGTTGAAAAAGTGGTAGATAAGTTGGTTAATGTTCTTAAGAAATTCCATGCTGTTGATGCAACAGATTGTCCATTTGGAAATTATAAGCCAGGTAGTGTATTGGTGCATGGAGACGCATGCCTGCCAAATTTCATTTTTAAAGAAGATGATTTTTCTGGCTATATAGATTTGGGAGATATGACTATCGGTAATCCGGAAATAGATTTCGCTGCGGCTATTTGGAGTCTTCAATATAATTTTGGTAAAGGATACGGATTAAGCTTTTTAAGAAAGTGTGGTGTTAAAAACGCCACGGATGAATTAGTTGAGGAATCAAGATTGAAATATGAAGATATGCAGAAAGAATGGGGGTTGTCATCTTAATATGAATAAATATGTATTTAAACCATACAATGATATATTTCCGATTCTTTTTGAGAATGAAAAAAATAGACTTTGCAAATTCCTCAAAAGAAAATATTTTATCGAACATGTAGGAAGCACTGCCATTCCAGGTGCTAGCGGAAAAGGAATTATTGATATAATGATTTCGACCGAAAAAGAAGAAATTCCTCAAATTTTCAAACAATTAGAGGAAGCGGACTATGAATACAGAGAAATGGCCAGCAAACCTGAACGTTTATTTTTTCGAATTGATATAGATGATCTCATTGAAGAAAAAAGACGTTATCATGTTCATTTAGTCCCCGCAAAAAATAATGAGTGGATGGAAACTTTAAAATTTAGGGATTATATGCTAAAACATCCGGAGAAAGTACATGAATATAACAACCTCAAAATACAAGCAGTCAAAGAATCAAATCAAAACGGAAAGATTTATAGGAAAATAAAAGAACCATTTATAAAAAATATTATTTCACAATAAAACATTAACCTATTAATATTATGGCAACAATAGAAGACTTTCAAAAATTAGATATTAGGGTGGGGAAAGTAACTGATGTTCAAGATTTTCCGGAAGCGAAAAAACCAGCGTATAAATTGACGATTGATTTTGGAATTGAGATTGGAATGAAAAGATCATCTGTGCAAATTGTAGATTATTACAAAAAAGACGAACTGATTGGTAAATTAGTCTTGGGCGTAGTCAATTTTCCACCCAGACAAATCGGGCCTTTTGTTTCAGAATCCCTGACTCTAGGTGTGCCAGACAAAGACGGCAAATGCATTTTAATCACGCCAGATAAAGACTTTGCGGAAATTGGAGGTAAATTGTTTTAATCTAAAGTGTATGAATACACCAAAATTTATAGAATTTAACACGAGCGACGGATTGCTTCTGCCGGGCTTGTTATACGAAGGAAAAAAATCCAAGAAAGTTGCTATCAATTTACACGGTAATGGAAGTTCGTCAGTTTTTTATGATGAAGTTGAAAATAAAATATTGGCAGATGTTCTTGGGAAACATAACATTTCTATTCTATTTTTCAATAATAGAGGTGCTGGTATTGTCAAAAAACTAAATGTAAAAAAGGGAGACAAAACAGAAAGAAAGAGATACGGAATGGCTTATGAAAAAATAAAGGAATGCGTCCAAGATATTGACGGAGCAATCAGTTTTCTTAAAAAATTGGGCTACGAAGAGTTTTATTTAATTGGTATGTCTACTGGAGCTAACAAAATTTGCGTATATAATCACTATAAACCCAAGAACCCGATTGCCAAGTATGTATTGCTGAGTGGTGGTGACGACACCGGCATATATTATAATATGCTTGGAAAAGATAACTTTAAAAAATTATTATCTAAGGCAAAGAGCAAGATTAGAAAAGGAAAGGGGGCAGAGATTATTCTAGAATTATTGTCTTGTGACCTCATATTTTCCTACACTGGTTTTTATGACATTGCTAACCCAGATGGGGATTATAACACGTATCCATTTTTAGAGGTATTGAAAAAAGTTAAATTATCCAAGAAAAACCACTTCCGATATTTTAAATCAATCAAAAAGCCCACGCTGATAGTATACGGCGAACTTGATGAATATGCCTGGGGAGATGCTAATAAAGTTGTAAATATTTTGAAAAAACACAAACCAGATTTTAGCTACGAAGTTATAAAAGGAGCCGATCATTCGTTTGAAAAACACGAAGCTCAAATGGCTAAGACTGTAGTTGATTGGCTTAGTCATTAATTTTATTTATTCTGTGTCAGAAGAATTAAATAAATCTCTTAGGTTCGACCGGTAAACCGAGAGACAGATTCTGTGCAGTTATAGGCATAATATAAATTTATAGGCATTCAATAATTATGATTAAATATAAAGAAATAAAGAATTTTTCTACCGACCAACTTTTTCATCTATTTAATTCTGTCGAATGGATAAAACCTTCAAGTCAAAAACCAGTATTCAACAACAATACTGATTGTATTGCAAATCACACTCTGTATATAGACCAGGAGGATCAACGTGGGATTATAGAAAAATCATTTTTAAACTCTACTTTTGTTGCATCTGCTTGGGAAAAAGAAAAGCTTGTGGGGGTTGTTCGCGTTATTTCTGATTGTGTCCAACGATCAATCATCTATGATTTAGCAGTATCACCAGACTATCAAGGACGAGGAATAGGAAAAGAGTTGCTTCAAAGATGTTTAAAAAAATTTCCGAAAACTCAATTTACACTAGGAACGAGCTCTAAAAATTTTGATTTTTATAGAAAATTCGGCTTCAAAAACAGTAGTAATTATTTAGAGAAAGAGAGCTCTTACTTTTAATATGAAATGGAAATTTCCGCCAAAAATTAAAATTTATGAGGCACTGGGAGTAGTTGGCGATAAAAGGATCACTGTTTCGAGAAACAAGGCTAAGGTCTTTTCATCCAGTGGCAATAAATTCTACGAAATTGAATATGATCCGAAATCAGGAAGCATCATGTCCAATGACAACGGGTCATACTGGCAAGGATATTTGGGTTATCCATCCATCGCCTTTTTGATGAGCAGAGAAAAAATAAAATATGAGGCAAAATTTGCCGGATTGCTCAAGGGGATTAAGTGGAAAGATATCAATTCAAAATTCAAAAATGATTTTTCCAAAACTGAAGCATATATAAAAGAAGATCTGATTCGCAAAGGCGTGAATATCACAGAATTTGAAAATGAAATTACAAATATCCAAGAACAGATTAAAACTGTAAAAATAGGAATGCTGGGCAAGAAGAAAAAACCGCCGCAGGGGTATTGAAAAGAAGAAATAAAATTAAAAAAACAACAAAAATTATAAATGGTTATTTTTTAATACTATGGCGACAATAAGAAATTCACAAAAACTTCAAAAGGATATCTGGAAAAATAAAGTGGATAAAAAGTTTAATACTACTAATATTCCGCTTGAATTTTCCTTTCTGTATGGCGAAGTGGCTGAAGCATTCCAGGCTTACCGTAAAAAATTACCCGATCTTGGAGAAGAACTGGCTGATGTTGCAATTTATCTTTTTGGAATTGCGGAAATGTTAAAAATTGACCTAGGAAAAGAGATTGTCAAAAAAGTTGAAAAAAATAAAAAAAGAAAATATAAAAAAGTAAGGGGTGTAAATGTCAGACCAAAAGACTAACCATAAATAAGACCTTAAAAGACTTGAAAAATATGACAAACAAAATATTTTTTGCCGGAGGATTTTTGTATAATCCTAAAACAAAAAGCGTTTTGTTGCATAAGCGCGATGCTAATACGAAATATAACCCTAATAAGTGGGCATTTTTTGGAGGTAAAAGTAAAAATGGAGAAAATCCCGTTGAAACATTTACAAGAGAACTAAGGGAAGAGTTAAATATTGAAATTTCAGAAAATCAAGTTATTCCTTTATGCGATTATCTTAATGAAGAATTTGATACTCACAGATATATTTTTTATGTTAAAAGTGCCTTGAAAAAAGATGAAATGAAATTAGGCGAGGGATCTGATTTTGATTGGATACCCCTGGAAAAAGTTTTTAAGTATGACCTAACTGAGAAGACAATAAGAGATTTAGAGCTATTCAAAAAACGCTTTAAATAATAGAGGATAAGGATAAATTATGAAAATTTCTTCTAAAAATATAACTACTGCTTTTTTACAAAAAGCGGACATTGAGGTTAATGGAAACAGGGATTGGGATATTCAAATCCATAATCCCAAGTTTTACACCCGCGTCTTAAAAAGCGGAACCATGGGTCTGGGCGAAGCTCACATGGAAAAATGGTGGGATTGCGAAAGATTAGACTTATTTTTCGAAAAGTTATTGCGAGCTAATACGACAGAATTGCCCAATTGGCAACTATTTCTTACGAAACTGAGGGCGCGACTTTTTAATGCGCAATCCTTAAAAAATGCAAAGAAAGTCGCTAAAAATCATTATGATTTGGGCAATGATTTGTATATGTCATTTTTAGATCCATATAATCAATATACTTGTGGATATTTCAGAGATACTTCCGATCTGAATGAAGCCCAAGAGAAAAAGTTGGATTTGATATGCAGAAAGTTGCAGCTTAAAAAGGATGACAAAGTTTTAGATATTGGCTGCGGCTGGGGCGGATTCGCCAAATACGCCGCGGAGCATTATGGCTGTCAGGTGACGGGAATTTCCATTTCTGATGAACAAATCGCATACGCCAAAGAATTTACCAAAGGATTGCCAGTTATCATTCAAAAACAGGATTATCGGGAAATGACCGGACAATTTGACAAGATAGTCTCGATTGGAATGATTGAACATGTAGGTTACAAAAATTATAAAGCATTTATGAAAAAAGTAGCGTCTTTGCTCAAAGATGATGGGCTTTTTTTACTCCAAACAATAGGCAGAAATAATTCGGTAACTATGGCCAATCCCTGGATAGACAAGTATATTTTTCCGGGCGGAATGATCCCGTCCTTGAAACAGATCGGAAGCGCAGCTGAAAATCTATTAATGATTGAAGACCTCCACAATTTTGGACTTTACTACTATAAAACTTTGCTGGCTTGGGAAGAAAATTTTAGAAAAAATTATTCCTCATTGCCATCGAAAAAGTATGACGAAAAATTCTACCGAATGTGGCGGTATTATCTTTTGAGCTGTGCTGGCGGATTCAAATCCAGACACATGCACCTTTGGCAATTTGTGTTCAGTAAAGGAAAGTTAAAAGATATGTATATTTCGATTCGATAGCTAAAACGATCAAAAAATATATTGCAAAACTAAAACAATTTTAATTATTTTAAAAAATTATGGAAATTAAAAATTTATTGCAGCAAGGTCGCGAAATATGGGGCGATCAAAAATTGAACCTCGGACAAATTATTGTTCGAATGGGCAAGGTATTTGGCGACATTTGCCGTTGGGAACGGGATGCCGTGAAGGATAGAAATATTCATACCAACGATGAACTCAAGAAAGAACTCGGAAATATTATATTTTCCACAATCAGATGGTGCGATGATCTGGGATATGATCCGGAGGAATGTATAAAGCTGGCGATAGATTGCCAAAAAAAGTTTCAAAAATAATCAAAAAATAATATGACGATTGATTTATTGAAAACCAGCGAGCTTGAAAAATTTTCGAAGTTTGCCATTGAAACAATCAGCCAGGCTCATCATTATTCTCTGCATGCCCGCGAAGAAGAGATTGAAAAATTCAGCAAAAAAAGCATTCTGGATAATATCAGATATAAGGATTATATATACATTATTGCTAAAAGAAAAAAAGATATAGTCGGATTTGCTTGTGGTTATTTTGACGCTGAAACATTTTGGATAGATTGGATATGCGTAGGGAAAGATTATCAAAGAAAAGGGATCGCTAAAAACATTTTTGATTTTTTGATAAAAATAGCAAAGAAAAACAATGTTTATAAAATTTGGTGCGATACCAGAGCCAATAATAAACAGGCTATCGCTCTTATGAAAAAGATGAAATTCAAAAAAATAGGTTTGCTAAAAAAGCACTGGTACGGACAGAATTTCTATTTTTGGGAAAGAATTTTGAATTGATTTTTTTTAGATTTTACTTTTTACCAAATCTAAGCTATATTTTCAGCACCTGACGCCTTTGGCGTATTTGCTAGTAATTTAAAAATTAGGAGGAGGAAAATATATCATGCATTATCCTATTGGCGAAAAAATGAACGATTTTTGCGGGACGATGGTTATATTTACTTTTGCTTTCTTTTATATTTTTCTAATGAGCACATCCTACCCAACAATACTTGCCACGGCCACCATTATAGGTGTTGTGTTAGTGATTATTTCCGCAGCCTTCTCTTCCGAGGTAGGTAAATATGAAGAAATGCTAAATAAGAAAAAATTATTAGAGAGAAAACTTGCGCAGAGTGATGATGACTTGTTAAGAGCAACTGTTGTTTATGTTTATGAGGGCGAAGAAATTGCAAAGCTTGATATTAAGCCATCGCTTGATCCACTGATAATCAGGGCGGAACTTGAAAGACAGCTGAAAAATGAAAACTGTTACATTTACACTTACGAAAAAGGCCACAAAAGTTTCCTGTCCGCTTATCGGCGTCTCACTCAAAAAAATGCTTAAATAACGGGAGGATAGCAATGAAAACAGAGGTGATATTCGACAAACTCGGAAAAATCGACAAGATCAGAATCCATAAGTTCCTGATCAGAAGCGGAGACGGATTCAAAATTGTGGACGATCCTGCCGAGATCAATAAACTGATCGGATTATTACAACAGCCGTTCGAAAAATGCGAGGTATTTGTCGACAGCCCGCAGTTACGGATGTTTAGAGTAGCGTTGTATAGAAAGGAGAAAATGGTATTAGGAATTCCTGTAGCTGGCAATTTCGTGAAAAAAGATGATGATTGGTATTTTACGACCAATCCGTCTCTGTTGCGGGAAATTATAAATCAAACAAAGGGAATACCGTTGAAAAAAATGAAAGTAAAAATACTATGGTAAAGAAAGGAGATCTGAGATGGAAAAAAAGAAGAAGGAAGGATTTACAACCAGAACCATTAATCTGAATGATCCGAAATATGACAGAAAGTTGAGAGATGACGATCCGGAATGGATCAAAAAAATGGCTCGAGGATTAGAGAAACTCGGGTTGCGCTACTGGGTGGAGCGCGAAAAAAGTCCGGCTACTTTAGGCATATTGCTTAGTGGTCCGAATTTTTCCCTACATGCATTTTTTAAATTTGCCACATTCAAGTGCCCGGATTTCATTAAGAAAGAGATCGAGAAAGCAAAGAAAGAAGGTTTTTTCCTAACTGCTATATGCAAGGAGAACAAAAGCGTCAAGATTAGGGCTTCAATGGAAGATCCGAGTATGTCAATCAAAGATATTGTTGAGCAGCGAGATAGAGATGCTGAAAAAGGATTCTGCGGTATATGTCTGCTTTGTCCAAATCGCGAATGCGAAGAGATGCTGATTTATGTGGGCTGGATAGCTGAGGATAATAAATGTCCAAAGTGTGGCCAACTCTTCGACGCCAAGGAGGTAGCAAAAGCTAAAAGGGCAGAAAGCGAGAATGAAGAACTTCGGAAAAAGGCAGGAGTCGAGAACCCTTTTCTCGCAAGAGTATAGGTTGTGAAAAGTAAAAATAGAGAGGAGCTAGAAGCTTAGCCCTCTCTTTTTGTTTTTCCTATTTTTGGGGTATAATTAAGACATATGAAAATTGGAATCAACGCCTCATTTGCTCGCAAGCCGGATACCGGCATCGGACAAGTAACGGTTAATTTTTTAAATGAACTGCTTAGGCAAAAATCAGGCCATGAGTTCATTTTGTATTTAGAAGAAGAATTACCGAAGGACTTTAAACTGCCCAGAAATTTTCACACGCGGGTTTTTTTGCCGATCTGGAAGCGCGATGATTTGGTACGAAAAATTTGGTGGGAGAAAAGGCTCTTGCCTGCCAAGGCGCAAAAGGATAAATGCGATATATTTTTAAGCCTTTACCAATCTGCTACCATTTTTTCAAAAGATATTAAACACATTATGGTCGTACATGACATTGTTCTCAAACTTTTTCCTGAATATCTAGGCAATGCCCGCAAAAAATATTATTGGAACCTTATTGAAAATGCCATTCAAAAAACTACTAAGATACTGGCTATTTCCCGCCAAACTGAAAAAGATTTAATCAAACATCTGGGCATTAACTCGAAAAAAATTTCCGTTAATTATAATGATGCCGGTGAAAATTACAAAAAAGCAGTTTCTGAAATTCAGAGCCAGAAAATTATGAAAAGATATAAGCTGAAACCCGGTTATATTTTAGCCGGCGGGGGATTGGAAGTCCGCAAAAATGTGGAAGGCGTCATCCGGGCTTACAAAATTATTCTGGAAGAAAACAAAAAAAAGAAATTCATCGGCGAATTTCCCAAATTAGTAATTTATGGGAAACTTATTCCGCGCCTGGCTCCGCTTATTACCGACGCAGAAAAGTTAGTGAAAGAATTAAATTTGACGCGCTATATAAGGCTTTTGGATCACACGCCAGGGCAGGATATGCCGGCTATTTTCAAAAATTCCCTGATGTTTGTTTATCCCTCATTTTACGAAGGCTTTGGCCTGCCGGTTTTGGAAGCTATGAATCAGGCCGTACCGGTCCTCACCGCCAAAACTTCATCGCTGCCGGAAGTAGGCGGGGACTCCGTGCTCTATTGCGATCCTAAGGATCCGCGTGACATCACTATGGTTATAAAAAATGTTTTGATAAATAAAGATCTGCGCGCTACCCTTTCCCGCCGCGCCAAAGACCGAGCACAAATTTTTTCGTGGGAAAAATTCACAGAGAAAGTTTTAAATATTATTGAAAATTTAAAATAAAAAAATCTCGGATATGTAATATATCCGAGATTAATAACAAACATAATAGTTATCCCGCAGGATAAAAAACCTTGGAAAGCTCCGTCATCAGTGTTGTCTGGGTTTTGTTAAGAGGGACATATTGCCGTATCACTTTGTAAAGACGATAAAGAAAATCCCGAGCGTCTGCATCATATTCACTACTGGAAGAGTTAATTTTAGAGGTATTATATTCCTCTGGTGTTCCGGAACAGTTTCCGCAGTAAATAAGAAATTTAAAGTTCCCATCTTTTTCTTCAGAGATTTGCACCACCGTTTCTCCTATATCTGCTCTAAAACCTGACTCCCCGGAAGACCACACGATTTTAACATTTTCTGTAGCGTCAATAAGAATCCCCACCAATTTAGAAATTTTCACAGTACACCTCCATCTAAAGTTTTTAAAATATGTAATTGAAATGTTATTCAATCAAAGAATGATAGCATATCTAAAACAATTTGTCAATACCCTAAATAAACCCAGAAACTGGCTGATTTTAGCCAACATTCTTTTGGTCTTCCTTTTGATTTTGCTTTCCAATCTTAAGGTTTTGCCGATGGGAAATATCAGCGACTTTTTGTTTCTTTCGTTTTTGTTTTTAGCTTTCGCGCTTTATCGACCCGGCTGGGCGTTTTTGTTTTTTATCGGAACGATCGCGCTGGAGAATATCAGTCTCGCGCCGGAAAGCCTTGGTATCGCGGTGCGACCATATCAGTTTTTCGCGGCGCTCATAATTGTCGCGGTTCTGGTGCGGCTCGCGACCAAAAGATTAAATTTCAAACTGCCGAAATTTTATTGGGTAGACGGACTATTGATAATTTTTGCCATCGCTGGATTTTTAAGCGCACTTGGAAACGAAGTTTCCAAGTTGGCGCTCAAGCAATCGGTCATCGCGCTTTCTTTTGTGGCGATTTATTTTCTGGTGAGAATTTTCATCCAAAACACAGAAGACTTGAAAAAAATAATTCCTTTTTTTCTAAGCTCCTCTATAATCGTGGTTTTATACGGCATTTGGCAGAATATCAGATTTTCACACAGTTTTAGTTCTTTTGAAACTATGCCTGGACGGCCGAACGGCACTTTTACCGAAGCAGACTGGCTGGGAATATATTTAGTGCTTTTATTGGCCATTATTTATTCGATGATATACTTTTTTTCGAAGAATAGTCCAGGGGGAAAATCTGTAATTTCCGATTTCCGATTTCCAATTTCCAATCAATTTTTAATTTCCAAATATCAAATATTAAAAACTTTACTATTTTTATTATTAACGACTGTTTATATATTATTAATTTTAACCGTCTCCCGCTCTGCCTGGCTCGGCGCGCTGGTTGTTACAATTTTATACTTACTGATTATTTTCACAAATTTGAAATTTAATCCGCGCGAATGGCAGTGGAAAAATACTCTGAAAATAAAATTGCAAATTTTGTCTTGTATAATTGTCAGTGTCGCCATTGTATATTTTTTCAACCTCACTAGTTTTCAGTTGCTCAACCGCGTCCAAAGCACGAAGTCGGGCTTGCAAAAAATTACTGTTGCGTGTCCAATGAGTTGGTGTCTGGTAATTTCAGGCGAAGAAAAAGACTTGCAGTCTTGCAATTGCTATCAAATAAATTTAGAGGATATAGAAAAAGAAAAAGCAGCTGGCCAAAGAATTGAAGAAGTTTACAGAAAAGATCCAAACATCAGCATCAGAAGTGAAATTTACCAAAAATCCTGGCAGCAAATCAAGGCGCATCCGATTTTGGGCATAGGCTGGGGGAATATTGGCGAAATTTTGGGTCGCGATGGACGCGGAGCAGTGCTCAACTCCAGCAACATTTTCCTTGAAATTTGGCTGGGCGCGGGAATCTCGGGACTGGCGTCCTTTTTGCTTCTTTGGTCGTATATCATAGTAATGTCTTTTCGAGCTTTTTACAGAAAGCGGGCGAAACCAGAAGCTTTTTGGTTGTTTCTGATTTTGGCCTGGATCGCGCTCACTATCCCAAATTTGTTTAATGCGGGAATTTTCCTCGGACTGCTTTGGATTTTTTCGGGAGTATCTATATCATTATTAAATTACAAAGAAGAATAAAGTGGCAAGAATCGGCATTGATATCCGAAATATCGGAAAGAAGAGAACCGGCGATGAAGCGGTGTTTTTTGGTTTGGCCAAAGGCTTGGCCAAGATTGATGCGGAAAATAAATATTTTTTATTTACCGACATGACAGCCCCCGCGATACTTGAGGATATTGCGGAAAAACTGGAAATTAAAAATAAAAATAATTTTGAAATTGTTTCCCTTGTAGCGGTCCGACCGCTACATAATAAATTCGGGTGGAATATGTGGACATTGCCAAAATATTTGCGCCAGAATCCGCTGGATGTTTACCTCACACAATACATCACGCCTTTTTTTGTGCCGAAGAAAATCAGGATTGCAACCATTGTCCACGATATTTCTTTTAAGATTTATTCAAAGTTTATTAAATTTTCTGATTTGTTTTTTTTGAAAATTCTGATTCCGCTGTCCTTTCGGCGGGCAGACAAAATCATCGGCGTTTCCAAGTTTACCGCCGAAGAAATTAAAAAATATTATGGCATAAGCGCGGATAAAATTGCCTGGATTCATAATGCTGTTTCGGAAGATTTTTTGCGCCAGGACATAACGGCTGAAAAAATTCTAGAGGTAAAAAAGAAATATCATCTGCCGGATGAATATATTTTGTATCTCGGCACGCTCCAGCCCAGAAAAAATATTCCAGTTCTCCTGGAGGCCTTCGCAAAAATAAAACTGGGAATTGGCGCAAAACTGGTTATTGCCGGCGGCCGGGGACATAATTTTGATCCGCGCATCGACACTGCCGTTTGCAAATTTAATTTAAGAAATGATGTTTTTTTCCCGGGATACATTGATGAGAAAGATAAAGCCGCTCTGCTTAAGGGCGCGCGTATTTTTTGCTTTCCCTCGCTCTATGAAGGTTTTGGCATCCCGATTCTCGAGGCTATGACGGTCGGCACGCCGGTTATCGCCTCCGACATCCCGCCGCACCGGGAAATTGCCAATAAAAGCGTCTCTTTTTTCGATCCAAAAAGCTCCGAAGATCTGGCCGCCAAAATCCAACAGCTTTTTAACAACCCGGATTTAGGCCTTGTTTTGGCGCAAAGGAGCCAGCCACAAGCTAAAAATTTTTCCTGGGAAAAAACCGCCCGGGATATGGTTTGTATTTTTAACTCTCTTGATTGACCCAGCACTAACTTTGCACATGCGCCTTCGGCGCAAAATTGCAGAGCAAGTGCAAAGTTAGTGCTGGGTTGACATTATTGCCAAATAAAAGTAAAATGTAACTATGTGTTTTTTAAATAAAACATGTTTTAATTAAAAACAAATAATAACAACATGGTCTACTTAGAGCACGCAGGATCTTCCGGTAATCAAAAAAATCCGGAGAAGAAAAAGGTTAAGCTTTTCAAGCGAAAATGGTTTCGGCTTTTTTTAGTGCTGACTGGAATCGTTTTGATCGTCGGCGGGGTTATGGCCTGGAAAACCGGCGGGATTCTTAATAAAATTTCCAGCGGCGGACTCTTTAATAGTCTGATCCATTCTCTCCCTGGAGTAAAAGATGAACTCAAGGGCGAAAAAGACGGGCGGATAAATTTGGCGCTTTTGGGCATGCGCGGAGAAAATATCCCGGGTGGCGGAACTTTAGCTGACACGATTATGATTTTAAGCATTGTTCCCAAGGAAAATAAAATTTCTATGATTTCCATTCCGCGCGATTTATATGTCGACAATCCGGTCTGGGGCAACAAAACCAAAATCAACGCAGTCTATGCTGCCGGCGAAGAAAATGGTAAAAAACAAGGACTCCCGGAAATGGAAAGGGTTTTGAGCGATGTCACCGGACTTCCAATTTCTTATGGAGCCAGTTTAAACTTTGAGGGCTTTAAGCAGGTGATTAATGCCATTGGCGGAGTGGAAATAACTTTAGCACAGCCTTTTGAAGAAGCAGTGCAATTCGATGAACCGCATGTCTGCGACCCGAATGTTTTCACAGTGCCGACCGGAACATATGAAATTAAGAAAAATAAACGGGGAAAAATTACCGCGACTTATCCGCTTTGCACCAACCCCAATAAGGAATGCGGCGGCGATTTTAAACTACCAGCCGGAAAACAGACCCTGATGGGCGATCAGGCGCTTTGCTACGCGCGCTCACGGGCAACTTCTAACGACTTTGAAAGGGCTAAAAGGCAACAGCAAATTATCCAATTGTTCAAGGAAAAATTATTGAGCGCCGGCACTTTGACGGACTTTGGAAAACTAAATGGCATTCTTGACAGCCTGGGAGATAATGTAAGAAGCGATTTACAAGCCTGGGAAATGAAAAGGTTTTACGAGCTTTATACCGGCATGCAAAATCCGCAGACCTTCCAGAGGGTCTTAGAGAACAGCGGTGAGGGACTGCTTTACAACCCGCCCGAAACCAAGGAAACCGGATACATCCTGCTTCCGATCGGCGACAATTACGACAAGATCCGCGAAATGGCAAAAAATATTTTTACTCTTCCCAAACAATCAGACATTCAACCCAAATAAATGGAGCTTTCAATCATAATCACGAGCTATAAGAATCCAGAGCTTCTTAAGCTTTGTATTGATTCGATCCAAAAAAACATCCGGCTATCGGATTATGAGATAATTGTGGCTGACAGCGAAACAGGGGAGAAAATAGCCCTAATGATGCAAGAGGACTATCCGGAGATAGTCTTTCTGCCTTCAGCTGAAAATTTGCATTTTGGAGGCGAGGTTAATGCCGGCATTAAAAAAAGTTGGGGGGAATATATTTTAATTTTAAACGATGATATTATTGTAAAGCCGGATTCAATTGAAAGCCTCTTGAGCTACAGCCAAAGCCATCCCGAAGCCGGAATAGTCGGCCCCCAGCTTCTGAACTTTAATGAAACCTTCCAGCCAACCTGTTTTCGTTTTCTTTCACCCTTTACCATTCTGTACCGCCGGACGACTCTGGGAAAACTGCCTTTTGCCAGAGAACATCTGGACCGATTTTTAATGAAAGATTTTGACCATCAGGAAGTCCGTGAAGTTGACTGGCTGATGGGTTCGGCGATGATGCTTAAAAGTTCAGCCGTAAAAAAAGTCGGGCTGGTTGACCGGCGGTTTCAGATGTATATGGAAGATACGGACTGGTGCCGGAGATTCTGGGAAAATGGCTACAAAGTAATTTATTATCCGCAGGCAAAAATGTATCACTACCACCGCCGGGGATCAGCCGGTAAGGGCATATTAAACCTGATTTTATTCAACCAGCTTACCCGCCTGCATATCCAAAGCGCGATTAAATATTTTCTCAAATACGCCGGCAAAGACTTGCCTGCGCACCAATAATAAACACTTAGATGGACGAGGAAACACTGAGACAAACTGAATCACTGGCGCAAGGACGAAAAATTTTCCGCAAATATTTATTTGTTTTCTTTTTTGTTTTCTTATTGGTCGGAAGTTTTTGGCTGGGTTATTCCCGAGGCAAAAATTCTGATACTGCCAGCCAGTCTTTTCCGCTCGCCCAAACGCAAATCATCAACAAAAACCAACCGCAAAAAGCGGTGGACTTTTCGCTCTTTTGGAAAGTTTGGGATTTGCTCAAGGAAAAATATGTGGACAAAGACTCGCTGGACGCCCAAAAATTGGTTTATGGCGCCATTAAGGGTATGATCAGCGCCACCAAGGACCCCTATTCGACTTTTTTTGATCCGTCGGAAACAAAATCTTTTTCCCAGGATTTAGAAGGCAGTTTTGAAGGCATTGGCGCGGAACTTGGAATCAAAGATGATGTTTTAACTGTTATCGCTCCGCTTTCCGGCTCGCCAGCCGAAAAAGCGGGATTGCGCGCCGGCGATAAAATTCTTAAAGTCAATGACAAAACCACCGCTGACATAACTATTGATGAGGCAGTGGATTTGATTCGCGGGAAAAAAGGATCGGAGGTAAAACTTATTATTTTGCGCAACGGCGAAGACAATGTCCGGGAAATTTCTATTATTCGCGACACTATTTCCTTAAAAAGCGTGGAGCTGGAATTTAAATCCGACGGCATTGCTTTTTTAAAAGTAACAAAATTCGGGAACGATACTGCCAAAGAGTTTGACGCGGCCGCTAATCAAATTATATCTAAAAACGCCAAGGGAATAATTTTAGACTTGCGCAATAATCCGGGCGGATTTTTAGACGGATCCGTAAGCATTGCCAGCCGGATGATTCCCAAGGGAAAATTGGTTGTCAGCGAGGAGGATAATGCCGGAAAAAAAGATGACTTGTATACTTCCGGCGGAGACAAATTAAGTTCTCTGCCAATGGTAGTTTTGATCAATGAGGGCAGCGCCAGCGCTTCAGAAATTTTAGCCGGAGCGCTGCGGGACAACCGGGAGATCCAGCTTGTCGGCAAAAAATCTTTCGGCAAGGGATCGGTGCAGGAGCTAATTGATCTTCCTGGAAAATCCAGCGTAAAAATAACCGTGGCTAAATGGATGACCCCGAATGGCGACTATATAATGGAAAAAGGGATAACCCCGAATATAGAGGTGGATTTGACCCAGGATGATTTTGACAACAACCGCGATCCACAACTAGACAAGGCGATGGAAATTATTCAACAAGAGATTCTTTCCAAAAATCAGGGTTAAAAAAGCTATTTGCCAGATAGTATTTTTCTAATTATAATTACACTATGAAAGTCGTCCTTATCCAAGACATCAAAAATATCGGGAAAGCCGGGGACATCAAAGAAGTCTCCGATGGTTACGCGCGCAATTTTCTCTTGCCGCAAAAATTGGCAACGCCCGCGACTGAATCAGCTGTGAAACAGGCGTTGGGCGCCAAGTCTAAAATGCTCGAAACGGAAAAAATTGAGCAGGAAAAAACAAAGGAGCTTGCAAAAATTATTGCCGGCAAAAGAATTATCCTTAAAGCCAAAGAGAAAAAGGGAAAGCTGTTCGGTTCAATTACTGCCAAAAACATTATACGAGAATTAAAAAAAGAAAAAATTGAAATTTCAGAAAAATCCATAGTCATTGAAAGCCCGATAAAAGAAGTAGGGGAATATGAGATTAAAATCCGGCTGGATCATGGCACGGAAACATCCCTCATGCTATCCATTGAAAAAGAGGGATAAAAAAACAAAAAAGTATTTTTTAATCTTTTAAATAAGCAAAGTCGCAGGGGAAGCGGCTTTTTGTGTGAATTTTTATGAAGCATCCACGAAAGTACATCTTCGTCGTCGGGGGAGTCATGAGCGGAGTCGGTAAGGGAATTGCCGCGGCTTCCATTGGAGCCATTCTCAAAGCACGCGGCTTCAATGTAACAGCCATAAAAATAGATCCGTATATCAATGTTGACGCCGGCACTATGAATCCGGTTGAACACGGAGAAACATTTGTTTTGGACTCCGGCCTCGAAACCGACCAGGATATGGGCAATTACGAACGGTTTATAAATCTGACGCTTCCTTCCGAAAACTATATGACCACCGGAAGCATCTATGAATCCGTGATCCATCGCGAACGCAATCTGGAATATAACGGCAAATGCGTGCAGGTTGTGCCCCACATCCCCCTGGAAGTCATCCACAGGATTAAAAAAGCATCTGACAAGGCGAAAGCTGACATTGCAATTATTGAAATAGGCGGCACGGTCGGCGAATATGAAAATATCCTTTTTATGGAAGCGATCCGTTTGATAAAATTAAAGTATCCAGAAGATGTCATTACGGTTATGGTCAGCTATCTGCCAATCCCACATGCTTCTGGAGAAATGAAAACCAAACCTACCCAGCATGCCGTTAGAACTCTCAATGGCACAGGCGTGCAACCGGATGTGATTATCGCCAGAAGCGAAACTTTTCTAGACCAAAAGCGTAAAGAAAAAATTTCTCTTTTTTGCAACGTTCCAGAAAGATATGTTATTAGTGCGCCAGATGTGGACAGCGTCTATGAAGTTCCTATTAATTTCGAACGGGATGATTTGAGCCGGCTGATCCTCAAGAAATTGGGGCTTAAATATAAAAAAACCGACCTTAAAAGCTGGTTTAATTTAGTTGAAAACATAAAACATCCGGAGGGCAAGGTAAAAATCGGCATCGTTGGCAAATATTTCGGTACCGGTGACTTTATCTTGAGCGATTCGTATATTAGTGTTATCGAGGCC
Source organism: Parcubacteria group bacterium (assembly GCA_041645535.1). Taxonomy (GTDB): domain Bacteria; phylum Patescibacteriota; class Minisyncoccia; order Moranbacterales; family UBA2206; genus JBAZPT01. Next base: position 310,605 of record JBAZPT010000001.1, read on the forward strand.
ATAAAACACGCTTCTTATAAAAGTAAAGTTAAGCCGCAAATCGACTGGATAAACAGCGAGCAATATGAAAAGGAACCGGAAAAACTGGAAGATTTGAAACAATATGACGGCGTGGTTATTCCCGGCGGATTTGGCTCCCGAGGCGTTGAAGGCAAAATTAAGGCCATTCAGTTCCTGCGCGAGAATAAAATCCCGTATCTCGGACTTTGTTACGGCATGCAGCTGGCAGTCATTGAATTCGCTCGCAATATACTCGGACTCAAAGATGCCAACACGACTGAAATCGACCGCGACACAAAAAACCCGGTGATTGATATTATGCCGGAACAAAAGAAAAATTTGGAGGACAAAAATTATGGCGCCACTATGCGCCTAGGAGCCTATCCGGCCAATGTTTCCAAAGGCACACTCGCTTTCAAAGCCTATGGCAAAACAAAAATTTCCGAACGGCACCGCCACAGATGGGAAGTCAATCCTGAATATATTGATCGACTCAAAAAAGCTGGCCTGGTTTTTTCCGCCAAATCCCCAAACAGCAAGTTGATGGAAATCGCCGAATTGCCAATTTCCATTCACCCATTCTTTTTAGGTTCGCAATTTCATCCCGAACTTAAATCCCGCCCACTAACCCCGCATCCGCTGTTTTTGGAATTTATTAAAAACGCCTTAAAAAAGAAATAAAAAAACAAAAAAGCCCCTTAAGTAAACTCAGGGGCTTTTTTAAAAATGATATTTACTTCACCTTGACCTTCAACTCGTCAACTGAAACAAATTTTCGCGGTTCCAGTTTGCCAGTGAACAGCCTGACTTTTTTGTTCACAAACCTCACTATGCCTTTTTTGAGAGCAAAAAGAGAATCGTCCTCCGCGCGTTTTACATTCTTGCCGATGCGGAATTTTGTTCCCCGCTGGCGGACGATAATTTGTCCAATGCCAACTTTCTGGCCGCCGAAAATCTTCACGCCCAAGCGTTTGGAAATCGAATCCCGTCCAAGTGTTGTAGAACCTCCAGCTTTTCTGTGAGCCATAAATTTAGCTTAAAAACTTATATTTCCAGTAACAAGTTCTATTGTAGCAAACCTATGCTATAATGTCAACTCCGTTAGATATTTACTCGCTTATCCCTTACTTTTTTTTTAAAATTATGAAATAATACTAGTATAGACAGTTTAACGCATAATTTATCTAACGGGGTCAATATGCCCAAGAAAATTAAGGATTTTTTGAAACAGAGTGAGGCTAAATTAGCCCTGGGAATAGGGCTAATTTTAGTGGCCGTAATTGCTTTTGAGGCCGGAGTGCTAAAAGGCCAGAATTGGCAGCAAAAACCGCTAGTTATTGAAAAGACGGGAGAATGTAATAGCCAGTTTAATAGCCCCGAAAACGCTCAGAATCCGGCCCAGGAGGGGCAAAAGCCTATTCCGGCTGTATCTGCCGCAGCGCCACAAACCGTGCCTGACGGCAGGCAAGCCTGCGCCTTTGTAGGTAGTAAAAACTCTAACAAATACCACCTGCCGACCTGCTCCTATGCCAAGAATATCAAGCCGGAAAATATCGTCTGCTTCAAATCTGCCGAAGACGCCGCTGCCCGCGGCTACCAGCCGGATAAAAGTTGTGTTAAATAATTTATTATTTATCTTATGGAATATACAAATTTTATAAAAAAATCTCTTGAAGAAGCTTCTGTGATTGCGAGAGAAAATTTTGGCAAGGTTTCCAGTACTGTTAAAATGAATGACAATAATCAGGTGCTAACCAAGGCCGATCTTGAGATTGGAAAAAGTTTGATTGCAAAGATTAAAGAATATTTTCCCGATTATAATATTATTGACGAGGAAGTGGGGATTATCAACAATGGCTCTGAGTATACTTGGGTTATTGATCCAATTGATGGGACCAGCAATTTTGCAAATGGAATTCCCCTTTATGGAATAATGCTTGGACTTTTGAAAAATGACCTGCCGATTGCCGGGGGATTGGCATTGCCAAGTTTTTCTGAAATATACATAGCAGAAAAGGGAACTGGCACTTTCTGTAACGGAGAAAAAATTAATGTTTCTAGCGAAAATGATTTAAAAAATTCCCTTGTGGCCTATGGCATTGACGGTCATCAAGAAAGCCCAGAACTCACAAGGACTGAATGCTTGCTCTTGACTGATATTGTTCTTTCCATAAGAAATTTAAGATCCAGTAATAGTGTCTTTGATATTGCTATGGTTGCCAGGGGAAAATATGGCGCATTTTTGAATCGCACCAGCAAAATTTGGGACAATGTCGCACAGCAAATTATTATTGAAGAGGCGGGCGGAATATACACCGATTTTTTTGGCAAAAAAATTAATTATTCAGATATTTTCAACGATCCTCAGCGAAATTTTACATTTTGCGCCGCACCACCTGAGTTGCACAAACAATTGATATTGATCATTTTAAATAAATAATTTGGTTAAAAGTATTTTTATATAAATACTACAATACTATATAGTATCGTAGTATTTACAGAAGTAGATATTTAGAATTATAATTGAGATGGAAATTATAAGCAGAAAAATGTAATGGCTAAATTTCACTCCAAGCTTCCCAAAAAAGAAGTTGGCAAATTGCTGTATAAACTTTGCCTGGCAATTTCAGAAATAAAAACCACTCAGAAAGCGGCGGAATTTCTGCGTGATCTGCTATCATATCAGGAAGCTGAAATGATTGCCAAGCGCCTCAAGATAGCAGAGCTTTTAATCGATGACCAAACATACAATATAATAAGAAAAGAAACAAAAGCTAGTCCTAGTACAATTGCCCGCGTTCAGGAATGGCTGCAGATATCCGGCGAGGGATACCGCAACACAATTATACAAATAAAAGGCAAGGGACCAAAAGAAGATATTCCTGTTTATGATTTTTCAGGCTTAAGGTTAATGAAAAAACGATATCCCATGTATTATTGGCCAGAAATTCTCCTGGAAAATATTGTAAAAAATGCAAACAAGCGCGAAAAAGAAAAAATGAAAAGTGTTTTAAAAGAAATGGATAAAATGAAAGAAAAAAATGAGCTCTTTAGAAGACTTCGTCAACTCCTTTAAAAAACACAACACTTGATACAATAATTACTACGATACTACATAGCATCGTAGTAATTATCTAAATTAAAATAAGTATAATATAAAGATTAAGGGTAATTTATAAATTTTAATAATTATGCGAAGCAAAAAAACCGTTATTATCTCTCTTGGAGGGTCGCTGATTGTGCCAAATGAAATCGATTGGAAGTTTGTGAAAAACTTCAAAGAAGTTATCGAAAAATATATTAAGAAAAAATATAAATTTATTATTATCACCGGAGGAGGGAAGACCGCCCGCAAGTATATTGACGCGGCGGCCAGAATGAACCATATCACTGACGATGACAAGGACTGGATCGGCATTCACGCCACCAGAATGAACGCCCATTTCATCCGGACAATTTTCCGGGAATACGCGCATCCCAGAATCAACAAAAATCCGCATGGCCTGGAAGATTTTTATAACTTCAAAGAGCCGATCCTAGTAGCCGCCGGCTGGCGCCCGGGATTTTCGACAGATTATGATGCAGTGGTTATCGCTAAATATTTTCGGCTCAAAAGCATCATTAATTTTTCCAATATCGATTATGTCTATGACAAAGATCCTAAGAAATTCAAGAATGCCAAAAAAATAGAAAAGATTTCCTGGAAAGATTTCCGCAAAATGGTGGGGAACAAATGGTCGCCCGGACTCAACGCGCCCTTTGATCCCATTGCGTCAAAACTTGCTGATGAAGAAAAATTGGAAGTGCTGATTATGAACGGCAAAAATCTCAAAAATCTGGAAAATTATCTGGAAGGCAAAAATTTCAAAGGCACGATTATTTCTTCTTAACCACAAAACTTTTTGTTTGCTTGTCAATAACCTTGGCTTTTTCGGCCTCCTTGCGGGATTCATAGGGGAGCGTGCCTAGGATATTTCGCAGCGCTATGCCATCAACTTTCAACACGTCTTCCCACTTGTCCAGTGGCTCCAAAATTTCGCGCAACTTTTCTTCGTCATATTTATATGTCTTGCGGAGCGTTTGGGCAATAATTCCATTTTCAGAAAAAACGCGATCCACGCTTTCTTGTTCCATATACAGCGCGATATCTGCCTGCAGTTTCGCCAAGCGATCCTTGGTAATATTCACGGCAGATTTAAGTTCAATGTATTCAGAAATTGATTTATTTATTTCTTCCGTGTCAATCCGGCGCAATTCTTTGAATTTATGTTTCCACATTGGGCAGAGATTCTGATAACCGCACCAGTCGCAAAGAGGGGAGATCGCCGGTTCAAATTTGCCCGCTTCAATAATTTTGATCGTGTCTAGAAATAGTTGTTCGCTTTTTTGCAACTGCTCCAGCGTGCGCGTGGAAGTCAGCTTCACGCCGTGTTTTAGATAATACAAACTGACTCTTACTTTATCCAGATTTTCTATTTCTTTTGGATAGCGCGTTAAAAAAGCCTTGAGATAAACCGAGAGCTGGAGATCATTATCCACTTTTTCCTGCGACGGCATTTTTTTGGTCGTTTTGTAATCAATAATTTCATAGCCGCCATCAGTTTTGTCAATACGGTCGATGATCCCTGAAACTATATGCCTATTTTCTTCCTCACCTATTTCAATTTGAAATCTTGATTCCAGATCAATGATGTTAAAATTTTTGGGATCATTTTTTCGATAATATTCCTGGATGATTTTTATGCCCTGCGAAAACGCGGCGCGCTCTTCTTGCTCGGAATCAAAAACGGCTGGATTCCAGGAATTCGTAAAGTGTTCCATGGCTTGCTCGAGAGCGGGGGAAAGAATGCCCGGAGCGTGGATGAATTTCATCGTGTCATGGATGGTTGAACCGAAAACCGCCTCCTTGGATTTGGGAGTTTTGATTCTGTCAATTTCTTGAAATTTATATTTCAGCGGACAGCTTTGATAAGTGTCCAAGGCTGAATAGGATAAACGCATGCTCTAAGTATAAAGTAGCAAGTTTAAAGTATCAAGTCGCCTATTTACAAAAATTTCCTTTTGTGCTTAACTACTCTAATCGCTAAAATGCGGTTAAAATAAGTTTTTTTACAAATAAAATGAGAAAGGAGGGCATTTTTATGCCAATGTCAGAGTCGTTCAAAAAGAGGCTGTTTCCGATATTGCCCGATATTTTAAAGGAATTCGGATCACCGGCTCATATTTATGACGAGGCGGGAATAGTAGAAACAATCAATCTGATGAAGAAGCATTTTTTTACCAAAAGGGAGGGAGGAAAGAACTATTTTGCAGTAAAGGCTTGTCCGAATATGGAAGTTTTAAGAATCATGATCGCAAACGGTTGCGGGCTTGATTGCTCATCGCCAACTGAGGTGGCGAGGGCGAGAAGGATAGGCGCCAAACCGGAGGACATCATGTTCACCTCAAACAATACGACCAGAAAGACGTTTGAAGTGGCTATGAGTGCCGGTGGCTGTATCCTGAATATTGATGACGCAACTTTTATCGGAAAACTTATGTACATGCCAAAGAAAATTTGCTTCCGCTATAATCCTGGTGAATTACGGGGCGAGGGAGCTAATGAAATCATAGGCTTTCCTCCCGACCAAAAGTATGGTATGCGCTACGACGAAATCTTGGGAGCATACCAGATCGCAAGAGATGAAGGCGCAAAAATATTTGGCATACACACTATGTATGCCAGTAACCAACTTGACTATCGCGTTCATGTTGGCACGGTCAAAATGCTTTTAGATGTTATACAAAATATCCAGGACAAATTAGGAATCCGCTTTGAGTTTCTGAATATGGGTGGAGGACTGGGTATTCCTTACCGGCCGGAAGATATTGCTCTTGATATTAAAGTAATGGGGATTGAAGTTAATGCACTGCTCAACGGCTTTGAAAAGAAGAATGGCTATTGCCCGAAGTTTTTCACCGAATCGGGTCGCTATGTCACCGGTCCTCACGGAATTTTGGTTGGAACATGCGTTAATCGGATGCAAAAGTATAAAGAATTCATCGGGGTCGATTTCTGCGACTTAGCCGATATACCGCGAGCGGTAATCTACAAGACAAGCTACCACGGTATAATCGTCTTGGGCAAAGAAAACTCCAAGGAAACAGAGATTATTGATGTCGTCGGTCCGCTTTGTGAGAATTTCAAGCTCGCGAAGGATAGAGAGCTTCCCAGAATTTCAGAAGGAGACACCATAATTATCGAGGATACCGGTGCCCACGGTATAGCCATGGGTTCCAATTATAACGGATGGACGAAATCACAGGAATTGCTTTTCCGCTCGGACAATTCCGTGATTAGGGTTGCAAGGGCCCAGACTACGGAAGATTTGCTTCTGACTGAAACAGATTGCAATTTTAGAGAATATCCCAGAAAGAGGAGAAAATGATGAACAATAATGGTCTGCCACAAGTAATAGAAAACAAGTTTCAGAAAATCAAGAGGCAATGCAAAGAGGCCGAGGCCAAGGGAATTAAATTATACAAACTTTCCATTGGACAACCGACAGGACCGGCGCTTTTAAGCGCCAGAAAAGGAGTCGCTGAAGCAGTTATGAGCGATGAGGAAAGTATGTTCGAGTACCAGGATAACGGTTCGCCTGGTGTTCCTGATTTTGCAAGGAAATTCATCCAGGCGCACGTTAAAACAGATCTGGGCAGAATTTCAGGTATCACTTTTTTGCCGATTCTCGGTATCAAATCAATACTTGGACTCATTCCCATGGCCTGTGGCGGTATCGGCGGCAATAAAATTAACATGTACACCATGACAGAGCCTGGATATCCGACACCGGTGGATCAGGCAGAGTTACTTGGTATGATTCACCGGTCGCTGACGACTAATCCTGGCAACCGGTTTCTCTTCCCGGTAAACGAAATTGATGGGGGAAAAGTTGATCTTGTGATGACAAATTTTCCGCACAATCCGTCCGGACAGATCGCGACAAGAAAATTCTGGGAGAAACCCTGCGCTTTTTGTGAGAAGCACAACATCCGCCTTTTCAACGATGCTGCCTATGCTATTTTAACCTACAGTAAGGCAGCTTGCACTTTGACGGAGGTCGCGGTTGATTTCCCCAATCTTCAATGGGCGGAGGCATATTCCGCTTCGAAGGTTATCGCCAATGGAACAGACTTCCGAGTCGGCGCCATTGTTGGTTCGCCCGATTTCGTCGATGCCATTGCCAAGATAAAAGGCAAAACTGACAGCGGATTTTTCGCTCCAGCGGCGGCAGGCGTACTTTATGCCATTGAAAACGACTGGGAGGGAATCATGGCTTGCCGTGACGCGTACGCCAGGAAGATCAAATTTTTAATTCCTCTTCTGGAATCCTGCGGCATGCAACTGGCAGTCAAACCGAGAGCCACATTTTTTACCCTCTGGATGAGCCCCAAGAAAGCTTTCGGCAGAAATATCAAAAGCGCTGACGAATTCAATGAGCTCATGATCGCCAAAACCGGAATTGTCGGCGTGCCATTTGATCCTTATATGAGATATGCGGTAACGTCCCAAGTGGAGGAATGGGAAAAGCCACTAAAAGATGGATTCAAAAAGGCAAGGATAGCCTATTAGTCAAAATCTTAATGGAAGCCTCAAGATCAAAAATCTTGGGGCTTCATTTTTATTTAGTATTAAAACTCAAAGCCATTGATTTTTTGGGCATTTAGTGTAAAATAGGACTTATGAAAAAGAAACGAGTTTATCTCGATTACGCCGCCACGACTCCGGTTGATCTGGCTGTTTTTGCCGCTATGAAGCCATATTTCAGCCAAAAATTCGGCAACGCCATGTCGGTCCACGGTTTCGGCCAAACTGCCCAAAAGGCCATTGATAAAGCCCGCTCACAAGCTGGCGAGTTTTTCCATTGCCAGCCGCAAGAAGTGATTTTCACCTCCGGCGCCACCGAAAGCAATAACTTGGCTGTCAAGGGCGTTGTCAAGTCATATTATTCGAAATTTTACCCTGTTAAATCCGCCAGGGGCGGTGCGAAACAATTTAACAGGGTTACCAAAAAACCGCATCTCATAACGACCGCCTTTGAACACCACTGTGTGCTTAGTGCTTGCAGGGCAATGGAAAAAGAAAACTTGGCTGAAGCGACATATATCAAACCTGACAAAAATGGCCTGATTAAAATAGGGGATATTAAAAAAGCCATCAAGCCCAACACGATTTTAATTTCAGTTATGTATGTCAACAATGAAATTGGCACCGTTCAGCCGATTGCTAAAATCGGAAAGTTAGTTAAAAATATAAACTCCAAAAAGCCGGAAAGCGCCTATAAAATAATTTTTCACACTGACGCGACACAGGCGGTTAATTATTTTGATTGCGATGTGGAAAAATTAGGCGTTGATTTGCTTTCAATGTCCGCCCACAAAATTTACGGCCCGAAAGGCGTCGGCGCGCTGTATATTAAAAAAGGCACGCCGATTAGGAAAATCCAGGATGGAGGAGACCAGGAATATAAAATGCGCTCCGGCACGCATAATGTCCCGGGAATTGTGAGCCTGGGAAAAGCATTAGAACTCGTAACTCGTAACGCGAAACGCGAAACGCGAAAAATTGAAGAATTACGCGATTATTTGATTAAAAGAATTTTAAAAGAAGTTCCAAAGTCATATCTAAACGGTTCGCGCGAATATAGATCTCCTAATAATGCCAACTTCAGATTTGATAATGTGGAAGGGGAAGGGCTGATTCTTTCTCTGGATATGGAAGGTATTGCCGGTTCTACTGGTTCAGCCTGCTCATCCGGCGCCCTTACGCCATCACATGTGCTATTATCCCTGGGACTAAAACCCCAGCAAGTTCATGGGTCTTTACGGCTCACGCTTGGCAAATATACAACCAAGCAGGAGATTGACTTCGCCGTTTCGCGAATAAAAGAAACAATGAGCCGGCTGCGCAAAATATCCGGCAATGTTTTGCAAGAATTTAAATAATAAAAACCATTTAAATACAATGAACTATTCAAAAAAAGTTTTAGATCATTTTCTCAATCCGCACAACCAGGGGACGATAAAAAATCCGGACGGCGTCGGCGTTGTCGGCAATCCGGTTTGCGGGGACCTGATGAAAATTTATATCCGGGTGAAAAAAAATAAAAAGAAAGAAGAGATAATTGAAGACATAAAATTTGAAACACTTGGCTGCGCGGCCGCCATCGCAACTTCATCTATGGTTTCTGATTTGGCAATGGGAAAAACTTTGGAAACGGCCGCTAGGATTTCCAAAAAAGATGTCGCGGACGCTCTCAAGGGATTGCCGCCGGTAAAAATGCACTGTTCCAACCTGGCTGAAGAAGCGCTGAAAGCGGCCATTGAGGATTATCGATCCAAAAAGCATGTTTGATAATTTTTGTAATACCGTTACAACTTACACGATTCTGATTGTGTTATATGGAAAATTTTCCAAGCAAAATCAGTTCGTTGATTTGAAACTAGTATAAATCAAGTTGTAACGGCATAAATTTAATTTTATGCCGTTTCGCAATACTCCGGTCCTAAATTATCCGGTTGGTAATTTCAAAAATATAAGCCTGCCCTTTGACGAACCGAGCAGTTACGACGGAAGATATTGGGGGGTGCATTTAGGCATTGATTTAGACATTCCGGAAGACACCAAAATTTTTTCTGCCGGCAGGGGAGTTGTGGTTTATTCCAAACTGCATCCGGGCGAATTTTCTCCGGACGGAAAAATTGCGCAAAGAAATTGGGGCGGCATCATTGTCATCGCCCATAAAAATCCAATTGATAAAAAAATTTTTTATTCTTTATACGGACACTTGGGAAAAAGATATGTCAAGAAGGGAGACCGGGTAGAGCTGGGGGAGCTGATCGGCGCCTGCGGCAAAGCTATGAGCGAATCTAATGGGATTTGGGAACAGGAGCATTTGCATTTTGCAATTTATCGCGGACCGTTCCATGGACGGGTCTTGCCGGGTTATTATAATGAACAAGAAAAAAGGACCCGCCAAGAAGATTGGACGGATCCCATAGAATTTGTAAAAAAATATAATCTTAGCACTCGCAGAGGATAGGGCATAAAAGGCCCTATTTTCATATATCAACAGTGTCGCACAAGGTATCTTTTACGACATATAGTGCTTTTAAATTAATCGGCTCCTTCTAATGGTATATGATCATCTGATCAATTTTGGTTCCGCTATTCGCGCCCAACGCTCCTACCAACGCGCGCGAAGTTCCTAGATATAAGTTTGATCCAAAATATGGATCATGCACGACATAATCTTTTTTATCTTTATTGTGAATAATCACATAGTGCCCTCCCCTGCCATTAGTCTTTTTGATGAAAACAATTACCGGATGATCAGCGGCTATTTCTTTGTCCACGGTTTTCCAGTTTATATTTCCATGAGATATAGATGAGGCCAGCGTTATATCCGGCTCCCAGGATGACGGCCACTTGATAAGATCGTAATAAAATATTTTTTGCTTGGCCATTTTGCCCGGATCAATGCTTGCGCCTGCAAATTTAAACGCCATAGAAACAGAGGTCACGGCGCAGCCATAATCTTTCATCAGCGAATTTGAGTTTCCAATAGTCTTATTGCCCCAGCGCGAATCTTTTTGCGAAAAATACCAGCTGGTGGACGCCCAATATTTTGAGTCTGGTTTGGCATAACTTCCCACACTAGCATCAACTTCGGCCAAATTCGAAGCCTCGCTAAAATTGAACAATTCTTTTTTTTGCGCCTCCACGCGCGTGAGCAGCTGCTGATATTTTGCCTCTTCACCTTGCGTCTGCGTTAAAAGATTTTGTTTTTGTGCTTCGCTTGAAAGCAATTCCTGCTTTTTCTGCTCTAAGTCCTGTTTTAATTTTTCACTCTCCTGTTTTTTCTGTTCCAGATCATTCTGCTCACTTTCCAACGCCGCTTTAGCCTTTTGAATATTGTCTAAAATCTCATTAATTTTTATGCTGGTTTGTTCCAAATAATCAGACTGATTGAGTATGGATGAGAAATCGCGGCTGATAAGAACAAGATCCAAAACACCCTGCTGATAATATTCATAGTATGACTGCATCATGCCTACAAGAATCAGCCTTTGGTAGCTTATTAAGTCTTCCTTGTAGCTGATATCCCTTTCCAGATCGTTAATTTTTTCCGTCAAATCTTCGGCCTTATTTTTAGTTTCCACAAGCTCTGTTTGGGTACTCGCCTGTTCCGAATCAATTATTTGCATCTGTTTCTGCAGAGTGGATTGCTGCTTGTTTTTTATGTCAATGAGATCCTGATAGTCTTCGGCTTTCTTTTCCAAAATCTCGCATTTCTTTTTGTCGTCTCCTGTAAGCTGGCTGCAATCGATATTATCCGCCTTAACGAACGAAAAAAGCGCCAATCCAAAGACTGCCGCTGTCAAAAACAACTGAAAAACTAAGGCTATTTGGCTGTTTTTTGTTTTTGCTGACATAAAAAGCCCCATTTATACCAGTATAGCACAAATTAAGGGCTTTTCACAGTCTGCTTATTTTGCCTTATCTAAAGCTTTTTTAATTCTATCTAGCGTCTCTTTTTTGCCCAGCACCCAGGCCACCTCAAATGGCGAAGGTGATTTTTGTTCGCCAGTGAGAGCCGCGCGCAACGGCCACAATAAATCGCCGCGCCTATCTCCAGCAGCTTCCAAAAGATTTTTTTCCAAGTTTTCTTTAGTCCAATTTGGATCTTGAATATTTTCTAAAATATTTTTAACTTTTTCCAAATTATTTTTCAAATCTTCATCGGTCGACTTTTTCCATCTTAGCAATTCTTTATCATAATCATTATCGCAAAAGAAAAATTTATTGGCCTCCCCTACTCCGGAAAAATTCACCAGCCTTTCCTGTTCGATAGTCAAAACTTTTTTCAGATATTCTTCAGTTTTTTTGTTGTCATTTGCGTTTTTAAAAAAATCTTTTTCTGAAAAAAATTCTTTCGTTTTTTCATAAAGTTCTTCTATGGATAATTTTTTGATATACTGCGCGTTCAGCCAGTCCAGTTTTTTGAGATCAAAAATAGCGCCGGATTTATGCACATGCGACAGATCAAATTTTTCAATCAATTCATCCACAGAAAAAATTTCCTGCGTGCTCCCCTCTCCCGGATTCCAACCAAGCATAGCGACAAAATTTATAATTGCCTTTTTTAAATATCCTTTTTGAATATAATCTTCCACGCTGACATCGCCCTGCCTTTTGGAAAGCTTGGCCTTGTCGGGATTCAAGAGCAGCGGCAAATGCGCGAACGCCGGCACCTTCCAGCCAAAATTTTGGTATAGCTGGATATATTTGGGCGTGCTGGAAATATATTCTTCGCCGCGAAGTATGTGGGAAATTTGCATCAGATGATCATCAATAACATTGGCAAAATTGTATGTCGGATATCCATCTGACTTCATTAAGATTTGATCATCCAGTGTGTCATTTTTTATTTTTATTTTTCCCCTAATTAAATCTTCATATTCCGTGAAGCCTTCCGTGTTTATTTTTTGGCGGATGACATATTTTTCGTCGGCTTCGATTTTCTTTTTAATTTCGTCCGCTGACAATTGAAGGCAGCTCCGGTCATACATCGGCGCCTGTTTTTTCTTTGATTGCTCCGCGCGCATTTCTTCCAAGCGTTCCGGCGCGCAGAAACAATAATACGCCTGGCCTTTATCCACTAGCTCCTGGGCATATTTTTTATAAATATCCAGCCGCTCCGATTGGATATATGGGCCAAAATCGCCTTTCTGAATCACCTTTCCATCCTCAATATACACGCCTTCAGAATATTCCAAACCGGCCCAATCCATTATTTGGATTAGTTTTTCCAGCGCGTCCTGCACATAGCGCTTTTGGTCTGTATCCTCTATTCTTAATATAAAATCGCCCTTATGCTTTTTGGCAAAAAGGTAGGTATAAAGTGCCGTCCGGAAATTTCCAACATGCATATAGCCAGTCGGCGACGGCGCGAATCTAACACGGATTTTATTTTTTTCTGCCATTTTCTTTTAGAATTTTTTTAATTATTTTCTGAACCTTTTTGTCCGGTAAGTGGATATAATCAAACCTATTTTTCAATAAGTCATCTACATTTTCATATGTTCTTGATAAAAGTTTTAGCCCGTGATGAAGGTCTTTTTCGCCCTTCTTATTATATGCATTTCTTTGAAATCCACGAATCAAATCATATACTGTGTGCTCCTCGCATATCGGCAGATATTTGTCTTCATTCACGGGGATAAATGCTTCGATTTTTTCTCTTCCGGACAATACTGTGCCAACAAATCTGTGCATGCCATCAAGAACTAAATAAGTACCCTTTTCTTTACCAGCCCTTAATAAAATCGGTTCTCTGCTAAAAAAGGCTTCTTTTTTAAATTTGTTTTTTATTGCAGGATTTTTGCTTAATAATTTTCTAAATTCTTCGACTGATCTTTTGCATTTATTAATAAGGATTTTGTTCCAGTTGGGATTAGTTCCACTGAATAGAATTTTATCTGCTGGCACTTCTGTTTTTTTCCATGTAATTTTTTTATTTCCGATAAAATCCACTATCCAATTTAACCGCACGCCTGCGTGCATGATAATTTTTTTTCTCGGATCCTTAATAATGTTATCCGTCTTTTCTTCTTCGTGCCTCGCGAGATTTTTTAAATATTTTTCAAATTTATCCATAAAAAATTAAAAGTTATATTTTTGGAAGGCGACCAGTTGATCGCCTTCCTGAGAAAGAATTACCGGCACCCATGACAACTTGAACATTGCCGGCAAGCTTTTTTAAAATCTTTCTTAATCACTTCAAACATGAAGCTCATGTTTGTTTCTTTCTCGATTACTGGTTTAGTGTATTGCTTTTTCTTTTTCATAAACGCCTCCTTTCTGCCAGCACCAGCAACTGGCATGTTATAAAAAATTTTCCTTTTTCCATGACCCATTCAAAATATATGCTTTCAATGGTTGCCTTACTAAGTCAGTCATTTTCAATGCATCGTCAATTTTGTTTTTCCAAAAAATTTTGAGCAATTTTGGTATTGGATATTGATTCTTTATTATCTTGCAACAATTATCTTCACCGCAAAGACAGTAAATATCTAAATATTTAAGGCTAAATCCTTTATTTGCAAAAACTCTATAATCATATATTGCTTCATCGCCTTTTTTTATGTCTCTTACAACAAGATCAATTCCCCTCTCTAGATCCAATGGCAAAATGCTAGGGTTACATGAGTGGTTTATATGTTTGCCACAGTCACAATATGAATTTCTTTTTCATTAAATGCGTGTCCGAATTCTAAAATATATCCTTTTTCAGTTTCTGACAGTAAATTGAATTGATTTTTACTAAATGTCTTGCATTTTTCACACCAAAAAGAAATCAGTGTTCCTTTTGGAATAAATTCTTTGGCAAATAACCCATTGCCTCTGTTTTTTGTTTCCCTAATTTCAAATAAATCAGCAGTCATTTTATTCAGTTTCTTTTTCCTCTTTTTCTTTTCTGATTAGTTTCCAATGAATCAAAAGTATCGGCAGAGCGATTATAACCATCGTCAGTGCGTCAATTATTTTATTTTGCCTGGCTGGATTGATGCATTTGTCGCCTGACTGGTTTTCTTTCCAGTTTTTGTAATCTTCAAGCAGCGCGTCGATTTGCGTTTTTTGGACTTCCGTTGCTCCTTCTTTTGAGATGACAGCAGTCGCTGGCGGCTGGTTGCACTGATCATAGCTTTTTTTCTCCGCATCCGGGAAAATATAGTACTTGAGTCCCGTGTTAAGAATGGTGCCCGTTCCAATCGCCACAAACAACAAACTCACTGACGCGATGAGATAGAGATAGATGGTTTTAATTAACTTGGCTTTGGCTGTCATATTTATTATTGTTAAAAATTATTTTTATTGGAAAAATTATTGTTGCATTTAAAATTCTGCAAATTCTATTCGGCTGTTGAATAAGCCGAAAAAGCCATTCGAGGCCGATTTGGCGCATTCGGCGGGGCGCTCTTTTCACCTTTCCCGTGAGATAATCAAAGCTTCCGCCCACGCCCATCGCCAGTTTTATCTTACCATTTTCCTGGCTTTTTAGCGAATGCAAAAATTTCTCCTGAAAAGGCGCACCGAAATTGCAAAATACAATCCCATAACCTGAAACCTGTAACCTATAACCTGATGTATGTTTATCTATATTTATTCCCTCTATTTTTAAGTTTGGATATTTTTTTAGAATTGCATCGCGTGTTTCCTCCCAAGTGCTTAATCCATCTTTATTAGCCACAAGATATACCCCCAGTCCCCTGCCATTAGCTATTTTCAAAATTTCTTCCATCAAGTCAACGCCGGCAATTCTAGTTTTTAGTTTTTGGAAGCCGAGCTTCCAAAACGCAAATTTTATGCCAACTCCGTCAGCAATATTTAAATCGCAAGAATTTAATATACTTTTAAATTCTTCGTCCTTCTGTGCCGCCAAAATAAACTCCGGATTTATAGTCGCGATTTGACATAGCTTATTGCCAGCCAAAAAACCTTCTATTTTTTCAAGAGTTTCTTCACGCGATAAATTGTCTATCCTTATGCCTAATACTTCCATATGTAGTTGTGTGGTAGTGAGTAGAAATTTTATTTTAACGGACAGCTTTGAATGATTGTATATTCACGGCCGCCATCGCCAAAATCACTGGCCATAATGTCCACTGATTCAATGGAAATGGTTAAATCATACTTTTCAAAAATTTCTGGTTTTGGTGTGAGCGCTTCCCACTTGCGACCTCTAATTCGACCTAGAGTTATATGCGGCCGAAAAGATTTTTTGCTGCTGATAAAAATTCCCAAAGCTTTCTCAATTTTTTCGTGCAAAATTCTTAAATTTTCATCGGCCTCGCCGCTAAGCCAGATCATTTTAGGATTTGCCGCATCCGGACCAAGTTTAATTGTCTCAAATTCCAGATCAAACATTTCGCTATTTTTGACCGCTATACGAACCTTTTCGCAAATTTCCGGCATACTTTCATCCATAATATGCCCTAAAAAGGCCAGGGTGATGTGCAAATTGGGCTCCTTAACCCACTTCACCGGCAAGCCCCCACACCAAAAATTATTTTGCTTTTTAGGCAGTGTTTCGCTTCCCATCTTTTGGTGTGGGGGTGAATCCTGCCATTTTTCAGAGGCGCGAATAAGCCTTTTTTTGTCCCGATCAGGCAAATTTATGCTAATAAAAATTTTTCGTTTCATATATTGTTATTCCAAAACTTGTGTTTTTTATTTTGAACTTCCACAAGTTTTTCAATTTCACTCCAGTCCTGCAATCTATTCCCCTTTTCTATTAACTCACTGGTGATTTTGGGATGTTTTCCGGCAAATAGCGCCGCCAGCAAATAACGTACGCCCTGGCTGTCACAGGGGTTTAATTTGAGTAGAAGTCTGTATAATTTTTCAGCTTCATCTTTTTTCCCATCTTCATGAAAATAAATAGCTTTATTGCAAATCGCGCGAAGATACGGTCTGTTATCCAAATCGCCCCAATGCATTTCTCTCGGCCATTTTGAAAATTTTTCACGCGTCAACCTAAAAGCAATTTCTGAATATTCTTTAGCTTTTTTCTTGTTTTCTTCATCTTCGGAGACAGCCACAAAACCATTATAGCCATCTATAAATTCAACATCCAGCAATAATGACTTCTTTAATAATTTTTTAGCCTTAAAGATATTTCCCACACTCAACGATTCCATGGCCTCATAATAATATTCATATTTATCGTCCATATTTTTCAATATTTATAAAAAATTATTTAATCGCTTTTTCGATTATTTCATCAATTTTGTTTCTCTCCTCTTCGATTTTTAATCAATCTCACGGATTATATCCGGTCTAAAAATGTTGGTTTTATCATTGATATTTTTTTGTATTTCCAGATTCCTGCCGTTTTCAATCCATTTTTCAACAAAAATCCCCGCCACAGCTTCCTGATTATAGTCCAAATTTGGAATAACAAGACCGTTAAAAATGTTGGTTATTTTGCCAATAATTGTGCCTCTGTCTTCAATATCATTATATTCCACCGACACTCTTGTTCCTACAGGTATGTTTATTTTCACTCCCATATTGATTTTGATTGCTCATTAAAATGTTTATGAGCTTTTTAGACTATTTAACACTCTGTTTTTGGCTTTTAACTCTGTCGCTGCTGATTTATATTGTCAATAACCCAATCGATTGTTTTTTGTAAATTTTTATCCATATCATGTTCCCAAATTCTGACAACTTTCCAACCTATTTTTTTATAATGCTTATTAATTTCCTTATCTCGCTCTTTGTTTTGTTCAATTTTTTCTTTCCAAAATTTCTTACGAGTTTGCGGCATTGATCCGTGTTTTTTGCATCCGTGCCAAAAACAGGAATCAACGAAAATAACAGTCTTATATTTTTTTAATAAAATATCAGGCTTTCCGAGATAGCCTGATACATTTTTCCTATATCTAAATCCGGCTTTCCATAATTCCTTTCTTATCTTGATTTCAATCCCTGTTTCCTTACTTCTGACTTTTGACATTATATCCGATCTCTTCTTTTTTGAAAAAATATCCGCCATGTATCTGAATCCTATTTTATAAATCTTATTTGCAAATTGTATTTTACTTTTTTCTTTCCGTTTTCTTCATAAATGCTTCCGAATTTATGCCTGGTCGTGCTTGGCGTATCCAGCTTGGTATTCTTGTAAAGATAATTTTGAAATTCGTCTCTGTTATAGAGATGATAACAAACAAGTTCCCCGTCCTCCCTGACAATAATATAGCCGCCGTGCGCTTTGGTGAAGCCGTCCCATTTCTTATTCGGCGTCATGCCCAGCGCGATCGCAACCAAGAAATTCTTAATTTTAAATTCATAAACCTCCTTATTAAATCCGTATTTGGCGCTCAATTCCTTATTCTGACTTAAAATATCCACCAGTTCCCGCATCGTGCTTGCCTTACCGTCATAATAAATTTTTAACAATTCGGCTAGAATCTCGGGCAAGACTGTATCGATCATACAAAGATTTTTCTTAAAGCTATCATTGTCCAATCCCTCAAATATCAGCTTGCCCTTATTGCCGTAAATGATTTTCGCCCTGTCCCTTAATTTAGAATGACCCGTAATGTCGTTTATTTCCTGCGTTTTATTGTTTTTCAAATCTTCAATACGATAGACAAAATTAGTCGCCCCCGAAGCGTTCAGTAGTGTTGAGGGTGAGCCAAGCATGGACTTGATACTGAATCCCAGCTCCGGAAGAGTTGAAGAAATCCTGTCGTGAATTATCAGCGTGAGATCTGATTTGCTCCCGCTTGATGCTTTTATTTGCGTGCAAAATAATTCCTTCATTATCTGATCGGCTGACGATATGGCGAATGTCGCCTCGCCGCCCTGTTTCATTCTTTCAAATATTTTACTGACGCTTTTCTTTATTTTTTCGGATTGCACGGTGCCTAGCATTTTATTTTCCTCATCATAAATCACAACTGCGTTTTTCTTCGCTTCAATATCATAAGTGTTTATTCCCATTTTCGCCTCTTCGCGAATTATTTTCAAAACCAAAAAAACTTTGTCTTGAAGTATTTCAAGGTTTTCATCTGCGGCAAAAATCTTCTTGTCCGTCAAGATTTTAATAAGAGCGTAAAACTCGCTCCATTCACCCTTGTTTCCTTTAATCGGCATGGTATTCATTCAATGTATTTATTATCTCCTTGGCTACCGCACTAATGGCGGGAACGACAACCGCATTACCCAACTGCTTCATCGCTTGCGCGTTTGATACCGGGAAAACATAGCTTGCGGGAAGACCCATCATTTTTTTCCCCTCCTTTAAGCTCAATCTGACAACTTCGCCGTTTACTCGGTAAGAATCCCAATTTCGTCTGTCGGTTATGGCGGATCCTCTGCCACCGACTCTCAATGTATATCCGACTTTTTTTTCGCAATCAGCCCCAAAAATATCCGACATGGCTTTCTTGAGTTTTACAGGTTCGGGAAATTTAAAAGGTATCTTTTTATTTCTGAAACCGACCATAAACAAACGCGGTCTGTGTTGCGGAATATTGAAGTCAGTGCCTTTGACAATCCTATAATGAAAAGAATATCCTAAATCTTTCTCGACTATTCTTTTAATTGTGGCGAATGTTTTTCCGTCATCATGCTTGAATAGGTGCCTGACATTTTCAAGAAAAAACGCCTTGGGCTTTTTCTCTCTGATTATTTCCACTATATGAAAGAAGAGATTTCCTCTTTCGTCTGCGAAACCTTTCTTGAATCCGGCCTGACTGAAAGGCTGGCAGGGAAAACCTCCGCAAATAATATCAAAATCAGGAATTTTTTTCGGATCCACTTTTGTTATGTCTCCCGCAAAATTTCCATTCTCAAAAACATTCGGCGAAATTTTCTTGAGATTTGCTTCATAAGTTTTCCTGGCCGGTTCATTCCATTCGGAGGCGAAAACGCAATCGGCTCCGTTTTCGTGAAACGCCAAATGAAAACCGCCAATGCCGGCGAATAAGTCTATAAATTTGAGTTTCTTCTTGTTTTTTGATGACATAAATTCTTTAAATGATATTTTTATTTTTAAAACTGAAATACCCCGCATCGCCTACAATTATATGATCCAAAACATCTATGCCCAACAACTTACCGGCATCAACAAGTCTTTTCGTTATTTTAATATCGTCTTCGGACGGATCAACGATCCCCGACGGATGATTATGCGCTACGATTATTTGCGCCGCATTGTTTTTTATCGCCGACTCAAACACTTCTCGCGGATGAATCAGGTTAGCGTTTAAGGTACCTATTGATATTGTTTCTCTTTTTATTTCCCGACTGTGCGTATCCAAATAAAATACCACGAAATGCTCTTTTTTGTTTTGTCTCAAATCTCGCAATTCGCGATAGACATCCTCCGGTTGCAACACGAGTTTTTCAGGCTTATCCTTCAATAATCTTTTGCCAAACTCCAAACATGCAATAATCTCACAAGCCTTGGCTTGACCCAAACCGAATGTCTTTTTCAGGTCATCGTATTGGGCATTTTTCAGCTTATCGGATCCGAATTTTTTTAATATTTTGTTCGCTAATTCTATCACATTCAAGCCCTTTACTCCAGAGCCTAAAATTATCGCCAACAATTCGGTATTTGATAA
The DNA here is from genome assembly GCA_041645535.1 of Parcubacteria group bacterium. Taxonomy (GTDB): domain Bacteria; phylum Patescibacteriota; class Minisyncoccia; order Moranbacterales; family UBA2206; genus JBAZPT01. The sequence goes on from JBAZPT010000001.1 coordinate 330,786, forward strand.
TTTTCCCGCACCGTATTTGACGAGTTTTTCTCTTGGTCTGTCACTTTTTGGCATCTCTCCCAGTTTCATATTTTTTATTTTACTTTAGCGATTTTCTGTTTTTACCAACATTTTTCGGCAACTCATAAGTGAATTTTTCATCTTATTTATGACAAAATATTTTTAAATTTTTTGCTTATTTTAATTACATTTTCAATATCTTTTTTTATTTTTTCCATATCGCTTCTACCAACCTGATTCGATAATTTCGAATAGTCGACAATAACCATTGCCTCATGCTCTGGATATTTAAAAAAAGTATTTTTCTGATCATAAATAGAAAAACTTTCCTTTAAATAATTTCTCAAAAAATCAATTTCATTATATTTTTCGATAAGTTTTTCCAATTTATCTACCTCGCTGTCCAACTCCTTTTTATTCTTAGATTTTAACTGTTTCTTAAAAGTTTCGAGCAGTGTCTTCGTGTCGTGAAAATGATCAGACTTATCCACTTTCTCATTTAGATATCTTGAAAAAGTTTTCACAAAAACCTCCAGCCCATGCTTGAAATTATAAATAACACTGATTAGTAAATATTTGTTATTATCATCTAGCCTCTTTGCATTTATCAAAAAATCGCACCCGTTCTTTGCATTACTCAAGAAAGATAAAACAAAAATATACCAGCTTTTTTCTTTTATTTCCCGCTTTTCCTTGATTTTTGATAATCCCTTATCAAATTTAGCAGCAGTACTACTTTCATTGTCGGGAACCAAAAAACCGTTTTTTAAGCTATTTTTCTTTATTACTTTTTTAGTTGCCATATCGCCTATGCTCGCTTGCTAATTTCAATTTCCGATTCATCAATAAGCTTTTCATCAACAATTACCTGCACTATATATTTTCCGTAATTAGCAAAATTTATATTGTTTAACTGAGCTACCGTGCCAACCTCAGCCTGTTTTTTCCCCTTTGGAATCTCGATATTTAAATCAAAATCCTGTCTAAAAATTTCAGATTGACTCGCTTCATTTACTATTTTTATGCTCTGCTTATATTTTCCTGATTTATTTATCCTGACATTTGCAACAAGAAACATCTGCGGATGAATCACTGGCACAGAATTAGTATTTATACTTTTAAAAACGCCTAGTATATTAAGCTTTCCTTCCGAGAAAGAAACATAATCACAAACATGCAAAAAATTTGGTTTAATATCCGCCATAAATTTTAATTTATATTACTTAATTCCAAAAATAAAATAACTAATAATCGCACCAAAAACCGCACTAGCAGTTCCAATAATAATTTCTCTCCAAATTCCTTTTCCTTGATTTTTTACAATATTTATACTTCCGTCAAAATGATGACCCGTAATTGATCCCATACTCGCGGAATAGGTCTCCAAAATATTTTTTGTGTTGTTTAGCGTGGAAACATGATTGGAAATATCCTCATCTTTTTTGTATGAGCTATCTTTTTTATTGAATGAATCTTTTATTTCAATTTTGATCAAATTTTCCATATTACTTCCACCCTTGCCCAATCATTCTCCACACAATCTGCTCCTGCGGAATTTGAATGATTCCCGCCGGAGTTTGTTGTGGAATGTTTTGTTGGACTTTTTTAAATTCCATATTGATTCCAAAATGATTGCCGGTTTCGGAGTTTTCGACAAAGGCGATTTTATATTCTTGATTTTGACCTTTGGCAAATTCATTTTCCGGATTCCAAATTTCCGTCATGTTCATTTCTTTGTTATATTCCTCATAAATTTCCGTCATCAAATCAGACAGCTCTTTGTCGGCAAAAACCACAGATTTGATGCCCAAGTCCTCTTTGGCTTCTTTGCGACCGATATAATATTGATGTGAATACAATTTTTCCGTCAAAAATTCAATAACTTTTTCAATTTCTTCTTCTTTCATTTGCTCCTTGTGGCTTTTGAGCAGTCTTTTCGCCAGGATTTTGATCAGATTGTGCGTACGGTTCACATTGCCCAGCGCCAAAGGATGAATGGACGGTGTGCTTTCCACAAACTTATTGAAAATTTTGGTCAGCTCCTCATCACTCTTGATGCCGAATTTATTTTTGGCCAAGTCAAAATAGCTCATCACTTCTTCCACCGAAATCGGAATCCGATTTTGCGGATTTTGCGGATCCACCGGATTGAACACATTGGCCGTGGACGGATCAATCGGCGAAAGCTCGCTCATATCACTCATCACAATTTCATCCGCACCCAGCGAAATCATGGTGGCGGCACTATGAGCTTTGTATGGAATAATCACCGAAAACTGTTCGCAATACTCGCGAATCATCGAAACCAGACGCCACGGCACCATCGTATCCCCGCCGGCACTGTATAGTACCAAATCTATTTTCTCCTGCTTCCCGATTTTTCGTAATTGCGCGCTAATAATTGGGATAATATCCATCGCAACACGAGCATTAACCGGCCCTTGCCGATCGCTAGTCACATAAGTTATAACCTTCGAGCCTCGCAATTCCTCAATTTTTTTGATTGTTTCTTGTGTTTGCATAAAAATTTTTTATAAATTATATTCTCTAGTGATATTATATCACTAACTAAACCGCTGTCAATCCCCACCCTGTGGATAACTTTATTTTAGCTCAAATTCAATCAAAAATCAATATTTGTAGGACTGTTCGCAAGCTGATAAAATAGAGATATGACAAAGGACAGCAAAATCATAATCGATGTTGCCCCCATAACCCGCCTTCCGCTTTCCGGAAGCCAGTCCTTTTCGTATTTACATAGCCGAAAGCTAACTTATGGAACCCTGGTGTCTATTCCCCTTTTCAAAAGAAATGTGGAAGGAATCGTAACCGGCAACCGTCCTGATTTTGAAAGATTGGGCAATATCCAACTTAAAAATATCACCAAGGTTTTGGAAGAAAATTTTTTAGATAAAAAACAGCTGGAACTGGCTCAATTTATTTCAGATTATTACCTCTCCCCTCTTGGAGTAGTTTTAAAATCTTTTATTCCAAAAAGGGTAAAACAAAAGCACAAAACACAAAACACAGATATTCACAAACAAAACACAAAAAATATAAAATTAACCAAAGAACAACAAGCATCAGTCACTGCAATTATAAAAAAAATAAATTGTAAATTGAAAATTGTAAATTGTAAATTTTTATTACATGGTCCTTCCGGCTCAGGCAAAACTGAGGTTTATATACACACAATCAAAAAGCTAAAAGAAAAAAATAAACAATCTCAATTTTTAATACTTTTGCCCGAACTGACGCTAACGCCGCAAGCCCTTGAAAGGTACGGGGAATATTTTGATGCTTCGGAAATCGCGCTTCTCAACAGTAAAATGCCCAAGGGAGAATTATATGCTAATTGGCAAAAAATAAAATCCGGCGAAGCCAAAATAATCATCGGCACCCGCCTGGCTGTTTTCGCTTCTTTTCAGGATCTTAAATTAATCGTCATTGACGAAGAACAAGACCCCTCTTTCAAACAATGGGATATGAATCCCCGTTACGATGCGCGAACAGTGGCCGAGAAGCTGGCTGAGATTCACGGCGCCAAAGTTGTGCGCGGATCAGCTACCCCCAGCATTGAATCTTATTATAATGCCCAACACAACAAATATAAACTGCTAAAATTGCCAGAACTAAATATGCCTGGCGCATCTGCCGCAGTGGATAAACTACCAATTGCCAAAATAGAGCTGATTGATATGAAAAAAGAACGCTGGCAAAAAAACTACTTTACGATCAGCAAGCAACTGAAAGCAGAACTTGCTTACGCGCTCAAAAATAAACTGCAAACTATTTTATTTATTAATCGCCAGGGAATGAGCGCTTTTTCTGTCTGCGCTGATTGTAAGGCAGTTTTAAAATGCCCGCACTGCGATCGCGCGCTGGTTTATGAAAATTCCGGAATTTACCGCTGCGCGCATTGCGCCTATAAAACATCCATCACCCCCCAGTGCCCGAACTGCAAAAATATGAGTTTTCAAAATATCGGGCTTGGAACGCAAAAAGTTGAGCGGGAAATCTTAAATTTATTTCCCGCGGCCAAAGTCGCCCGCGCCGACAGCCAGTCTATGCAGGGCAAGGACGCACAAAAAAATCTTTATCGTAAATTTATGGACAAGAAGATTGATATCCTAATCGGCACCCAGATGATTTCCAAGGGCTGGGATTTGCCAAACCTGGCGCTCATTGGTATCATAGATGGAGACAATTTACTGACTCTGCCTGATTTTTCCACCGCCGAACGGGCCTTCCAGATAATTATGCAGATTGCCGGAAGAGTCAACCGCCCCGACGCCAAATTTCCCGGACTGGTACTCGTTCAAACTTTTGCCCCGGAGCAGGCATTTTTCAAAATAATTGCCGAAAAAAATCTAGAAGAATTTTACGCCAAGGAACTTGAGGAAAGAAAAAGTCTGCGGCTTCCGCCATTTGGAAAATTAATCAAACTGACTTTTCAACATTATAATAAAACTAGGGTCATTTTAGAAGCCGACCGGATTTATGAAATATTGAAAGCAAAAGAAGGCCGGGGTACTAAAGTTTCTGAACCGCAGGACACTTTTCTGTCCAATATTCGGGGGCGTTTTCGAAAACAAATCATAATTAAACTGACAGGAGGCATTTCTGAAAATTTAAAAAAAATACTTAAATCCCTGCCCAACGGATGGATTATTGATGTAGACCCGATAACTATTTTATAATTATGCCAATTTTACCTATCGTCACATATCCCAATAAGATTTTGGAGGCCAAAACAAAAAAGGTCGCCGATGTAAAAAGCCCGGAAATTAAGGAGCTAATTTTTAATATGCTGGAAACTCTGGAAGCCAATAAGGGTCTGGGACTCGCCGCCAATCAGGTGGGAAAGTCTTTGCGTATTTGTGTTATAAAATTCGAAGGGAAAACTAATATTTTAATCAATCCGAAATTCAAGGCCAAGTCTTGGAAAAAAGTCGCGTTTGAAGAGGGCTGTCTTTCTTTCCCCGGTCTTTATTTTTCGGTAAAAAGGCACGCGAAAGTAACTGTCGAAGCGCAGGATCGCAAGGGCAATAAAATTATTCTGAAAGCCGACGGGATGCTTTCCCGGGCGCTCCAGCATGAGATTGACCATTTAGACGGCATTCTCTTTACCTCGCGCAAAATAAAAATTCACCCCGTTAAATAGTTTCCGCTTTGCGGAAATTTAACGGGGCAAGAAAAAAATGACAAATGATCCGTCAAAACTGAAAACTATTTTTATGGGAACTCCTGAATTCGCCGGAGAAATTTTGTCGGCGCTCATCCATGAAAAATATAATCTTGTTGCCGTTTATACCCAGCCAGACAAAAAAGTCGGCCGCAAACAAATTCTCGAAAAAAGCCCAGTGAAAATTATCGCCGAAAAAAATAATATTCCGGTTTTCACGCCTAACCGCCTTAACCAAGAAGCTTTGGCTAAAATGGAAAAACAAAAACCGGATCTTATCCTCGTTGCCGCTTACGGCAAGATTCTCCCTAAGACTGTTTTGGATTTGCCGGAATTTGGCGCAATTAATGTCCATGCTTCTCTTTTGCCAAAATACCGCGGCGCCTCTCCCATTCAAAACGCCATCCTGAACGGAGAAACGGAAACGGGTTCAACTATAATGCTCATGGATGAAGGAGTTGATACCGGCGCTATTTTAAGCCAGCGCGTAATTGGAATTGATAAAAATGAAACCAGTTCAGAATTATCTGAAAAATTGGCTGGACTTTCGTCAGACTTGCTTTTGGAAACTCTTCCTCTCTGGCTAGCCAAAAAAATCACCCCGCAAAAGCAGGTCGATTCCAAAGCCAGTCTTTGCCGAATGATAAAACGGGAAGATGGAAAAATAGATTGGAATGATTCTGCCAAAAATATTTATAACCGCTTCCGCGCCTTTTATCCCTGGCCGGGAGTTTTTTCAAACTGGGAACGGAACGGAAAAACATTGCGCCTTAAGCTGAATAAAATAAATCTTTCTGGTGAAAGCCAAGAAAAAAAAAGCGATCCTGGAACAGTCCTTAACCTTGGAGAAGAAATTGCCGTGGCAACTTCCAGCAGTTTTGTTATACTGGAAGCAATACAATTGGAAGGAAAACCGGAAACAAAAATTGAGAACTTTATCAACGGTTATCCGGATTTTATCGGATCAGGCTTAAAATAACCCCAAAAACTTTATGCGACGAAACGAAAACAAACAAAATACTCTAGCTCTGATTGTCGGATTTGGATTGATAATTATCATTGCAATTTTTACTATATTTAAGCCTTTTTCAGACACAATTGAAAAAGCGCCGAATGATTATGCTCAATCACCTACAACCTCATCTGACTCCAAACAAATTAGCAGCGAGGATTTGCTTAAAAAAATACAAGCTAAAGAATCTTTGGCCATTATTGATGTAAGAAGCAGCGACGAATTCAAAAATGAACACATCCTTGATTCCCAAAACATTCCAGCCGATAATTTTGCGGCCAGCATAGAAAAGCTGGATAAAAACAAAAATTATGTAATCGTCGATGACAGAAACGAAAACATTGGCGCGGCCATGGCGGCCGATTTAACGCAGAAAGAATTTAAGAATGTTTATTATCTAACCGGCGGCTTCCCAAGTTGGAAAAGCCAGCTTAATCCGACAATTTCCGCCGGCAACCCCAATTCATTCACTGATCAATCCAAGGTCAGCTACCTCACAAGCGATCAACTGAAAGCAATGTTCGCGGCTGAAAAAAATTTATACATTATCGATGTCCGCAAAAGCGACGCCCTTGCCCAAGGCCATTTGAAAGGCGCGGTTAATATTTTTCTCGATGATCTGGAAAAAAGACGGGGTGAAATTCCATCCGGCAAAAAAATCGTACTTTATGACACAGACGGCCTCTGGGCCTTCCAGGGCGCAGTCCGGCTTTTCGATATGAATATTTTGAATGTCTATGCCCTTTCTGACGGCTTCAATACTTGGACGCAAAAAGGATTTGAAGTGATAAAATAAAAATACCGCTAGCGGTATTTTTATTTATTAAGCAAACTTGCTTGTTCTCCCCTGGAAATATATGAATACAAGAAAAGCGCCTGGGTGGCCAAAAATTTCAGAATTTCCTGATTATTAATATTTTCCGCTTCCAGTTCGTTATATCCTTCAACCATGAGATATCCTTTCACATGGTCAATTTGTTTAAAGGAAGCGGCCATCAGATAGCCGTTTTTCTTTTTAATATTGACATTGTCACCCATTCCAATTAATTCTGAATTTTTTATATTATGGCACTCGCTTCCGGTGCTTATTTCTTTTTTCGTCCGCTGGTTTTTTATGTCCACAAAACGCAAATGGGAACATTTCGCTTTCATCAGAGAATTGGCCGCGTCAATAATCGTGTAATAAATTTCTTTTTCTTTGTTCTTATTGATGGCTGACCGGTCGGAAAGTCCCAAGCCCACCTGCATCAGAATATCCATCTTGCGGTTGACTTCACCGATATAGCTGTATGAATCAACTAAATCTTTAGCAGTTTGCCTGAGCCGTTTTTGGCTTTTCACCTTTTCTTCTTTTTGGATAAAAAGCTGGTGTTCCTTGAACACAAAAATCAAAAACCCGGCCATTCCCAGAAGAAATATCAGAAGTTCTTCCAGGCGGGTTTCTGATAAAAAATAAAAATCCGCGCGGATTATATCCGGAACCAGGACCGCCAAGATAAAAATAATCAGATAAAACCAATACATAACTTTTCACCAATAATTAGCCTTCCTGCCTTTCGTCTCTTTTTGAAAAAATAAAGATATAAAGAATTTCCAAAATGCCAAGCGTATTTAAAACCAAAAGCAGCACAAACCAAATCTTCTGCCCCCGGCGAGCTGATTTCCACAGGGCCACGGCCTTCCAGGGAATGGTCCAGATTATGGCCAAAATAAGCGGCAACATTAAATTTTTTTCCATTTTTTCTTGCCCCGTGAAATATCCCGAGTACTCGGGATCCGCCAAAGGCGGAATTTCACTGGGGTTAATTTTGATTATTCATTTTACTTCTTCAATTATAGCATAACAGCCATTTTCTGAAAATCTCTATTTTAAAGCCAAATTTACAGCTTTTTTGAGCTTTTCCAGGCTTTCCCAATCATGCACGGAAACAGCCAAAACATTTTTATTTATCTTTCGCAGTTCTTTGAGTTTCTCTTGAATTACATCCGGCTCCAAAAGATCGGTTTTGGCAAGAAGCAATAGTTCTTTTTTAGCAGAAAGTTCCGGATTGTAATTTTCCAGCTCCCGACGAATGATTTCGTAATCTTTTTTAATATCCACAGATTCACAAGATATGCAATGAACTAAAACGCTGGTGCGCTGGATATGTTTTAAAAATTTTATGCCCAATCCCTTGCCACGCGAGGCGCCTTCAATGAGTCCCGGAATATCTGCGATAATTAAATCGTCCATTACTCCTAAATTAGGCTCCAGGGTCGTGAAAGAATAGTTGGCCACCTTGGCGTTGGCGTTAGTGAGCTCATTTAAAAGACTCGATTTTCCCGCATTGGGCAGGCCAATGAGGCCGATATCCGCGATCAGGCGCAGTTCCAGAAAAAACGCGAATTCTTCGCCGAGCTTGCCTTTTTCAAATTCTTGCGGACTGGTATTTTTAGCCGAGCGAAAATAAAAATTACCCCGGCCGCCAATTCCGCCTTTCCCCACTAAAACTCTCTGGCCGACCTTGGTGATATCGATATCTTTTCCGGTGTCCAAATTGTGGAGCACTGATCCAATCGGGATCGTGAGCATCAAATCTCCGCCGGTATGTCCGGATGACCTGTCAGTTTTTCCCCTCTTGCCATCGTCGGCATAGTAATCATTTTTATGTTTATATTTATTAAGCGCGGTTAAATCGGAAACACCTTCAAAATAGACATTCCCGCCGTTCCCCCCGCGGCCGCCGGTGGGCCCCAGGCTCATCATGATTTTATCAAAAGCCACGACACCGTCGCCGCCTTTGCCCGCAAAAATCTTAATTTTTACTTCATCTGTTAATGCCATTTTTGTTTAAATTCCGAGTTTATTTAAAAATTCTTTTAATTCGTCCCCTTTTATTTCTCTTTTTTGGCCAGCCAATAGAGATCCCAACTTTATATTCATAATTCGCACTCTTTTTAAATCCACGGCTTCAAAACCGAAATTTGTGCACATGCGCCGGATTTGGTGTTTTTTGCCTTCAGTCAGAATTATGGAAAAAGAATTTTCTCCAATTTTTTTCACCCGGCACGGCTTGGTTTTGAAATCTTCCAGCTGCATTCCGCCCGCGGCCACTTTCACAAAAATATTCGTGACCGGTTTGTTGGTTTTGACGCTATATTCTTTTTCGTGCTCATATTCCGGATTCAGAAGCTTGTCAGTTATTCTCCCATCATTGGTAAGAATTATCAAGCCATGGGATTTTTTGTCCAGCCTTCCGACCGGAAAAATATCCGCGGAAAGTCCGGCGATTTTTTTAATTTCCGTCTGCCCCGCCTCCGGCGTATGCGTCACAATGCCAATCGGCTTGTTGTAGGCAAAATATACATATTTTTTCAGCTTGCTTTTGGCCTCAATATTAACTTCGACTTTATCGCCCTCCTGAACCTTGTCCCCTATTTTAGCCAGCCGGCCGTTAATTTTGACAATCTTCTTCAAAATTAAATCATCCGCCTCCCGGCGGCTGCAATAATTATTCATCGCCAGATAGCGATTAATGCGGATGGGATAAACTATTTTTTCCATGTTCCCAGATAGGGATTCGAACCCCAATTAACAGGACCAGAACCTGTCGTCCTACCGTTAGACGATCTGGGAATAATCTCGAGGCTATTTTACATCTTAGCGCAAATCCTACCTAAAATCAAGGGCAAAAAATGAAACAAAAAAAACCCTCCTTATTTATGCAGAAGCGTTGCCTGATATCAATTGGTTATAAACATGGGTGTTTCGATTATTCATCAAAACGATACATGTTATTCCAATAATATTTCGGTTTATCGCTTCAAATCACAAAAGGAGGGATCTTGCTAAATACTACATTAAAATGAAATTTATATTTCAAACCAAAAAAATGCCTTAAATAAAGCATTTTTTATCTTCTAAAAAGCGCGAGGAATCTGAAAAGTTATAAATGAGCAAAAAATTACGGCGTTAGCATTTAGTGCTAACGCCGTTTTTGATCCACTTACTGATTTATGCTCCTTTTGCCGTAAAATTGGCAACGAGATTGCCGACTTCAGAGGTAGACATTCCCATTTGTCCAGCAGTAAGACTCTTGATATGGCCCTCGCCGATCGCCTTTTTGACCGCAGCATCAATACGATCAGCATCTTCTCCGTCAATGACATTGCCGGCATATCTTAGCATCATCGCGGCCGCGCTAATAGCAGCCAGCGGATTTATAATATTTTTACCCGCATATTTAGGCGAGGAGCCGCCTATTGGTTCGAACATGGAAACGCCTTCGGGGTTTATATTTCCTCCTGCGGCAATACCCATTCCGCCTTGAATCATGGCACCTAAATCCGTTATGATGTCGCCGAACATATTTTCAGTAACAATGACATCAAACAATTCAGGATTTTTCACCATCCACATCGTCGCGGCGTCCACATGGGCATAGCCACGAGTTACTTTGGGATAATGCATATCACCCATTTCCTCAAATGCCCGTTTCCAAAGATCTCCGCAATATGTAAGCACATTGGTTTTATGAACGAGATGAATAGGCTTTTCTGCGTAAGCCGCACTCTGTTCATTGCGTTCTTTCTTAAGATCGAAAGCATACTCCAGACAACGGTCAACAGTTGCGCGATCGTAAATCATAACCTGGGAGGCTATTTCACATGCACTTCCCGGCTGAGTTACGCCTCCATGACCAGTATATATGCCGCCCGTGTTTTCCCGGATAACCACAAAATCAATATCTTCGGGCTTCTTACCTTTAAGCGGACAATCCACACTGGGATAAAGTTTGACCGGGCGCAAATTAATATACTGATCGAGCTTGAAACGTATTGCGAGCAGGATTCCTTGTTCCAAGATGCCAGGTTTCACATCCGGGTGTCCAATAGCGCCAAGAAGGATGGCATCATGTTCTTCCAATTCCCTCAAAACACTTTCAGGTAAAGTTTCACCTGTCTTAAGATATCTTTCGCCACCCAGATCGTAATAATTAAACTCATGATCATCGGGTTCTACGGCCTTAATGACTTTAATAGCTTCATTTGTGACCTCCGGACCTGTTCCGTCACCGGGAATTACTGCGATTTTCATACTTAGTCCCTCCTTTTCGATTATATTTTGCCTTCTTTCTGTAATTTGGCAGCAAGTTCAAACATTACGCCCGTGCTTCCGCCTTTCCTGATAATACTCTTTTGGAATTCGGAGATATTAAATCCCACTCTTCTCTTGCCCCAATCGATATAGCCGTGATCGCCCACATCAGTATCCCAAACAATTTCAAGGCTGTCCGGCTTGTCTCTGAAAAGCTCATCCACGATTTCCACCAGCAATGTAATCGCGAGATTACCGGTATTGAAAAAGTTGGTTTCAAAAATACGCTCAAAACTCTTAGCGATCACACAAGTAACACCAAGACCTTCAAGTGCCCATGGAGCTTGTTCACGGCTTGAGCCATCGCCGAATCCGATATCGCCCACAATTATCTTACAGGATTTTAATACATTTCTTTCTTCGCCTGTGACCAAACCTTCAAGACAATACTGCCCAAAAGCTTTTTTATCCACTTCTGTGAGATAATCGGCCGGTATAATTTCATCCGTATTCACCTTCTCCTTTTTAAGGTAAAAAGGCTTGCCAGAGAAATTTTTACCGCCACTTAAAGACTTCAGTGAATTGCTTAGGGCGTGGTAATCTATTTTCGGCACAGGTTTTTTCTCAAACTCGATGGGCGCCACCTGGTCAGATTTTAAAACAGAAGCGTTAATCTCCGCGCAGAAAAGCTCATCCGGAACGGATACTTCTCCGAGCATGGCGCTATAAGCAGCCACGACCGGAGATGCCAGATGCACTATGCCTTCCTTACCCATCCGTCCGTCATAATTCCTGTTGGATGTGACTATGCAAACTTCGCCTTTGTAAATCACCCCACAGCTCATGCCAAGACAAGGCCCGCAGGTAGGATTTGTAACACAGCATCCCGCTTCAAGAAAGATACTTATAAGGCCTTCCTTTATCGCCTGCAGATAAATATGCTGGGTGGCAGGAATCACAATCGTGCGCACCTTGACTTTTCCGCCATGTTTTTTCATGACTGCCGCTGCCAAGCGAAGGTCTTCGAGCCTGGCGTTCGTGCACGAGCCTATGAAGACCTGATCAAATTTTTTACCCTTAAGACTACTCGCCTCAACTACATCCGACGGATGATAATTGATCGTCATAGACGGCTTCAACTCCGCAAGATCCATTGTGATCTCATCATCATATGCACAATCAGGGTCACTATTATACTGACACAGATCATCAAGGACTTGGTGATGCGTGGCTTCTTCATTGTACTTCTTGGAAATGGCCGGCCAGAGATAATCAACTGTTACAGCATCGACCATCCACATTCCGCAGGTTCCTCCTCCCTCAACAGTCATATTACTGATTGTCAGCCGCCCTGCCATGCTTTTAATAGCGCCATGAAATTCTAAGATGCAATTTTTGGCGCCATTTTTGCCTAACCTTTTGAGGACATTCAAAATGACATCCTTAGGATAAACATTCGCCGGCAATTCTCCGGCAAAATTAACCTTAATGACTTTCTGCGGACGGATGACGAAAAAACCTGTTGTTATTCCGACACCCAAATCGGTCGTACCAACACCCACTGACAAAGTGCACAACGCACCTGAAGTGCAGGTATGGCTATCACCCATAATTAAGGTTTCGCCTGGAAAAACGAGTGGTACCTCCGAAATAAGAGCATGACATATGCCGCTTCGCCCTCCTACATCAAAGAAGTGAGGCAAGTCATGTTTTTTACTCCATTCACGCATAATCTTTCCCTGGAGTGCCGTCTTTTGATCTTTGGCCGGCGTGACATGATCAATCATGGGGAAAATCCGGTTGGGGTCAAAAACAACATCATACCCTCGCTCGATTGCCTCATTAATATGCGGAGGCATTGTTATCTCATGACACGGCACCTTGTCTACTTTCAAAACAAGACTTCCATCGGATAAAGTGCAAAGCAAATGATTTTCAACAATCTTCTGATACGCTGTCTTTTTCACGCCTTAATACCTTCCTTTCATTTTATTTTTGCTGATTTTTAAAGAATATTAATAAAAATAACCTTAATTTTAAGGTTCCTCCCTGATAAAAGTATAGCAACTATTTACCAAAAATGCAAGGAAAATTACCAACCAAAAAAAATGCCCTAAATAAAGCATTTTTCACCCCCACACCCACAATATTCTGCATATAAATAAAAAAATGGGTAGGTAACTCAAAAAAAATCACCCTCAAAACCCTGCGTGGGATTGTGGGTGTGGGGGTTTATCTTCTAAAAAGCGCGAGGAATGTGGAAACTATATTTTGAGATATCTCCTCATGGCGATCCAGCTGCCAGAGATGCCCAAAAATGAGCCGACCAGAACCTGAATGCCGAATATTTTCCAGAAATGAGAAAGGTAGAAATTAATCAGATTTTCTGACGGAATAACTGATGCTACATAGGGCGTCATAAATTTAAGCGTGATAAAAAGAATCAACATGGAAACCAACGAGGCTGCCAAACCGTAAATTATCCCCTCAAAAGCAAACGGCCAGCGGATATAGGAATTGGACGCTCCCACCAGGCGCATAATTTCAATTTCATGGCGATGGGTATAAATAGTAATCCGGATGGTGTTGAAAATAACCAGAATGGCAATGCCGGCAAAAATCAGTCCCAGCGTGATTCCGACTTTGCGGATAGTCGCGATGATGTTGTTAAGTTTTTCAATAATCTCTTTATTTTTCCCGTAATTTATCCGCCCGATATCTTCTTTAAAATCGGATTTATCTATATAATCAACGACATTCTGATATTGATCAGCGTTGTTGGCTTTTACAACCAGCGAAGCCTGCAAGGGATTCTCGCCGATTTCCTGGAGCGACTGCATAATCACCGGCTCATCGGCATTGTTCCTTTTGAAGTCTTCCAGCGCCTGCTCCTTGGAAACATAGTCCGCGGATTTTACCGCCATATAATTTTTGAGATACTTTTCCATTTCCGTAATTTTTGCCTCTGTTACATCCGGCTTGAAGTAAATGCTGATATTGACTTTTTCCTGGACATTTTTCAGAACGCTGTCCACCGTGAGCGTCACTACATAAATAACGCTGACTACATACAGCGAGAGAATAAGGATGCTCACCGTCGCCAAACTCAACCAGCCGTTTCTGAAAAAATTAATAAGCGCTTCTTTGAATGTCCTTTTGATGGTTAAAAACATTTTTTGTGTTTGTTGAAAAATTACATTTTATATTTGCTTTTCGCCAGATCCCCGACAATTTTCCCCTTGTCAAGAAAAATTACGCGCCGGGAAGCCTTATTGACAATTTCCTTGTCATGGCTCGCTAAAAGCACAGTGGTTCCCAGTTCATTTATCTTGAGCAGCAGTTCGACAATTTCCACCGAAGAAGCGGAATCCAGGTTTCCCGTCGGCTCATCGGCTAAAATTATAATCGGCTTGTGGATGAGCGCCCGCGCCAGCGCCACTTTTTGCTGTTCGCCGCCGCTTAATTGTTTGGGAAATTTGTGCATTTTTTCGCCCAGCCCCACAATATCCAAAATCTGCGGAACATTTTCTTTAATTTCCGAAGCCGGAGCTCCGCAGACCTCCAACGCATAAGCCACATTTTCAAAAACAGTTTTTTTATTAAGCAATTTAAAATCCTGAAAAACCGTCCCGATATTCCGGCGATGTAAAGGAATTTTGTTTCTTTTTATTTTATCCAGCGGATTACTGTCAAAAAAGATCGTGCCGGAAGTCGGCGCTTCTTCGGAAGAAATTAGTTTTAAAATTGTTGATTTGCCGGCTCCGCTGGGCCCGACGAAAGAAACAAAGTCGCCCGCGTTGATTTTAAAGCAGGCGCCCTCCAGCGCCAAAGAATCATCCTTAAATATTTTGGAAACATTGTCAAACTCAATAATCACTCCGCTTTCTTTTTTATATTCCTCCTCTTTATTTATCTTGGTCGCCATATGTCTATATTATAACTTATTTTTTAATTTGAGCAAAGCGCAAATAGGCCTCGATAAATTCATCCAGATTGCCTTCTAAAACGGCTTCGGTATTGGCTGTTTCGCGCTTGGTCCGGTGGTCTTTCACTAATTTATAGGGATGCAAAACATAAGAACGGATCTGGCTCCCCCACTCGGCCGAAACCGACTCGCCGCGGAGTCCGGCCTTTTCCTTCTCTTTTTCTTCCAGATATTTTTGGTGCAATTTGGCTTTGAGAATTTTCATCGCCTGTTCTTTGTTTTGCAGTTGGCTCCGTTCATTCTGGCAGGTTGCCACAGTGCCCGTTGGGACATGCGTGATGCGCACCGCGCTGTCAGTAGTATTCACGCTTTGCCCGCCAGCGCCCGATGACCGATAGACATCCACGCGGATATCCGCTGGGCTGATTACAACTTCTTTAATATCTTCAATTAACGGCATTACCTCCACCAGCGCGAACGAAGTCTGGCGCAAATTATCAGAGTTGTACGGCGAGAGCCGCACCAGCCGGTGCACCCCGCCCTCGCTTTTTAAATTTCCATAAGCGTAAGCTCCGCTAATTTCAACTGCCGCGCTTTTAATGCCGGCTTCCTGGCCGCGCGTTTCTGAAATAATTTTAGCCTTGAATTTATTTTTTTCGCAAAATTTGAGATACATGCGCAAAAGCATTTCCGCCCAATCCTGCGCGTCCACCCCGCCGGCTCCGCTATGGATGTCCAGAATCGCGTCGTTGCAGTCGTATTCTCCGCCCAAAAGAGTTTTAAATTCCAGTTGATTTATTTTTTCTTCAATTTCAGAAAGTTTCGCTTGCAAATCTGCCTCTTCTTTTTCTGATCCGGTTTCGTCCTCGGAAATAATTCCTGATAATTCTTTGATTTCATCCAGCTCGGTTTCCAGATCGCTCAACATTTTTATTATGCCGCGCAATTCTTCCAACTCCTGCATAATCTTAGAAGCCTTTTGCGAATTATCCCAAAACCCCTGAGTGTTAGATTTTTTTTCCAAGTCATCTATCCTAATTTTCTTTTGAGCCAAGTCAAAGATAGTCGCTCAAAAGAGCGTGTTTATCTTTTAGGCTGTGCAATTTTTCCGTAAGTTCTTTCATAATTATGACTTGAAATTGGCTACAAAGTCGAAACCGCACTCACAAGGGGCTTTCTTGCAAATATGACAATTTTTTGAAAACACAACGGATATTTTATCCGCAAAACTAATCCCCAGTGAATTGAAAACCGCCATTAAGCAGGACAGCAGATCGGCTGATTCGATTTTAATTTTTGAAAAGTCATCTTCCTTGTGACTACCTCTAAAAATCATATAGGCCTCCGACAACTCTCCCATTTCTTCGGCTAAATGTATGCCGGCATCACTGAGCGTTCTCTTTTCTAGCGGATAAATTTTTTCAAACAATTTTTGGATATCTGAAATTTTTAATCTTTTTGCCGTTTTTGCAATCTTTGCTTTTTTTGCTCTTCTATTTTTTTCCTGAGCACATTTACATGGGCATGATCCGCAATAAGAACAAACCCCCGGAAATCTTTTCCAGACCTCTTCTTCCATATCAATATGCATCTGGCTCATTAGTGACACGAACCAGCTCATTGCAATCATTAAATTGGATTCAATTTTTTGCGGATTTTTTTTTCTTATTCCTTTTAATCCACGCATAATAAACCTTTGCACTTGCGAAAGCATGTCCCAGGAGCTGTAATTGCGATCATTTGATTCTCCATAAACAATTTCTATAAATTTCTGGAGATCCCCTAATGTAGAATTTTTATTTAGACTCGCCATATTATTCAAGTGTTATTAATAATAGCATTAGTCCTATGCCTAAAACAAAAGCGACTAGTTGCCAGAATGATTTTTTTGGATCCGTGTCTTTATGTAATTCCGGAATCAGGTCGGATGAGGCGATATAAATGAATCCGCCGGCCGCGAAAGGAACCAGAAATTTTGTGATTGATCCGTCGCTAATATTCAAAGCTAAAACAATAATCGCTCCTAAAACCGCGGTAAGGGCCGTCAAAAAGTTAAAAAATAGAGCTTTGGTTTTTTTGAATCCCGCGTAAAGAAGCGAGCCGAAGTCTCCGATCTCCTGCGGAATTTCGTGGAAAATTACCGCCAGGGTTGTCGCAATGCCGACTGGAATACTCACTAAATAGCTCGCCGCGATTATAAGCCCGTCAATAAAATTATGCAGGACATCCCCAACCAGGAGAACACAGGAAAATGGGTGTGGATGATCCTCACAAGCCACTTCATGGCAATGGCGCCAATGCAAAAATTTTTCCATCACAAAAAAAGCCAGAATTCCGGCCAAAATACTCAACGATAAAAAAACCGTATTTTCTATTTCAGAAAAAGCTTCCGGAATCAGATGGATAAAGGCGTCGCCCAAAAGTGTTCCCGCCGCGAAACTTACCAGATATATCAGAACCTTTTTCAGCTTTTCCGCAGAAATGGCAAAAGTGAAAACCCCAATGAGTGAAATCAGGCTGACAATGATTACGGATAATATTGTGTAAATCCAAATTGTCATTTATAAATAATTTTTAATCAATTTAATGTGATCCTCTTCTGCCTGCGATAAAGCCGTAAATAATATTCGGATATTTTGCTCGGCCGCTTCCTGCGCGAATTTTTTGTATAAATTCGTCGCGTTTTCTTCAAGTAAAATAGTTTTTTGAAAATTTTCAACATCCTCATCGCTGCAAGTTTCCGTTCCCACCACTGGGCGGTCAATTCCCAACAGTTTTGTCGCAATCACCGCGTGTTCCAACTCAATTTTAGCCAGCCTTTTATACATCGCTTTAATTTCATAAGTCTTGGCTTTGCCAGCCATGCAGACATATAGCGCGGAGGCTTTGACTTCCAGATCATAAGTGGCTCTGAGATTTTTTACGGCTTGTTCGCTTAATTCAATTTTCTGGTTGACGATGGGATTGGCTTCACTGCCAAGTTTGATATAATTTTCCCGCGCCCCGCAAAACGGGCAATTTTTCGGCTTTTCTTCGCCTATATAGGCGTCTCCGCAAATTTCACAAATATAGGTTTTCATAGATTTTTTCTTAGTTAGGAGCACTTATAGAATTCGGGGAAACCGGTTTATCCTCTTCGATACCAGTAATAAGTGGATGATTTTTTAAATACTTAAGACCCTTTTCATTAACAGCTATTGCGAAATAAGGAGTATATGTGAACCGCTTTAAATTTTTATAGTCAGCATTATCCATTCCTCTTAATATTTCATCAACATTTTTAGTTATCGCGTCTGGATCTTTCTGTAAGTCCACCTTTATATGCACAATTACTGAGTGATAATCATTTTTATTTTTCTGCCAATAAACTCCTCCGATTACAATAGCTCCAAGCAAAATTATTCCAATCGCAATTCCTATTTTTATTTTTTTGTCCATTTATTTTTTAGTAATTAATTTAAATTTGAAGGTCCATATTTCGGAATGTCCCAAATCCAATAACATTCGAAATATCCTCCTGTCTGAGAACATCTTTTAATACCGATATTTTCTGCAAAAATAAAAGTTAGTGAAATAATCATTATAATAACAATCACGATAGCTATAATTTTTTTCATACTTTTATTATTACTTTTTCCTATGAGCCCACGGTCGGGATCGAACCCCAGTAGCAGAAACTTCGTTTCGCTACGGGGCAAGCCGACAACCACAGCTTGAGCCATCTGCCGGGATTGAACCGGCGGCCTGCGCGTTACGAATGCGCCGCTCTACCAACTGAGCTAAGATGGCCTTGGTTTATTATTCTAACTCAGCCGGCTAATTTTACAAGTTCATCCCATTTTTCATCCACTGTTTTTTGGATTTTTTCAATCACCGCCTTATTTTCCGGCCGGAAAAGATGTTTGAATCTCCCCTGCCCTTTCAAAAATTCTTCAATCGGTTTTCTTTCTTTAGGTAAGCTTGCCCCGTGATCCGCCGCGGATTTTACGGGGTAATTAATTACATAATTCCCATTTTCAATTTCATACAGCGGCCAAAAATTAGTTTCTACGGCCAGTTTTCCATAATGTACATACATTGACGAAGGATATTTCCACTCATTGGTGCACGGCTGAAGAACCAGAATAAACGCCGGTCCGCCGATTTCCATGGCTTTTTTCACTTTTTTCGCCAAATCTCCCGGATAAGCCGCGTTAGCTTGCGCCAGATATTTCACGCCGTGCGCTGCCGCAATCCGCATAATATCTTTTCTTTCAATTTCATTGCCAATATCTTCTTTGGACGACGGCGTCGTCTGTGTTTCGGCGCCATAGGGAGAAGCGCTTGATCTCTGCCCGCCAGTGTTCATATACCCCTCATTGTCATAACAAACATACAGAAAATCATGCCCGCGCTCCAGCGCTCCTGACAGTGCTTGCAACCCAATGTCATATGTTCCCCCGTCGCCGCCAAAGGCAACTATCTTGGCCGGTTTTTTTATTTTTCCTTTTTTCAGAAGAACTCTTTGCGCGGTTTCAACTCCGGATGTCGTTGCTCCGGCATTTTCAAAAGCGCTGTGGATATAGGGAATTTTCCAGGCCGTGAAAGGATAGACGGTCGTCGTCACTTCCAGACACCCAGTGGCATTGACCACCACAACAGGTTCCTTGATTGCATCCAGAACTGTGCGCACAATTACGGGAATTCCGCAGCCGGCGCAAGTTGAATGTCCAGAGGCTAATTTTTGAGTTAATTTTTTATTCATCTTTTATTCCAATATATTTAATTTCACTAGAAATATTACCGGAAATTAAATCATTAAATACGCTCTCAATATCTTTTTGAAAAATATCCTTGCCGCCTAAGCCGTAAATGTATCCTGCAACCTGTAGCCCGCCTGCCTGACCGGTAGGCAGGCAACCTGTAGCATCATATAAAGAAGTAGCCATATCCGAATAAATCGGCGGATAAGTGCCGCCGGACATCGCGCGGTCAAGGACCGCGATGGCTTTCGCGTTTTTCAAAACTTCTTTAATTTCTGCACGCGGAAACGGACGGAATAATTTTATTTTCAAAAGTCCGACTTTTTTCCCTTCCTTTCTCATTTTGTCCACCACATCTTTCGCTGTTCCGGCGGCCGACCCGGCCACCACAAAAATTTGCTCCGCGTCATCAGTAAAATATTTTTCAACTGTATCGTATGATCTTCCGGAAATTTTCGCGTATTCGTCCACCGCTGTTTTGTAATTCGCGAGCGCGCTTTGCATTCTTTTTTCCTGATCGACTTTAAATTCAAAATATGAGTTTTGCAGCGCCAGCACTCCGTAAGTAACCGGATTGTCAATATCTAAAAGACTGTTTTCCGGCGTATATTCTCCGGCATATTTTTTTACTGTTTCGTCTGGCAAAGTTTCCAGATTTTCCACGCTGTGGGAAGTAATGAAACCGTCCATAATCACCATCACCGGCACTTTTGAGGCCTCCGCCGTTTTAAGCCCGATAATAGTATTGTCATAAACTTCCTGCCCGTTCTCGCAAAAAATCTGCACCCAGCCGGTATCGCGCGCGCCCATCACATCGCTGTGGTCGCCATGGATGTTGAGCGGAGCTGAAAGCGCCCGAGCCGAAACCAACATTAAAATTGGCAGTTGCATTCCACTGGCGATATAGAGCATTTCATTCATCAACGCCAGTCCTTGTGAGCTCGTAGCCGTCACTGTGCGCGCTCCAGCCGCTTCAGAACCGATACAGGCGCTCATCGCGCTATGTTCGGACTCGACTGTGATAATTTCCGTATCCACCAGCCTTTTAGCCTGCATTTTGGCAAAAGCCGCGATAATCGGCGTTTGCGGAGTAATCGGATAAACCGGCATGACATCCGGATTAATTTGCCGCAAGGCCTCGGCCGCCGCCGCGCCGCCGGTAAGGGCTTTTCGTTTTTTGTTATTGTTTATCATATTTTTTTCATGATTATCGCTTTCGCCGGACAAACTTCGGCACACACGCCGCAACCCTTGCACCAATTATCGTCAACTTCGGCTTTTTTATTTTTATCCAGCTCAATACACGCTTCCGGACAGAACTTAACACATGTGCCGCAGCCGATGCACTTTTTTTCGTCCACTTCCGGCTTCATATATTTCCAGGAACCGGTCTGCGGCGCCTTCTTTATGTCGTGTTTAATTGTATTCTCCATTAAATTATTCTAAACTTTTATACCGTATCGTATGCTTTTTCAATGGCTTTTATATTTTTTTCCGTCATCTCTTCCCCGATTTTGGCTGTAAATATTTTTTTAAACTCTTCGATTACCGACTCCAGCTTGGCAATTTCGGAAACTTTAATCAGTTTTCCCAAAATTACCGTATTAGGCCGCGGCTGGCCGATAATTTCCACAGAGATTCCATTGGCATCAATCGGATAAATTTTGCCCTCAAAGCTTTCGCCCCGCTTGGATAATTTTTCTCTGATTTCCTCAGCTGTCTTTGTGGAATTTATGATTAAAAATTCATTTTTATCCAGATTATCCGTAACGATTTGCGAATCTAAAAGGGTTTCATCCAAAACGACAACAATATCAGGATCGATTATCGGCTCGTGCGTCCTGATCTCGGAAGGCGAAATCCGCACATAGGCCTTGGTCGGCGCGCCGCTCCGTTCCGGCCCGTAATTGGGAAAAGCCTGGACGAATTTTCCTTCGCTCACGGCCGCCTGGGCTATAATCTCCGCTGCCGCTTTGGCGCCCTGTCCGCCCCGGCCATAAAAAATAATCTCAATCATATCTTTGTGATACTTCACCCTGTTAGAAATTCTCATTATTTACACAGCGCAATAACAAAAATATAAGATAAGTTAGTCGAACACCGCTCTCCTTAATTTAAACAAAATTCTAACGGGGTTCATTTCTATATTATACCACAAAACAAAACAGGCGGGTAATCAACCCGCCTGTTTGTTTTTTACTATTTCTTCAACTCCTCCTCTATCGCCGCCTTTAGGTCATCGGCGCTCACGACGCCGTTTTTAAACTGGCTGTTTATAAAGACTGCCGGTGTCCCCGAAATTCCGAAGTTATTGGCCTCATTTTTATCAGATTCAATCTTTTCCTCATACTTTTTATCATCCAGGCATTTGCCGAATTGCGCCGCATTCAGCTTCAGATCCTTGGCATAATCTTTGAACTTTTGCGTTCCGGTCGAGTTGCTCCACTCTGATTGGGCAGCATAAAGCTTGTCGGCATATTCCCAAAACTTGTCTTGCTCCTGGGCGCACGCACTAGAAAGCGCCGCATTTTCAGCTTGAGCGTGGAATGAAAGCGGCAAAT
Organism: Parcubacteria group bacterium; assembly: GCA_041645535.1. Taxonomy (GTDB): domain Bacteria; phylum Patescibacteriota; class Minisyncoccia; order Moranbacterales; family UBA2206; genus JBAZPT01. The sequence continues at coordinate 353,288 of JBAZPT010000001.1, forward strand.
GTTTATACACTAATACCTGTTCAGGATATTGTTTCATTGTATCGCGCACTGTTTTCCAAAACATTTTGCAATATGGGCATTGAAAATCGGAAAATAAATAGACTTTTACTTTAGCGTCGCTCTTGCCTAAAACCGCGTCGTCCTCTTTCAATTCCGGCAAATCAAGATACTTGCCAGGCGTCAATCCTAGTTCCTGGGTTTTCAGGGAAAATAAATTATCTTTTTTATCGAATAAAATTTGCGCCTGTCCATAAAAGTTTGTGCGGGCTATTGAATCTGAAAAGATGAAAGCAGGCAATGTCTTGATGGCAAACTGTTCCTTAAGCGCGTTGCCTTCGGTGGAAGCATAATCAACTTTTTGCGCGCTGATAGTCGGCACCATCCGGCGGAGCCACACCAAAGCTTCCGACGGATCGCATTTTTCGCAAGTTTCGTCAGACACAACTTTTACATTGACAATCGGCTCGTCAAAAGCCACCCAGGTTTTTCCGCCCGCTTCAAAAAGCTCACCTTTTTGCAGGTTCTTTTCGGAAAAACCATTGCCCTTCACCAGCTGCGCCACATCCACAAAAAGGCTGCCCACGAAAAGCCCGGACAAAATTATCACCGCTGAAATGAGATTTTTTATTTTTTTGCTGTTCGTATCCTTAACTTCTGCGTTTTCTATTTTTTTGTCTTCAGCCATATGTTTAAATTAATGAATGGTTAAATTAATAAAATATTTTTATTGGTTAGCACTTTCACTGCTGGAATTTTCCGGAACAGCCGGCTGACTTTCTATTGCTGAACTTTGCTTCTTGATTAAATCTTTTTCCAATTGGCTGATGCTATAGCGGTCTGCTTCAATTTTGATCTGGTAGTCATTATAGCCCATAGTAATTCTTTTCACCGCTTCGGTTTTCACCGCGATGCCGATGAGAATTCCCAAAACAAAAATCAGCGCGATCTCAATAAAAAAATCCACCTTGCCCTTTGTGTCTTCCGGAATATGTTCCGCAATCGGCGCCAGAAGTTTTAAATTATCATCTTTTGTTGGCTCGTTCATATTTGAATTTTACCACTTTCTCGTTTTGCCAGCAACTTGACAGAATATTCATTTGGGTGTATAATAAAAGATCGGAAAAGGGATGGCTGTTTAAAAAATAAACTTAACGAGGAGGTAGTAGCCATGGCCATTAAAGATGAGCAGCTGTTAATTTCGTGCGAGGACGGAGTGACAAGTATTAGGGTTGCCATCACTTCTGATGGAGAATGCGATCTGAATGTGCTTGTAAACAGACAGTATTCAGACAAACTCCATCTAACGAAGGAACAGAGGGAGGAGCTCAAGGCGTTCATCTAAAGAAGTGATGCATTCATCCGTCATGCCCGTTCAAGAAGAAAAATCTTGCGGGCTTTTTTTTATTTTATATTTTCTATTGTTCCACTTTTCAACGACCGTTGAAATTTGGTATAACTAAAAAATAAGACTATTCTTTGCGTAGTGCTTCCATAGGAGTAAGCCTGGATGCTTTGCGCGCCGGCCCGCCTGCATCGCTGTGCGAAAAATTTCTGCTTGCATGTTTAAAACACGATTTCTTATTCTTTCCTAAGGGCTTCCATAGGTGAAAGACGCGAAGCACTACGGGCAGGATAATAGCCAAAAATTATTCCCACTGCCACGGAAAAACCGGTGGCGATAAGAACCGATTGCAAGGTGACTGAAAGGTTTAAGCCAAATCCTAATCTGGCGAAAATCAAAGCCAATAAAGATAAACATAAATATCCCAAAATAATCCCGACAATCCCTCCGGCAAAAGTCACGAAAATCGCCTCCCATAAAAATTGCTTTAAAATATCTTTAGCCTTGGCTCCCACCGCTTTGCGCAAACCGATTTCAAAAGTCCGCTCGACGACCGCCACATACATCACATTCATAATCCCCACTCCCCCAACAATCAGCGAAATCGAAGTCAGCGCCAAAAGCAAAATATTAATCGTGTTAAAAACCGTGCCGATAATATCCTGCACTTCCTTCATAGAAGTCACGGAAAAATCATCCTTGTCTGGATCAGTAATATTATGCTGGCGGCGCATGGTATCCGTAATGTCCGCCCCGGTCACGTCTAAGAGATTAACATCGCTAACTTTTATGATAACATTGCGCAAATAATCGATGCCCAGAATTTTTTTCCCGAGCGTTCTGACTGGCAGATAAATCAACTCATCATAATTCATGACGCCGAATGTCCCGCGTTTTTCCAGGACGCCGACAACTTTGTAATTTTTATTGCTGATTTTTATCTCTTTTCCAACCGCTCCGCCGTCCCCAAAAAAAGTTTGCTTGATGTCAGGTCCGATAACCGCCACTTGGGCCAGACTGCGATCTTCAGCCTCCGTGAAAAAATTTCCTTCCGCCACTTTGACGCCGGGATCCGTTTGCAAGACGTCGGCACTGGTGCCAAAAAGTAAAGCGCGCTTTTTCACGCTTTGGTAAGTGACAATTTCCTGCGTATAATTAGCCGTGTACAAAGCTTCCACATTAGGCAGTTTCGCGATTGCATCCGCGTCTTCTTGTTTCAGGGTCGTAATCTGGATACCCATCGCCTGGCCGATGGCATTTTGCGAGGAAGTCTTACCAGTCGCCGGAACTTTGACTTCAACTTGAATCACATCATTGCCAAAAGTCCCGATCAGATCGAGAATAAAACTTTTGACCCCTTGGCCGCTGGACATAATGACAATTACCGAGGTAATCCCAATTACGATTCCAAACAGCGTCAAAATCGTCCGACCAACATTAGAACGGAGATTTTTGAGAGCTAATTTGATTGAGAGAATGAGTTCGTGAAACATTTGACTTGGTTTAATATTTATGCTAGTATATCTTGAAATCTGTTGATTTCAAATTTTAGTTCCTTGGAGGTAAAAATGAAAAAATATCTTGTTTTTTATTTACTGGTTTTATGTATTTTTGTATCTGGATGCTCCAAAAACGAGTTGAGCTGCAAGAATACAACCGGCGAGATAACAATGACGGTAAAAAATATCCAGCTATTCAGCACAATTACAGATCTCAAAAACATCGATGTGCGTGATTTTAATGGATATAAGATCGAGTTCGGAGAAAGGCTTCCCGGTATGGACTTTTTTTACTGCAATGGCAATAAAATCAGCGAGATCTATGTCGGCCATGATAAGATCGGGGCTCCACTATTACTATACGCTCTTGCACATCCGGATAAAAAATACGAAATCTCATTCACCGAACTGACTTCGCCTGATGGAAAAAGATATTTCCTCGCTAGCAGAATCAGCATTAGAGATATTAAATAACTCGATGCCATGGCGTGTCCTGGAAAATTCCATTAAATTTTGTGGATATTCCGGGATGCGCTGTTTTTTTATTTTCAAAATCCAATCCGATTAATCGAGCATGTGAAATATTCTATTCAAATTCAAGCGAGAGAGCGTTTAAAAAATTTTAGGTCCGCCTCGGGGCAACCAAAAATTTTAGCTCGCAAGCGCGGAATTTGTTAGGATATTTCGCCTGCTCGACAGTTTTCTTTCTCCACTTTCTTTTGCTGCCAAAAGAAAGTGGAAATAAATAATTATTCATATCTTAACGCTTCCATCGGACTTACCCGCGCCGCTTTGCGCGCCGGCCCGCCTGCATCGCTAGGCAATATAATTGTTTTCATTTTATTATTTTATCTTCACTCATATCTAAGGGCTTCCATTGGACTTACGCGCGAAGCCTTGCGGGCAGGATACATGCCAAAAATCAAACCGATCAAAATCGTCACTGCCGTGGCAATAACAATTGAATCGCCAGTAATCAAAAACTGCCAGGTGTAGCCCAGCCGGTTGATAATGACTGCCGCCAGATAAGAAACCAAAATTCCAAACAATATCCCCAGAACTCCGCCAGCAAATGTGATGAAAACCGACTCAATCAAAAATTGCGAAACAATATTTGCGTTTCGAGCCCCCACGGCTTTTCGCAGTCCAATTTCACGGATGCGCTGATTGACCGCGATGAGCATAATATTCATAATCCCCACTCCGCCGACCAAAAGCGAAATGGCCGCGATAGAGGTCAGAAAATATTTTAAAATATCTGTGATGCTAGTCAGTGTGGTTAGCGCCTGCGCCGTCGTGCGCACTGAAAAGTCGTCGTCAGACGGATCTTTAATACTATGGTTATGCCGCAGAGTGGTTTTAATATCCGCGACTGTTCGATCCAGATTTTGGGGATTATTAACCTTGGCGCGGATAAAATTAAGATAATCAATGCCCAAGATCAATTTTTGCGCCGTAAAAAGCGGTATGTACATAGTCTCATCAGTATTGGAAAAGCCGGACGATCCTTTTTTCTCCAAAACTCCGATCACCGTAAAATTCAAATCTTTAATGGAAAGCGCTTTGCCGATTGGATCCTCATTAGGGAAAAAATCCTTGATGCGGTCCGCGCCCAACACCACCACCCGCGCCAGATTTGTTTCTTCTTCAGGCATAAAAAATCTGCCCTCTCCCACCTTGATATTTTCCACATTGATCAAATCAGAACTCACGCCCTGGAATGTCACGGCAAAACTGTTGTCCTGATGTTTGGCTATTGCCGAACCAGTTACATAGCCGGAAACATTTGTAATATCCGGAGCATTGGCTTTACTTCCGATTGATTTTAGGTCTTTATATTTTAGCGTAGTGATGATTGTTCCGAAAACGGTAGCTGGCGGACCCTTTTCTTCCGACCCGCCCGGGAGAATTCCCACCAGATTGGAACCGACGCCCGCCACCTGATCCAAGATCAACTGTTGGGCGCTGGCGCCGATGGCCATAACAATAATCACCGACGCCACGCCGATAATAATTCCCAGCACAGTCAAAAAAGAGCGCCACTTGGCCGCCATCAAGTTTTTGTATGATATTTTTATCGGATTGGCTAAAAGCATTTGATAAAAACTTTAACTCTTATAAATAAATTATTTTTTCCAGACAAAAGACAACTGCTCCTTATAAAGATAGCTACTGCCAAGTTTATGAGCTTCTGAAAGATTAATTTCTTCTGATTTGCCGTTATTATCCTTTAATCTGGAGGAAGATAGCGCCTCATAAAATTTTCCCGCGCGGTTAGTTGAATGCCCTAGTGATGCTTTGAATAAAATTCCATCAAATTCATTGTTTTTTGCAAAATCAATGACGCATTTGGTAATTTTTTCATACAGCTTTTTAGCAGAAACTTTTGCTAACATTTCCACTGCGGGGTTGGGACAATAAAGCAAATATTTTTTACCATCCGGCTCTGGCATTGCCAACAACATAACAGTACCGACATTTTTGTTCCGCTCCTCATCAAACAACACAAACTCAAAATATTTTTTATTTTCAAGCATTTCCGGATCATCTGCAAGACAGACATCCGCCACCATGCGCGCATGAGCATTTTCTTTGTTTTTGCTGAAATAACCCCTGAGTTCTCTCATTTTATTACTTTTTTTCTGTTCGCCGAGTTCCTTTTTTTGTTGGTCAACCTCAAGAACTTCTTCATACTTTTCCAACTCTCCTTGAATTTCTTGAAAACATCTACTTCTCATGCTTTCCATATTGTTAGCACTTATAGATCCAGATACTGATTTATTTTTAAGAGCTTCAGCTACCTGATATAACAAATCATTTTCAAGATTCGCCAATAATCTAGCACTAAAACGGGAGGCGATGTTCTCTGCCTCATTTTTTAGTTCTGGAATTTTTTGAAAACGCGCTTTCAAAACCGAAGTTATTTTCTTTTGAACTATCTTATCATTCAACTTATCCGCCGGCAGTTTAGCTAAGTCACTTGATATTTTTGTCGATAATTCTTTCAACCCTTCTTCTGAAATTACTTTTTCTCCAGTGCCGACAAAAAATATTTTGTCTGGACCGGACAGCGCCTTATCAGTTATTTCCTTGATTGTATCTTTGAGGCGATCGCCAAAACGTTCTGCCAGTTCGGTAAGCATAATATATTCCTTTTCTATTTCTGAAGAACTTTCACCGGCTCTATCTCGTGTTCCGCCTATAAAGTTTTCGTATTCATCGCGCAATTGGTAGGCAAATATAATATCGGTAATTTCATCATCAGACTTGTCCTTAATATATTCCAATAATTTGCCTTCGATAGTTTCCGGAATATCTTCTTTGCCCTGAAATTTTTCGCGGAAAAAATTTTCAAGGGCGTTAACGCTGGCAAGACCGGATATTTTTTGTATGTGGTCAGTATATTTTTTTAAAATCGCAGGATTAATTATTTCGCCCTCTTTAATTTTAATTTCAGAAACGCCGTCAACTAAAATTTTATAGCCATCTCTGGAAAATTTATATTGATACAAATCTTCCATCCTATCTTTATATTTATCTATGTGCGCGTAAGTATTGTAATTTCTCTGGGGATAAACTTCTCGACAAGCTAACTCATATAATTTTTTATCTTCTTCTAATATTGGCCTGTTTTCGGCTATATCTAAAACTATAGATTTTAATTTTTCGATCAAAATCTTTTTTTCTTCCGGATTATTTTCTTTTTTAATAAAGCTATCTATATAAAACTCCTGAAACCCGCTACTAAAATCTTTAACTTCAGTGAATAATTTTTTAAATTTATTGATATAATTTACCACATCTTCTGAACTGACCAAAATAGCATCCTTAAAAAACTGCCTCGCTTTTTCTTTTGAAAATCCAGCTTTTTCAATAAAGTCAGCATATTCAATTAAAAAATATTGTAACTTTTCTATTTCATCGGAATTAAAATTTCTTTCAAATAAATCAGCAAATTTAATACCTGTTATTCCGGAATCAATGAAAACATGCAATTTTTTTGGAAAAGAGAAATATTTAATATTTTCAGAAATCCACTTATCATAATTTGCTAATGAAGAATCCTTCATTAGCTCAATTTTTCGCGAAAATGTTTCCGTTGGCAAATTACTAAAAGCACTTAATTTTAATTTTTCTTCATTAACTATTAATATTAATTGATTATAAATATCCCGATTCAAGTCGCGCAGGTGAGAAAAACTAGAATCCATTAATTTCATGATTAAATCAATTTTGTTCAATTTTAATAATTTTCCTATATATCTGTTCTGTTGTTCTGGTTTCAAAAAATCAAAAACCAACAACATTTTCTCCTGGTCATTTTTTTCAATCTGTTCCGCCACCCAATTATAATCCTGATGCAAAAGTTTTTTTACCCAGTCAATATTTTCATACAATAAGCCTAGATTTCCCGAACTGATAAGATCTTTAATTATATTCAGTCCGTAATTTTCATCCTCTTCAGACAATTTCATATAAACATTAGGAATTTTCTCCAGCAATTCGATGGCTTTTTTATAAGAATTATCCATTTCGGAAAGAAAATCCAAAACAATCATGTAATTGCTTATATTATGGGCACTATATCCCTCTAGGTAATGGTTATTTAAAATAAAACCTGCGATTTCTTTATTTATAAAACCCTGATCTCTTGCTACCTGAATAAGCTCAAGAGCCTTAAAAGGATAATCCGGCATATATAATTCTATGGCCTTAAGGACATTGGGATTTTCAAAAGCTTTATAGTTTTTAAGAGCCACTAATTCAAACCCTCGCCTAATCATAATGTCAAAAATTTCACTTGAAAATTTTCCTTGCTTTTTAAATGCTGCTTGTAAAATAATTTCAATTTCATTATGGTTATATTTTTCAACAATCATTTTCATTAAAGATTCAGGCACATAATCTAGTTTCTTAAGTATGCTATCATCTCCATAAAATTTACAGTTGGAAAGACTTTCCTCTAATCCTCTTGAAATTAAATATTCAACTTCTTTCTTTGAAAGAGGCGTTCTATCTTTACTCCAAGATGCGGAATAATCAACCAAATCCTCAGCTTTATATTCTTTGATATCTATCCTCTCCTCTTTTATAAATTTTTCATCGCCAAGCAGAGCAATTCTTGCTTTTTGCTTGAGCATACCATCTTTTTCGTTTTTTTCAATCTCTCTTAAGCGGAAAAATAAAACCTTTTCAGCGGTTTTCATCATTTTTTCCGGAGGTGTATGAATTTCTCCTTCCTGCTTTAAAATTTTCTTGGAAATATTAAAAAGGGAATCGAGCTCCCTTTCAATATATTCTTCGGATTTTTCCGGAGAATCATCTTCCACAACAAAAAGATTAAGAACATCGTGAATCCTCTTTTTTACTTGCTCCGCTCGCTCAAAAGACTCTTTTGCGTTTTTTTCCAGATCAGCCTCATCCTCTCCGGGTTCCCTCTTTATTGAAGTTAAATGTTTACCTTCGTTAAACATAAGCTTATTTTAATATCTCTCCGTCTTTAGCCACCCTCCTATTTTCCACCGGATAGTCTTTGACGATATTTCCATCCCGCATGAGAATTATTCTTTTAGCATGCTCGGCCGTGATCATTTCATGCGTGACCAAAATTATGGTATGGCCTTCATTATTCAGCTCCTGGAAAATTTTCATGATTTGCGTTCCGGTTTTCGAATCGAGATTACCAGTCGGCTCATCGGCAAAAATCACTTCCGGGTCCAAGACTAGCGCGCGGGCAATGGCCACTCTTTGTTTTTCTCCGCCGGACAATTGATTGGAAAGATAATTGGCGCGGTGATCCATCGAAACCGCCTTGAGCGCTTTATTCACTTTTTCGGCATTGCTTTCCTTGATTGAATTTTTCTTGCCCCCACACCAATCTAAAAAATATTGCCAAATATTCTTTCCTGACGCACCTGATTCTTTTTTTGAAGATTGGTGTGGGGGTGAATCGTAAAGCAGAGGCAGTTCCACATTTTCAAAAACACTAGTCCGCGGAAGCAGATTGAAAGTCTGAAAAACAAAACCGATTTTTTGGTTGCGGAGATCGGCCAATTCATCTTCGGAAAATTTGGCCGTATCCCGTCCTTCAAAAATATATTCCCCTTCTGTCGGCCGATCCAAAAATCCCAAAAGCTGCATCAGCGTCGATTTCCCGGAACCAGAGGGTCCCATAATTGAAACGAATTCCCCCTTTTCAATAGCAAAACTAACGCCGCAAACCGCCTGCGTCGCCACGCCCTCGTTGTCATATGTTTTGCACAAATTTTGGACCTGGATTAAGGGATTTGACATAAGAGTAAAAAAGGAGTATAATTGTATATTACCTTGAAAATCTATTAAAATTCAAATGGCTTAAATAAGCCAGAGGAGGTGAATAAGAGTGGCAAAACCTAAGAAGGAAATAAAGGTAATATTTAGAGAGAAGTCATCATGGCAGAAAGATGACTGTATCTCTGGATGTGGATCAAATTCAACGCTTGAAGCAGTTTACAAAAACTCACTAGTCAGGTGCTGTGAAAAAGAGAGTTGCAAGAATCTTGCTGCAAGACTGGCCAAAGTGCCATATTAAGTGAACTTCTTTTAATCTGTGAAAGGGATGATTGCCTCATCCCTTTCTTTTTTATTGTGTTTGCACAAACGTCACCACCTTCTGCCCTTCTTTCAAGCCAGATTCAATTTCCACCATGCCTTCATCGCCAGAGAGACCAGTTTGGACCTTGATTTTAGTTGTTGACTTTCCATCAGCATTCAAGATTTGCACGAATTGTTGCGAACCTTCAGTTTGCACGGCACGGACTGGAATCATCAAAACATTTTCGGCTTCAGCAGTATGGATGTCTATGTTGGCGCTCATGCCAGACTTGATGCGGTCGTCCAAATTATCCAATTTTAATTTGATGCGATAATCAACCACATCCTGGATAACCGTTGAGGACGGATCGATTTCCGTCACCTTGGCGGGAAAAATATCCTGGATTGTCAGCGCGTCAAATGTAACTAAAGCGTCCTGCCCGATTTTAATCTTAGTAATGTCAGATTCTGGAACAAATGTTTCAATATATAAGTCTTGCGGATCGCCAACCGTGAAAACCGGGGTTGGGCTGTTGGCCACGGTGGTTTCAAAAGGATCGACATTTCTCTTGAGAATCACCCCGTCAATTGGAGAATACATTTGGGTATCGCGAATTTGCACCTGAACCGCTGCGATACCTTCTTCGGAAGATTTTATTTTGGCTCGCTGCGCGTCTTTGTCCTCGTCATTGTATGTGTCGTCTTTTTCCTTCATGCTGGCCAGCACTTCCTTTTGATATTTCAAATCATACCCAGCTTGTTTGAATTGTGAACCGAGCGTGCCTAAATCCAACTGCGCCAGAAGCTGGCCGGTTTTGATTGTATCGCCCACGTCAGCCAAAAGCTTAATTACTCGTCCGCTGATTTTAAAAGACAGATCCGTCTGGTTGACGGTTTTTATAGTTCCTGTTTCAGAAACAGTCTGCGCTAAATTGCCCCGCGCCACATCCGCGGTCGTATAAACGGTTACCGGCGCCTTGGGACGCAAAAGAAAATAACCGCCGGCGATCACCGCTATAATAATTATTGCCCAAATTATCCGCTTTTTGTTTTTGATCATAAAAAACATTATAAAAGTTTATGTTGCCTTTCTTGCGCGTCAAGCGCTTCATTTACCAAACTATCCGCGATTTTATTTTTCTCGCGCGGAATGTGATGAAATGCCACTTTGCCAAAATCCAGCATCAGATTCCATATTTGGATAAACAGTTTTTGAATATGTTCTTCTGTCAGTTTATATTCGTGGCCTAACTGTTTAACCACTAATTCGCTATCCAAATAGCAAACTACTTCGTAACCGCGTGTTTTATTTTTTCCCAAAAGCGCTTTGAGTTTTTTAAGTCCAAAAATCAGCGCTTCATATTCGGCTTCGTTGTTAGTTTTCTCGCCGATATACTCGCCGTATTTTTTGTCAAGCGTTTCGATCCAAACGCCAACTGCCGCCGGCCCGGGATTATTTCTCGATCCGCCATCGGTATACATTATTATTTTTTCAGCCATATGGCATTATTTTAACATATTTTCAGACATCTTCAAATCAACTAATTTCAGCTGGATTTTTTTGTTTCCATTCCACTCGTCTTCCTGCAAATTAAAAACTATATCTACTTTGTCGCCGTTTTTTAAATCCGGATATTTATCGCCAAAACCAAACCCAATGGCGTCAAAAATCTTGGGGCTATTATCTCTAGAACGCAAAGTTAATTTTAAATGTTTGCTGCCATTGCCCACAATCCGTAGACTTTCCACCAGCATATTTCTGGCCAGAAATACCGGCTCCTCATTGCCCTCGCCAAACGGTTCCATTTTTTTGATCTGGCCGACGAGATCCCAATTTAAATCGTCCGCGCTGATTTCCATATCAATTTCAATCTGCGGCGTTATGTCTTTGTTTTTCAGCTTTTCCTCAATAAGCTGCCCGAATTTGGCATAAAATTTTTCAATTTTATTATGCGCCACCCGCACGCCGGCCGCCTGTGAATGCCCGCCGAATTTTATCAGAAGCTCGGAACATTTTTCCAGCGTTTCAATAATATTTATCTGCGGGATGCTGCGCAGCGACCCCACAAATTCCTTATCCTGTTTTTGTAAAATCAGCGTAGGCTTATTAAACTCATCCGAAATTTTTCCAGCTACCAGCCCCAGAAGCCCCACCGGCCAGTGTTCATTTTCAGCGAAAATAAATTTCTTTTCTTTGAACATATTTTCGGCAATGGCGCGCGCTTCACGGGTAATTTCGCCCGTAATTTTTTGCCGGCTCTGGTTTTTGTTTTCCACTTCCAGTGCCATATCGCGCGCTTTGATGGAATCTTTTTCAATCATCAGTTTATAGGAAAAACTGGCGTGATCCATCCGCCCGGCCGCGTTGATCCGGGGCGCCACCTGAAAAGAAATTTTATGCGTGTCCGGCAAATCATCTTCTGAAATAGAAATTCGGCCAACCTTGAACATTTCCAGCAGCCCTTTTCTCTTGGTCTTGGAAAGCACAATGAGCCCATATTTCGCCAGCACCCGATTTTCTCCCAAAAGCGGAACGCAATCCGCCACTGTTCCAATCGCTACCAGATCCAGCGACCATTTGAGCTGTTCAGCATCTTGCGGTTTCATTTTTTGATACAATGCCTGCGCCAATTTGAAAGCCACGCCCACGCCGGCTAAATTCTTTTCCGGATATTGGCAGCCTTTTACATTAGCATTTATGATCGCGAGCGCTTTAGGAAGTTCCTGCGGAACATGGTGGTGATCCGTAATAATAACATCCATTTTTAACTTCGCGGCTTTTTCGATTTCTTCCTGGCTGGTAATTCCGCAATCGACCGTGATTATTAAATTGACTTTTTCCTGGTGCAAAAATTCAACGGCCTCCATATTCATCCCATAGCCTTCCAGCTGGCGGTCGGGAATATAAACCACGATGTTTTCAAAACCCAATTTTTCCAGCGTTTCAAAAAGCAAAGCGGTGGCCGTCACTCCGTCCGCGTCATAGTCGCCATAAATGGCAATTTTCTCTTTTTTTTCTTTGGCCTCCGCGATTCTGGCCATTGCCTTTTCCATATCAGCAAAAAGAAATGGGTTGAGAACATCGGTTTCATAGTCGGCTTTAAAATATTTTTCGATGTCCTCTTTTTTTTCAATACCGCGATTACATAGCAGATGCAAAACCACTGGATGATATTTTTTCACCAATTCAGCGTCTTTTATTTCTTTTTTTCCCTTTAATTTCCAGTTTGGCATTTTTTCAAACGAAAGCGAGGCTTGAAACCCCGCTAGATATTTTCAAATTATGAATTTCTAGTTTTGCGCCTGATTGCACTGCGGACAAATGAATTTCGCGGAATATTCTTTTGTTTGGGCGTTCTTCATTTTTACTGCTAAAACCAGCTGGCCGCCGCAATTCGGACACTGAAAATTTTCCCTGAAGCTCATATCCTTGGCGAGTTTCAAGGCGTCCAGTTCATCAGGAGAAAATTTCAATTTGTATTCTTCGGATGTAAAAATCGCCAGCACTCTTTCCACTGCCTGATTGGGCGTAACAAGATCGCGGGTGATAAAATCTTTGGCGCCCATCTCCTTGGCCCGGCTCCTATCTTCTTCGCGCCCCATATGGGAAGAAATAACCACCGGAACCCGGCTTGTAGCCACATTTTTTTTAAGCGCCTCAATGAGCGCGAAACCATCCATACGCAGCATAATAATTCCAGTGAAAATCACATCCGGAATATTTTTTGTCGCTTTGTCGAGCCCATCCACGCCATCCACGGCTTCCTCCACTTCAAAATCGTGCTTTTTGAAAACCTCGGCATATACTGTCCGCGTCGATTCATCATCATCAACGATTAGGATTTTTAATTTTGCCATTTTTGTCTTGAGCGATAGCGAGAAGCTATAAAAATGAGCATCCTGCACCAATTCGCTGTTTTAATTCTTAATTTTTACCTAAACTTAGCCGCAGGCGAATTCGCAGTAAAATTTTTACTTTAACTTAAAACTTTATTGGAATTTGGTGCGGGATACAGTCAATTATTACATGATAATTTTAACATCCACCGCCACTGCCTCCTTGCCGTCATTATACACCAAAAGCGGATTTATATCGAGTTCCTTAATTTCTGCTATTTCCCGGGCCAAACAGCTAACCCCCCATAAAATTCCCGCCATTTCCTCGAGATTATACGGCTTTTGGCCGCGCGTCGCTTCAAAAAGAAACTTGATTTTGCTTTCTTTGAGGGATTTTTCTATTTCTTTTTGGCTGCACGGAGAAACCAAAAAATCCACCATTTTAAAAACTTCCGTATAAATTCCGCCCAAACCATAAACTACCACCGACCCGAAAGCACCGTCAATTTTCACGCCGACAATCAATTCCGTTTGTATTTGTTGCATCGGCTGGATGATAATATTTTCCCCGGGAAAATTAGCTTTTATTTTTTCAATCGCAATTTTTAACTCCTCCTGATTTTTTATGTTAAGTATCAGCCCTTGCTTATCGGTTTTGTGTAAAACTTTATCGCTGTCAATTTTAACTACCACCGGATATATAATATCTTCTGAAATTTCCGTCCAGAAGTTTGCTGTTTTCACACCATACATTTCCATCACTTCTTTGGCCTCGCTGAATAATAATGCGCCGCGTTTTTCCGATTTTACTCTTTGAATAATTTCCAAAACCCTATTTTTCCGCTCGACATTTATTTCAGCCAAACCTAGTCGAGGCGAAGCCTCAACTTGAGAAATATTCCACTGATAATATTTGTCCAGCGCGGAGACAGCCTGTCCCGGAAAAGAAAAACAGGGAATATTATTGAATCTAAGCTTTGTCACCGGAATTTCCACCCGCTCCCCGCCAATGAAACAAGCCGCCACAACTTTTTTCGTTTTCTTTTGAAATTCAATTATTCTGGTGGCAATCCTCCCGACTGGCGTCTGATCTTGCGGGGTAAGCACGCAAATTACCGCTCCAGTATTTTTCTGCCAATTAATCACTTCTAGCGCCTGTTCATAACGATCCTCTCTGGCGTCGCCCAAAAGATCAACCGGATTTTCGACAGATGATTCTTCCGGCAGAAATTGGCGCAAATGCTTTTTAGCTTCTTCGGGAAACTCGCTCAATTTGAGAATTTTGCCAAAAAAAGCGTCAGTCGTGAGCACGCCGGCTCCGCCGGCATTCGTAACCACCGCGACTTCCGGCGAAAACGGCGCGTCACAAAAAGAAATCAGATGGAGCAAATTGAAAAATTCCTCCAGTGTTTCTGCCTGGATTATGTTGGCATTTTTAAAAACAGCATTGGTAATTTCAGCGCTGCCGGCGAGAGCCCCAGTGTGCGACACAATCGCTTTTTGCGCTTTTTCAGTTTTCCCGGCTTTGAGCACCACCACCGGCTTGGATAAATTCCGCGCAATCTCAACGAATTTCTGACCGTCTTTTATGCCCTCCAGATACAATCCGATTACTTTTGTTTTTTCGTCTTTTTCCAAGTATTCCAAGAGTCCCGCCTCATCAATTTGCATTTTATTGCCGATAGAAATAATTTGCGAAAATTTGAAATCATAATTTTTAGCCGCGTCCATCATTGCGACTGCCAGCGCCCCCGACTGCGTCACGAACGCAATATTGCCCGCTTCCGGCAGCCCGCCGGCAAAAGAAGCGTTGAGTTTGAGAGATGGAATAATAAAACCCAGGCAATTCGGACCAAGAATATTTAGATTATTTTTTTCAGCGACTTGTCTTAATTCTTCTTCGCGCTTTTTTCCTTCATCATTAATTTCACCAAACCCAGCCGAAATAACTATGTAATTTTTTATTTTATCTGCACTAGCTTTTACAACTTCATTTACAAATTTCGCTGGAATAATAATAATCGCCAAATCAACCTGGCCATCCACTTCATTTAGATTTTTATAGCACTTCTGATCAAAAAGCGTATCGTGTTTTGGATTCACCAAGAAAGTATTGCCCCTGTAGCCAAGGGTCAGAATATTTTTCGCCACCACATTGCCAACTTTGCCCTCTTCTTCCGAAGCACCGACAATGGCGATGGATTTCGGATTGAATAAATTGTTTAAATCTTGCATATTAATTATTGCATGTAGAGACGCGATTTATCGCGTCTTATTGGTTTTTAGACGCAATAAATTGCGTCTCTACAATATTGTTATTTTTTATGTTTTATATCCACACATCGTCTTTATTGTTTCTATCGTGTTCCCACATTTCCGGATTTATTCGAATGTATTCGCGGATTTTGTTCAATGATATTTCGTTGCGGATTATATGATCATAAAATCGTGATTGCCAGGCAAATGTAACGGAATTTAATTGTTTTCTGATTTCAAACGCGCATCTGCCTTTATACCATTTAATAATCGTTGATAACGAAAACGGATTTAATGATGGATTATTATTTCCCGTAATTCCGCCCGGTTGGTTTTTAGACGCAATAAATTGCGTCTCTACGGAATTATTACCATTTATTTCCACAATCCCATGCACATGATTTGGCATAACAATATATTCATCTAAAATAACAAATGAAAAATACGATGGTATTTCTTGCCAAAATTTTTCCGCAATTTTTCCGATGTCTGATAATATTATTATACCATTTTCTATTTTGCCAAAATATTCTTCTCGGTTTTTTGTGCAGATTGTAATGAAATATATTCCATTCTGCGAATAATCATATCCCTTTAATCTTGACGATCTAATGCGATATTTGTTTTTGTATTTTTCCCTTATTTCTGTCATTAAATATTTTCTTCAATTTTTTTATATCAATTTTTCCCTTATTTAAAGCACTTTTCTTACCACACAGCTAAGCGCTTGACTTTTGGGTTGTTTTGGAGTATAATGAGAGGTCATAAAATACATTGATATTTTAGATAAAAAAAGGAGGTTTCTATGAATATGATAGTGGGTGTTTTGATTTTTATAGCAGGAGTATTGATTTCATTTGGCAGTCCTTCTAATAGTTCTTTCGCAGGAGGAATATTTCTTTGTGCAGCAGAATTCCTGCACGCATTTTTGACGAAATAATTTTCAATTCTAAATGTATCCTGCGTGTATTTGCCAGCCATCACTCGATGTCTGGCTTTTTTTCAAAAAAACTACAAATTTTTAACTTCAATATCCTTAATCTTATCCTCAATCTCATTTTCGCGAAGCAATCCCTCCACTCCACCATAAAACTTCACCGAATTGCCGCCATTGGCGGTTCCCCATTGCAAACATTCTTCCAGGCTCTTGCCTTTAACATAGGCCGCCAAAAATCCGCTAGAAAAAGCATCCCCGCCCCCAGTCGTATCCACTGCCTTTTTCACCTGCGCTTCCGCAAAAATTATTTTTTGGCCGTCCGTCGCCCACGCACCATTGGTCCCGTCTGTCATCACTACGATTTTTGCTCCGCCATTTTTTATCTCCCGAATCAAATATTTTTCATCTTGATTGTCAAGCTGCGATTTGCCCGCCGCAAGAATCTCAATTGCTTCGTCTTTATTTATAAAAAACACGTCGCACTGCCGGCTAATTTCAAAAACCTTGCCAGCATCGTCCTGAATATTTTTTCCGCGCGGATTAAAAACAACTTTAGCGCCTGACCCATGCGCGACTTTCATAATTTCATCCAGAATGTTTTGCCAGTCTCCGCTTAAATCGCTGACTGAAATCCATTCTGCTCCTTCCATTTTTTCCGCAACCACTTTCATTCTTTCATTGGCTTCCTGATTGGAAAAAATAATCCTTTCGCCGCTTTTTTGATCTACAATTATAGCGGACAGCCCGCTCGGACAATCTTCTTTAATTAGCAAGTCCATATTAACGCCTTCTTTTTTTATTTCTTTTTCAATCCATTCGCCGACCATATCGGAACCTAAAACCGTATAGCATGCGGCTGGCACGCCCAAACGCAAAAGGCCGACAGACTGGTTTACAGCGCAACCCCCCAGCGTTTCAAAGCGGTCTTCGATATGATATTTCGCGCCCATTTCAAAGGCAATTTTTTTCTGTGATTTTAGATCTTCCGGCGTGTCCAAAATTACGCCTTCCGCCGTTGGAAAAAAAATATCTTTACCCGAGGAACCAATACAAATTATTTTATTCATGTTTATAAAAAATTATTTTAATAATGACTCGCTCTTCATCGCTTTGGGCTTTTCAATGCCCAAAATATCCAAAACAGTCGGCGCGATATTGCCCAAAACCCCGCTGTCGCGCAATTTTTTATCCTTGAATTTTTCACTGACCAAAAGAAACGGCACCGGATTTTTGGTGTGGTAGGTGTTGGGCTGGTCAGAATCAAAATCCACCATATCATCCGCGTTGCCATGATCGGCTGTGATAATCAAATTTCCGCCTTTCTCCAAAACTATTTTTTGCAAAATTTCAATTTGCCGGTCCAGTGTTTCCACGGCCTTGATCGTCGCCGCGAGATCTCCCGTATGTCCCACCATATCCGCGTTGGCATAATTTATGGCGATAAAATCATAAACGCCGCTTTTTATTTTTTCAACGACATATTCCGTAATCGCCGCAGCTGACATTTCCGGCTTCTTGGCGTATGAATCTACAACCGGAGATTTTATCATCATTCTGTCTTCACCATCCACCGGATCCGCGTAACCGCCGTTCAAAAAGTATGTGACATGCGCGAATTTCTCGGATTCCGCGATATAGAGTTGTTTTAATTTGCCAGCCGCCATCGGCAGGGTCGCGGAAATCGTATGCCCGGGAAAAGCCGTGTGTTCATTAAGACCCGGCCCGAATTCAGTGAGAGCCACAAAATATAAATTTTTTATTTTGTCGATTATCGGCATATCGTCGTTCAAAATACTTTTTTCGTCAATAGCAATGAACAGCTTGCTGAATTGGCGGGCCCGGTCGGACCGGAAATTGTAAAATATGATCCCGTCGTCCTGCTTAATTTTTGAAAGCGGTTCGCCTTGCTCTAAAATTACCGTCGGCAAAAGATATTCGTCAGTGAGATTATTTTTATAGGCTTGCTCAACCGCCTCTTCATCTGAATTGGCTTTTTCGCCGCGCCCAAACACCATCGCGTCATACGCTATCGTGAGCCTTTTCCAATTTTTGGCGCGATCCATCGCGTAAAACCGGCCGGAAAGCGTGGCGATTTTGCCGATCCCCTCTTCAGCCATAATTCGGCGAAAATATTTCAAATGTTCCAGCGCGCTTTTGGGATACGAGTCGCGCCCGTCGGTGAACAGATGGCAAAAAACTTCCGGAATATTATTTTTTTTGGCCAGTTTCAGAACCGCGCGAAAATGTTCCGGATCGCTGTGCGGACTATCAGAGTTTCCCATTAGACCCATAATATGCAAACTGCTTTTGTATTTTTTTACATGCTCTGTCGCGCCAATCAGCGCCGGATTCATAAAAAAACTGCCGTCCTTGATGCTGTCAGAAATATATTTAGAGTCCTGCGGGACAATTCTCCCAGCGCCGATGTTCATATGCCCGGCTTCCGATCCGCTCATCTTGTGATCCGGGAGCCCCACGCAAGTTCCGGTGGCGCATAATGTTGTCGACGGATAAATTTCAAACAGCCGATCCAGCGCCGGCTTTTTAGCCAGCGTCACCGCGTTGCCTTTTCCCGGCGGAGCGATGCCGTAACCGTCGAGGATTACTAATACTGTTGGAATTTTATTTTGCATTTATTTCTTCTTCAATTCTCAACAACCGATTATATTTACAAATCCTTTCCCCTCTCGAAAGCGAACCGGACTTGATGAAGTCGGCGTTGGCGCCCACAGCTAAATCAGCAATGAAATCATCCGTGGTTTCTCCGCTGCGGTGGGAAATTACGGTTTTCATTTTGTTTTTCTGCGCCAATTTGATGCAGTCAATTGTTTCAGTCAGTGTCCCAATCTGATTTACTTTGATCAGCGCCGCGTTGCAGGCTTTTTCTTCAATCGCTTTTTTCAATCTTTTAACATTGGTTGCCAAAAGATCATCACCGATAAGCATACTTTTATCGCCTAGTTTTTCATTCATAGTTCTCCAGCCTTCCCAGTCATTTTCATTAAGCCCGTCTTCCACCGAAATTACATTGTATTTTTGGATCCATTCGTTATAAATATTCACTAGCATTTCGCGGGTGAGATTGGCATTTTCCGGTTTGAAAATATATTTATTTTCTTTTTCATCATAAAAAGACGAGGCGGCCGCATCCACGCCAACACTCACTTCGACGCCTTTTTTGTACCCCGCTTCCTCAATAGCCTTATTGATAAATTCCAGCGCTTGCGCGTTGCTTTCTAATTTCGGCGCGAATCCGCCCTCATCTCCCACCCCTGTGCTATAATTTTCGGTTGCCAGCAATTTTTTCAATTTGTGAAAAATCTCGCTCCCCGCGCGCAATTGTTCTTTGAAAATTTTTATGCCGTTGGGGATTATTTTATATTCCTGAATGCTCAATCCTGAATCACTGTGCATTCCGCCGTTTAGGACATTAAACATCGGAATTGGCATTTTATAATTTGTAGTTTTTATTTTGTAGCTTTTGGCAATATAAGCATAAAGAGGAATATTTTGCTCCGCAGCAGCGGCGCGGCAAACTACCAAGGAAACGCCCAAAATAGCATTGGCGCCTAAATTGGTTTTGTTTTCTGTTCCGTCCAGTTTAATCATCGCTTTATCAATAGCCGCCTGGCCTTCAGCTTCCATGCCAATAATTTTTTCGGCTATTTTGGTATTTACATTTTCCACCGCT
Source organism: Parcubacteria group bacterium (assembly GCA_041645535.1). Lineage (GTDB taxonomy): Bacteria > Patescibacteriota > Minisyncoccia > Moranbacterales > UBA2206 > JBAZPT01. Next base: position 373,423 of record JBAZPT010000001.1, read on the forward strand.
TTTTGCACTCCCAGCCCTTCATAGCGGCCAGTGTCGCCATCTCGCAACTCCAGCACTTCATATGTCCCCGTTGATGCCCCGGACGGCACCGCGGCAATTGCTTTCACGCCAGACTCCAATTCAACCTCAACTTCCACCGTCGGATTCCCGCGGGAATCCAAAATTTCCCTGGCGTAGATTTTTGTAATTTTTGACATAACTTTAGACTTTATACTTTAAGCTTTAGACTTATATCATATTATATCACATCTGCGATTTAAGCACTTCTATGCCAGGAAGCGGCTTCCCGCTCAAGTATTCCAGCATCGCTCCCCCGCCAGTGGAAACAAAAGATATTTTATCCATTGCGTTCTGTTCTTCCAAAATTTCCACTGACTCTCCCCCGCCCATCAAGACAAAGGCTTCGCTGGAAATAACGGCTTTTAGAATTTCCTTGGTTCCTGTGTCATAAGGTTTTTCTTCAAATTTGCCCATCGGACCGTTCCAGACGATCGTTTTGGCGCTGGATATAATTTCTTTATATTTTTCTATAGTTTCTGTCCCGATATCCAGCCGGTCGCCGCCAAAATCAGTTGGCAATAGAACTTTATCAGAAAATTGAATCTTTTGATCCAGTGCTTCGTTGGCAATGATACCGCCAACCAAAACATGGTCATAGTTTTCCGCAAGCTTGCTGATAACCGGCAATTTTGTTTCAATTTTCGCTCCGCCAATGATCGCCGCCGCCGGATGCTCCGGATTTATTTTCACCTTATCCAAATTTTCAATTTCTTTTTGCAGCCAAAAGCCGGCAAAACTCGGCAGAATTTTCGCCACACCCGTGACTGATGCTTGATCGCGATGGCTCACACTAAAAGCGTCGTTTACAAAAATATCAAAGCCAGAAGCCAAGTTCCTCGAGAATTCGTCATCATTAACCTCTTCGCCAGGATAAAATCTGACATTTTCCAAAAGCAGCACTTCGTCTTGTGCTAAACTATCAAGTCCCGCACTAACCTTTTCTCCAACACAATCCTCAACAAAGTTTATTTGTATGCCTAAAATATTTTTGATATCATTTTTTATTTGTCCAAGTGAAAATTCTGGATTAACCTTTCCATCAGGTCTTCCTAAATGGGAAATTAAAGCCACTTTCGCGCCTTTTTCCAATAAATATTTGACTGATTCTTGGCAAGCCGCGATTTTGAAAGCTTCTTTAACTTTTCCATCCCCTACTGCCACATTAAAATCCACCCGCATCAAAACTTTTTTATTTTCCACATCCGCGTCTTGAATTCTTTTTAAGCTCATAAATTTACTTAATTTAAATACTTATCTCTACACTCATCCTTACAAACTCCAGTTTATAAGGATGTTCTATCATGAAAGCAGTTTTTATATTTTATATTTTTTACTTCCCCATTCCCAAAATCCCGATTATGATGCCGATGCCAGCGGTGACAAAGGTGAAAATCCAGGCGCGCATCGTGACCTTGGTTTCCGGCCAGCCCTTAGCTTCGAAATGATGATGGAGCGGCGCGGCCAAAAAAACTTTGCGATGCAAAAATTTCTTGGAAAATAACTGTATGGCCACGCTGCCAGATTCCAGAAAATAAATAAAAACAATTATAAATAGAACCAGCACGGAATTAGTCAGCAGCGCGACTACGCCCAAAGTCGTCCCCAGCGACATCGCGCCCGTATCCCCCATAAAAAACCGCGCAGGATAGATGTTAAACCAAAGAAATGCCAAGAGCGCCCCGGCAATAGCCGCGCAAAAAGCGGCCAGATCCATTTTATTCTGCGCGAACGCGATGATGGCAAAAGAAGAAAAAGCGGTGAGCATAATCCCGCCATTGAGTCCATCCAGGCCGTCAGTTTCATTGGAAGAAATAGCGGTAAAAAGAATGACAAAGATAAAAAGCGGGATATACCACCAGCCAATATCAAACGCACCCACGGCCGGAACATGGATCGAGTGCCAGTCTAATTTGAAATAAAACCACCAGGCTCCAAGAATGGCAATAATAATCAGCCAGCCAAAACGCTTGGCAAAACGCATTCCGCCGCCCTTGTTCGATCCAACGCGCCGGACACTCATCCAGTCGTCGCAAAGCCCGAGAATTCCAGCCGTCACCAGCGCGAAGAGCGGCAACCAGGTTTGAGCGCGGCTTAAGAAATCCAGCCGGGCGATAAAATTAGTATTCGTCCACTTGGCAATAAACGGAAAAAGATAATGCGAGGCAAAAATTAAAATTAAAACCGTCGCCCACACTAAAATTCCGCCCATGGTCGGCGTTCCGCTTTTGTCCTTGTGGAGCACATTCACATATTGCAACGGCTTTCCATCAACTGAATTTTCTTTTATCTTTATGCCTAATTTATTTTTGTATAAAAAATTGGTGAGAAGCGGCGTCGCCAAAAAAGCCGCCATAAACGCAATGAGCGCGGTAAAAAGTATTTTTAAAATATTTACCACTGTCGGAATTGTTTCAATGTTGGCTATATGTGCCATTTTTGTCTGCGAGCGAAGCGAGCAGGAACAAAAATGAGCATCCCGCACCAATTCGCTATTTAAATTTAATCTTTTATCTAAACTTAGCCGCAGGCGAATTCGCAATTAAAGCCAAGCACAACACTTAAACTTTATTGGAATTGGCTGCGGGACAGCTCTAAAAAACTCACTGCCATTTATAATTACTAAAAACCCAGCTCACGAGCGCTTTCATATCGTCCCAGCGGTATTCGTCATTGAGCACCACCGCGATGACTTTATGCTTGCGCGTCGGATCAAGCGCTCCCAAAAGCAAAGATTTTCCGGCGAGCGGAGTAAATCCGGTTTTTCCGCCGATGCAATTTGGCACATTATCCAAAAGCAGATCGGTATTTTTAAGATCATGCTCATATTTCCCGTCGGTTGAATAAAATTTCCCTTCCGGAATTTCCATAATCTCCCAAATTTTTTTGTATTGCAAAGAATAGGCGGCGATGCGCGCGATATCATAAGCTGATGAATAGCATTGGTCCTCCTGTCCGTCAATTTCGAGGCCTGAAGCCGTACAAAAATGCGTATCCTTGAGTCCGAGATCTTGGGCTTTTTCATTCATCATTTTTACAAATTCTTTTTCCGTGCCAGCAATATGCGCCGCCAAACTCGCCGCCGCGTCATTGGCGCTGTTCATCAGCATAGCCTTCAAAAGATCAATGGCGTGAATTTTTTCTCCGGCAACCATAATTTCCCCGTTGCAAAAAGTGCTCGTTGGACAACCTACTATAGTTCCGGCGCGGTTCAAAGAGTCCTTAGTTATTAAAACTTCCTCATCCAAATCTTTTATTTTTTCCATTACCAGCACGGCTGTCATCATTTTAGTCAGCGACGCGATTTGCATATGCCGGCGCCCGTTGTTGTAATGCAGCAGCGTCCCGCTTTCCGCGTCAACGGCAACTGACGAATCCGCCCACAGTTGGATGTCCGGCGCGCTGGTGTTTTTCACCGGCACAAAGCCGGAGGCCAATGCCTTATCAATTGGGAAAAGATTATAGCCATTGAACCCGCCGCCTTCAATCTTATTTAAATCCGCCGCAGATTCATTTTGTTTTTGCTCACCCAAAACCTGCGATCCGCCATTGCAATTAGAATCTGCGCTCACCAGACAAATAGTTTTACTGGAGTTGGCAAAAATATCATCAACTTCAATTGGAATGTTCCCATACGACCAGACAGGGATGAAAGGCAGGAGGATTAAGGTTAAAATTATATTAAGCATTAAATAAAATTATCCAATTATGCTGTCTATTCTTTTATCTTTTGAAAGCTTATCAAAATCCGGCAATTTATCAGCGCTCTTTATGCCCATTTTTTTCAAAAAGTCAAAAGAAATTTTATAAATATAACTTCGATTATCTTTGGGGTTATCCATCCGCTCCAGAAGCCCGCGCATCAGAAGCGCCCGCAGAGTAAAACTGCAATTGACTCCGCGGATGGCCTCTACTTCGGCGCGCGTAACCGGTCCGCGATAAGCAATGATGGAAAGGACTTCCAGTGATGCTTTGCTTAAATTTTCCTGAATTTCGCTCTTAATCAAATCGGAAATAATTTCCGCGTTTTCCGGATTGGTCGCCAGCTGGATCTCGTCTTCCTTCTTAATTATAACGAATCCCCTTCCACCGGAAGAATATTCGCCGGAAAGAACCATGATGGCATTTTCCACCTCCGGCCTCGCGACGCCGGTGATTTTGGCAATGCGGGAAATTTTCACCGGATCCCCGCTGATTAAAAGCATACTTTCTATTTTAGATTTCAACTTTTCCTGTTCCATTAATTTGCGTTAGCCCTTTTTACGCTTAATTTTATTTCTTTAAACAGGCTGCCCTGTTCGACATTGATTATCCGCTGCTTTATCATCTCCAGCATTGCTAAAAATGAAATTATGACTTCAATTTTATCTTTAGCTTCAGAAGTTATGTCGGAAAAACTAGTTTCAATCCTTCCGCGCAGAATATTCTGTAAATCATTTATTTTTTCTTCGAGCGTCACCACCTCGCCTATGATTTCCTCGCTCAATTTTTCAATTAGCGGAATCTCCGCGAGCACCGCTAAAAAATGTTTTTTGAGATCAAAAACTCCGATGCCTTCGGGCGGATAAAAAATCGCCCGCACTCCGCTGAAGCCTTCCCTAGAATAACAGATTTTCCCAAGTTGCGACATCTTTCCGAGCGTGAGCGCGGCCTCTTTGAATTTTTTGTATTCCGCAAGCTGCTGCTCCAAATCCTTGATTTCCTCTTCTTCTTCGCCGGAAAGTTCCAGTGTCGGCAGTAGCGCCCGCGATTTGATGAGGATGAGGCGCGAGGCCACCCCTAAAAAATCCGCCAGATTTTCCAGCTGGATTTTTTCGTTGTTTTTAATGTATTCCAGATATTGGCCGGCTACGCGCGCCAGGCTGATTTCGGTAATATCCAGTTTTTCTTCCTCAATGAGCGACAAAAGCAAATCCATCGGCCCCTCAAATTTTTCCAGTTTGCATTGATACATGCTAATTTTTCTTTTTGCTAAAAATTCCTTTGACCGGATTTTCTATTTTTAAATATTGATTGGTATTTACTCTGATAGAATTTGTATATTCTCCGCTCCCCAAATATATTTTTTTGTTTTTAGCTAACAGTGAATCAATAAAAATATCAATTTTGATAATTTTGGCGAATGGCGGAGTGGCGCCGACTTTGCCAGGCAGATTTTTTTTCATCCAGGCCTCCTTGGCAAAATCAATTTTTTTATAATTCTTTGCGCCTATTTTTTTCCGTCCGGCATTGATAGTTTTCAGCAATTTTTGTTTGTCCAAATTCCGATTGGCCGGCAGCATCGCCAGAATATAATCGCCATCAACTTTCATAACCAATGCCTTCGCCACTTCTTGCGGCTTAATCTTTTCCGTCTGCGCCGTATCCCAGGCGGTATAAGTGGTTTTATGCTCCACAATTTCGTATTTATATTTACTGTCATCCAGATATTGGATAATTTTTTTGGAAATCGCCATTGTTTTGACTTAATTATTACTCCAATATCATAGCACACTTGCATCTTCTTTTCAAATGCAAAAAAACATCAAAAAAGCGTCCTCTTTTTGGGCGTTCCTACATTCCCTTGGCTTTTTGAGAGGCTTAAACTCGCCCCCACACCAATTGACCTCGGGAAAAATTGAGTGAAACAAACTTTTTACAGAGCTAAAATTATTGGTTTTCCCTAAAAATAATTTGGTCAATTGGTGTCGGGGTAAACAAACTATCTTTCCTAGAACCCCGTTCTAGGAAGACTCTGTATTTCCGCCTCGCATTGGCTGTCCTTGAGTTTGAAGGCGGGATAAAGGGCGGACAGAACAACCATGGCCGTCAGAATAAAAATATATTTGGTCGGAAAAAGGAAGAGGACAAAGGAAGAAAGGGTTGCCGCGCAAATATAAGCCGCTGGCAGAGCGGTCCGGAAAAAATCCACCAGATCGACATCCCGCCCGTCAATTCGCTTGAAAAAATAAGAATCGCGCAAAATTTCAATGAGCGCCGCGCCAATCCTGGTCGCGAAAAGAATCGCCGCCCAAATAGCCACGGTTCCCGCGCCGACAAAATAAATCGCGCCCGTCGCCACCGCCATCATAAAAAGAGAGAAAATCAGCATTTCTTTTTCACCGATTTTTTTGTCCGCCAGTATTCCGGCCGGATATTGCAAAATTACAAAAGGAATAAGCATTACCGTAAACATAATGCCGATATTTTCCCAGGAATATCCGAGGTCGCGGAGGTAAATCGGGGTATAAATTAGCATCAGCGCGTAAAAAAATTCCAAAACAAATGAAATATAGTAGATGCGCAAAACATTTTTTCTGCCCACAACTTTTTTGAAAACATCGATGATTTTCAATTTCTGCTCGAAGCGGTGGTTGACATTGCGGAAACTTAAGAGGGCAAAAATAAAAACAAATGCGTTGAAAACAAGAGAAAAGACAAAAATTCCCTGAAAGCCGATTTTTTCCAGGATATATGTTGAAACAAAAGGCCCGAACAAAAATCCGGCGTTGAGAATTGTTAAATGCAATCCTCGAATGCGCCCCGACATTCTATCAGTGGAAAAACTTTCAATAATCACATCCAGCGCCACCCATTCAATGTGGCCTAAAATTATATACAACATCAGGAGCAAAATCCCAATAGAAGATGGATTGGAAAAAATCAAAAAAACAATCGCGATAATTTTAGCCAGCAGCGCGAAATAAAAAACATTGGCCTTGCCCAAAACTCGCATTACTTTGTGGAGATTCAGAAGTACAGCCAAAAAAATAATATATGAGGCAGCATAAAAAACCCCGACATTTTCCGTGCCGGTCGCCAGCTGGAAATAAGATGATATTACATATACTAAAACCGCCTGCGAAAAACCCATCAAAAAGGAAACGAAACTGGTGAGGTGTATCCGCCCGGCGTCTAATTTTTCATCATGTGCCATTTTTGTCTTATTTTTTTGTTATTGCGATGCTCACTTCGCTAAGCTGTTCTTTAGTAAGTTCACTGGGCGCTCCCATCATTAAATCTTCCGCTTCTCCCGTCTTTGGAAAAGCCATAACTTCTCTAATGTTGGGCTCGTTCATTAAAATCATAAGCAGGCGATCTATCCCGGGAGCAATTCCCCCGTGCGGCGGCGTTCCATATTTAAAAGCTTCCAGAATATGGCCAAAACGAGTTTGAATAGTTTCTTCGTCCAGCCCCAAAATCTCAAAAATTTTATGCTGTAAATCTTTTTTGTGGATTCTTATGCTTCCGCCTCCGATTTCATAACCATTTAAGGCAATGTCATAGGCTTTGGCTCGCACTTTTTCAGGTGCCTTTTCCAATAACTCAATATCCTCATCAAAAGGCGCTGTGAACGGATGATGGGAAGATGTCAGAAGCCCCTCTTTATTTTTTTCAAAAAGGGGAAAGTTAAGGATCCAACAAAACGCTAATTCATTGGGATCATCTTTGTTTTCGCGTAGATCCGGCTTGTCGCTGCCATATTTTTCCATCGCCTCTTGATATTCAATTTCCGGAAAGGGAATTTGGGTTATTTTCTTTTCCGGGAAAAATTCTTTTACGATGCCAACCAAACACTCTTCAAAAAGCTCCCGAATAATATTACTTTCCGGAAAACTCATTTCCACATCCAGCTGGGTAAATTCCGGCTGCCGATCGCCTCTCTGATCTTCATCTCTGAAACATTTGGTAATCTGAAAATATTTTTCAAACCCGGCCACCATCAATAATTGCTTAAACTGCTGCGGAGATTGCGGAAGAACATAAAACTTTCCTCCATGCAAACGCGATGGCACAATATACTCGCGCGCACCTTCAGGTGTTCCTTTTGTAAGAATAGGAGTTTCAATTTCAATAAATCCTTTTTCAGCATAAAAATCACGAATATATTTAACAATTTTACTTCTCATTATTATATTATTTTTCATCCGCTCGCTCCGTAAATCAAGATATCTGTATTTCAACCTTATATCTTCATGAATACCTTTTGTGTCCTCATTTATTTCAAAGGGCGGAGTTTTTGCTTCATTTAAAATTGTAATTTTTTCCACCTCAATCTCCACTCCGCCAGTGGGGAGTTTTTCATTTTTGGCTCCGCCGGGGCGCTGTTTTACCAAACCCTCAACTTCTATCACATACTCGCTGCGGATATCTTTGGCGATTTTGGCCGCTTCTTCTTTGTCGGGAATAATCACCATTTGCACCGTTCCGCTGCGGTCGCGCAGATCAATAAAAACCAGCTTGCCGTGATCGCGGCGCACATTTACCCAGCCTGATAATTTCACATTCTGGCCTATTCTGTTGGGAGCATCAGCAATGAGAGTTCGTTCCATAAATATTTCTACTTTAGCAATTCATCAACCTTTTTTACTAAGTCGCTAGGCGTGACTTGAGTTTTCACAAAATAGGCGCTGGTGCCCATCGCTTCGACGCGCTTGGCTGTTTCATCTTCGACGGATGCCGACAAAACAATAATCGGAATATTTTTTGTGCTGTCTTCCATTTTGAGCTTGGCTATCATTTCTTCTCCACTCATGGCCGGCATCACCATATCGATAATGAAAAGATCAAACTTGCCTACCAGCGCGTCTTTCACGCCCCAGGCGCCGTTTCTCGCAAACGAAACCGCATAACCTTCCTGCTTCAATTTTTCCCCGAACATTTCAATAAAAATATCTTCATCTTCAATCATCAGGATCTTTTTGGCTGAAGCTGAAGGAACCGCCTCTTGATTGGCGGCGCGACTTTCGTTTTTTCCCTGTTCCTGGTATTGGCCCAGGAGCCTTCCCACTTCCTTGACCAGGTCGCTTGGCGAAAATTCGGATTTAGCAATGAAACCATTGGCCCCCAGTTTAGCCGCTTTTTCCCGGTCTTCGCTTGAACTCAAATTGCTGAAAACTATTACCTTGATGTTCGGGTCATATCCTCCGCCACGCAAATTTTCCAGCACCTCAAAACCGTTCATTTTCGGCATAATCAAATCCAAAAGCACCAGGTCGATTTTGTCTTTTTTGGCAATCGTCAGGGTCTGCTCTCCGGAAGTCGCCAAAAAAACCTGATAACCGCTATCAACAAATTTTTTCTGATATATCTCCGAAATCATCGGATCGTCTTCGACAATAATGATATTTGGCATATTTTCGCAGCTAATTACACATTGGCCTCATGGCTATATTATAGTTCAAAAAAAATAAAAAGGCAACAGCACGCGCCCAATTTCCAAAAGCTTGAACTTAATAATTTTTTAAGTAAGACACCACATCGTTTATCACCCATTGCGGGGTTGAGGCTCCAGCGGCGATGCCGATCCGGTCAATATTTTTGAGCCATTTTTTTTCAATTTGCCGGAAGTTTTCCACAAAATATGAGCGTGAATTTATTTTTTTGGCAATTTCCCATAAGCGCCGGGAGTTGGCTGATTCCGGAGAGCCGATGACTACCACCGCCTCATTCATTTCCGCGATTTTCTTCACTTCATTTTGGCGATGATAGGTAGCCAGGCAGATGGTGTTCATGATTTTGGCATTCGGACAAAAATTGTGCATAAAAAAATTAACGACTTCCGCCAAATCCAGATTTTGCGTAGTCTGAAACAAAACCGTGACATTTTTGAATGATTTTAACTGGAGTTTTCTTATATCTCTTAGTTTTTCCACGACTATGCCGGTGTTTTTCGACCACTCAACAATGCCCTTTGTTTCTTTATGATTCTTGTCGCCAACCACAATCAGTCTGCCGAGTTTCTCAGAAAAATTTTTAGCCAACCGCTGCACTTTCATAACCCGCGGGCAAGTGGTGTCAATGAGATTTATTTTTTCCTGTTTGCAAAATTCGTAGATGCTCGGACCCATGCCGTGCGCGGTAATCACCAGCGTGCCAATTTTGCCCTTCAACGCGCGCAAATTCTTAAATAAATTTCGGTCCATTTTCATTTTCTGCACGCCCAAGTCTTCAAGGCTTTTGACCACATCGGCGTTATGCACTAAAGAACCCAAAACATAGATGGGTTTTTTCACCCGAGGATCCTCCACCGCTGAAATTATAGCTTCATACGCCCGCTTCACTCCGTCGCAAAACCCGGCGTATTTTGACAGGGTAATTTTCATGATTTTTATCTAAACAAAAGCCCTCAAAAAATATTTTGATGGCACTTTTTGAAAATCTACAGTATTTTGTAAAATTCTGAAATCTCAACGATCTTTCCCTCTTTTTCGTTTCTTTTTTTGACTTCCACCCAGCCCGCATCGCTACGCGAAGCGTTGCTGGCGGGTCCGCCGGCCTGCAAGGATTTTTCGCTCACGACCACGCGATAGGGAATGCCAATGAGGTCGCTGTCCGCGAATTTTTTGCCGGCTGTTTCGTCGCGGTCGTCAAATAAAACTTCAATGCCTTTTTTAACTAAATCCTGATAAATTTTTTCCGCTTCTTCATTTTTTCCCAGGCTAATTAAATGGACCTGAAACGGAGAGACTGCTTCCGGCCATATTATCCCCTTTTCGTCATGGAAAACTTCCACGATCGTTCCCATTACTCTTCCGGGCCCGATTCCATAGGAACCCATGACCACCGGAGTTTTTTCTCCATTTTTATTATCTACAGCCAATCCAGCTGGCACACTGAATTTTTCCCCCAGCTTGAAAATATTTCCCACTTCAACCGCCTTTTCTTTGCGAAAATCAGTCCCCTTGCATTCCGGACAGGCTTCAGTTTCGCCTTTAATTTCTTCATTAATAGCCACGCCGCATTTATTACAAATGTGAATCAAATCTTCGCCAGCTTCGGCTATCGTTTGAAATTCGTGCGAATACTTGGAAAAAGAACCGCCGGAAGCTATTGTTATATATGTTTTTTCTCCTAATCCCACCCGATTGAAAATTTTTCCGTATGTTTTTTTTGCCTTTTCATAATATTCGTCAAGATCTTCCTGATTTATATGAAAAGAATACAAGTCTTTCATTAAAAACTCCCGGCCGCGTATCAACCCGGATTTCGCACGCATTTCGTTTCTGAATTTAGTTTGTATTTGATAGGCGTAGATTGGCAAATCCTTATACGAAGAAACATAATTTTTCATTATCTGCGCGATTGCCTCTTCATGAGTAAAGCCGAGTCCCAGCTCTGTTCCATTTTTAAGCGAAGTTTTAAACCAGTTGTCCACTGCTTTGTCATCCCAACGCCCTGTTTTTTCCCAGGTTTCTTTTCCTTGAAATACAGTCAGGAGCATTTCTTGTCCGCCAATTTTGTTTATTTCTTCCCGAATAATATCTGCTACCTTGTTTAAAACCCGAAGACCCAATGGCAAGTAGGAATAAACTCCTGCCATTTCTTTATTAATAAAGCCGGCTCGGATTAAAAGTTGCGCGTTCACGCTCACTTCATCCTTCGGCGCATCTTTTTGGGTCTTGGTGAAAAGTTGTGATTGTTTCACCCCGTTAGAAATATTCATTGTCTTTTTAATCCCGCCATGAAATTTACTTGAATTTCTAACGGGGTTCATAAAAATAATTTAATTTTTAGCGCGACGCTCTGGCTGCGTAATTGAAAGCATAAAAATATTTCTGCCAGGATTCATCGGAAGATGCGTATTCGTTTCTTCCAAAAAAATGATCAACAATAGCTTCTCTTACTCGGGAGACTTCTCGCAAACGCTTTTTGTTTTTTTTGTCAGCTCTGGAAAAATCCAGCAGTTCTAGCGCTCTTTCCAGCGCCATTTGGCTATACTCGGCATTTCCTTTCTTCTTCCAGTTGATCGTGCGTTCAACTTCACTGCCCACATTAGCCATCTGCTCAAAAAAAGAAAGTTCGTTCCAGCGCCCACCGGCTAAATTTTTATGTTGAATATTCATTTTATAATTAATTTATCCGCTATTTTTATTATTTTTTCCCGGATGGAAGCATCTTCCACTCCGCGGCTGCGATTATTCTGCGAAGGGCGTAAATTAATCATGGAATCAAATTCGACAAAATCATCGTCCTTCATTTCCGGATAAAAATTAACTCCCCACAGATTCTTCTGTTCAGAGCCTTTTTCCAAAAGAAGCGCTTCCTCATCTGCGTGCAGATCGGCGTCAACTGCCATTATTTCTTTTTCGACATCAACCACGCCCTTGACCAGGTTGCCAAACATCTTTTGAGCCATTTCGCCCAGTTCTTTTAGGGTTATTTTTTCATTATTTGTAACTATCCTCATGCTCTTAGTGTATTATAAATAAGTCTTTTTGCCAAATGAAAAACCGGGCTGGTGACCCGGCGTAATACTGGTCTATTTTTTTATTTTTTTCGCGAGTTTCGCCAGCTTGCCGTCGTCCGCGCGTTTGAAATCGTGCGAGGAAATGTAGCCTGCGTATTTTTCAAAATATTTATTGACCTTGGACGCGCGCGGTTTCCATTTTTTGTCTTTGGTGCCGTGCATGGGAAAAAGTTTGGCGTGCAAATGATCCACCCCGTAGCCTTCAAGCATCATTCCCGTTCGCCCCACATCCCCTAGTTTTTTGTCCAGCAATTTTCCAACTTTTTGGGAAGCTTTCGCGAGATCAGCTAAAACTTTTTCGCTCGCGTCAAAAGCGTATGAAGAATAATGCTTTTTAGGAATTACTACCGAAAAACCTTCGGTGTTGGGAAAAATAGACAAAAACGCCAGATGCTTTTTATCCTCCCAGATTTTATGCGCCGGCAATTCACCGCGCACGATTTTACAAAAAATACAGTCCTTCATTTTATTACATCTTCTCAATAAACTTCTCCAGCCGTTTTTCCACTTCGGCTTTGTTTTCGCCGATCGGCAGTTCGATATATCCTTACTGCGGAAAAACTTGGCAGAAAATACTATCCAGCTTTCCCCGATACAAATTTTTTGATTATTTTCGCTGACTCATAAGCTTCTTCCGCTTCCGCCCAGGAAAATTCCGGGAAATCACCGGGATAACGAGCTTCAATATAAAAACCGCTTAGCATACTTGCTTCGTCATGGATTGCACTTATATCAGGGAAGGATTCAGAAAGAACTTCCGCGAGTTTTACCAGATCATGAATTTTTAATAAATCGTTTTTTGCAAAAATCAAAAGGCCTTTCAAATATTTTTCCGCCATTTGCTGGGCAAGAAAACAAGCAGCGGCCGGCGTACCATCCTTATGCTTCAAAATAGATTTAATATTCAATTCATCCTCGTCCGCTTTTCGAAACCAAAGCTCCACAACTTCTTTATGTCCTTTCATAAAGTAATTTTCCTTGATTAATAATTTTGGTCAAAAACGGATCTCCAAGAGATTTCCATTTTTGAAATTTTTCGGGCGTATAAACGACAAAATCCATGGCGACATAACGAGGAAAAACAGAACGATCAATTTCTCTGGCTATTGTCCTGGTATTTTCGGCCTCTTTTACGATAAAAAAATCAAGGTCGGAATCCTTATTCGGTGTTCCCCAAGCATAAGAACCGAACAAGATTATCTTTTCCGGCTGATATTCACGGACGATTTTATCCGTTATTTCTTCAATTTTTTCCCTGATTTCTTCTTCACTCATGGTCCAATACTAACATAAACAAGCCTGCGAAGCAAGGTTGCAAAAAAAGCCGTCGCCAGCTTTTGCTTTATACTCTATGTTCCATGCATCCTACATCTTCTCAATAAACTTCTCCAGCCGTTTTTCCACCTCGGCTTTGTTTTCGCCGATCGGCAGTTCGATGAGATTAGCCTTAAAATTCTTTTTTTATTTGCAGCTTTATTGAATTTGCATGACTAAGTATGTCCGACTTGAATGTAAGGGTAACTGTATTCTTTTCCTGATACCGCTGTAGCGCCAATTCCAAAAGCTTTTCCAAAACCACGCCGATTTCCATACCGCTGGCCTTCCAGAGGTGATGATATAGCGTTCCAGGCATAGTATTGATTTCGTTCGCATAAACTTTATCACTTTTTTTGTCATAAAGAAAATCTATCCGTGCGATTCCCGCGCAGTTAAAAAGCTTGAAAATTTTAACCGCCATATCCCGCACCTCTCTTGTCTTTTGCTCACTTAATCTCGCGGGAATAATGATATTTTTTTGAGCATTTCCAAGTTGTATTCCACCATCTTCAAGATATTTTGATTCATAGCTAAAATGTTCTCCTCGAAAAACTGACTCTTGCACCAAGGATGGTGCTGGATCATTATTCCCTATAACAGCGCAGGTGATATCCGTCAAATCTTCCACGCTCTCTTCAATAATAACTCTATTATCGTAATGGAAAGCAACCTCGCATGCGTTAACCAACTCTTCATCATTATGAGCTTTGGCAATTCCAATGGAAGATCCAAGTCTGGCTGGTTTAACAAAAACCGGCCATTGAATTTTTCTTACGCGCTCCGTGATTGAATTTTTGTTTTTAGACCATTCTTCGGCGGTAAAATGCACAAAAGATGTTGTAGCTATATTTTCGCTTTTATAGAGTTGCTTGGTTATAATCTTATCTATGGTAATAGCTGAACAGGCAACCTCGCATCCAATATACGGGATGTTGCACAAGTCAAAAAGTCCCTGAATGGTTCCGTCTTCCCCATTCATCCCATGAAAAGCAGGAAAAGCAATATCAATTTTTATTTCTTTTGAAAATAAATTCTTATTTCTTAAAACTAGTTTATTATTTTTCGCGTCAAGATCGATCAAGCGCGAATCTAGTTTGTTTAGTTGCGTTTCAAAATTTGAATCAGTAAAAAACTTCAAATATCCCAATCGTTCATCTGAAAACCATCGGCCATTTTTATCTATATAAATTGGCTGAACATTGTAGCCGAGCTTTTTAAGTTCGGAGATCACCAACTGCCCGGTTATAATTGAAACTTCATGTTCCGGACTCCGACTTCCAAAAAAGACTCCAATAATCAGCTGTTTTTTGTTTTCAATCATATGGCGTATTTTTTGATTGTGCATCAAAAATAATTATCCGTTAAATCATTTTGAAAAATTATCGTGTCCCCCGGTTTGAGTATGTTTTTCAAATCATCGTGCGCTTTTTGCGTATTTTCATATACCTTGTAATTGGAAAAATTATTTTTTTTCAAACCTTCAATTATATTATCAGTCAATTTGTTTTTTATAAGAAAAACCAGATCAACATTCTTGGCATATAATTCGCCTATTTTTTCATGAATATCTTGCGCTTTAGATCCCAGCTCCACAAGGCCTGGAGTAAGCACCACCTTTCTGCCCCTGGCTCGTTTAAGTAAATTTATGCCGCTGACGAAACCGTCGAAATTACCATTATAACTATCGTCTATAACAACAACATCCGTGTTTAAATTATAAATCAATTCCAATCTATGCGCTATAGGCTTGATTTTTTTAACGCCTTCGCTAATTTCCGTCAGCGACATTGAAAAATGGCTGGCAAGATTTGCGCATAATAAAATAAGCGTAATATTATGTTCACCCAAAAGAACTGTTTCAAATTTTGCTTCCCGCCATTCAAATTGCAGCCCTTTAAAATCGTCCTTTAAACCAATGTTTTTTGCTTCATCTTTTGAAATTCCAACAATTTTATTTATTTTAAACTTGCCATAATTATTTTTAACATTATCGTCGTCAAAATTCAAAAATGAGATTTCTTTGGTATTTTGAGGCAATTCAAATTTTCCATATATTATGTTTTCCAGGCTTCCAAACCTTTCCAAATGCGCTTCATTAATTCCTGTCAAAAAAGAATATGACGGCTGAACCATCTTGCAGATTTTTATTATCTCCCCTCTTTGGTATGCGCCCATCTCCACAATAAAAATGCTCTTATTATTAAAAACCGCTTTATTTTTTAAAATAAACTTAGCAATTCCGATATCCGTGTTCACATTTTCCGGAGTTTTTATCACCGAAAATTTCTGCTCAAGAATTGAGGACAGTATTTCCTTGGCGCTTGTTTTTCCATAACTTCCGGTTATGCCTATGACACATGCCTTGCTGCCAGCGATAATTTTTCGAGCAGTGTTAATTTTTAGTTGCTTAGCCAAAAAATCAAATGGTTTTAGAAATAAAAAAGAAGCGCCAATTAAGAGGGGCAAAAGCAAAAGCAAAAAAGGAATTATAATTAGACCTTTTTCTTTGAATAATATGAAAAACAAGAAAAAAATAGACCAAAAAATAATACAACTAAGAATCCAAATCAATCGAGCTTTAATAGTCCAAACTATTTTTTGTCGCTGTTCCAGTTTCCACCATTTTGGATGCGTATAGACAAATTTCAAAAATCTCCCCAGATAGTAACCCCCGCTTTGCAAGATGTAAATAAGATTTTTTAAAATCATTTCATATTTGCTAAAAATATATGTTCAAATTCCGCTTCGTTGTCCAAAAAAACATAGTGTCCGGCATTTGGAATAATATATAACTGGGAATTTTTAAGCAGGCTGTGCATTAATTTTGCATTTTGTATCGGAGTATCAAGATCATTTTCTCCCCATATAAGCACTGCGGGCGTATGAATTTTTTTCAAATCCTCCTTCAAATCTTCGTTTATGATTTTTTTGTAGGTATCTGCAAGCATTCCCGCATTTAAATAATCCTCGGAATCAATCAGTTTATAAAAATATTTTCTTATCGATTCTTTTGAAGCCCTAATAATCGGCAAACGCCATAAAATTACGAGAATTTTTGAAAACATAAAAAAAAGATATTTTTTCGCAGTTTTCTCTCTGATTCCCGCACTCCCCATAAGTATTAATTTTTTAACATTGCTGAATTTGGAGCAATATTTTATTCCAATACTTCCTCCAAAGGAATGTCCCGCAATAATTGGATTTTCTATGCCCATCTTTTCAAAAAACTCGTTAATAAAAAAAGCGTAATCCGACAACGACCACGCGGACCTTGGCGCTTCAGAACCGCCAAAGCCGGGCAGGTCAACTGCTAAAATGTTGCTGCATTTTTCAAAAATTTTTCCAAAAATCATGGCCCGCGAACCCCATCCATGCAAAAAAATTACAGGCTGAATTATGCTAAATTTTTCATTTTGATAATATCTAACATTGAGCCCTTGAATTATACTGTTTTTCTCTTGTAACATTAAAAATATTATCCAATAATTAGAGACTCTGCTTTTTCTTTTAGGAGATTATTAAGGACATCGATTTTATTTAATAGCTCCTGTCTTCTTTTTCTCGTGTCTTCTATCAACTCTTGAATAATTATTTTAAGATCTTTATCGGATATCTCGTTTTTTATTGGAAAATGCGGATATAAAAGCCAGTGAATATCGTAATTTTCTCCCCTTGCTTCATCTGCTTTACCGGTAGCCCTTATGTGATATTGAAATTCATCAGAGCTACTAGCATCAGGTAATTGCTCGAAATTTAATTGGCTTGTTTCCTCATTAATTAAAAAATTCAGATCAATGTCTGACAAAAACTCTCCCGCTCGCCTTGGCCCATAAAAACCAGATCCGCCAAGCGCTATTAATTGTATTTTTTCAGCCTGAATTTCATTAGAATGCTCTTTTATAATTCCAGGAATATCCTGGCGCACTTTCTCCAAAATTTTTTCAAGCCGACTCATTCCTTCAGGATATCTTAAAAAACTCTCTTTATAAGCTTCCCACATACTCCTATCAACATCCTCTGTGAATTTTGGAATAAGAGTAAATCTGCCATTTTTCTCTCGCTTACTATTGCGATAAATGTCAGCATGAAACAATTTTCTTTGTCTAATAAAAAGATCAAACTCAAGCCTCCGAATATCGGCAGGGACTGTTTCGAGCCAGAATTCAAAACGCTTTTTTTCAAAATTAATATTATTTTCTTCTGCGTTTAAGTATGGAATTTCTTCAGTATTAAATCGCATAATCTTGAATATTTTACATCTTCTCAATAAACTTCTCCAGCCGTTTTTCGACTTCGGCTTTGTTTTCCCGCGCGAATGTTTTGGAAAAATTATTTGTCCATTTTAGACAAAACATAAGTTTTAATTTTTTTCGCGGATTCATATGCCTCTTTGGCCATTTCCCAGGTAAAACTTTCCACCGGAATGTCAGCCGGATAGCGCGCCTCAATATAATATGGATCTAATATCAGCACCGAGCCTACCAATTCATCTGAAATTGACTTGTCATACGAACTAATCAGCGCGACTAGCGCGGCCAGATTATGAATTTTCGTATAATCTCCGCTATGAAACAGGAGCAATGCTTTCAAATATTTTTCTGCCATTTGCTGGGAAATAAAGCAGACATGCATCGGCGTTCCATTGCGTTCTTTCAAAATTCCGGAAATATTAAACTCGTCATCTTGCGCCCGCAAAATCCACTCCATCACAAGATCTTTTTTATTTTGCTCATTGTTCATAAACGACTTTCCCATTACCAATTATTTTTCTCACAAATGGATCGCCTATTTCTTCTCGCCGCTTAAGCTGTTCTGGCGTATAGACCAACGCGTCAATCGCTATCCGGCTGCCAAATACAATCTTCCCCACTTCTCGATTTCTTTCAAAAATATTTTTTTTCGTTTCTTTCACAATAAACAAATCCATATCAGAATCTTTGCTTGGCGTTCCCCATGCGTAAGAACCGAATAAGATTATTTTTTTCGGCTGGTATTCACGGATGATTTTATCCGTTATTTCTTCAATTTTTTCTCTGATTTCTTCTTCACTCATAGCTCGATACTACCACAACCAAGCCCAGAAAACAAGCGGAGCAATTCCCGCGAATTACATCTTCTCAATAAACTTCTCCAGCCGTTTTTCCACTTCGGCTTTGTTTTCGCCGATGGGGAGTTCGATGATGAAGCGCGAGCCTTTGTCCTGGCCTGCTGATTTTTTTATTCGAGAACTTTTTCTAATAACTTTCTAAAATTCGGAAAGAGATTGATATTTTTTAAATTATTTTTACTAAAGAATCCAATGCCCTGAACCTCTTTTGGGTTATATTGCAAAATGCCTTTATTATTTCCTATAATTTTACAAAAATAAATAAGATCGATGTGATAATGATCTTTTTTCTCATTTATCTTTTCACATAAAATAATATATGGGCTGCACAGAGGAAAAACATCGTTCTTTTTATCACCCAAGCTTTCATCCTTGTCGCCCAATATTTCAACATTTAAGCCAGTCTCTTCTTTTACTTCTCTGATAAGTGCCTGCTCGGGAGTTTCGTCTTTTTTTATATGCCCGCCCGGATAAAGCCATACTCCCAATTTTTTGTGGTTAATCAATAATACTTCTTTGTTCTCATTAATAATTATTCCGGATGCGACAAAATGTTTTTCTTTTGCTCCCATACTATTTAGCTAATAATAAATCACTGTATGAAGTGCTTATCTTTTTTAATCTGTCAATTTTTAATAAATTGATTATTTTCGCATGTTCTTTTCTAGCATTTTTAAAATTATTTCCTTGAATTACGGTTTCTAATTCTAAAAAATGTCCCAGTTTCTTAACAACATCCATATGTATTCTTGTGTTTTTATATATCCATAGATTCCTTTTCTTTTTAACTAAAACTTTCTCCCCCAACGAACGCTTTAAAACAAATTTAATATTTTTAGCCTGTTTCTTTTTAAGTTTAATTATTTGATAATCGGATAATTTTGAATTTTTTTTATCTGGTCGCTTATAAAATATTAATTCAAAGTTTTTTCCATTAATCTCTCTTAATTTCAACCTGCCGTTTTTACAATTATAATAAGTGTCAAGCTGCAATAGATTGCCCCTGAATTTTGCTCTTATTTTTTTCAAAATAACTAAAACATTTTGAAAATCAGGCAAAATTATTTTTAATTCAATGTTTTTCAAAATCTTCTTTTTCAAAATTCATAAATTATAATTTCCTACATCTTCTCCACAAACTTCTCCAGCCGTTTTTCCACCTCGGCTTTGTTTTCGCCGATCGGCAGTTCGATGATGAAGCGCGAGCCTTTGTCCTGCCCCTCTGATTCGGCCCAAATCTTGCCGCCGCTGGCTTCAATCATATTGCGCCCGACATAAAGCCCCAGTCCCGTCCCGCCGGCGTTCAGGCGCTTAATATCTTTCCCGCGGGAAAACTTGGCGAAAAGATATGGCAATTCTGTTTCTGGAATGCCGATGCCCGTGTCGGAAACAGTAACTCTGATTGCTCCTTCCGGACTTTCAATGCTCTGCGCGTCGCCGAATACTTTCTCAACCTTAAGCACCACCCCCCCCTTGGGGGTATACTTGATCGCGTTATCCACCATATTGGAAATAACTTCGCGGACTTTGCCTCCGTCAACCATAATTTTGGGCAGAAGTTCGGCCGGCTTTTTATAATCCAGGCTCAATCCGTGCTCCTTGGCTTTGATGACAAAAGTATCCATAACTTCCTGGCAGATATCCTCCACTTGCCATAATTCAAATTTGAATTCCATCCGGCCGGATTCAATGCGGGAAATGTTCAGCAAATCCTCCACCAGATTCACCAGCCGGTCATTGCTCAAATAGACTTTATTCAGCACATCCTCCTGCTTGGGGGAAACTTTTCCATATGAGCCTTCCAAAAGCAAGGACACGAAGCCTTTGATGGCGGTGAGAGGCGTGCGCAGCTGATGCGAAGCAATGGAAATAAACTCGCTTTTCGCATTATCCAATTTCCGCAACTGATCGTTAGCATTCGACAATTTATCCGACATGCCCTGTAATTCTTCTTTCCGTTTAACTTCATTTCTAACGGATCTAATTAAAAATATACCGAAGACAATTGAAAGTAACAGCGTTATGCCCGTCAAAAAATAATTGACCGTATTTTGTATAAAGAAAAACTGAGATCCGATAAGAATCCAGATTACTACTGTTAACATTTGTGCGGCAACAACTTTCGCGTTGAATGTTTTATATTTGACAACGGCATAAGCACAAAATGCAGTAAAAACTAGCCCCCCCACAGGCGTTAGCAATGTTAACATGTCCCCGCTAGCGCCGGCACCAAAGACAGTTGGAATAATATTTGTAAATATAGCCAGTAGCGTTAGCAGTATTGTCCCATAAATAAAAATTTTTAATTGAATCTTCTGATCATGCTCTACGGTTTTGTATTTTTTTATTATTATCCAAAGACTAAGACCTACATAATAAATCAAAACAGGAATAATATAAAAAAATAAAGGACCCGTAATTGTTTCACAGCTTGGTGGCGGCTCTATACCGCTAACGTAGAGCTTGGTTGGAACAAGGGGAACTAGCGGCAAAAGCGGGGCAAAAACTGCTGTAATTATTTTGAGATTAATCTTTTTATTTTCAGGAAATATATATATAAAGAGACTTATTAATGCAGGCGTAAACATACCCAGAGTCGCAAGTCTTTCCGCCAATACTATATATTCAGGATTGCTAAATATCCAAGTAAACAGATCGGCTAAAACCCAGACAGCCATAGAAAATGCTACAAAAAAATATATTCTGTTTGTTTTATTTTTTGCATCTGAAAACAGCACTAGAAACCCTAGCGCTAAAATTAAAATTATGGACGGGATGTGGGAGTAATATAAAAAGTAGGAACCGCTATACGCGCTTACATCACACATGCTTACAGAAAAATAAATTAATTAAAGTAAAATAACGCTACTCCTACATTATAAAATATATTTAAAAATAAATAAAGGGGATGGAAATCCATCCCCTTTTGAGATTATATTGAACTCACGAATTTAGCGCCCAGGCCATAACATCTATGTCCTGCATGTATGGCCAATCATTAGACACATATTCATGCGCTGGCACCGGAAATCCCATACCTGTATCCGCTAAAAGTCGGCTGTTATCGAAGACTATGTCTTGATTTGCAAATCGCAGGTAGTCCTCAAGGCAACTCAGGATTATACGAAGGTTACCATTGTAACCAAGTTTTTTCTGCCAATATTCTATATATTGGCTGCAGCCGTTGACATTCTCGACTGGCTTTTTACGCGATATGGATCTGGCCCACTGTTTCATTGTTTCTATTTCGTCAAAATCAATGAAACGAAAGTCGGGTCTTTTTGAGCAATCCAATTTCTTTACGGTCTCAGAAAGTTCACAGAGACTTGTCGCTGATTTATATCCGGATGAAATATGATAAGTATTGTATCGCCTTTCAGCAAAGATCAACCGATGGATCGCCTCAGCCACATAGTCAACTCCAAGCATATCAATGTTGGCATTCGGGTTGGCCGGAATCAACCGCAATTCATTTACAGCAATGAGAGCCCAGAGTATTGCGAAGTCTCTTGGCTCAAGTTTCCGGCTGTCGCCCATTATGGACGAAGGCCTCACCACCAACAGCTTATCTGCAGGGATTGTTTTGCGCACTTCCATCTCGGCGAGCATTTTAGTCTTAGTATATTTGACCATGTGTTCAACCGCTGGGTTAGGGGACTCATTTTCTGAAACTTCGCAATGTCTTTTTTCCTTTCCGCATATGGTTGCCGTGCCAATATACGTGAAGAGCTTAAGGTTTTTCAAAGTCATTGCCCACTGCAGAATCTTTTTCACTCCACCCACATTTATCTGCTCCATATACTTCTGAGCAGTGAAGTGTGTGTCAGCAGCGGCATGGATAATCGTGTCAACACTTGCAAGTTCAGGCAAGGCGATTAATCTTTCAGTTAGGTTATTGTCCAGCAGATCGCCGACTATGGGAATTATTTTATCTTTAGGAAAATTATCAGCGTGAAGATTAAACTCCTCTTTCAGTCTGCTAATTGCCTTTTCTTTATCACTGGCTCTCACTAAACAATATACTTTTTCAATTCTTTCGTCTTTAGAAAGCGACACGAGCAACTCTCCACCTAAAAAACCTGTTGCACCTGTAAGAAATATTACCTTTTTCACTGTAGCCCCTCCATTTGCAATAATATTTTTTGTTTATTTCTATTTTTCATCTTCAAAACCGCCAGAGCGGCCAAGATAAATATTCCCATATCCCAAACACTGAACATATCCCAGAGAAAAATCAGGATGTCAATAACCACCCCCCAGAAAAGAGCGCAATAGAATGATCCGACAGCAAATTTTTTGGACGTTTCCCAAAACTTATCCTGCTTGTCCTTCTTGAAATAGAGATAGCCGTGAATCGGACTCCACCAGGTTGAGATGGCAGCAAAAGTTTTTTTAGGGTTGCCCCTGACCATTGCTTTAATTCTTGACGACAATGTATCGCCATCACCTTCATTGTTTAACCAGGCATTGATTTTTTCCATAAACAGCATATCCTCTTTGAATGACCGATAGAGAAGAAGCCCCAGCCAAGAAACAATGAAAAGTGAAAAATACAGCGGGACTATGGCGAAGTAGCGGAATTTAATCGCCAACCATGGCATATACAGCCAATCAAAACCGACTACTATTGCAACATAGAGAGCGTAAAAAAAACCATACTTCGTGAATCTTTTCCAGCCAACTGCCTTACACCAGTTCCAAAACTTTCTGCACCTATCCAAAAGGAGGTGCGGAAACTTTCTAATTGATTCAGTTTTCAAGGTACACCTCCTGTTTAGATTTTGTCTTTATTATACACAGAATTTAGGATTTGTAAAGCCCCTGCGGACATTTTACATTCCCCGTGGTTTTTAAGTGCTTTATTCAAGCCAAGTTTAGCCATTTTCGCCTGTAACGCACCTGTGGATAACTTTTGAAATATAGCCTAAAAAATAAGAAAAAAAAGAGGATACATTTCTGCATCCTCATAGCCAGCACTGCGGATCACTCGCATATAAATCCTGGCTGACTCCGAAGGCAACTGCTCTGCAGCCCCTGCAATGAAAAAGCCATTCACATTTTTGACATTTTTTAATCTTTTTCAGTTTTTGCATCTTGCACATATTTCTGGACTCAAAAAAGATATCCTCGAATTTTTCCTCAGGAACTACTCCGATTGTACTACCTAGATGCCTGCGGCATCCCATAACTTTTCCGTCTGGCAAAATTGAAAACGCAAGCGATCCAATCGTGCATCCACCGGAAACTGTTTGAGACTCACCGCATCCACATTCTTCATGCTTTTCAGGAGGCTCGAGTAATATCCAAAGCGGGTCTTTTCTGCCTACATTGTACTTGTAGCCACTTTTGAGATAATGTTCTTTCATACCTTCCAAAAAAAGTCTGTACTCCAAAGGATTAAACATGGCGGCTTTTATATTTTCTTTAGTTGGAACAAATCTCGAAAAGTCCCATAAGGCCGCGCCGTTATCAATAGCCACATCCGCAATTTCAGGCATCTCGCCAAAATTTATTTTACTGACCGTGGATTGGACTATCGGCTTGATGGCGGTCTTGGAAAGCATCTTCAACGCTTTTACTGTCTCGCTAAAGCTACCCTTTCCACGGAAAAAATCATGTGTATTTTTCATGCCGTCGAGACTAAGCTGATAGTGGCGCACACCCTGTTCCTCCAACTGGACAACTGTTTTCCTTGTTAGCAATGTCGGTGTGCCAAGTATATTGATTTCCAAATCACTGCCCCCTCTTTCTCTGACAAAACGCAAGATTTTCCAAAAATAAGGGTGCAGCAAGGGATCCCCTCCGGTGAATGAAATGCTCCTCATTAGATTCAGATCCCGAAAACTTTCAAAAAAATCAGTAGCTATAACACAAAGCTGATTCAATGAAAGTTTTCTTTTTGCTCTCATGTCAGCAGTTATATAACAATGAGAGCAATGATTTGGACAGGCATCCGTAAGATGCCATTGAAGCGAAAATAATCCAACAATTTCTACATTTTCCATCAGTCCTCCCATTGTCTATTGATTAACAGAAAAAAAGGGCTCCCGACAAACTCAGGGAGCCCGGTCGTCATTCCCTACCTGCCAGGCGGTCCGCCAAAGCAAGCTTTGCAATTTCTGCAGTTCAGATAAGCACTTTTTTTGCCAATAACAAACTGCTTTAAAAGCTTTCTCTTAGCGCTAAGGGAAATCTTCTTCATTTTGGTCGTCCTCCTTTCTGCCTTTAGGCTAGTATTGACCTTGTTAAAGATCATACTATATTTAAGCAATAAGCTAAAACTTTGTCAAGCTTACACCACTTCTCAGCTGATCCAAAATTTTTTGATAACCTAAATCATTTACTATTTCCCATGATCTGGCATAATTTATATCTTGATTATCTCTCCTTATATTATTTATCTTTTCCTGCTCGCTGAAATATTCGGCGTATATTCTAGAATGTATTGCATGAACAATAATATGACTGATTGTTAATTTGCTTTCTTTTCTATATTTTTTTTCCAAATATTTCCAAATATTCTGAACTTTTTTATTATTTCTGTTCTGAAAGATTAGTTGGTGGATTAATTCATGAATTAACAAATTTACAGTTTCTTTATTATTTTCTCTTGGGCAAATAGTAAGTGGATCAGAAAAGGGAATACACTTTCCAACAAAATAACAGTCTATCTCTTTTTTTTGCCAATTGAGATTTGTATATTTAACTAAGCCTTTTAAAATCTTTTTTTCTATTTTCCTCCATTCTTTTTCTAATCTATTCATTTTTTTAATAACTTCTTTTACAGCAGGAAACTCTTTCCCATGGATTGGAAATTTAACAAATCTTTCAAAAAAAGAATTGTAAATGGGAGAAAAACAAAACTTTATTATAGGAATCATATTTAGAAAAAATTAAAATTGTAAGACTATAAGTATATTATGCTTAAAATAAATTTTTTGCAAGAAAAACCGGCTCTTGCCCCATTTTTCACAAATTATAAAAGCCCCCGCGGACATTTTACATTCCCCGTGGTTTTTAAGTGCTTTATTCAAGCCACTTTTCGTCATTTTCGCCTGTAACGCACCTGTGGATAACTTTTGAAATATGACCTAAAAAAAACCGCTTTTTTAGCAGTTGTAAATTCCCAAAAAAATTCTATATAATACCCCTAAAAACATTACAAGCCCTCTGTAATAAAATTACACAGGGCTGGGCATTCGAACTGATGTTCGCGTGCCTTTTAAAACTTTAATGATTAATATCGACATCGCCTCCGGTTTGTTCTACGCTTCCGCTGCACTTTTAACAACTTCTTTTGCAGCTTTTTGCACTTTCTCGTAGAATTGTATGAGCCAGTATCAGACATTGATTGGCTGATACGCCTACGAAGCTCTTCTTCCTTCTGCCTAAGCGACATTTTTTAAACCTCCTTTTCTGCGAATCGCTTCGCGAATTTTTTGATAATGGATTCACTAATCCGCTGATCTACCGCCCCAACAGTGTGGCCCAAAATCCTTTTCGCCGCTGCGGCATGGATTGAATAATCCTGTCTCTTAGCTTCCGTCCGGATATGAGATTTTGACAACAGATGTCGTGGCATCTCTTATGTACTGGGTGATTATTCCAAATCCACACCCTTCCCCAGATTTTACGCCTGCAGTGCCAGCATGTTGTCTTGTTTCTGTGATTTCCATTGCTTCTTTTTCTGCCATTGCCTCTTTTTTTAAAAAACCTTGCCATTTTCTTTTTCCCTTCCGTCCTTTTGGACGATTTTTGTTTAGCGTTTTTTTGAAAACCATGGACGCTGTGCCCTGGTTACATGCCCGACAATCTTTCCCTTATTGTTCCAGCGTATAAAAGATCCTTCAGGCACTCCATAAAACCAGGAATAAAGGCGCTCTTTCGTATTGAGAAAAACATCGTAAAATGAAACCCAGTGTGATTCCGGTCTTCTCCGATTTACAAAAATTCCCCCGCCTTTCATTTTTGGCTTTCCTCCGCGCCTTCGCCTTTTTCTCCATCTGCCATTGCGATAACGGCTCATTTTTCACCTCCCTTCTTGATATTTTAACGAACTTCTCTGCCTTCAACTTACTCACAAACTAGCAAGTGGGAACTTTTTTGTCAACCCACCGTACAATCGCTCCTCACTGGCATTTGACAAAAATAATCTTTATTGCTAGAATCGAGTGTTGCTTGATAAGTTCCCTATTTGCCCTTTATCCAGGCTCTTTTGAAGCAAATTTTTCCCTAGCTTTCTGCCAAAAACCTAAGGAAAGCTTTGCTTCTTTGAAGCGAGCCCAAAGCAAGATTTTTTTGCTAATAGTTCATTACAAAGGAGAAGCCACAATAAATGGTATTTTTAATTATTGATTAAGAGCTCATTTGTTAACCACAAAAAATATCCACAAAAGGAGTGTTCATGAAAAGAACCTGGATTATTTTAACAAATTTCAAGGATGTACGAGCAAAAATAGAAATCGATCCGGAATTTGGAGCATCGCCCATGGACCGCAAGTCGGAAATAGGCCAACCGATAATCTACAATGTCATTCTTGATATTTCAAGATCAATGGAAGATTTCTATGATGAACTTGTGGCCTGCTTCAATAGAATTATGATCCCATCCCTCAAAGAAGCAATTAAGCGAAACAAGAGTCCCTTGCGTCTGGGTTGCCTGTTATTTTCTGAAAAGCTGCTTCCAGCCTGGAAAGGCTTCAGGTCTCTCAATGAACTAGGATCAGAACCGCTTAAGAGGTCAACGCTTGAACAATCCGGACTCCAAGGTAGAACAGCTCTGTATGGGGCGATGAAAGCCGGAATTCTTTGGACCGCCGCATCCATGGAACACATGAAGGATCATGGACAGGGCGAAGTGCCAAAAGGAAAAATTATTGTGCTTACTGATGGCGACAATAACGAACCACCAATGAGAAAGTCAGCAGTCACAAAGGCAAGGGGCAGTATGGACCCACTCGAATGTGAAAATCTTTCATTATCCTTGGGATTTCTAAATACCAACAATGAAATTTCAGAAGTTAACTTTCGAAACATATGCCGCTCCACCGGGTTTCAAGATCTTGGATTTTATACCTCTGATAAAAACAACACCTTGCAGGATCGACGGGATTCATTTAAAAATCAGTTCAGAAAAATCTTTAGGTAAAAGTAGCGCTTCTCAATAAAGAGCTGGGTGGGGAAATAAATATGTTTCCCCATCCGCTAAAATTTTCCTGTATCCTAAGGTTTCAAAGCTCATTACACTTGGAAATCACAGGATGCAATATATTGAAAATTTCACTTTGATATTTTTTGCATCAAAAAATTATTCTTTACAAAGAAAGGAGGACACCATGAAATGTTGCCGCTCACCTTAAAAATTGCATAAGGAATGGAAATGGTATTTTTTTGAATCACTATACCAAACAAAAAGCCGGTCTCTAAGCAAGACCCCAAACCAGAAAGGAGTAAAAACATGAAAAAGACAGGTTTTTCGATTATTATCGAAGAAGATGACGGATACGAAGAGGTTAAGGCAGGCGTTGCAGCCGATCCGAAAATGAGGGTCACCAAAATGGACCGCAAGTCGGAAATAGGCCAGCCGATAATTTTTGATGTCATTCTTGACATTTCAGGATCGATGGATGATTTCTATGATGAACTCGTGAACTGCTTTAATGAAATCATGATTCCATCCCTCAAAGAAGCAAGCAAGCGCTACAAGGGCCCGATGCGTCTTGGTTGCCTGTTATTTTCCGACGAACTCGTTCCGGCTTGGTGGGGATACAAAACTCTCATTGAATTAGGACCGAACCCCCTCAAGAGATCCATGCTTAATCAACCGGGACTTAAGGGCAGAACAGCCTTGTATGGCGCGATGAAAGCTGGAATTCTTTGGACTGCTGCAGCCATGGAAAATATGCGCGACACAGGCCACGGTGAATCGCCAAAAAGCAAGATTATCGTCCTGACTGATGGAGCCAATAATCTACATCCTCTTGAAGAATCGGCTGTTACAAAGACTCTCAACAACATCGGAAATGAAAACCTTGAAAGTCTTCAGAGAGTTATTGGTTTTTTCAACACTGACGATGGATTGACGGAAAGCAAATTCAAAAAAATGGCTAAAGACACCAATTTTGAGGGTCTCGGTTTTTATGACATTGCCAAAGGCAAAGATATCAAGGCCAAGCGGGCATCTTTCCGCCACCACTTCCAGATCTTTTCAAGTAAGGCCAGTCGGTAACAAATCGGCTACTCATGGTGAAAGTTAAAAATCACCACAGATGGAGAAACAGCGTCTTTCTCCATCTTGTTAATAATTATTTTACAAAATCTTTCCGGCAATTGGATATGCTATCAAGTTACCAGAAAGGCATTGAAAAAAGTCAAATAAAAAAATTATTTGACCAATTGTACAGTAAATTAAAAATTGAAAAGGAGGTACTCATGAACAAGCTAGCAACAGTCGATGAAAAAGATCGAGAAATTTACCTGCAGTTTAGCTTTAACAATCCCGAGGCCATCCCTCAGTTTCTCGAGGACTTGCCCGAGGAGAATCAGGAGGATGCCACGGCCCGCAAACAGCTTAACGCCAATGCCACAGGCACAGATCTGACCAATGGCGGACAGTTTAGAGGCAAGATGATTGACCTGAAAAAACTTCCGTCCAAGCTTTTAGAGACAGATTATGAGTTGGTTGGGGTCTGGAAACAAAAGCGGATTCAAACTAAGGCCGGTTGGGCGCAAAATAAACCATACTGGATGATCCGTTTCAGATTCCGTCACAAAGATTATCTGGCAGAGTATCGGGCAAAAATGGGTGAACAGGCCTGGAAGGAGATGCTGGAAAAACGACCAATGCTTCTTGGCGAGTTAGTGACCATCTGTTCACTGGCCTTCTGGCAAATGCGCGCTTGGAGGAATCCTTATTTTCAGGATGGCAGACTATTGCCTAATGTTTTTTTTATCAGCCTGAACTTTGAGGGACGCAAACCACTATATGACTGGGATCCGCCCAAAGAGATTGGTCATGATGATCTCATTCCACAATTCAAGCCAGACGCCGCATTTAATCTCGGCTAGACATTCCATTAACTCAAAAGGAGGAAAACATGCCTAAAATTGTATGGATAGGAAACGGAAACAATAAAAAAAGTTACGATCTAAATTCACTTGAATCAACAATGAAAACAGGAGGCCAAGGCCATGTCTATTTCCCCAAGAGTAACATATGCATAAAAGTATTGTCTGAGCCCGATGAGTTCACTGACCAATTATCCGCTATCGGTAAAGTACTGTTTAATTCGAGCAGGCCTTATGAGCAAGTAAAAACCGTAAGCGCAATCCCGGTGGAACTGGTCTGGGATGAGGGTGTCAAAAGAGTCATCGGCTATGTCATGGAAAGATTGGATGATTGGATTAATCTGAGTGATATTCAGACCGAGACGGATAGCGAGTCATTGGGAATAAACTTGCGTTCAGCAGGACTGATCCTAGCCAGTTTGAGTCGCGCGATCAGATTGATTCACAGCCAAGGATTTGTTGTTGGCGATTTCAACCCCAGTAATATACTATTTAAACAGGAGAAAGACCAGTTTTTTGTTAAGGTTATTGATGTCGATAGTTGGAGCATTTACCGAAAAGACGATCTCGGCATCGAATATGCCTCGAAAGTACTCGACATTGGCACTATCTACTACCCAGACATCATTCAGGCAGACAGAGAGAAGAAACCATGGCCAAATTTCAGACCTGACCACGATTGGTGGGCCTTCTCCTACATCAGTTGGATGATTCTCACAAAATTCGATCCGTTCATGACAGGAAGAATATCTGGCGTCAGTAGAGAGGACCGCATCCTAAATGGATACACCGCTAACAGCGCGGCTGCAGTCAAATTACATCCGGAATACGGGCCAGCCGCCCAAGCTCTGGGTCCAAAATTGCGTTTTTATCTGGATCGAAGCCTGAAACGCAAAGTCCGGCGCCCCTTTCCGACCAAAGTATTGGAGGATTTCGCCAGCAACCTGAGATTATGTACAAAATGCAACCTTACATCACATATTTCAGCAGTAATGTGCCCGAAATGCGCGAACTTCCTTTAACCTTTTTAACTAAACAGGATTGGCAACACTAATCCTGTTTTTATTTTTAAAAATCTTGGGTTTCCGGCTTCACTTTCGAAAGCTTTTGCCACTTAATTTAATCTTTCCATTTTTCTTTACTATAGAAATTCCTCTTTCTTCTTCAGATTCGTCAGGAAAAGTTCCGTGTGGAGAAAAAATTATTAGCTCATTTTTATCATAATATCGTTCATAACCAGGAGAATGACCGTGGATAATAGCATTAACACCAGAATCTCTGACTCTTTTTATGCTTTCCATTTTTTGGACGCCAAATTCCTGTTCAACAAAATAATCTCTATTATCAGCACTTAAATATAGTTTGTCCAAAAGATTCAACTCATCACTCCATTTTTCACCATCAAGTAATACTCCTCTCAAATCTCTCTGAAAAATTTTATTAATTTCTAAAACACGCTGCTTAATATTTCTATTTCTTACGAGATCGGAAACCATTTTTGATGTAGGATCTGTGTGACAGAATAAAGTGTCGTCATAAATAACAGCAACTTTGATTTGGCAAATACTTTCCAAAATTTTTCTTCCTCTTGGATTTGTTCTCATATTGGCCAAAATTTCAGGCATTTTTTCATAGAGTTTAGACCATAAATCCTCTTCGCGCTTTCTAAAATCCTTGGTAAACGGTTTTACTTTTCTCAATTCTGAATTAAAATCTTGATCAAATTCAGTTAATTCCCAAATTCCCATGTTTTGATCAGTAAACAATTCGGCATTTTTTTCTGCATAATCATCCTTGCCAGCCTTGCACAGAAAATATATCAAATCCATATCGTGGTTTCCACAAAGAAAATCAACCTTGCCTTTCTGTTTTACTGCTTGATCGGCCAGGTCTCCAATAATAGAAGTAATTTCAATCCCATCCATGCCTCGATCACCCAAAATGTCCCCCAAAAAAACCAGTTTTTTATTCCCTCCTGTCCATTGCCAGTGTCCGCTAGCATCTTTCTTAGCAACTCCTAATTTTTTTACATGCTTTTCAAAAGTTTTCATATCCCCACTTAAATCCTCAACAGCCATCACTTCCGTTTCTCTTTTCACTTCCCGCCAGTTTTTTCTTTCCGGTTGAGGAACAACTTCAACTGTTTCTTCCGTTTTTTCATATCCGATCAACTTCTGAGCTTTTGGCGCTTGCGGGGGCTCTGCGATCGGTTGCGGCTCTTGCTCAACTTTTGCCGGTTCTGACTTTTGTTGGATTTTTTCGAGAAACGACGCTATCAGATCCCTTATTTCTTCGTTAGAATAAAATTTATTTCCCTCTAGTTCTTTTGAATAATTATAAAATTCATCTGACAAACCTGATTCAAAAAAAATCAAATACCCAAGTTTAGCAAATGTTATTCCAAGATTTTTTGATTCTTGTTCAATTGTCGTAGCAGATAATTTTTTTTCTTTTAATAATTCATTCAGTTTCCGTACTAACACATCTTGATTCACAAGACTCTCATTCTTAATTTCCTTATTTGTATTCAAAAATTTTGGTTCTTTTTCCATAATTATTGTCCAGTCTTCATTTTAATATCAAACAAATCGACCTCTATTTCCCTCATTAACAATCTTAGATTATCACTTTCTCCATCTTTTTTTATTTTTTCCTTCAATCTCTTTTTTTCATCTTCCAAAATTATTTTTATTGCTAATTTTTCTTTTAATTTTTCGGGAGCCATATTCACTGTTGCTTCGAATTTAGAGCGCAGTTCGCTATTGCTCTGAATAAACTGTTCTGCCAAATCTGAAGGTTTCACATTAAGCCTTCCTGCCTCTTTTTCGATTATTTCAGACAACAACTCAAAACTCGCAAACAGTCCCGACATTTTCTTCACAGACTCCGCCATATTTTTTTGCTTTTCAACCGTTGCGTCCGACAATTTTTCCGGCGCTTTTGGTCCAGATGATCCTGGCGCCGCCACAGACTGTGCCTTGTTTTTGGCCTCATTTTTCGTTTTTTGACGATTTAACAGCATATCTATCGCCAACCTCTCAACTTTCATATTAAAGTCCCTGTCCCTTCGGTCCATTTTTTCAGTTTTATCATAAAACTTATCAATCACGCCCTGATTCCTCATTGCCGCTTTCAGCAGATCTTTTAATTTAATATCTAATCTCTTGGCGATTTCCCGCAAAATATCTTCTGTCAGTTTGTTTTCTCTGACTAGATCCGTTACTTCTTTGGCCCCTTCGTCAGCGTTCAGCACTTCCCTTAATCTGCCTTCAACCTTAAAATTCTTTCCGGTTAATTTGGAAAATATCTCATCCAAAGCTATCGTCAGCTTTTCCGGATCCTGTGGCGATTTTATCCACATATTCCCGCGCACATTGAATCCTTGAGAAAACATGTCTCGACCCATCTTTTTTAGCGTATACAACACGAAGGAATTTTCTTTCGGAGACCAGATTAAATAGCCGCCATAGCCTTTGCAAAAAACTTCCAGCTGATTGGAATTATTCTCTCCGTCTACATTAGGATAAGTGTTGCCGGTTTTTTCATTTTTCTTTTTCGTATCGATAAAAATTTTGCCGAAACGATCAGCGCCTGTGTCAACAAAAAATCCAGCTCGTTCCAATTTCTCCAGTGCTGCCTTACCATTATTCATTTGCTTTTCCATATGCCCCGTCAGTTGAGTGAGTGACTCTTCTTTATTGTTTTGTGGATTGATGTAGGCGTGGTTTTTAAGATAATCATCCGGAAGATTTTTCATCGGGTCCATTCCGTTTTTAAAAAGCTCTAAGACATCTTCTACTTTCATTCTAAAATACAGGCCGTAAAGATTCTTAGGATAGTTTGTATAAGCTTGTTTCATTTCATCCGGAGTTAAATTGAAATTGTCGCATTTTGTCACAAATTTCACAAAATTATCCAGATATTTTTCTTTTTTCAAAAGCCCAATCTCTAGTAAAGTTTCATAGACAAACTTAGCAGCGGATGTTGTTCGATCCGATTCTTTACCATGATGATCAATAATTAGCCTCTTGCCATCTTCCTCGGCAATCACACCATCCCTCATGGAAGTATCCATAATAATCCCGCTTTCAGCCGAATCTCCCTGCTTTACAAAGCTCACCTTATTCATGTCCACATTAATACCGGCCAGTTCCATAAGCTTCAGGCAAGCATAAGCGTCTTGATCAGCCCGCTTTATAATCTCCCCGTTCTTTCCCGTACCGTGTATTATCAGCTCTGTCCATAATTTTCTCGTCAAATCCAAAAATTTCTTGTCACCTTCTGAAATGTCCACGGCATTTAAATCTTCATATTTCAAATCCAGAGAATTTTCCAATTTATAAATTGTGTGCCAGGCCGCCGTCCGCACCGGACCATCTTTCTTGTTCGCATTTTTTGCGTCTTCCTCGGATTTTTGAATTTGTTCTTTTGAATTCTTCAGAGCCAAAAGTAAGCCCCTCAATTTTTCTTTTTGAGCTTTTCCCTTCACTTCTTTTTCTTTGGCCAGCGCTGCCACCGCTATCAGTGGTAAAAAGTCTTCGAATAAATCCAACTGTTCCCATTCTTTTTTTTCCTTTTTTTCCGGCTGTTGAAAAGGCAACTGCTCAACTGCCGATGAAGACACTGCTGCAGCTTCTGCTTTTTTCCCCAATTTTTCCATCGGTCTGCGCCCGGCTACCGGAATCACATATGGCAAATCAACATCATAATCCGACGATGGTTTACCAGGAATCACGGTTTCGATATCCTTCGTTTTATTCTTTATGGCCTCCACCACATTCTCAATTCCTTCACCTTTATGTGTTGCCAAAATATCCACATAATCAGCGCCGCCTTTGTTCTCGCCCATAACAGCTACTTCTGCAAATTTTCCAATAAATTTTGCATGCCCATCGACATTTTCAAAGGCAATTTTTCCAATTTCACTATTTGGGTCAATAATAGCATTTCCGTCCGCATCAATCGGAATTTCCACCACCTGATTTTGAGTATCGTCGGACAAAGAAATAAGCACTTTCATTTTTCCCTCTTGCATTAGTTCCTGCGGATTCCAATTCGCGTTTCCATGAAACGAACCTTCCGGAACCATATTTTTCACATTAAAAACATAATTGCCGCTATCATCAAGCCCGGTTCCCTTTTCTCCGCCCCACCACATCTTTAGCTCGTTTTTGTCTGGCCTCAATGAGTCATTTTCCGCCCAATTAACCCTTTTTATTTTAGAAAATAAATCTTCATGACTTCTTACATAATCCTTGGCGCCAACATTGATTGTTTGCTCCGACCCTTCAATATGCGAAGTGATTGTTTGTGGCAGATGTCCCGCATCCACGGCCGGCAAATCTCCGGCAATATAGCGCCGCAAATATTCCGCGGCAGTAAAATGGCGTACTTCATCATTAATATGCACACCCCTGGAGTTCAAGAGTCCCTCTTGTGATCCACTTGCATATGCCTGAATCTCCTGTGCAACCAGGCCGACTCCAACACCAATTGCCACGCCCCTCATAACTGCGCCAGCTACTTTTCTCTTTTTCATCTTAGCAAAGGCTTCGTCTTTTAATGTTTTTTCTTTCTTAAAATCATCCTGTATCTTTGCTTCTTTCATTTGGGATAAATAATCTTTCAAACTAGCTTCATTGCCATATGCAGACGCCCAGTCTTGACCCACATTTTTCTTGAGAAATACTTTGGCTTCAGCAGTAGATATATACATCCTAGTTCTTTCCTGTTCAACCTTTTTTGAGTCGGAAAAACTAATCAGATCAATTTTTTCCCGCTCCGAAAAAGAGATTCGGGAATCAATCTCATTGATATTGGCTAAAACTTTTTCCAGCTTGTCTTTGTCTGGACTATCCATCAAATCTTTCAATGATTTTTCCAAGTCACCCGTCAAATCTGACGCGTTTTTTGTTTCATAGCGGAACCTTTCCATCTCTTCCCGCCGCCTTGAACCAGCCTCTATCCCCTTGCCCTTGGCCATTTCGCGAATATGTTGCGCGCGCTCTTCTTTGACCCTTTTATTTTCTCTGGCGCCTGCTACCGCGCCTCCAATGCCAGCACTCAACCCCAATCCTAATGGTCCAACCCATTTGGCCGCTCTCTGTGTAGCGCTTATCGTTCCCTTTACTCCAAAACTATAAGCGATTGCCACCGCCGAAGCCACTGTCGCCTCATTAACAAAATGGCCGACAAAACGGCCGCCGGGTATATTTTTAATCTTTTCCACAATCTTATCAACCGCATTATATTGCGCTTGAGTCTCGACTCCGGCCTTAGCCTTTCCGATAATGACATCGAAATCCAAATCAAGCGCATCCAACCCCTTGCCATGCGCAATGTCATTCTTGACTTGCTTGGCTACTTCCAAAAGATTATCGGCGTAAAGCGACCCTTTTTGCGCCAGCTTCTTATCTTTCCCGTCTTTTATGCCAGTAAGTTCTTTTTCAAAAAGCTTGTTTTTTTCCAAATTAAACTGCTCGTCGGTGAGATTGCCGACTGTGTATCTCTTGACTAGATCTTTGATAATATTTTTTGTGATTTTTTCTTCCGGATCTTCTTCTTTCAGCATCTTTTTTTCTTCGCCCTTGCGCAAAGCGCTATCAGTTTCATATTCCATAGCAAATCTTTCCACAATCGCTTTCATCGCTTCATTGTGATCATTTTTTTCGCCATTTTCTCCGGCATACAAATTGCCTGATTGCTGAATCTCTCTTTTAGCCTTAGCAATTTCTTTCTGGCGATAGTATTCGTGTGCTAAATTATGTTTCCATAATTTTTTGATAAATCCTTTGATTCCCCTGAGCTCGCCCTTAGAGACTGTCATTTTTTCTTCAGCCATATCACGAGCCTGTTCTTCAATATCAACATTCGCAATAATTATTTTGCGTTTTTTATTTACTGGATTTTGTTCTGAAGAAATATTTTTTGACCCGCCCTCAAAGATCATGCACGTGCATTAAGAATTTAGATAAGTATTTCGAAAACTCATTAACTCGTTGGCTATTACATTGTCCAATTCCGGAATATTGGACTGACAAAATAGCTGAATTTTTTCCACATCATTACTGTCCAAAATTTTATCGAATTCTTCCAAATGTGATGGGGGCATATTCGCCAGTATGACGGCATTAATGCGATCCTCAACTCTGCCTGCTAAATCCTCTTTTATTTGCGCCATTATTTCCGAACTGATATTTTTCAACGCTCTTTCTTCGACCAAACGATCGACAAATTGGCTTATTATTTCTGATTTGCCTGTTTTATTTTTTGATTTGTGTTCCATATTTATTTTTTTATATAAAAAACTTTTGCCATTTATTTTGGCTTATTTATATAAATATTATACCCTCATTACTCTTTTTTGACAATACAAATCACTACAATCAGCCGGCCTCAAGAGGGGTCGTTTTTGATGTTTGAAAAATTTTAAAAGAGGCTGGTAATTTGCCAGCCTCTTAATTATTAGCTATCACAAGGCTTTGTGCTTACGCATAAAAGCCAGCGAAATCAGACCGAGAATCAGAAAGGTTATCCCCGAAGACAACAAGGCTACTTTTAGGGAATAAATATCATTGATCCAGCCAATGATCGGCCCCACTATTGAAAATATCAATCTGCCTACCAGATTTTTAACAGACAAAACGGTTGCCCGAATATCCGACGAGATCAGTCCATTGATATAATCCAGTGTTACCGGATTATTTATGCCCCTAACCACATAGAAGAAAATGATAAACAATCCCGACCAGACAAACCAGAATGAGCTCAAGAGAAGATACCCAAGCGCTGGCAGAACGACAAGTAGCACTAATGAATTTTTCCTGCCTAAAATCTTCTCCAGCTTATGGGCATTCCACGAAAAGAACGCGGCCACAAGAAGAAAAATCGCCAAGATGATTCCAAAAAGTCCTAGCGGAACTTTGGTGGCCAGTAAATATGGCTGAATCAACCAAAACATCGTGAGCGTGGAAGCTCCCGCCAGCGCAGAGTAAATGATGAGCCATTTTACTTCTTTGTGGTCATGGAGAGAGAATTTAACCAGCTTCAGCATACTCTTTAAACCATTCTCTGTGTTTTCAGCTTTATGTCTTTTTGGTTCAAAAAGAGTCAGAGCGACGGGAATAACTAAAAAAGTTATGGCCGTATCACAATAAAGCGGAAAACGAAGGCTGATAAGCGCCAAAAGTCCGCCAACAACGCTAGCGAGGCTTTCTGAAAACATCCCGATGCTAAGGCCTCTCCCTTCAACTTTTTTGTATTCTGATCCCCTTCCTCTTTCTATCAGCGTATCATAAAGCATCGCCGAATCTGCTCCTGAAACAAAACTGATGCCGAATCCCAAGATTATTTCGGCCGAGAGAAATCCCCAAAAACCATAGGACTGCGAATAAATAGCAAATCCTGTCGTTGCCAGAATTCCGCCGATGATGATAGATTTTTTCCTGCCAAAAATGTCAGAAAAATATCCGGTGGGAACTTCCAAGAGAATTACCGCCACCGAAAACAGCGACTGAAGCAAAAACACTTGTTTCATTGACAAACCATTTTCCTGAAAAAACAAAACGATAATAGGAATGGTAAGCATAAAGCTTCTTAGCCCCTTGATGAAATAGAGTTTCCCGATGTTTGAATTTAACCTTTCTTTGTTCATAATTTTTCCTCCTTTGCTCCGCCATAGCTTTAGCGTCGGCGGGCTTTTATTTTTTTAATGATCTGGTCCGACCAGAAACAAAAACTCGGCTTTTCTGATCGAGCCGAGGAGGTTTTTCTATATTATATGTGTTGCTTATGAAACTTTTTCATATGTGTTCACAAAAACCGCCCGGGCTCGCAAATCAAAATCAATTGCGACAATGGTAAAAAGTGGAGAATAATTTCCACGATTTTTTGCCATATCCAGTTGGTTTTTATGATATCTTTGCATATATTTGACTTTACTTTTACTTATTTTTATCATTAATTATGATTTTTGTCAATCTCAACCGCTTTTTTTATAATTTCCAAAATATCCGCCTACTCCTCCGCCGTATTTATTCATAATTATTTTTAATTCAAAATCTTAATGACTCTCCGCCAAAACTAGCAGTGTATCAATATTTTCTGCTTAATAGATAATCCGCCATTCCCAACAGAAACTCTTCTCCCTCAGGCTGATACCGCTGCCGCCGGATAATATCCTTTGCTTTATTGATCAGCTCTCGCGAATAGGCCGTGCAATATTCCAAAGCTCCCGTCTTCAATAAGATGTTTTTGACTTTTCCTATATCTCCGGCGGTTATGTTCTGTTTCCCCAGAATATTCAAAAGAAATTTTTTTTCTCCGCCCTTCGCGCTTTCCAAAGCTTTTATAAAAAGGAATGTTTTTTTCCCCTCTTTGAGATCCGATCCTAATGGCTTGCCAATTTTGGCTTCTTCCCCAAAGAGATCCAGAATGTCATCTTGGATCGCAAACGCCAGCCCAAGCGGAACAGCAAATTCTTTTATTTTTTTGATTTGTCCGGCACTGGCTTGAGCCAAAAGAGCGCCCAAAACTAAAGGATTTTCCACGCTGTAGTAAGCAGTTTTTAATTCGCAGATCAGCAGCGCCGCAGCTGGAGAAAATGTTTTAGCGTATCCCGAGCGAACATCAATGATTTGGCCGAAAGTTGTATTTCTGATCACCTTATTCAAGGTCAGAATCATGTCCAATTTATTTTTCACCTCAATTTCACTCAAGATAATATTCGCCAAAGACAAGGCAATGTCCCCGGCCAGAATAGCCATAACCATGCCAAAATGCACTTTTTCCGGATTAGACCCATTGAGGGCCAGCTCCTGTTTGCCTATTTGTTCATAGATTTTGTGAAAGGTGCTTTTTCCTCTTCGCAAATCATCTCGATCGATAATGTCATCGTGAATCAGCAGCCCCGATTGCACCAGCTCATTGGCCATCGAAGCCCGGATGATATCGCGATCAATTTTCTTTTGTGAAAAACATTTGTAACCATAGCCGGTCAGACTGGCTCTGATCCGCTTGCCGCCCCGCAAAGTGAATTCCTCCAATGCCCTCATCATTTGAGAGGCGCTGCCATCAATATTCCGGCTTTCCTGAATTTGTTTCGCGAAAAAAAATTTTAACTCGCCTTCAACCAGTTTTTTATAATCCTTCAGTTTTTCAATAAATGGCTTAGAATATTTTTTCATTGCGATATTATAGATTTGACCCTGCCCCAATTATGCCCCCAAACGGCATTTTTGGCAAAAAACAAAAAATTGCAATTTTAACCAGAATATACTATGTTAAAGCCATGATGAAACAAGATTTTTCCACCTTGGAACTGGAACTGCGCAAAATCGGCCTGTCCGAAAAAGAGGCCAGAGTCTATTTGCTTTGCCTGGAATCCGGCCGGACATCCGTCCAAAATATTTCCCAAAAATCCGGAATGAGTCGGCCGACTGTATATCGGGTCCTGGAAGCCTTGCGCCGCAAAGACTTGGTTGAAAAATTCACTAAATATTCCAAAGCTATCGCCGCCAAGTCCCCCGATGAAATTTTAGGGATGCTGCGCGCGGAAAAAAGGAAAGTTGAAGAAAAAGAAAGGGAATTTGTGAGAATCATCTCTCTGCTTAAAAATAAATATCTGGGCAATAAAAACGAAATCAGATTTTATGCCGGCAAAGAAGGCGAGAAATTTCTGCTGGATGATTTCGCCACCACGCCGGAGCAAAAAATTTTCGCGGTCTTCCCTTCCATTTCAGATTCCCAGATAAGCAAGTTGGAAAATATTTGCAAAAATATCCAGAAGCGCCTGGGAAAAATCGAGGTTAGGGAAATTTTTCCAGATGAAACCGGAAAATCCGCTTTGACTTTTGTGGAAAGAAAAGCTATTCCCGCCTTGTCGCTTCCCGGAACACTTCTGATCTGCGATAAAATACTTTATTTGCAAAAAAACGAAAGTTTCAGCATCGAACAAGAAAGCATTGTGAAACTCGTCCGTTTTCTTTTAGACGCCCTTTGGCAAAAAGAAAACCGACAACAGTGATATTTCGTCTGTTGCCGATTAATCGAATTTCCTTTCAATTTTCAGGCTGTAGCATTGATAGCGATCAATGCCTTTTATTGTTTCCATCGCGTCAATCCGGCTTCCTTTTTGAATTAAGACGGGTTCTCCGAACATAATTGAAAGTTTTTTCCCTTGCGTTAAAATTTTGAAACGATTCGGACGAAAATTTTTAATGCCGGTTATCCTGATTGGCAAAAGAACAAAACTTTCAAACCTGGCCAGGGTAGTTACAACCCCCAAATCCTTGCCCAATTCGCCATCGAGGCAGACCTTTCCTTCCGGAAAAAAGAAAATATTTTTCTGTTTTTTCAACATCCTGACGATTTTGAGCAGATGGGCGCGCCATCCTTTTTCTTTCAAGTCGTTTCCGACACTGATGCATCCCATTGCGTGCATGGCCGCCTTTTTACACCACCGGTCAAAAAGAGAGACTTTTCCCAAAACAGTTGCCGGAAGAAAAATTTTTCTTATTTTAAACGGAAAACTTCCAAAAATAAAAACCGGGTCAAAATCGCTTAAATGATTGGAGATAAAAACTATGCTTCTTTTTTCCTTCGCAGACAACTCAATCGCCTTTTCCAGATTTATGATGCCGGATATTTTTGGCGCCATAAAAATTTTTGTTACTGCAGATGCAATGGCCGCCAAAATATGCTGAACTATCATTACTTTTTTCAACGAACTCACCTCCTCGCCCTATGGGCTTAAATTTTGTTTTCACTATAGTGTGGCATACTTCAGAAAAAAAATCAAGCCCTTGCGATTGTTCCCGCAAGGGCTTGCTTAGTCTCTTCAACTACATAATATCGAATGGATAGTTTACTTTGACCCCATACCAGATAAGGTCTTTGGACGATCCGCCGTCGCTGATTTTCTTGCCGACTCTTTTCTGAAAGTTGACTTCGGGAGTCACTTCCAGATTTTTGAGAATGGCAAATTTTGTTGCCAGCCGCAGGTTAAGCGAGCTGATTGTTTCCGGTTTGGCACCACAAGCGCCGTCGTGACCAACTGCCGTGCCTTTAATATTTATTGGCTGCCCGGCAATCTTGGGTTCGACTTCGAGGTTGAAAGCATAAATTACTCCGCCCTCAAGCATGTGCTGGTTCTGCGGTAAATTAAAGTCGAAATTCACGGATGGCGCAATGCCATAAACAGCCGGGGCTGAAATTCCAATATAGAAATCATGCAAATCGCCAGTGGTATTTTTCAAGCTGACAAGGTTGAAATACGCATAACCAATGTCAAACTTGAAGCCTTTGTATTCCGGCGCCCAACCGATTGTGTAATCGATTTCATCACCGGCATCCGAGTTCCAACCGCCTTTTGGACTGTAGGAACCCCATGCTTCAGCATATATGCCGAGTGGATTATATACGATTCCAATCGCCGGCTGAATTACAGCATAATCATGGAGAAGTACTCCGCTACAAACATATTTACTAAATATGCCTGTGTTGACATAACCGGTGAGAATCTTTTCCTTCTCGCCTGCTACCGCCACTACTACTGAACTGCAAAAAATTGCAACCGCTACCAGAATCATAAAAATCTTTTTCATTTTTTCCTCCTTGTATTTTTCCCGTTAAAAACGGATTTTATTTGTCAAACATCTTTCCTTAGCCTGATTGTTCAGTATACACCTAAAAAGACAACTTGTCCAGTGCTCGGACCGCTTTTTGGCTAGAATAAGGGTTTTTAGAAAACCCCGCTCTTTGTTCATAGCTTATTTAAGCCGAATTTTCCCAAAAACAAAAAACCGCCTTTTTGGTAAGAATTTTAGGGTTGACATCCCCTCTATTCCGCGCTACAAAGAGGATACAGTATAAACCAGCACCTTAACAAAGAAAGGAGATTTTCCATAATGAACGAAACTATTGCCCAAATCATCAACAGCATCAAACAAGCAAACCCTCTAATGTATATGGCCTCAGGAATGGAGGATGTTGTAAAAATCCTGGCGGAATATAAATATGACGCCTTGGAGAAAACGAGATATTTCAAAAAGCTACAAAACTTAGAAATGAAAAACAAGCTTGCGATTGTTGCAGTTATGTTCGCCCTGAATGCACATCTGAAAATCAAACTGAATGAGAACACACCGGGAAGTTTATTTTTAAAAGGCATTCTCACTGATGTTTCCCCAGAAATAGGCAAACGCATCATAAATGGCAGTAATAGTTTGGATCCCGAAGAACAGGAAGTTATCGAACTAATCCGCGATCCGGGCAAAGGAAACAACAGCTACAGACCAAAAAATAGCTCGGAACAAAAAACCGGTCCGGGATTTTTTGACGGAACATCAGATGTACTTCGCAGACGATTAAAAGGAATGATTGACAAAGGAGGAAACAAAAATGCCTGAACAAGAACAAGGACTAGGGGCACTATTTTTAGAAGCGATGTTCAAGAAGTATGATGACCTCTCAACCTTTATCTCATCGAGTGCGATTCCAAAATTCAAAAGATTTGTGAAAATCGTTTTCTATCTATTCATCGCATTCTTCCTCGTTTCATTGCTGCTTATGATGACAGGTATCGCGCTTGAGGAAAATAATCTGACTGCGCTGGGACGCATTGGATTAGTCATTACGGGAGTTATTCTTCTAATGATCGCATCCCTCATAGGTTTTGCGTTTGCTGGAAAAAAGTATATGACTTTTGTCCGAAGCTTTGCAATATACCAACTTCTCGTAACACTTGTTCTTTGGGCATCTCCAATGCCAATCACACTGCCCATTCTCTTCGGGCTTTCTTTGGCTGGCTGTCTTCTGGCTTTGATTAATGCTGTGGGTGAAACTATGCTATTTGTTAAGGTAGGCACTTCTTTGATATTCATCGGCCTATTGGCAACTGCCTATTTTCCGAGCTGGAGAGATAAATTATATGGCGGGATCGTGGAAATGAATGAGCCAGAGCTAATTAAGATTACCAGCGGAGAGATTTCAAATGGCAAGATCCGCCTTTTTCTCAGAGGAAAACCGGCAATTTGGTATTTCGTGGACACAAAAGGACAATACCAACTTTTTAATCATGATGGTTATCATGATATCTTTCAGGTCAGACTTAAGCCAATTACTTCA
The DNA here is from genome assembly GCA_041645535.1 of Parcubacteria group bacterium. Taxonomy (GTDB): domain Bacteria; phylum Patescibacteriota; class Minisyncoccia; order Moranbacterales; family UBA2206; genus JBAZPT01. Next base: position 417,324 of record JBAZPT010000001.1, read on the forward strand.
GAAATTGCCGCCAAATTGATGGAAAATGAAAAATTAATTTCTCCCAGAAATTTTGTCTACAATACCGCCTACACAGGGCCGCCCCCAGCCACAAATGAACCAACACCAATGGTTGCGATACCAGCGGATACTCCGTCGACTTCTCCACCTGAACCGGCACAATCACCCGCCGCACCTGAGCTGTCACCCGCGCCAGCACCTGTGTCAAATCCGCCTGTGAATATTTTTCAACAGCCGGACAATCGCAAGGAATATGCCGTGATCGCAGTAGATGAAAATTATCGCGTTAATCGTTTTTTGGGAGAAGCTATGGTTTCCTGGATAGGCGCCCAGCGGGCTGTGCATGCTTATGATTATGTGGAAAATATTGCGGCCTCGGAAGGCGGCATAGATTATGGCTCCCGCGCGCAGCTGTCCAAAGTGGCCAAAAAGATAGTTTATGTCGCCTATAAAACTAACTTTGACCGGGAAGAGAAAGAAATGAAATATTTTTCCGCGCATGTTTTATTCAGAGTGATAGACGCAGAAAATGGAACCGTTTTATACAGTCCACCAAACAAACATATTTCAAACATCAAAGGACAAAAAGGAATAGCGGCAGAGAACGACACAAAAAATCAGGCGCTTGAATTTGCTTTCAGGGCAATAAGAAATGAATGTAAAAAGTATATGTAATCCCGAAAGGAGGAACGGATGAAAAAAATCGCCATTGCAGTTCTCTTGGTTTTCTCTTTCAGTATCTTTGCCGGTTGCGCGGGTATGCAATATCAACAGCCGGGAACTGCCGGAAATAGTAATGCCGGGTATTGCGCTGCCGGAGGAGCGGCCACCGGAGCCATTGTAGGCAGCCAAATCGGACCAAGAAAAAATCGCTTGGAAAATACTTTAATCGGAATGGTCGCTGGTGCGTTAAGCTTCGCGATAGCGTGAAGAATCGTAGAAAGCGCAGCGCGTGACGCTGCTATTGAAGCGGCCAGAACAAACCGCCTGGTTCAACACAGAACCGGGGACGGACAAAGAATTATTGCCGCTCCCAGAAGCTCTGTGTATCACACTCCAACTGGAGATTGCCAGGACATCGAAAACGAAGCCTGGGACACGGATGGGACTTACCTAGGCAAAGTTACCAGGAAAGTCTGTAGCGATGGCAACGGCAACCTGGAAGTTAGAACATAGCTAACAGGTATTGTAAAATATCAAAAAGGATTGACACTAAAACAGTGCCAATCCTCTTTTTTTTGCGCGATATGGCCGATTACTTTTTCTTCTTGACCCAATTGGCCAGAAAAAAGCCGTCGATGAGAAAGGCAAAACCGGCGATTTGAATGCTCCAGACAATATCCTTGGCGTCCAAAAGACCCCGTTAGAAATTTTGATTGGATATTTGTCATCTCCGGAATTTTTAACGGGGTAAACAAATTTACTGGCTTTATTTTCCATAACTATATATTTATTATAGCACTTTTTAGGGCAGAGATATATTTGCCAAAATATGCTATAATACTAGAAAAGCATAATGACTATTACAACAATTAGAAAGGCGGGTGAATTATGAAAAAATATATTATTTTAGGAATAGCTTCTTTCGCGATCCTGTTTCTGGCTGGCTGTGGAAACCAAACAGCAACGCCGGCCAACACTACTTCAACTCAAGAGAAGAAAGTGGCTTTAAACGTGGAAGGGGGAGCTTGCGCCACAGATGCAAACTGCCAGACTGGATTAAAGTGCGTCAGCAGCAAATGCTCATCCGGAAAAGTTAATTCGGCTTGCGCGACATACAAAGATTGCAACACCGGGCTTTACTGCGTAAAATCAGTTTGTTCCAATCCGCCTTCATACGCGAAATATTTCAACAAAGTTACCGTTTCCAAGATGAAGGCCGGCATGCCTCCGGGACCGAAAAATATACCCGTTCCAGCTTCTGAATTCAATGCGACTACCGATGCCATAGAAATTGATGTTACTCCTAAGGCTGGCGTGAATGGAGAACTATATTATGAACTTATTGATTCCACTACTGGTGAAATCACTCTGTCTTCGGCTGGAGGCAAAATGCAAGTTGACCCAAGAGGAGGCGGGACTGGCTTTGGCATTCCATATGGAACAGTTGGGGATTTTGAGTTGAATATCTATTTCAACAATGAATTGATTCATACCGTAGCAATCAAAATCAGCCAATAAATAAATTTCCAGAAAACAAAAACAGTCCCTTATTTGCGGGGCTGTTTTTGATTGGGAATATATTTTTACGGTTATTTTACCTTAAACGGAACTACAACCACGCGGTTATGATTGATATATGATTATTTTATCGGCTGTTGAAGCGGCGGCTGATTTCCAGATTGCTGTGAAAAATTTCTATTCAGACTTTGCGCCAAGCCCCGCAAGAGTCCGAACAAAGGATTAAGTTTCAGCGTGGTTTTAAAATCATTCCAGTTTTTTTCCGTTTCCATGCGATCACTTTTGTCCGTCATACTGCTTATTTTCTGCTCAACTTCCGCTGCTTCCCGGGAGCCAACTGTACTGACTTTCATATCGCCCGCAAACATAAAAGAATTGGCGGCGGCGTCCAAAACATCCGCTGTTTTTTGCAAATTGGCCAGCTTTCCATTCGCCTGCGACAATTGACTTTCCGTTTTGGATTTGTCCGCCTGGCAAAGCTCGCCGCTTTTTTTATATGCGTCAGCCTGTTGGGACACCGTGCTTACTTGAGAATAAAAAACTCCGGCGAATATAACCGCGATGATCGCTATAATCGTAATGATGATCGAATAAATTTTCATAATTTTTGTTTTTAATTATTACTTGTTTTTATTATACCACAAAAAGATTAAAAAGATATTATACACAAAAACCCCGCTTTGGGCGAGGCTGGGAAAATTATATGTCTCCCATTAATCATTTCGTTTAATTTTTATTAATATACTTCCGTAAAGCGACAATGCCTAAAACAAGTAAGACAACTGCTAAAATATAGGTAAGCCAAGAGAAAATCATCATGCCGCCTCCAGCAGAACCGCTCATTATATTGTAGTCCATCATATTTTTTCACCTCCTCTCAAATAATTTTCTATTTCTTTACCCTTAGCATCTTGGCATTTATCGCCACAACCACCGTGGAAAGGGACATAAAAATGGCTCCCACAGCTGGAGAAAGCAAAATGCCATAACCTGCCAAAACTCCTGCTGCCAATGGAATGGCAACAACATTGTATCCTGTTGCCCAAACCAGATTCTGAACCATCTTTTTGTAAGTGGCTTTGCCAAAGAGAACGAGGGAGGCGATGTCTTTTGGATTACTATTCACTAAAATTATATCGGCAGTTTCGGCTGCAATGTCCGTTCCACTGCCAATTGCGATTCCCACATTCGCTTGAGCGAGAGCTGGGGCATCATTGATGCCATCTCCCACCATTGCCACAAATTCTCCCTTAGCTTGGAGTTCTTTGACTTTCTCTTGTTTTTGATGCGGTAATACACCAGCAAAATAGCCGTCCAGTTTTAATGTTTCCGCCACACTTTTAGCCGAACTTTCGTTATCGCCAGTGAGCATCCACATCTTAATTCCCTCTTTTCTTAATAATTTTACAGCATCGTATGACTCTTCTCTAATTGTGTCGGAAAGATTCAAGGCTCCGACTAACTTCAGTCCGTTATTTTCCACCACCACAAATATCATTGTCCCTTCTGTCTGATTTAATACCTCTGATATTGATAGTCCCAATTCTTTCAAATACCCGGGACTGGCAATTATTGTTTTCTTGTTGTCCACTATTGCTTCTATACCCTTACCTTTAATCGCTTTGAAACTGGATATTTCCAGTTTATTGATTTTTTTACTTTCCGCTTCAGCAATTACGGCTCTAGCAATTGGATGCTCTGAATTTTGTTCCAACGCTTCTGCAACTTGTAAAATTTTGTCTTCGTTATAATTATTATCCAAAGCATAAACTTTCTTTACGCTGAAAGTTCCCTTGGTGAGAGTCCCAGTTTTATCAAATATGATTGTCGTAATTTTTCTAGAGTTTTCGAAAGCAGTTCGATTTCTAATCAAGAGTCCGTTTTGAGCAGATAGGGTTGTAGAAATGGCTACAACCAAAGGCACAGCTAATCCCAAAGCGTGAGGACAAGCGATAATGAGGACTGTGGCTGTCCGTTCTATAGCAAAAGCAATATCTTTGCCCAGAGCGAGCCAAGTTATGAAAGTTGTGGTGCCAATAGTAATAGCGATAAGCGTCAGCCAAAATGCTGCCCTGTCAGCCAATAGCTGTGTTTTGGATTTTGAGGCTTGAGCATCTTTGACCAATTTTATTACTTTGGAAAGATACGTTTCCTCGCCTACTCCTTCCACTCGTATTTCCAGCGAACCCTCTTCCGTGATTGAACCGCCAATAACTTTAGAGCCCGCAACTTTTGAAATTGGGCTGGCTTCGCCAGTGAGCATTGATTCATTCACAAAACTCTCGCCTTTGACCACAATTCCGTCCGTTGGAATCTTTTCGCCTGGCTTTACCAAAATTATGTCACCCTTCTTAAGTTCGCTGACACTTACATCAACCACTTCATTATCCTTTTTTAGATGTGCTTTGTCTGGAATGAGCTGGGATAATTTCTCTAAGGCACGTGACGCTCCCATTACTGACTTCATTTCCAAATAGTGTCCGAGGAGCATAATGTCAATCAACGTTGCCAGTTCCCAGAAAAATACTTCGCCCTTGAGTCCAAATGTCACGGCTGAACTGTAAAAATACGCCACGCTGATAGCCAAGGAAATGAGAGTCATCATTCCCAAGGCTTTGTGCTTAATTTCCTGAACCGCACCAATCAGAAATGGACTGCCGCCAAAGAAAAATACAAACGATGAAATTAAAAACAAGATCCACTGGTCACCTGTAAATTTGATAGAGATTCCCAATAGATTCTGAATAAAGGGCGAGAGAATCAAAATTGGTAAAGAAAAAACCAAAGATATATAAAATTTTCTTTTGAAATTTTCTAGAGAATGTCCTGCGTGTTTGTTATAGTTATCTTGACTGGCATCCTTGCTGTGTTCCATTCCAGCCATATTATTATGCATAGCATGGTTTATCTGTTCGTGATTGTGATTATGTTCCATTTTTTTGTTTTATTTTTTTCCCACAAGGTTATTATAGTATTTTTTGGCTAAATTAGACAGTCTGAAGCACAGCGGAGCAGTAGCGACTAAAAATTGCTGAAAAATCTTCCCTGGAATTTTTACCCGCCTTTGGAGGGAATTACTTACATAAACATTCTCATATTCTCGAGAATGTGAGAATGTCGGTGGAAGTAAAAAAAAACATTCTGGCTTTCTGCAGAATGTTGGAATGTCGTTTTAAGAATAGAGGCCTCCATAGAAGCTTCTGTTTTTCATGTTTGAGTAAATTGGGATTTTTGGGTAAAAAAAGAGGGCTTCCGAGCTACTCGGTAAGTCCTCTACTATAGTCAATGTGTTTATTTCATTTTATCCAATTCCAATGCCCGCGCCTGTATAAAAGCCGTCAAGATGAAAAGAGGCATTTACGTTGAATATCAGGACATTATTAGAATAAAAATCCATCCTGACCCAAATCTTTTCGTTAATAAAATCGTTGTCGTATTCTATAATGGAAGCGATGCGAGATGCTTTTCGAAATGCCCTTATGAGTCTTTCGTTTTCTCTGACATTCCCATCATTATCTGAGCAGTTGAAAATAGGATTGGGAACTGATGAAGACAATTCTGTGAAGTTAAAGAGCAAAATGTCATTGATATATTTCAACGCATTTTGCACTCCTTTTGAGAATTGAACTTCTGGGTCTTCCTTGATAGCCTTTTTGAGACTGTTGTTAAACAACAAGCTGGTTCTTTTGAGTTTCATGATTTTCTCCTTTGAGAGGGTTCATTGCGACCCTTTTTTTGGATTTCTAGCTAAAAAAGCCAGATAGTAAACTATATATCATTTTGCAAAAAAGTCAACAGCCACGCAAAAAACCGCCATTTTCTGGCGGTCTCTGCTATCCAAGAAGTCTAGGAAAACATTTTCATCAACCAGCCAAACAAACTAACTCCACTTTCACTGCCTTCCACAAAGTTCTGAAGGTTAGCGTTTTGTTGATTAAGAATAGTGATTTGGTCTTGCAAAACCATTTTTACCGCTGGGTCGGTCATTTGATTGGTCAAATCGGTAAGCACCTTGATTCTGGTCTGGTTCTCGGTAATAGCTGTTTGAATTTCTGCAATACTTCCATATTTCGGACCGATAAGGAATTTTGCAAATCCGCTTCGGCTGTTGACATCGTTGATTGAATTTTCCACTTTCGCCTGTGAATCGTTTTGACCTTGGGCGACCACTCTCACCTGCTGTCCAATTCCGCCTTCAATCTCTCCGATGGTTTTGAGATTATGGACAAACATCGCCACTTCATTTTTATATTCCCTGGCTACTTCGTCCTCATCTTCATCCTCGTCATCATCCTCGTCATCATCCTCAAATATATCTTCAATTCTATCCAGCTTCTTGTCCGCCAGTTCAGCCAGTGATTCCGCTTCAACATAATTTCCAGCAGAAAGTTTCGCTTCAGCTTGAACAAGCATTTCTTTGACATCGTTAAGTATTGTCCTGTAAGCCGAAACATCTATACCTCTGGAAGAAGCCAGATTCAATCTAGTTTCAACTTTGGCAATATCCCTCTTAAGTTCGCTGATTTCTTCAATCGCTTCTTCAACACTTTCTTCATCTTCGTCATCGTCTTTCAAGAACATTTTGACCAACTTTTCCACTCGCTCCAATTTGTGTTCGGCTGATTCCAAAATATCCTCCGCTCCTTTGGGATTAGAAACAGCTTGGGCTTCCGCTTGTGCGACAAGTCCTTTTACCTCATTGAGGTTGTTTCTGAAAGCATCCACAGAAACTCCATTGGAAGCCAGAACATTTATTCTTGATTCCACTTTCTGAATATCCTCATTGAGTTCACTGATGTCTTCTTTCAATTCATCGGCGTCTTCATTTTCATCCTCGTCGATTTCATTCTCATCTTCATCATCATCGTCATCAGCTTCTTGAGTTCTTACTTGAGTTCCAGTGCGAGTCGTTCTTTGTTCATCCTGGTCATCGTTTTCATCTTCGTTGTCATTTTTATCCTCATCCTCTCGGTCATTTTCATCCTCGTCTCGGTCATTGTCATCCTCGTCTTCTTTATCGTCTGCTTCGTCTTCCTTGTCATCGTCATCATCGCCAAAAGCCACTGGAGTTCCCAGCCTTGTGAGGCCCTTCTGTGAATTAAACGCATTGGCAAAAACCATTCCTGTCGCAAACAGGATACCAATAATAACAACCAAGGGCAAATTCTTCTTGAGTTTTTGCATACTTATTTTTATTACAAATTAAACCTGAAGTTATTATACCATAAGAGAGAGAGAAGAGAAGAGAAGTTATCCACAGCCCCAAAAATGCTGAAAAACCTCTCTCTGAATTTTCTACCTTCCGTGATTAGCCCTAAAGCAGACTTCTTATAGTGGTTATTTCCTGTATATAACTTTTCTCAATTCCTCGACCAAAACCACTGAAAATGCGACTGCTATGATAATCATCCAGTCCTTTCCATCCAACGGAACCGTCCGCAACACCTTTTGAAAAAACGGATTGTAAACTGCCAATAATTGAAGTCCGATGACAATACCAGTGGCTCCAACCAAAAACTTATTGGAGAACAGATTGGAGGCAAAGATTGATTTGATTTGACTTCGGCAATTCCAAGCATTAAACCACTGAAAGACAGCCAAAGTCGTGAGAGATATTGTCCAAGCCTTGGATAAGTCCGTCTCGTAATTCTGGCTGAATAAATAAAGCGTTCCAATCGCCATCGGCAATGCCATAGTGAACATTCGAAAGACCATTAACTTATCCACAAAGCCTGATTTATTTTTAACCGATTTCTTGCCCAAAAGGTTATTGCCTTTCGGTTCCATTGCCAGAGCCACATCCAAAAATCCGTCTGTCACCAGATTGAGCCACAAAATTTGAGCAGCTAGAATCGGCAACGGAAATCCCAAAAGAATCGCTCCAATAATAGTCAGCACTTCTCCCAGACTGGTGGAAAACAGATAGAGAATAACTCTCTTGATGGTTTTGTAGATATTTTTTCCTTCTTCCACGCCAGAAACGATACTTCCGAAATTATCATCCAAAAGAATGATGTCGGAGGCTTCTTTGGCGACCTCGGTGCCGATTTTACCCATCGCCACTCCCACATCAGCGGAAGTTAAAGACAAAGCGTCATTCACCCCATCTCCAGTCATTGCTATCGTCTTTCCTGCCAATTTATACGCATTGATAATTTTTAATTTATGCATAGGAGTCACTCTTGAAAAAACACTTACATTTTCCAATCGTCCAGACAATTCCTGTTCCGTCATTTTATCAATTTCTTTTCCTTCAAGAATCACATCGCCTCTTCGGAAAATTCCCACTTCTTTGGCAATGGCTCTGGCGGTAATTTTATGGTCTCCAGTTATCATCACCAATCTGATGTCTGCTGATTCCACTTTATCCACTGCTTCTCGGACTTCAACTCTTGGCGAATCCTCAATGCCTAAAAATCCGACAAATTCAATCTCGGACAATTTTTCAGGAATCCTTTCTTCCTTTTCCATTTTCCTCATTCCCAAAGCCACCACTCGTAATCCACTCTCTGACATTTTTGCGAAAATCTCTTTTAGCTCTTCTCTTTTGTTGTCAGTGAGAATATGAGTTCTGGAATGACCCCAAGTCTTTTCTGAAATATCCAAAATTTCCTCTGGTGCACCGACCATCATCAATAAGCGTTTTCCATTTTCCTTGTAGAGAGTCGTGTGATATTTCAATTTATAATCAAAAGGTTTTTCTTCAATTTTTACAAATTCCTCTTCCAAATCAGACTTGCGATAACCTATTTTTTCCGCCATTACCAGAGTCGCCCCTTCTGTTGGGTCGCCAGATATTTTCCAAGCCCCCGAATTGTTATCCAGAGCCAGATGGACGCTACTGCACAAAGCACCGATTTTCCCAGCCAACAATAATTCTGGATGATTGAGCGGTTCAATGATTTTTCCATCCAATTCAATTTCGCCTTTCGGTTCATAGCCGACTCCTTTCACGGAAAAGAATTTTCCATCCACATATATCTCCTTAACCACTAATTCATTTTTAGTTACCGTGCCTGTTTTATCCACCGCAATCACATCAGTTTGACCCAAGGCTTCCACTGCCTGAAGTCTTTTCACCAGCACATTGCGTTTGCCCATTCGCCAAACTCCAGTCGCCAGAACCAATGTGACCACAATCGGCAGTCCTTCTGGAATGACAGAAACGGAAACAGCCACAATAGTAGTAAGCACTTCTTTTAGGGGATGCCTATAGCCGACTCCGATTGCAAACAAGACAACACCAATTGCGAAAACCGTGGCAATGATAAAATGAGACAGACGGCGAATATCTTTTTTGAGAGGCAATTCTTCGTCAATGGCAGATATTTTCTTTGCAATACCTCCAATAACCGTTTCGCTTCCTGTCGCCACCACCACCGCTTTCCCATTTCCTGAAACGACTGTGGTTCCTTTGAAAACCATATTCCACTGGTCTGAAATTTGAACATTTGTTTCTTTTAGGGGCTTTGCCAGTTTGAATTTTGGATTGGATTCTCCTGTGAGAGCGGACTCATCAACCTGAAGCGATTCGGAATTTATGATTCTGGCATCGGCAGGAACTTTCTCCCCCTCACGCAGAACGATTATGTCTCCAAGCACTAATTCTTCATCTGGAATAATACCTTCTTCGCCTTCACGAATCACCGAAGCGTTTGTTTTGATGAAATTTTTGAGAGCTGCAAAAATGTTTTGAGCCTTCCCCTCTTGGATAGTTCCGACAATGGCATTAAACAGAAGGACGACCAAAATGACAAATCCGTCAGTATTTCCTCCCGTTAGGAAAACAACGACTGTGGCAAGAAGCAGAATAAAAATAAGGGGGCTTTGAAATTGGCGGAGAAATATAACAGCCAGATTATCCGCTTTGGTTTCTGGCAGTTTATTGAGTCCATATCTTAAAAGGCGATTTTCTGTCTCGCCCTTTGTCAATCCGTGTTCGCCAGTGTTTAATTCCTGAAAAATTTCATCTAGCTCTTTGTTATAATAATAATTTATTGATGTTTTGTTTTGCATCTTTTTATTATACCACAGCGGAGCGGAGTAGTTATAAAAATGCTGAAAAACTATGCAAAGAATTGAACCATTTCTAGGGAGTGGAACATTTGACCAACGCAAAAAACACCATTTAAGGTGTTTCTGCTAAAGTTCACAACCTTTTGCGATTAGTCCTTAGCCCGGCATGCGCCGGGTAATTTTCTTGCGAAAATTAAATCTATTACGCACCTTGTACAAGAATGCGGTTACAGATATTCGCTCTGTTAAGCCTAGATGTTATCCTGCCAAGGCTAGATTACAGCCGTTTGAAATCTATCAAAGAAGATCTTTTGAGGTTCAACCTCGATAGATTTCTCTCATGGATTTCTAGATAATTTTCTTTTTTCTCTTTGTATAAATAATGTAGGCGAGTGTTATGAATAAAAGAATGCCACCCGCCGCAAGAATGGGTACTGACAGCCTATTTCGGGATTCCTTCGCTACGGGTTCGCTCGAGATATCAATGACAGGGTGGTTAGGGGGCAGAATCTCTTCTTCCGGTACCAGAGGAGAAGGACTCATTTGAAGCTCAAGTCGGGTAGTTGCGGTAGTTGCGGCAAAAGAAAAAACGGGGCTGACTAGAAATGACAAACAAACCAGCCCAACAATTATTAGGCGAAGTAGTTTTAATTTAGACACCTCAGGCATTTTTGTTTCTAAGTTCATCTCTTTCTCTTATTTTCTAACCAACCTGAAACCAAACTTCCTTCTAACTGCAAAGAAAATAATCAAAAGAATGATTATTCCTCCAACAATTAAACCGGTTTCTGGGAGAGTTTTTTGCTGTTTTTGAGCGCTTTCAATCTCAAAACTCAATTTTTTGGTTAAGTTCTTCTCGGTGCCGTAATTTACCGCAGCCAGAGCAGTAAATTTTCCGACCATCGTCTTTTCCCATCTGGTTGGCAGGACGATAGTATCTTTAGGGAAAACTTCTCTTTCGGTTATTTTTATTTTATCCACTGCGTTTCCCGATTCATCTTTAATTTCAATCTCTCCCTTTGGTGAAATTCTGACATTTCCCTTATTGGTTAAAGTCAAATCAAAAACAACCCGGTCTCCCTCCATTTTCCAATTGAAATCTTTGAGCTCTAACTCTTTTATTATCTTTCCCGGCACAGTCAGATAAATTCGGGCGCCCACCCGGCTCACCACCTTCATCGCGGTTCCTTTTTCTGCTTCCTGAGTTTCTTTAGACTGAACAATTATTGCTCCCATATGGTCGCCTACCTCGGCATTTTCAGGAACTTTAATGGTAAAATCAACGGCTTTTGTCGCGTTCGGTTTTAAAGAAAGCTCGGAAACGGGCATATTAATCCAGGCGCCAACATCAACCTTTTCTCTATCTTCCGGTTGGGGAGCAAAAGCTCCGTCTTTGGTAGTTACCGCATCCACCGGATAGATTTTAACTTCTACTGACTGGTCAGACTGATTAACTACATTTACCTTGGCCTCTTTTACTTCACTTGGCTCTAAGGTATAAATAAACCAGGATTTAGTTAAAGAATTTTTTTCATTCCATTCGCTTTCATTGGGATAAATTCCCAAACCCCCATAGCTAATCGCATAGCAAAAACCAACCAAGGAAAAAAATCCTAACAAACCAACAAGCAAAATTCTTGTCCCATTAGATTGAAAATATCTAATGGGATTTATTTGTTTTTTTAACGACATAAATTTACGCTTGGCCGGAAAAACCGGCCGACGGGGCGGTTGATTTTTTAGCCCAGCCGCCCCTTTTGTTATTCGGGCTTCAAGCCTTTTAGGAAACAGTGATAGTGGCCGTGGATGTGAAACTTCCGGACAGAGAGTTGGGATGGATAGTCTGGCTTAAACCTATGTCAATGAAATAATCACCGGATCCGTTATTAACTGAAGCGGTCATTACGGTCTTGGCATTAGATGTCGCTCCGGTGCCAGCCATTAACTCGGCGCTCCCGGCCGTTACCCCTGTAGTAACACCGCTGTTGGCGAAAATGGCCGAAGGAGTGGCGGTCAGACCTTTGGTAGTGGAATAGAGATAAGGAAAAACATCCACTCCGGCTGACCAGCTATTAGCCGTTACATAGGTAGCGGCAGCAAAGTTGACGGTTATCCCATTACTCAGAACAACACTGGCGGCGGTAGTGACGGCTGTTCCAACCTTAGTACCTGCCGGATCCCACCAGTCGAAGGTAGCAGTTCCGACGGCTCCACCAGTAACAATCGTTACTTTGAAAGTTCCGTTGGGGTCTAATACTCCATCCAGTCCGTCATAGGTTCCGGTAAAAGTTACCGTATTATTAGAGCCAGCCAGCGTCTTTTGCGTAGCCCGGGTAGTCAGATGAGTCACTGTCATAACATTGCTCCAGCCAGCCCCGGTGCCTCTTGCATCTGTCACTTCTATTCCCGTAGTATTAGTGTTGGTAGCGTCGCCGATGGTTGCCGTAGCAGTTTGCTCAGCGGTTGAAATGGTCTTGCCTGTGTAAGAAGCAGTAGTAGCAGTGGTATTGGAAATGGACAAGCTGCCGCCAGTCATTGTAACATCGAGAGCGGTAGTAACTGCTTTGGCAACTTGGATCCCTAAGTTACCAAATAAGCCGATCAAACCGAAAATCAAAATTGAAATTAGTATTTTTTTCATTTTCTTTCTTAATTTTAATTATATTTGGCGGGATAAGGGCCACCAACCCTCGACCTTTAAATATTATGAAACTGTCAAAGTATCTGTGGCGGTAAAATCGCCGGATAAAGAATTAACATGAACACCTAAGCTTAAATTTTCATCTTGCCAATAAATGCCGGTGCCGTTACCGGCCGTAGCCGTCATTATGGTTTTGGCATTAGATGTCGCCCCGGCGCCGGAAAGAGTTCCTGAAGAACCTGCGCTTACGCCAGTCAAAGTGCCGCTTTCAGCATAAATAGCTGAAGGAGTGACAGTTAAACCCGTATAAGGAAAAACATCAACTCCGGCTGACCAGCTATCGCCTACCGCATAGGTGGCGGCAGCAAAGTTGACGGTTATTCCATTACTCAAAACAACACTAGCGGCAGTAGTTACAGCACTTGTTAGATTTCCAGCTGGGTCCCACCATTTGAAAACAGCAGTTCCGACGGCTCCTCCGGTGGTGATCTCTGCTTTGAAAGTCCCATTGGGGTCCAGTACTCCATCAAGCCCGTCATAGGTTCCGGTAAAAGTTACCGTGGCGTTGTTTCCGGCCAGTTTTTTGGTTGTTGCCCGGACAGTAAAGTTGGTGGAAGTCATAACGGCGCTCCAGCCCGCGGTTCCATTATCGCTTACTTTCACGCCAACAAGATTAGCATTATTGCTGTCACCAATAACTCCGGTTGAAGTTTGAGCGGCAATAGAAACGGTTTTACCGGTTAAAGTAGCTGAAGCGGGAGCGGCAATGTCCAGAACCGCCTGGGCAGTAAATGGTTCGCAGGCAAGAACAACAATAATCAAAACAGGGAAAATAAATTGTTTTGTTCTTATTTTATTTCTCAAAAATTTCACAGGATAAATTGGCTCAAGCATAATTTTGCCTGCCTCATAGTTAAAAAGATTTATACTAATGGGAAAAAGCAAAAAGCACCGCTCAAAAAGCAGTACTTTTATAGAAATAGAATATTTTAACAGGCCCCCGAACAATCCTGCGGATTTGACAGGGTAAGCAAAAAGTTGGCGAGCGCGGATTACTCTCTCTCTCTCTTGTAATTCAATTCCAAAGTTTTGAATCTAAGCATATAAAAAAATATTTAGGGAAACTATGTATGAACTCATTGCAATGTTACAATAACACATTACTATAAAATAGGCAAAAGGTCAAAAACACAGAGTTATCCACAGCTCTGAAAACATCAAAAACGCCTAAAATAAGCGTTTTTGAGTATTTTCAGCAAGTTTTCACAATCTTATGCGATTAGTCCATAAAGAGTCTATGCGCGCTCTTGTACAAAAGACACGATTACAAATTCTTACAGCTCTGTTAGGCATTGCTGTTTCCTTAAGTTGCCCCAAAGGTCGACCAGCGGGGTTATTTACAGCAAATGCAATTACAATGATATGTATCTTCAATAATGCCGATGTTATTTCCCCCTTCACGACATTTTGACTCAGACCAATTTCCTCCTTTTTCTCTACACTTTGCCAATGAAATATATTTATTCTCTGGCAAACTAAAAGTTTGAACCTTTACCTGATATGTTTTAACTGATTTTGAATTTATGTTTGAATCGTATATTTTTATCTCGTTAACTGCCTGTAGGTTATCAGCTAAATACGAATCAATCGGACTGTCCGCACTCACATACATTGATTTTATATTATTAGATTTTTCGCCAATGCAATCTGCTTGATTATATACCCAAATTGGTATTATTTTATCCATATTCACATTATCACACTCAACAGGAAAAAAATTCCCTTCATTTTGAATAACATTTCCAATCTGCAATCTCCCTTTTTCAATAGGTATCGGTTCTTTAATAAAAATATTGGATAAGACATGCAGGCATAAATCAGATGGAAACTCTCCGCAAGACATAACTTTAGTTGCTATAAAACCTTGGACCTTTCCGTCATCAGAACTTACTGAATATATTTTATTGTTATATTTAGATAATTCTTTTTGTTTATTAGCACCAGAAAAAGAATGCAAAAAAACATAAATTAAAATTCCAATTACGACAAAAACTGAAAACAACACAGTAGCAACAGATATGATAATAGTTTTTGTTGATTTTATTTTTTCGCTGTTTGTATTTTGTTCCATAATTTTCCTCTGTTTAAATTTTACCATGCCAACGCAAAAAACACCATTTAAGGTGTTCTTGTTTAAGTTCAGCTTCACAATCTTTTGCGATTAGTCCGAGTCTATACGTGTCCTTGTATCAAGACACGGTTACAGATATTCGCTCTGTTAAGCCTAGACGTTCCCTTGAATAAATCCAAGAGTACGACCATCGGATAAAATTCATACTCCACAATATTTAATGATGACACTAAATACCTTTTACATGGGATACTCTCGAATTTTATCAATTTCTCCCTAGAAAGGAGGTGATGATTCAGAGCCTTCGGCTCTTCATCTCACAAGTGTCCATCACACAGCTTCCTCGTTACGCCTACGGAGCCTTGTTTTCAACCCCTAATACATTTTTATTATCTTCAGCTGAAAAAAAGATGGTGATATGGTTTCCCGTTTTCAGTCGCTTTCTAACATTTCAGACTCTTAATTTCAGCATCTGATATCAAAATGCTTCTGGCAATTTTCTGACGATAAAATAAATAAGACAGTCCACTATAAGCAATAGCCCATAAATATATAGCCTTCAGCACTGAATCTTATGAAAAAAGGACGTCTTAAGAAATATGCAACAATATAGACAAAAACTACCAGATTTAAAACTGAAAAAATTGTAAATCCCAATGCCCTGTATATCTTGACTTGTATCGACTCAAGGCTATTATCAAAAAAAATTAGATATAAAATTATGACAATAAAAACAACTGCGGTTGCGATGGCAATACTAACTGGATTTATTAATGACAACAATTGAGGTCTTGTTATAGAAGTATTTCCAAACTGGGTATCGGAAATCATCATTTCACACTCCTGCTTGCTGGCAAAACCAACATGAGGAATATTTTTGCCAGGATTTTGCCTGTCTAACTCAGCGTTTAATTTCTGATAAAATTCATCATTTTGAGTCATTTTATCGCACTCTGAATAAGGTTCATATACTATACGATTAAATAAAAATGAGCCAAAAGAAATAAAAAAGATTAAGGCTATCAAAGCAAAAATTACTTGGTATTTTGCTCTCGATTTTTCTTTAGAGTCAATGAGTTGGATATTATCATCCATAAATAAATTTTACTGAATAAACTTGAAAGTTGATAAAATTTTACTTAATAAAACTTCATTGTTCATCCTTCTAGGCATTTCTATTTGTAACACTTGATTGTCCTGCCAAACAAAAATTTCCCGTCCCAAAGAAGTTTCATCTGCCATTATTATTGCCTGTTTTCCCTGAAAAGAAGTCTCGTGTCCAGTCACTTTATCCCCCTTCGCAAAAAGACCAGTCAATCTTCTATTGACTTCGTTCTTAAATTGCTTGTAACTGCTTATACTAACGGGCTGATTATCAAATGTATCTTGGTAGAAAACAGAAAAGAATATTTTCGAATTCCTGTCATTAAAATAAACAGCCCTGTCATTTGAGCCATACATAGAGTCGGTTTTTAGCCCACTGGGATATTCAAAAGAGTATTTGGCAGTATTGTTTGTATAGGTTAACCACTGGGAAATTTCATCGCTTGATGCTGTTTCTTTAATAACCGAATAGCTGTCCTTAGCCATTCCAATAGAACTAAAATGTTGCCAGATAAAGAATATAGCTACGCCAAGCACAACTAAAAAAAGAATAATAATTATGATTTTTTTCATATTTTTATTTTAATTTTTACTACTTCAATATATCATATATTGCCGCTAAATAAAAACACAAAAACAGGGCTTCATCCCTGCTTTTTTAAAATAAGTTCAGCTTCACAATCTTTTGCGATTAGTCCGAGTCTATACGCATCCTTGTACAAAAGACACGATTACAGATTCTTACAGCTCTGTTAGGCATTGCTGTTCCCTTAACTTGCGTTAAAGGTCGACCAGCGGATAACTACCAATGCTCTCCATTATGCCCTATGAGGGACGTAACTTCTACTAGAGTGCATTTCTCGATAGCTATCAAATCTCCCTAGAAAGGAGGTGATCCATCGACAGGTTCCCCTACCGATGCCTTGTTACGACTTCACCCTTATCATCGATCCCACCGTGATTCCTGCTTTAAAACAGGAGCTTCGGGTGTTACCGACTCTCTTGGTGTGACGGGCGATTATCTTCGTAAAACTACGAATTGATGTTCCCATCGTGCCTGCGGATTTCCCGCACACGACGAGCTCTAATGCATCTCTTGCTTGAGAATATAAATTTTTCTCAAACCAGACTCTTTCAAGTGTTCCTTGTTTTGGACCATTTTGAGAATCCTGCAAAACATTTCAAAGTCACTTTTCTTTGAGCGTAACTGCAAAGAATTTCTTTTGAAAAATGGAACTATTATTTTTTCCAGATCATTTCGATTGGCCACTTCATAGCGATAACAATTTTGATGATTGGCACGCTTATCTTTTTGAAAATAAACATTGCCGCACCCAAAGAATTTTTTAAGCTCATCGAGAATTTTTTTGTCTTTCTCGATAAGTTTTAGAAAAAACCTTGGTTCAACTTTTGTCCGCCTTTGAACTTTTTTGGTTGAATCGGGATTTTTTACGTATGCCGTAAAACTTCCTTCTCCGTCAACCAGACCAACGATATAATTTGGATTTAATTCCATATGCATTGAGTGAATCCTTCTCCCATCGCTCGTAAGCAATAAGATACTATGATTCAGCTGACTTCTTACGCTGCGTAAGTTTAATTATCTAATTATATTATGACATATAATCTAGAACAGCGCAAGATCTCCTGGGGTCATTTATTATTCTTTTCCTGGCATTCCGACTGGCTTGTTTTTGTATTTTCGCTTTGCTCACCACCGATTCAAAGTTCAATACGGCCATTTTTTGTGTCAGACTGTCTTTTGCCTCCAGATCCTTCAGGCTCGATTTTCGCAAATCGGCCTTATCTTTCGGCTACGCTCCGCTTGGGTTGCGAAGGAAGAGATTTTAACTCTTTAGATTAACAAACTGCCCAGCGCTTTTATTGTGAGTACAAGATCCGAGAACGTATTCACCGTAGCATTCTGATCTACGATTACTAGTGATTCCGGCTTCATGAGGTCGAGTTGCAGACCTCAATCCGAACTGAGATAAGATTTTTGGGATTAGCTCCGCCTTACGGCTTGGCAACCCTTTGTTCTTACCATTGTAGCACGTGTGTTGCCCAGGGCGTCAAAGGGCCACGCTGATTTGACGTCATCCCCACCTTCCTCCCAACACTAAACTCATAAAAAAAATTATGAACTTAGTGCTGGGCGGTCTCGTGTGACACAATGTAACACACGATAGGGGTTGCGCTCGTTTCCTGACTTAACAGAACATCTTACGACACGAGCTGACGACAACCGTGCAGCGCCTGCTAGACACCCTCGAAGGCTTGTACATTTCTGTACAATGCAGTCTAGTTTCAAGCCCTGGTGAGGTTTCTCGCTTACCGTCGAATTAAACCACATGCTCCACCACTTGTGCGGATCCCCGTCTATTCCTTTGAGTTTTAAGCTTGCGCTCGTACTTCCCAGGCGGCATACTTATCGCGTTAGCTACGACACTAGGAGGGTCGATTCTCCTAATACCTAGTATGCATCGTTTACGGCGTGGACTACTGGGGTCAAAAATATTTCTATTTTTTCTTTATATCGCTATAAAGTTTGGACTATATCATTTTCTGAAATTTTTCCACTTATTTTTCTTGAGAGCAACATATTTTTCAATAGTAACTCTGGAAAAATTGGAATTTTGTTCAATTTCAGAAATCCAGCGTTCGAGAAGTTGATTATCCTTGTAAAGCAAGATTACTTTTTCAAGCATTTGCTCTGTTTGGATATGAGGTAAAATAATTCGCAAAAACTTTTTTAATTCTTCTGTCGATCGCAGCCACAGACGAAAATACTTTTCTCTTTTTCCGTCTCTCGGCTTTTTGACCGGAGCAACATGAACTTTGACATTCCATACTTTATTCAAGTATTGAGCCAAAGTTTTTACCGCTTCTTCATCAAAACCATCGGTACAAATGACGCCCTTTCTTCCATTGGAAATAATAGAACCGTCATCCATCCACCAGACAGCCAACGACAGGGGCGTCAGCATATTAAGCCATTTCCTGCGAACTTTGAGTTTTCCTCTTTTGTGAGTTAATTCATAAAGTTCGCTTAACGGCTCCAATGCCAAGCTTTGATATCTTAGTTTTGGTTTGCTGCTATAGCTTTTTTGATCAGCTTTTTGCAGCCAACAGCATTTTTGCGAAGATATTTCTTTTAACTGGTTCTTCTTCCAGTTGAAATACGGTTCTTGTTCGACCGAGTGCCGAAAAGAAAACCTCGCATTTCTATATGGCTCATGGATCTTTAATGATCCGTCGCCGAGGAGCGAGCCTAGGATAATTTCTTTAGCTCGATCCGACAAAGGCACAAAAATTTTCTTAGTCATATATTTTTCAATTAATTTTGCGCCAACTATCTTACATCAACTTCATAGTCTCTACGGGGTCGCCGATGAGACGACTTCCCTCGGGATTGTCTGAATTAAAGAAAGTAGTAATTTCTATATTTATAATTCAGGGTTTCCCCGATACAGCTGAATGCACATCCCGAAGTTGCCTTCGAGAGGGACACCTTTGCCACTATTATATGCGGTGGCGGGATCTATCTAATCCCATTCGCTACCCACGCTTTCGCATCTCAGCGTCAGAAGAGTGCCAATCGAATGCCTTCGCCTTTGGTGTTCCATATGATATCAACGCATTTCACTGCTACACCATATGTTCCATCGATCTCTCACTCTCTCAAGACATACCGTTTCAAACGCAGTTTTCGAGTTGAGCTCGAAGATTTGACGTCTGACTAATATGTCCGCCTACATGCTCTTTACGCCCAATAAATCCGGATAACGCTTGAGGTCTCTGTATTACCGCTACTGCTGGCACAGAGTTAGTAACCTCTTATTCCTGCTTTACCATCACGAAATTTTTCAAGCAGAAAAGCGGTTTACAACCCGAAGGCCTTCATCCCGCACGCGGCGTCGCTCGTTCACCCTTTCGGGCATTGACGAATATTCTCGACTGCAGCCTCCCGTAGGAGTTTGGGCAGTGTCTCAGTCCCAATGTTGGGGGCCGTGCTCTCACACCCCCTACCCGTCATAGCCTTGGTAGTCCTTTACACTACCAACAAGCTGATAGGACACAGGCTCCTCCTGAAGCATTCCGATTGCTCGAAGCTTTATTCCGTAGAATGTATCGTGTATTAGTTCGGATTTCTCCGAGTTATTCACGACTCCAGGGAAGATTCCTATGTATTACTAACCCGTTTGCCACTGATGTATTACTACACCCGTTTGACTTGCATGCCTTATCCACGCCGCCAGCGTTCATCCTGAGCTAGGATCAAACTCTCAATAAATCTCGAAAAAATTATAAATTTTTTCGCTAGATTTATTAGATCCCGCCGAAGCTCCGAAGGAGCAAAGGAGGATCAATAAACCTTATGTAAAGAATTTTAATTCTTTAGTTTGAATAGACTCTTTTTTTTCCGATTTTACTCGGAAAGGCCCGCCTGCATCGCTATGCGAGTAAACTCGTTTGCGAAGCATTGCGGGCAGGACTAATCGCAAAAAATTGCGATTTTGTCTAAATCTTTGATTTAGCTACAAAATCGCATCCGCCTTGGGCGGAAAGATTATAAATAGACTAAATCTCAATTTAGATATTTGCTGAACATAACTTATTCAATTTTCAAGCTGCATTCCATAACTGCAAAGTGATGAGCCCAAAAAGTTTATTGGGCGGACTTCTTTGAAGTTATAATTTGGGTAGCCGGCCTAGCTTATGCATAGTTTATCTCCGAGGCTCGAAACCTCAGCTCGAGATCTAACGCGGGGCATCGGCCAGCTACCAACTTTAATTTCAAAATTTCCTTCAGCGGCTAGGCGGCAATTCATCGCATATCCTGTTTCTGTCCGTGATTCATCAGATATAGCAATTACTGTCCGCCATCACCGCTGAAGGTTTATTTCCGACGACCAAGAAGGCAGGAGACGATTCCCATAATCCCTTGCTTTACTTCCCACATCCTGCGGAAGAGCCCTGATTCAAAATTAAAATGAACGGGCTAGTGAATCAATCCATTCATCTCAATGGATTCGTTTACTTAGTCGCCGGAAGTTTATTTTCGACCGGGACCGCCAAGCTCTGCGCGCTCCCTCCTAGGATAGGTCAGCGCTTGGCGGCCCCTTCTTTATTTTCTAAAGAACTCAAAAACTACATCTCAACATACAGCAATTTTTTGTATGCTCAAATGTAGTTTCTTCCCACCCCAATATCATTAAATTTTCAGTTAATGTTGTTTGGTGTTTTGGTTGTTAATTGCTTACTTTTTTAAAGCTTTATTATTCTAGCAATTCTGAAATATCTGTCAAGAGCGCCAATTTCTACATTCTTGCCAGTTTTTGAGTGGCTTATTTAAGCCATTTTACAGCCCCATCTCCGAATCTGAAAGTTTATCTTCGCTAAAGCTATCATCGTTTACGGAATTCAAATCATCCTCGATAGCTTTTGTGCCGCTATCCGTTGAATTGCTTGCTTCCTCATTAGCCGCAGTGTTATTATTTTTAGGAACACTTTGTTTAACGACCGGGACAACCGCCGTATCGTCTACCGTAGCTTTTCTGTCCCAAATAGCTCCCAATGCTACAACGGTAATAATTATTATTCCGGCTATGATTATAATTGCTAATTTGTTTGCCATTTTTGTTTTTTAATTAATTATTTGTTTCATCTTCATCTTCCGTGTCAGGCATTTGAGCCTTGAGAGCTTTCAAATCAACCAAAATAGTTTCGCGGACATATGTCCTGATGTCAGCCGCGTCAGTATGGACTTGTTTCAAAAGTGTTTTTGATTCAAGCAAAACTCCTTTAAATTCACCTTCTGAATGTCCACAGGTATAATTTTTCGTTTCTCCGAGTTTCGCGGCATAAGCAGTATAATCTTCCTTGAATTTTTCAATCTTGGTCTGTAATTCAGCTAAGTGAACTTTAATAGTGTCTGTGTTTATCTTTTGCTCTTCGGCCCGCGCGATAAATTTATTTATTCGATTGACCAGATTAGTATAAACGCTCGTATGTTTTTCCTTGGCATCCGCAAAAAGTGAAAGTCTGTTTTGAATTCTCTCCTGAACTCTCGCGCATTTTTCTGTGGTGAATTTTTCTTTGAACTCAAGGCGCAAACGCTCCTTTTCAGCTTTTAAATTGCTCAGAAATTCCGTGCGTTTTTCTTTCCAATCCGCTTTAATTTCCGCCAAAGTAGCTTTTCTGGCTTCGATTCTATTTTTTACTTCTTCTTCGTGCTGTTCCGCGGCAGACTGGCTATTTTCAGCCAAAACAGCGCTTGCGGAAAGCAACAGTGCGGCCGAAAAAATGATTACTATTAATCTTCTCATATTTTTTATTTATTATTTGTTAGCTTTTTTAATTATAGCACACCTTATCTTTTTTCCAAAATCTCTATTATTCTCCTTAATTTTTCATCTTCTATTTTTTCCAGATGCTCATGAATCTGCTTTATTTCCCGCTCAGCCAATCGATCCGTTGCCAAATCAATTTCCGCTTTATATCGGTCGCGCTCCGCCGTGCGATTCTGGCTCATCAAGATTATCGGCGCGGAATAGGCCGCTTGAATTCCCAAGAGAAGGGTGAGAAAAATAAAGGGATGCGAGTCCCAGGTCAAAATTCCAAGGGCATTGAGGGTAATCCAGCAAAAAAGCAGACCTGACTGCAAAAGAATAAACTTCCAGCTTCCAATCCAGGTGGCCACTTTGTCCGCCGCCCTTTGGCCCAGGGTCAATTTATTCTGGTGATGATTTTGATTTTGTTCCATTTTATTTTTTTGATTTAATAACATCAATATTGCCTGGCATATATTTTTGCAAAACTTCCGGAATTTTCACACTGCCGTCCGCCTGCTGGTAATTTTCCAGAATCGCGATGAAAATTCGCGGAGATGGAAGCGCAGTGTTATTGAGCATATAGACATATTTTTTGTTGCCATCTTTATCCTTGTATTTCACATTAAGCCGGCGAGCTTGCCAATCAAGAAAAATGCTGGCCGATCCGGTTTCGCCATAACGACCCATGCCCGGAAGCCACGCCTCTAAATCATATTGGCGGTATTTTCCAGCACCAAGATCGCCAGTACAAATAATTATCTGCCGATATGGAATGCCCAATTCTTCATGCATTTCCTTGGAAATTCCAATCATTTCTTCCTGAAATTTTTCGGCTTCGCCAATATCAGCCTTGCATAAAACCACTTGCTCAACTTTCATAAATTCGTGTACGCGATATAGCCCTTTTGTTTCTTTGCCATAACTGCCTATTTCACTGCGATAACATTGGCTATAGCCGCAAAGCTTCATCGGCAATCGAGCTTCGTCCAAAACTTCCCCGGAATAATAAGCCAGAAGCGATGGTTCTGCTGTGCCGACTAAAAACTTTTTGTCTTTACTGGCTTTGCCATCCGCCTCTTTGTCCGAAGACGCGACTTGGTAAATTTCATCAATTTCCGGATTATATTCCAAGCCCTTGAAATATCCGCTGCCAAAAAGCGCGAACTCTTTTACCAGTGTCGGAACCAGCATCGGAGCATAGCCTTTTTCAACCATCTTGTTGATCGCATACATCATGAATCCCATCATCAAGGAAACGCCTTCGCTCTTCACATAATACCCGCGGTAGCCCCCCACCTTAGCTCCGCGCTCCAGGTCTAAAATGTCCAGGTTTTTCCCGATTTCAATATGCGTTTTGGGAGCAAAATCCATCTTCGTTTTTTCGCCCCAGTGGTATACTTCCATATTGTCCGCGTCACTTTTTCCAATTGGCGTATCGGGCGATTGAATTGTTGGGATTTTTACAGCCAACCCGTCGAATTCTTCTTTGATATTTTTATAAGCCGCTTCTTTGGCTTCCAGTTTGTTTTTTATTTCTTTTCCTTTTTCGATTACTTCTTTCCGCTCTTCCTCGCTCTTGGCTTCCTGCACCAGCGCGTTGATGTCATTCTTGAGCGCGTTCAATTCTTCAATTTCCTGCATCAACTTCGCCCGTTGGTCATCAATGCCAAAAAAATATTCCAAATCCAAATCCAGCCCCTTGTTTTCAATGGTTTTTTTCATCGCCTCCTTATTTTCCCGGATAAATTTGATGTCGAGCATGAGCTTAATATAGCATATTATCCACTTATTTCAAAAACTTCACCGAGGCTAGAATTTCGCGGAAGGTAAATTCGGCGTCGGAAAAAGTTTGAGGATTATAGGCTAAGCGGAAAATATAAGTGTTGCCGCCAAAAACCACATGATCGTCAATAATTTCCGCGCCGGGGTAGCCAGCTTCTTTGAAAATATGCAAAACATTTTCTTTGCCGCCCACATGCGCGTCATTTTTCGTTGCAACTTTCCCAGCATGGCCTCCGCCAGATTTATTTTCTCCCCGCGTCACAATTATCGAAAACTCTGCTCCCTGGTCTATAATTTTTATTTTATTTTCCTCGCGTCCGGAATAATATGAGTTTTGAACGGCCAAACGCGAAACTTGCGCGCCCTGCGCGCCCTCATTTACAATAATCACCCAGCTTTGGGGAAACTCAAAAGAATATAGGTTAGCCTTGTCGTTTATTTTTTTTGTTGATTCCGCCAACTCCATCGCCCTTTTGCCTTTGGTATCTTTTTTCTCCAAAATCCTGTCAATTTCCAGCTTGATCGCTTTTATATAATAAAAAGGGCCGATAATCTCTCCGCGCGCCGCTTTTTCCGGAAATTTGTGTTCCTGATATTTCTGCCAGCCATAAGAACCGCCCACGATTAAAATGACCATGATTATAAAAATGGAAGAAAGCGAGGCACCGCTGAAATTTTTTAAAATGTTTACAATTCTTGTTTTTCCGCCAGAGGCGGATTTCACTTTGTTCAACATGTTTTTATTTTAAGGCGTCATATATCTCTTTGTCTTTTTTGTCAGTGATGCTTTTCATTTCAGTGCGCAAGTCATCCAACTGTTCCTGCGCGCCCTTGTTTTCAGCGCCTTTCTCGTCCTTGGAAATTCCGAGATTTTGTTTGTTCATGAGATATGCCATCCACAGCGCCGCGATTACAACTACAATCAGCAGTGAAATAAGCCCGACGATGCCTTTGGGATTTTTTGCTTCCATTATTTTTTCTTTCATATGATTTTCAACTTCCTGTTTAATTTCCGGCCAATTGGCAATCCAATTTTTTCCGTCACCAGCCGGCTTAAGTTCGCCATCTTCTTTTTTTTCTATACGCATGCAAAATCCTCGTTTGTTTTTTTCTAGATATAAAAATTCTTTTTGATCTTCTGGCAAATTTAACAAATCTTCATCTGAAAATTTCGGCCAGGAATACTGCAGATCCCGCGAATTTTGCAGCACCGTTCCATTAGGCGCCGAAACGCCAGCCCGGCCGTGGATGTTAAACCGATAAATTCCAACTGGCCAAGCAGAAGTATCTATCTCAAACCAGCCCGAGAAATTTTCACTGGCTTTCAAGTCCACCGCTTCTATTCCATATATTTCACCTTTTTCTGTTGATTCCACTCTTTCTTTCGCCACTCGCTGATCCTCATCATCCGCCGGCCCGTCGGCTTTACCGATCCAAAGCTGGGCTTCCGGAAGTCCCAAAGGTTCCGCGTTCAGCAGAAATAAATTTTTGTCCTGGACTTTTATAAAATTTCCCATAATTTTTTATATTAGTTCAATATTATACATATCATGTTTATAGCATTCTTCCATATGTAAAAGAATGGAAGAAGCAACTAAACGCTTTAATAAAGCATGTCATTCGAAAATATCTTTTAAAAAACGGTGCTGGGCATATCGATCTAGAAGATTTCCCGAATACCTGCTTGAATTTTTCGCTTCCGCGCTTTTTTCAATTTCTTTTATTTTTCTAATAATTATTTTTCTTTTATCATCATCTCTTTGTAACCACTTTTCAACTGAAGCAATTGTTTGATGGCTTACTCGCAATTTTTTCTTTATTATATCATAACCATCTTCATTGATAAGCATTTTGGCAATTTGCAATCTTCTCGCAATCATCAACGCCTCGCT
This sequence comes from Parcubacteria group bacterium, assembly GCA_041645535.1. Taxonomy (GTDB): domain Bacteria; phylum Patescibacteriota; class Minisyncoccia; order Moranbacterales; family UBA2206; genus JBAZPT01. The sequence goes on from JBAZPT010000001.1 coordinate 443,406, forward strand.
GGAAGTGAGCAACCCCACCAAAAAATTTATAACCTCTTGTTTTGTTTTCAAGTTAGTTATAACTTCAAATAACTCACCGATAATTCTATACCTCTCTCTAGCATCAACAGTGTGCACCTTCACCTTAGGCATATTTTTTATTTTTATATTTTAAGCATTCTTCCATATGTAAAAGAATGGAAGAATGCTACTTTAAATTTAAGATGGACTTTTTTAGCTTTTTTAGGTCGGTTTTGTTTTCAATTAAAAGTCCGCTGTGAAGCTTATACAGCAATGGAACAACCCCGCAGTCTTTGCATTTCCCCCACTGGCAGCCTTTGGATTTTTTATAAAGTTTCCTGCACATCGCAATTTCCGCATCAAAAATTTTCTTCGTTATTTTCATAAATTTTTTCTTTAATTTCTATTCAAAATATTTTAAACCCACTAAGTTTTAGTGAAATATTCAGGAAATTCTTCTTTATTCCAAGGGAAAATAACCCATTTATCAACCGAAATAGCAAAAAAATCTGGAAAAAAATTACAGTTTCTCTTGTTCATTACTAAAGAAGCTGTTTTTAACTCACCGATGTTGTACTTGCAAATAATGGCTTGCGAAACTTTATTTAATGTTATGCCCGTATCCGCAATGTCATCAATAAGCAAAATCTTCATGCCGCTTAAATCCACTTCTGGCAAATATGTGATAGCCAGTTCTTTTTGTTTATTTTTTTCATAAGATCCTGCCGAAACAGTCAAAATCTTATCCATATTTAATTTTTTAACCAATAAACCAAGCGGGATAAGTCCGCCAGTCATAATTCCAATAATATAATCAGCTTCAAAGCCATCCATCTTTATCTTGTTTGCTAATTTTTCTATATTTTTTTCAACATCTTCCCAGGAAAGTTTAACTATCGTATTTTCCATCATTTGCTATTTAAAAAAATTATCTTCATAATTACTAGTTTTTATTATTTTATTTTTTGTAAATCCCCATCCAAAATAACATCTGTCATCGCTTTAATTTCATCAGCATATGAAACATCTGGAATCGGATTAAGCAGAAATATTTTTTTGTCATTCACATGCGCAAAGCCGATTTCCATAAGTGTATTTCCTCCGATATAGTTTTTGATGCCATTTTTGTCAAAATTTAAAATCAAAACTGCGTCGCTATTTTTAATCTCGTCATGATATAACTTAATATAATTTTGTTCTCTTTTCAGAACAGCGTGCTCTCTTCCAATCCTTTCCATCAGTTCGGGCATTTCCCCTTTTGCTGATTTTATATAGTGTTCATGAACAAAAACATCATGCCCTAATTTCTCGAGCTTTTCCTTATATTCAACCATTTCGTGCCTGAATTTTGAACTGCCACAAATCACTATTTTCATAAATCATATCCGGCCTCTTTTAACAATCCAACAATTGTTTCCAGCGGAATGCCGCGTAAATAATTATTATAGCTTCCTATGATGCTCTCGGTAAATGAGGAGCTGTAATGGCACAGAGGATCAAATCCGATTGCATAAGTCGAAAATTTTGGATCCTGATCGATATATTTATTGATTTCCGCGTCTGACAAATCGCGCAATTTTATTTCTGTTTCCGACATGCTGAAAAGGATCTTGTTTTCAGAAATGTTAATCAAATGAATACCAGTAAAAAATTTATGAGTGTTGCCCAACAAATTTTTGAGTCTTTGAAAAACTTCCGCCCTATCTTTCGGTTTTTCCAAAATTTCGCCCTGAAACCAACCAACGGAATCAAACCCGATGACTATGCCATTTTTGTAATTTTTCGCAACCGACTGCGCTTTTCTTTTAGCTAATTCTAAAACCAGCTCTTCCGGATGACCAGGCCGTCCATCGAAATTTTCATCTATATCACTTCCCACCGCTTCAAAATCAAGATCCAGCATTTTGAATGCCTCCTGGCGATACAGTGAAGTTGTAGCTAAAATAATTTTCATTCTATTGTTTTATAAGCTTCAAAATTAATCTTGGGATCATTTTCATAAATTTTCAAATGGATTTTTACCTTCAAAGGTTATTTCGGGAATTTGGTTGTTAATTACCTCTTCTGGCGTTCCATACTTCATATTATACAAAGCTGTAACACAACAAAAGATAGCCTTATTATAATCAAAACCAAGTTTTTCGGAAACTTTTTTTACTTCTTCTTCATTTTCTCCCTCAACCTCAATATACGGTTCGAGATATGGCCATTCGTCGATATCCACTTCCACCCCATCCAGCTTCCATATTTCTCTTTTGGTTTCTTGATATGATTTTTTGCGGCAGCCCAATGAAATCAAAAAATCTTCCGCCTCGGAAAAGTAATCAACTTTTAAAATTATTTCTTTCTGGTTTTCAATTTTTTCCCCATCGACAATTTTTAAAGTCATTGTAATCTTATCGCCTTCATCTCGAACCCGTAACCATCCACCATTTATTTCATGGCCTTCGGGCAAATTAAAAGTGCATCTTTTCTGCAAAAACTCCGGCCGCGCCAAAATCGCGCCGGCCTTTTTAAGTCTTTCTCTAATCTCATCTTTATCTATATTGGGGAATGTCGCTTCGTACTCAATTTTCATTCTATTATTTTAAAAGACTCAAAGTGTATTTTGGGATCACTTTCATCGAATACTTTTATGACCTTGTATTTCCCACTCGTGTATACTTCTCCATTTTCAAGAAAATGGGTAGCTTCCAAAATTTTAATGCTCGCTAGCGGACGTGATAATTTTTCGTCGCCAGATGTTCTCATGAGCGGAATCTGCCCCTTGCCCCACAATTCGCTGTCACTTAAATAATATAAACGCTGGCCTTTTTTGAAAAAATCATAAATTTTTCCTTCTTCCAAAGATTCCGGCACGCATTCTTCAATTTTTCTTTTACCAGTTTTAAATTCAGAAATATCTCGCAAAGCTAGATCCGGATTAAATTCAACTTGAATACCCATAAATATTTATTTAAAAATTTCTTTTTTTCTTTTTTTCATTTCCTCTGTAAAAATCCTAGCGGCAGTTTTAGTGTAAAATTTATTATTCGCCCTAAATTCATATCCATCTTCAGCAGACACGCCATATGATTTTATATCATCATAAAATTGTTCTTTAAAAGATTCGACCATTGTGTCCGCATCAATCAATAGCCTTTTTTCAAAGTTTTTAGGCTTGCAAAATTTATGAGCCACAACAATATCAGAAACCGCTTTTATCTCCCTCTGGGAATAGCCAGTTTTTCCAAGAATCTCTCGAATAATTGCGGGAGCGTATTTAATATGAAGTTTCATAGCGGTCAGCCTTTCCGCATCTTTTTTACTTTTTTGCAACTTAACTGGTATATTTGACCAGCCTACATCATGAACAATTGCCGCAGGAATTAAGATGTTCCGGCTACCCCCTTCTTTTTTCAGAAGCAAATCCATGGCCCTTATAACACCCCTTGTGTGCAATACAAAATTTTTACGTTTTCCTTTTTTTAGATAGGGCAGGGACAGATTCCATATTTTTTCGAATTTTTTATTCATAAATTATTTTGTCCTTACCGTCGGAAAAATTACTGTTTCGCGGACAGATCTGTTCATTAGGAACGCGAAGAGTCGTTCGCTCATGCCAAAACCGAAAGCCGGCGGCATGCCATATTCCAAGGCTTCCACAAAATCCTCGTCCATCATTTGCGCTTCCTTGTCCCCAGCTGCGCGCATTTTCATCTGCTCCAAAAATCTGTTTTTTTGGTCGATCGGATCATTGAGTTCGGCAAAAGCGTTACAGAGTTCGCTTTGGCCGGCAACAATCTGGAAGCGTAAAACTTTTTTGGGATTAGTTGGATCGATTTTAGCTAAAGGCGAAATTTCCAGCGGGTGCCCGACCAAAAAGCACGGTTGAATTAATTTTTGCCGCACCGTTTTTTTATAGAGAGAGTCGATCATCCGGCCTTTGCCGTATTCTTTTTCATATTTTATACCCAACTCGTCTGCCTTCGCCTTTAAAGCCTCGATGGTTAGTTCTATATTTAGATCCAATCCGGTTTCTTTTTGAAATTCAGTAAAATAGTCAACAACTGGAAATTTTTTAGACCAATCTATTTCGTGATCTTCATACTTGGACATTGGATGTCCAAGTACTGATTCCACTATTTTTTTGAACATCTTTTCGGAAAATTCCATACCTTTTTGCATATCCCAGTAGGCCGCGTAAAATTCTACATCATCATATTCCTGAAGATGCTCGCGATCCATGCCTTCATTGCGGAAAAGCCTCCCAATTTCAAAAACTTTTTCATAGCCGCCGACCAAAAGCCTCTTCAGCGGCAACTCCAGCGAGATGCGCAGATAAAAATCCTGATTGAGCGCGTTGTGGTGCGTGACAAATGGCTCCGCGTCCGCCCCGCCCGGAACATGCTCCAGCACCGGAACCTGCACTTCTAAAAACCCGCTCTCCGCTAAAAAATTACGGATGGTCTGCCAGAAAATGTTTTTCTTCCGGAAAAGTTCGCGCGTCTCTTCGTTCATCATTAAGTCCAAATAGCGCTTGCGCAAAAGTTCTTCCGTGTCTTTGAGGCCATAGTATTCAGTCGGAATCGGCCGGATATTCTTGGACAGCATTTTCCAACCCGAAACTTCTAGTGTCTTTTCGTCCTGCCTGGTCTTGAAAAGTTTTCCGGTAACTTCTACAAAATCGCCGATCTCGACGCTTTTCACGAATAATTTATATTCCTCCTCGGGCATATTTTTCTTGCCCAAAAAAATTTGGATTTTCCCAGTTCCGTCTTCAATGTGCGCGAACGCCGCGTTACCCATTGGCCGAAATGATTTTACCCGTCCAACCAGCGTAATTTCTTTTTCCGTAAATTTATCAAAGTCTTCCAGAGCTTCCGTGTTTGTCATTGACCGCTGGGTTTTTTCCGGATACGGAGACAGCCCGGCTTTTTTAATCTGCTCCAATTTATCCAGCTTGGTTTGCAAAATATCTTCACGCATAAATTTGGTATTTTAATTTCTAGTATTTAGTATATTGTGTAGCCTTATTTTACCATTTTTAGCTAAAATTTGCAATTTATCCCGGCACTTTATCAAAAATGCGGGATAAAAAAACAGCTGACAAATCAGGCTGTTCTTACATTTCAAAAATATTGTATTTCATTCTCCCGCTAAATTGGAGGATTTTTATGCCTATTTAGGCTAGATTTTTCATCGGATATTTCGTTCCTCTTTTAATAAAATTTATTTCCAATTCAGCCAGGCCAAAAAGTTCTTTGGTATAGTTGCAGATAAATTCAGTCTGCATGCCATTTTTACAGGTATAGACATCTATGCTTACAAATTTCCGATTGGGGAAAGTGTGCACGCTGATGTGCGACTCGGCAATCATCACGAATCCCGAATAGCCGCCCGGATCCTTGATATTGTTGCCGGCAAATTCTTTAATCACCGGCTCGATAATTTTATGCATCCCGGTTTTTTCCGGCAGATCTTCTAAAAATTTTAACACTGTTTCCCTGTCATTGAGCTTAACCGGATTGCCGCCATAACCATCAATGGTCAGGTGTTCCCCAAAATTACAAACGGGGCTTGTTTTTCCTCCATTTTTATTTTGACCAGAAACACGCTTGATTAGCTACAAAGATAAGCTACTTCCTGGATAAAAAATTATAAAATTATTTCACATCCAAAATTTTGTATTTCATCCTCCCGCCGGGAGTATCAATTTCTACCGCGTCGTCTTTTTTCTTGCCCATAAAGCCCTTGCCCATCGGAGATTCGTTGGAAATTTTCATCTCGCTAGGATTGGCTTCGTTGGAACCGACGATTTGAAATTCCATTTCCGAGCCGTTGAATTTCACTTTGACTTTGGAGCCCATCTGGACAACATCCGTAGATTTGTTATAGGAAACAACCGTTGATTCCTTGAGCATAAATTCCAACTCCGCAACGCGCGCTTCATTTTCCGCTTGCTGTCTTTTAGCTTCGCTATATTCCGCGTTCTCGCTCAAATCGCCCTGCTCTTTGGCTTCTTTGATGGCATCGGCAATCCTCTGCCTCTCGACAGTCTTTCTATTTTCCAATTCGTCCTTGATTTTTTTAAGCCCTTCTTCAGTTATAAATTTAGGCATTTTCTTATTTTTAGCTTATTAAAAAATACCGCCTTAAGCAGTACGAAATTATTATTTGTTTATCCGATTGACTGTTATAAAATTATTACCAGCCCAATTGTATCACAGGTAAAAAAGCTGTCAATACCCATTAGTGCTGGGTAAAATACCACTCCAAAACATCTTTTGTAATCGGCACGGCCGTTGAATGCCCTTCGCCCCCGCCTTCCACTAAAACCGCCATCGCGATTTCCGGATTATCATATGGCGCGAAAGAGACAAACCAGCCATGGGTTTTCCCTTCGCCGCCAAATTCAGCTGTCCCGGTCTTGCCCGCCGCCGGCACCGGAAGATCTTTTAGCGTCTGCGCCGTCCCGCCGGTCACCGTCTGGCGCATACCCTCGCGCACAATTTTCATAACACTTTCGGAAATAAAATTCTGGCGGATTATTTTCGGACTTACTGCCTCCGAACTGCCGCCGCTTTTTTTAATCTGGCTCACGATATGCGGTTCATACAGAGTTCCGCTATTGGCCACGGCCGCGATATAATTTACCAGTTGCAACGGAGTAGCCGTTATAAAGCCCTGGCCAATCGAAGAATGGTATGAGTCTCCGACATACCATCTTTCTCCGATTTTTTCCAGCTTCCACTGCTCACTGGGGATAAAGCCGGTCGATTCTCCCGGCAGATCAACGCCGGTAGGATTTCCCAGCCCGAAAAGATTTTCATATTTTTTCATCCGATCCATTCCTAATCCCGGAATATTCCCGTAGCCTCCGCCAACGCTGTAAAAAAACACATCACAACTTTGGGCAATAGCGCTTCGGACATCCATCGTGCCATGAGTTTTCCAATCGCCAAAATGCCAGGCGCCAATATTAATCACTCCGGAATTGTCATTAACTTTTGTGTCTTCGTTTATTGTTCCCTCACTTAATGCCGCCGCCGCTACTGCCGGCTTCAAAGTTGATCCAGGCGGATATTCGCCGGAAATTACGCGGTTAAAAAGAGGCAGGTTTTCATCACTCACTATTTTTTTGTAATCATCATTGGAAATACCCTGGGCGAATAAATTGTTATCATAACTCGGCAGACTCGCCATCGCCAGCACCGCGCCATTTCTGGGATCAATGGCAATGGCCGCCGCGGTCTTGGTTCCGGTCTGCTCCAAAACGCCCGCCATGCTGTCATACAGTTTTTTTTGCAATTCTTCATTAATATTTAAAATCAAATCATTTCCGGCTTGCGGATCAATGCTGCCCAGATTTTTTTTAATGTTGCCCAGCGAATCGACTTCGACTTGCCTGGCGCCATTCTTTCCCTTGAGCTCTTTTTCATAATATTTTTCGAGGCCAGTTTTTCCAATGTAGTCCGTCATTGAATAGCCCGGATTTTTTGCCATTTCTTCGCGGGTTATTTTTCCGTCATAGCCAATGATGGGCGAAAACATCACGCTGTTTTCATATTGGCGGATGGCCGTATTTTCCACAGAAATTCCGGGCAGGCTTTTAGCCCTTTCCGCCAGAATAAGAGCCTCGTCCTGGGAAATATTTTCTTTGAGTAAAACCGGATCCAAAGATTTCCGATTTTGGCTTTCAATGGCCGTTTCGACATCTCCTTCCTCCATATGCAAAACTCCGGCCAGCGCCTGCGCTAAAAGTTTGCGCTGCGCGTATTCTTCCGGCAGGTCGGAGGGAATAATAGCTACATCCATACTGGGAATATTCGACACCAGGGCGCTGCCGAATTTGTCTAAAATTTTGCCGCGCGGAGCTTTGATAACCAGCGAGCGAATGCGGTTGCCCCGGGATAATTCTGAATAATATTCCCCTCTAATGACATCCAGATAAAATACGCGCAGAGACAAGACAATAACCACGGCGGCCATAAAAACCCAGAGTCCAGTGAGGCTCCTGCGCCGATAGGGAGTTTCCACCAGCGCTTTTTCCTCCTGCGTGATAGTCATTATGGAATCCTCGATTTCAGCTCCCTTGAGAAGTTTTTTCTTTTTAAAAATATTACCTAACATTGGATTTTGGATCAGTCCGCGATCCGTATAAATTGAAAATGGCTTCTATTTTTTTAAACGGCCAATAAAGAATCGCGAAAATAATCAGGCTGTTGATTATTTTATAGGCCAATGCCCAATCAACAAACGGCTGGATATTGATGGATATTTTTTGAAAAATGAAAAGTATTTTGGCGACCAGCATCAGCGCCAGTTCATTCGTAACCGTTCCCGCGGCCACTAACACGAACAAAATTGCAAATCGCCAGGCTTGGTGCGTAACTAAAAACCGCTTAGCTAAATAGTTAACAGCCATAATCGCGGCAAAAAAAGAAAAAACATTCACTCCCGCCGGAACAAACAAGAATAAATCGCTTAAAAGACCTCCCAGAATTGCCAGCTTCCAGGTTTTTTCCATCCCCTTGCGCGCCGTCCAAAAAACCAGCATTACCAGAAGAATATTGGGCGCCGAATTTTCCGGAAAAATGCCCGGCAAAACAGAAATTTGAAAAACAACGAGCAGAAATAAAAGAAAAAAAATCGCTAACTTTTGCGCCATTTAATTTTTTATTACGAAAACTGTTTCCAGATCCGTATATTTAACGCGGGGATATACCACCGCCTGCTGGAAAAGCTTGTCGCTGGTGGTTTTTATTTCCCGGATTTTTCCAACCAAAAGCCCCTTAGGCAAATCCCCTCCCAGACCTGAAGTCATAATCGTGTCGCCGACATTTAAGACATCCGTTTGAGTTACCATATCCAGCACGATCCCCAACCCATATTCTCCATTGAGGATTCCGCGCGCGCCCGTCTCCAGGTCGCTGGCGTTTACCGCGCTTTCCGAATCGGTAAGTAAAATGACTTTAGCGCTGTTGCGAAAAACTTCTTCGATTTTTCCGACGATTATGCCTTCATAAGCAATCACGGGCATACCCGGCTTCAGGCCGGAAGTTTCTCCCTTGTCAATCATAATCCAGCTTCCCAGCCGCTGCGGATCCTGGCCGATGACAAAACTGGCCGCTAAATCAAATTTTTTCCGCGGCGCCAGATTCAACTGGTCGCGAAGCGTTATGTTTTCTTTTTTTTCATTTTCCAGCTCCGCCACCTGGCTGGCTAGCGTATTATTCTCCCTGAGCAAATTTTCATTTTCCGTTTTTAGATCGCCAATTGAACCTAAAACCGCGAAAGATTTTGAAATTGTCTGGCCTCCGAGATAAAACATTTTTTGGAACGGATAGGCCATCTCCACTAAAATTCTGCGCACCGGATTAAAAACGCCTCGCGGATTCAAAAAAACGACAGCCAGGCTTATCGCCGCCACCACTATAAATTTAACCGTATTTTTAGATAAGTGACTTTTCATGCTGGTTTTCAACTAAAACATCTTTGAGCGCCTCAATGTCTTCGAGAACTATGCCGCAGCCGCGCACAACCGCGGTCAGCGGATCTTCCATCATACGCACCGGCATTTCAGTTTGATCCGCGACCAATCTGTCCAAGCCGCGGATAAGACTGCCTCCGCCGGCCAGAATAATTCCGCGTTGCATAATATCAGCCAATAGTTCCGGCGGAGTTTCTTCAATGGTAGTTTTAATATTGTTCACAATGATGCGAATGGAGCGGGACAGCGCTTCGCGCACCTGCTCGTCATTAATCATAACTTCCTTGGGCAGTCCCGTCACTAAGTCCCGGCCGCGCACCGGCATTTTCATTTTTTCTTCCTGCGGGCAGGCGCTCCCAATAGCAATTTTTACATCTTCCGCACTTTTTTCACCGATCAAAAGATTGAACTCATCCCGGCAATAGCGGATGATATCCTCATTCATTTCATCGCCCGCAATGCGCAAGTTTCTGGAAGCCACCACGCCGCCCAAAGAAATCACCGCGATATCCGTAGTTCCGCCGCCGATGTCCACCACCATGTTTCCAGCCGCGTCCTGCACCGGCAAGCGCGCTCCAATCGCCGCCGCCATCGGCTCGTCGATAAGATAAGCTTCGCGCGCTCCGGCGTTCATCACCGCGTCAATTACCGCCCGCTTTTCCACTTCGGTCACATCCGAGGGAATCCCGATAATCACCCGCGGACGGGGAAATAAAGTGAAGCTGTCGCGATGCACCTTGTCGATAAAATATTTGAGCATCTGTTCCGTGACTTCAAAGTCGCTCACCACGCCGTCCACCAGCGGGCGCGTCGCCACAATATGCCCCGGAGTTTTACCCACCATCTTTTTAGCTTCCTTGCCGATTGCCAAAACCTGCCCGGTTTTTTTATTGATGGCCACCACTGAAGGCTCATTGATAACAATGCCCTGGCCTTTGACATAGACCAGAGTATTGGCCGTTCCCAAATCAATGCCGATGTCTTTGGAAAACTTACCAAAAAAATCACCGGTGATATTTTTAAAAAATTTGCTGATTTTATTCATTCCAATTTTACGCCTATTTTTAAACAAAAAATAACATTTTTATGAAATGTCGTTCCCCTATTTTATTTATATTTTTATTTTTTAGCCCTGAATAAGGCTTCCTGCATTATAAACTACTTTCACGATTGGGTCAAAAAGATCATCTTTCTCAAATAAAAAACGGCAAGTCCACGGTTATGTGAACCTGCCGCCTACAAAAGATTTCTTCTTTCGTTTATAACTCTTCGAATGATCCAGGCTGTAAAAGCACCCAGACGAAGCCCTTACCCTTGATTTCGGACAGAGAGATTGCTCTGACAGCTTTTGCGATCTTCGCTCTTCGCTCATCGAGATTTGCTCTTCTCTCCGGATAGTCATTGGCCCAGATAATAATAAATCACCTCCTTTAATTTTTTTCTTTTTCCTATTCTTTTCTAAAAGACCAAATACCTGCTTCGGGGTCGACGCAGTTAGCCGTACAAAAAATATTCGCCGCACTAAAAATCTTACCGACGAATATGCCCACCTCACGAGCGATAAAGTACCGCGATCGCTCATCGCACTTCTGTGGCAAATCAGTTATCTCAACTTTGATTTCCGATCCGAGCCCATAAGTCATCAAGTCCCTCGGAAAAAGATTAAGCATATCCCCTTCGTCCTTAACTCCAGTTTCCATAAAGCCCGCCAGCACTTTCACAATACCTTGATGAAGGATTAGTAATTGATCCTCACTTAAGCCCTCAGGCAAACACCATACCTTTACAGTCGGGATTACTTTTTTCATAAAGCCTCCTTGTTCTTTTTTGTGACTCCGTTTATATTTTAGTGATAATATTATCACTTTATATCCCCATAAAATTGTTCAGGAACGATAAAGAATAATAGCATTTGGCGTGCTATTTGTCAAGTTTTTGTTTGTATAATTACATATTAGTCAATATTATGCATATGCATAATATTGACTAACTGACAAAAACTAGCAACCAACAAGCAACGAAGAAAACTATCACTTCAGACCGAATTTTCTTTTCAGCACTTCTTCATGCAAGACCTTTTCCGCGGTGATAATTTCGATGTGTTTTTGCACTTGGAACAATTCCGCGATAAAAAGAATCTCCTCCTCGCATTCATAGGGGCATACCCAGACGCTTTTTTGCAATTGATAAAACCCCAGATCTTTGATTTTATCGCGCAAAGCATTGCGCGCCTGATTATAAATCTTTGGCTTAGTGGGAATATCAAAAATCAAAATCCGCCATTTTTTGTCCCAATGTTCCGGCTTGGGAATTTCCAGCGCGTCATAGGAAAATTCACGCACTTTTTCCGCTCCTTTTTTAGTGATCTTGACTTTGAATTTTTCATCCCCCTCTTCGATTATTTCTATCAGCTTTTTCTTTTTCAAATTATAATAAGCGTCTCTGATTTGTTTTTCGCTATATTGGCGTTGTCTTCTTATATTTTTCGTAGCCATAAATATGGCCGGCGCAACAGCGCCCGCGACCATCACTCCGCCCAAGGCGACGAAAGCCAGTAAAAACTTGGCAGCCGTCGCATATCCGCTGTCTGAATTCAAGAAGTCTTCAATTATTTCCCGGAATTCCTTGGATTTTTCAATTTCTTTTTTATATCTTGTTTTCATAACATTTTTTGTTTATTTGGCTTATTATTTTTTGTATTACAACTTTACATTAAAATATTACATCTAAACTACCTGTTAGTCAAATTTGTGTATATGCACAAATTTGACTAACTAATATAACAACAACAGTAACACACCCCCTTCTGCTATCCCGTCATCTGTTCTAACACATACAGTAAAAATATAAAAAAAACTTTCAAAAAAGATGCCCAGAAGCATCTTTTTTGAAAAATATACAGACTCGAAAAATTAGATACTAATTTTAATCCCCTGTCCCATAGTCGAGCAAACAGTGATGCTGGCGATGAATTTTCCCTTAAGTCCGGCTGGCTTGATTTTTTCAATAGTGGAAAGGAAGGCGCTGATATTTTCCGCCAGTTTTTCTTCAGCAAAGGAAACTTTGCCGACAACTTGATGAATGTTCCCCGTATCATCATTTTTGAAAGCCGCTTTGCCTTTTTTGAGCGCTTCCACCGTTTCTTTGATTTTCGTGGTTACGGTTTCGGTTTTCGGATTCGGCATCAATCCTTTGGGTCCGAGAATTTTGGCAATCTTTGCCAGCTTCGGCATCATTTCCGGCGTAGCTACTAAAATATCAAAATTTATCTTCTTGGCGATTTTTTCGATCATTTCTTCCCCGCCCACAATATCTGCTCCGGCTTCCTTGGCCTCTTTTTCAGAAATTGAAGTGATAACCGCAATTTTTTTGCTCTTACCAGTTCCGTGCGGCAAAATTACTGTGCCGCGCACCTGCTGTTCGCCTTTTTTCGGATCGATATTCGTTTTAATGTGAATTTCAACCGACTCGTCGAATTTGGCAGTTTTGTTTTCTTTTAAAAACTTTACGGCTTCAGCAATCTGATAAATTTTATTCTTGTCCAGTTTTTCCGCCGCGGCTTGATACTTTTTTCCGTGTTGCATATGTTTTGTCGTGGTAATGATGAGCTACGTAATTAATTATGTAATTAATTACTTACCTCTCCCGCAATAAATAAATTATTCAATTTTAATTCCCATACTCCTGGCTGTTCCCGCAATAATCTTTTCGGCCGCCTCGACATCATTTGCGTTGAGATCCGGCATTTTCTTTTCCGCGATTTCCCGGAGCTGGGCTTTGGTTATTTTTCCAACTTTATCCTTGAGCGGATTGCCCGCGCCCTTTTCAACCTTAGCCGCTTTGCGCAAAAGATCCGAAGCGGGGGGAGTTTTCAGAACGAAAGTAAAAGTCCGGTCTTCAAAAACGGTAATTTCTGCCGGAATAATGTCGCCCATATTATTTTTAGTAGCCTCGTTGAACTTGGTGCAGAATTCCTGGATATTGAGGCCGTGCTGTCCTAATGCTGGACCCACTGGCGGCGCCGGATTAGCCTTGCCTGCTTCAATTTGTAACTTGATAACTGTTTTGATCTTTTTTGCCATAATTGCCTGCGAGCGCCTCGCGAGTAGCTGCAATTATGAGCACCCCGCGAAAGTCCGCTATTAAAACTTTATTTTTTAACTTTTTAAAGCCGAAGGCGAGTACGAACACTATTCTAAATATAACACAAATCTTTCTTGGAACTTTTCACTGGGGTCGCCATCACTTTATTAAATCTTGTTAATTTGGAGGAAGTCTAGTTCCACCGGAGTCTCCCGTCCAAAAATGGAAACCAGAACCTTAATCTTCCCCTTGCCTTCATCCACTTCATCAACTTTGCCGTCAAAATCCTTGAAAGGCCCGTCGATAATTTTGACTGCCTCGCCGACTTTGACATCAATCTTATATTTCGGTTCAGCCACGCCCATTCTTTTCTTGAGCATCTCAATTTCAGCCGGATCCACCGGAGTCGGAGTTGTGCCCAAACCAATGAAGCCAGTAACATTCGGCGTATTTCGAACCACATACCAGGAAGCGTCCGTTACTATCATTTCTACCAGCACATATCCGGGATATATTTTTTCCTCCACCACAGTTCTTTTTCCGGCTTTGATTTTTATTTTCTTCTCAATCGGAACCATTACTTCAAAAATCAAATCTTGCATATCCATAGATTCAATCCTCTGCTTCAAGTTTCTCGCCACATTATCCTCATAGCCGGAATAGGTGTGAATTACATACCAAGCCCGCCCATGATGTTGTGATTGCTTCGCCATATTATTTAATTACAAATGTCTTAATAATATACCCGAAAACATAATCCAGGCTTCCTAAAAAAATAGCCACGGCAATACTGATGCCAATGACAATCAGCGTGTAGTTTCTGGCCTGCTCACGATTCGGCCAATTCACTTTCAAAAGTTCCGCCTTAGCCTCCTTTAAAAAAGTAACAATCTTGTTCATAACTTTGATCCTTTTTTAAAAAGCCCCCAGGGCTTTTATTGTTTTTATTGTATATTATGGCCAAACTCTTGTCAAGCTCTGATTTTCGTGTATAATAAGTCCTAGTTGTTAAAAATTTTGGGTCGACTCACCTCCCGCCAAAGGCGGGCAGGGTCCGAGCGCCATAATAAAATATAGCCTTTGTGTCCGAATTAAATTTGGGCCGGTAGCTCACCTGGTAGAGCGCCTCATTTGCACTGAGGAGGTAGCGGGTTCGAGTCCTGTCCGGTCCACATGTTTATGGGCGTATAGCTCAGTTGGTTAGAGCGCGTCACTGATAATGACGAGGTCTCAAGTTCGACTCTTGATACGCCCACAAAGCAAAAAACCCTTCATAGGGTTTTTTTATTTCAAACTTTTCACCGCCTCCTTGAATTTATCCCCCCGGTCGAATTCATTGGCAAAAAGCCCGAAGCTGGCTACGCCCGGCGAAAGCAAAACTACATCCCCGGCTTCGGCCGCGCCTTGCGCCAGCTCCACCGCTTTTGCCATTGAATCTACAATTGTGAATTCTTTTTCTTCGCCTGCGGGAAGATTTTTTTTAATTTCGTTGATTATTTTTTCCGTCGCCGTGCCTTGCAAAAAAACTACAGCTTTAACTTTTTGGGCGATAGCTTTTCCCAGCTCGGAAACATCCAGATTTTTATCCGCTCCGCCGCTGATGAGAATTATTGGCTCGGAAAAAGAATTAATTCCAGCCAGCGCCCCTTCCGGCGAAGTGGCCGCCGTATCGTTGAAATATTTCACGCCTTGAAATTCATGTACAAACTCCAACCGATGAGAAAGTCCGGAAAAATCAGCGATGGCTTTTTTTATGCTGGCAAAATCCACACCCATTGCCTCACAGGCTCCGATGGCCGCCAGAATATTAGGAATATTATGCGCGCCCCTAATCTTGATGTCCGCGATTTCCATCACCTTTTTTTCATCCACCCCATTATTGAAATAAATCGCCCCGTTTTCCACAAAAACCGCCTGGCTTTCGGCAATCCTTTTCAGAGAAAACTTTACGAGACTTGATTTTACCTCTCCCGCCATCCCCTTCGTAATTTCATTGTCCCAATTGATAACGCAAGTATCTTCCGGTTTTTGATGCAAAAATATATTTTTTTTGTCCGCCGCGTAATCATCCATCGTTTTATAATAATTCAGATGATCGCAGTAAACATTGGTAAAAACGGCGACCTTGGGGCTTAGTTTATACCGCCCAAGGGCAGCCAGCCGCCAGCTGGAAAGCTCAAAAACAACAATGCTGTCTTTTCTAAGTTTTTCTATTTTACTCAATACCGGAATCTGCCCGATGCCTGCTTTCAATGGATTTTTGCCGGCCGCTTTCAAAATTTCAAAAATCAAAGTTGAGGTTGTCGTTTTCCCCCGCGTTCCAGTAATTCCGATAATGGGATTCTTGCAGAGCTTGAAAAAAAGGCTGGAATCCACTTCCACCGGAACATTTTTTTCCAAAGCTAATTTTATATATTTATTGCTCCAAGACACCGGCGGAGTTTTCACCACCATATCCGTATTCGTGAAATCTTCCGGGCGGTGCTGGCCCAAAACATATTCAACGCCCTTCAGATCCTTGAGTTTTTCCAGTGATGGCGCCAGTTCTTCCTTGGACTTCAAATCCGTAACAATTACTTTTGCGCCCACGCCAGATAAAAAACGGACGGTTCCAATACCGCCTCCGTGAAGTCCCAGCCCCATTACCGTCACTTTCTTATTTTTCAAATCTTCGATTTTCATTTATTTTTTTAACACTTCGCCATTTCTAACGCCCAAATATTTTCCCTCGCTCAAAACAATTTTTCCATTAACCAGGACAAAATCCATTCCCCGGCTGTATTGATACGGATTGTCCACCGTGGCAAAATCCTTAAGTTCGTCCCGATTCATAACTACAATATCGGCGAAATAATCTTTTTTGATCACTCCGCGCCGCTTGATCCCAAATTTAGAAGCCGGAAAAGAAGTCATTTTCATAATCGCTTCTTCCCAGTTGATTATTTTTTCCCCAATCACATATTTGGAAAGTATTTTAACAAAAGTTCCGAAACTGCGCGGATGCACTTGTTCGCCGGTTTTGCCGTGTTCCAAATTATAGCCGGCGCCGTTAGTCGCGATAATGGAAAGCGGATGAGCCACCGCTTGATTGACATTGCCCTGGCTCAAAACCTCCATAGAAGTAATAACGCGCCCTTCGGAAGCAATCAGGACATCCAAAACGGCATCCTCGATTGATTTTTCCTGAGACTTGGCAATATCAGTAATATTTCTTTTGTCCAAAGTTTTGTCCAGCGCCGAGATGGCAATTTCAACTTTTGAATAATCAAAGCCGGAGTCTTTCATTTCACGGATAATGCGCGGGCGGATAGATTTGTCTTTGAGGCGGCTAAGCATCATCTTTCTTCCGCCATCTGTCACCCAGGCCGGAAGCAAAGTATATAAAACTGTCCCGGTGTTAGTGTAAGGATAAACATCAAAAGTTATGTCTATGCCGTCCTCCTTGGCCTTACCAATTAAAAACATGGCTTCATCCATCATGCTCCAGTTTTTTTCACCGATAATTTTGAAATGGGAAATGTGCAGTTTTACTTTGGATTCCCGCGCCACTTCAATCGCTTCCTTGAGCGCTTCCTGAAAATTATCAATTTCGTCTCGGATATGCGTGGTGTAAACTCCGCCGTATTTTTTAATTATTTTGGCCAGTGCCACTAATTCTTCCTTGGTCGCTGTGCGCGCGTGCGTATAAACCAGGCCGCTCGACATTCCCAGCGCGCCAGCAGACAAAGCATTGGAAAGCATTTTTTCAATAAAAGCCATCTCCTTGGAATCCGGAGCGCGCATTTGGTCTTTCAAAATCCCGCGCCGAAGCGTTCCATGTCCGACCAATGTCGCGAAATTTACCGATAACTTAGAATTAGAAACAGCCTGCAAAAAATCAGGCATGGTTAGCCAGTTGACATTGACCTGCTTGATATTTGACCATTTCTGGATAGAGGCAATCGTCTCCGAGTCGGCCAGCGGCGCCAGTGATGATCCGCAATTTCCGCCGATGATGGTCGTGATGCCCTGATAAACCAAGCTTTCCAGATTCGGATCATTGAAAATACGCCAATAAGTGTCGCTATGATTATTGACATCAATAAACCCCGGACACACCAGCTTGTCTGTCGCGTTAATTTCAAGTTCGCCTTTTTCATTATGGAGCTCGCCGACTTGTACAATCTTATCTTCCCTGATGCCAATATCCGCGCGAAACATCGGCTGTCCCGTGCCGTCGATCACCGTTCCGTTTTTGATTAAAATATCAAACATAAATCATGCTTATTTATATCTATATTTTACAATTTTTTTGGTTTTTTTGCAAATAAAAAAGAGCCGTGAATATCGTGTAGGATTTAATCCTTCGATATCTCACGGCTCCGACCCATCTACTGACAGTTTTTGCGATAGCTTGGCCGTTGTTACGGCAGCTCTCCTTATTTAGCTCATTTTAATGATTTGCTTCAAAAAAATATGAGCTTACTGAAAATTAAAGAGAGCTAGATTTCAACAAATTGAAGTATGCGCATAGCACCTCCGTTTTTACCGGCGCTGCAGCACGCAGTCGCCACACCGGGTCATCGGGCTTGCCGTCGCGTGTTTTACCTTGTAATCACGCGCGGGCACCGCCAGCTTTTCCTGCCCTGGGTCCGCAGGGTCTGCAAAAAAATAAAATAATTATTGGCCGTCACCCTAGCCTGGGTTCTGCTTGAAAAACAAGGGGGTCCAATTCCGTGATTCATGTAACACCTCCAAAATTGAAATCTCCTTCTCTACAGAAGGAACGATTCTAGCTACTAAAAATTAATAACCAAAACATTCCCTCTGTAAAATTTATTTTCAAAAAACATCAATTTTCATTGATTATATATCTTAGCAAACTATTCAGAGCTTGTCAAGCCCAAATTTACCAAAATTGCATTTTTTGGCTTAAATAAAGCGCTCAAAAACCTTGAACTTTGTGGGAAATGGCACTATTTGGCGATATATTCCGCCATTTCTACTAGGCGATTGGAATATCCCCATTCATTATCATACCAACCGACAACCTTGGCTAAATTGCCATTCGCCATCGTCAGTGGTAGATCAACAATCGCAGAATGCGGATCACCTTTGAAATCCATAGAGACCAATTCTTCCTCCGTCGCGCTTAGAATTCCTTTAAACTCTTCTTCCGCCGCTTTTTTGAAAGCGCTGTTAATATCTTCAACGCTGGCCTCTTTTTTAAGCGTGCAAATAAAATCCACGATGGAAACCACCGGCGTCGGCACGCGGAGAGATATGCCGTCCAGCTGTCCTTCCAAATGTTTGATTACTTTACCCACTGTGGCCGCCGCTCCGGTCGTCGTCGGAATAATATTCAGCGCCGCCGCCCGCGCGCGCCGCAAATCTTTGTGCGGCAAATCCTGCAAGCGCTGGTCATTGGTATAGGAATGCGTCGTAGTCATAAAGCCCTTCTCCACGCCAAAATTTTCATCCAAAACTTTTATCATCGGCGCCAAACAATTCGTCGTGCAGGAGCCATTGGAAATAATACTGTCGCGCTCAACACTGTAGTCCTGTTCGTTTATGCCGATGAGATAAACCGGAATGTCGCCTTTAGGCGGCGCCGACAAAACGACTTTGCGCGCTCCGGCCATCAAATGCTTTTGCGCGCTTTCACGGTCGCAAAAAACACCGGTGCATTCCAAAACGACATCTATGCCCAAATCCGCCCACGGCAATTTTTCCGGATTAGGTTCGCAAAAATATTTTATTCTTTTATCGCCGACGATTATTTCAGAATTGCTTTCGTCAATTTCCACCGGACGCCCATACCTGCCATACGAAGAGTCGTATTTTAAAAGATGCGCTGAAGTCTTGATATCGGTTAGATCATTGATCGCCACCACTTCGATCCCCTCTTTTTCCAGGGCGATTTTGAACGACGGCCGGCCGATGCGGCCAAAACCATTAATTGCAAGTCTAATCATAAATTTTATGTTATGCGCTATGCGTTATGTGATTTTATTATACCTCAATATCCGTTATTTTCCAACTATCCCCATTAGTTTTTTTTATGTAGAACTTTGCCTTATTTAAGCCATATTTTGGCGTTATACTTTTCAAGAGAAATGTAAAATTATCCAAATCTATGTTTTCCAGATGGTCGCCATGGGCAATATTCCCAATTTCCAACGATACACTCTTAACATTCTCTAATTTCTTTTCAGAAATAATCTTCAAAAGTTCATCGATAATTTGTTTGGCTAGCAGAAAGTCGTGCATATTAGTGAACAGCGCAACTTATACACGGGTCATACGCCCGAATAAATCCGCGCAGTTTCTTTTCTCGCTCTTTGCCCTCTAAATTAATCACGGTTTTGAGATATTCCGCTATATCATCTTCCAGGTTTGCCAAAAACTGCGCTGTCGGCGTGATGATATTCAGATTTTTCACATAACCCCGGCTGTCCACCTCGATGTGATAATAAAGCGTGCCCCTTGGAGCCTCCACTGCCGCCACACCCGTGCCCTCCTTGATTGCATATTCCTTGGTAATCACGGCGTCCATATCTGAATTTAAAAATTCCCTCAATAATTTTTCGGCTTCAGCCACGCAATGGATGACTTCTGTCATTTGCGCCAGGATGTTATGGAAAGGATTGTAATCCGGAAATTTGAGTCCCAGGCTTTCAAGATAGGCGCCGGCCTTGAGATTAAGCTTTTCGCGGTTAATGTTCATGCGCGCGATAGCTCCAATCATATAGCTTTTGCCTTTGTGCTCGACTTTTTTGATCACCTCATTTTGCTTTTGCAGTTCCTGAAAATTCACTTCAAATTTAGCCACCGGAATATGCAAGCCTTCCGATGACACAATGTCGCCATCATAAAATGGATAACTGCCGTTTTGTGCCAAACATACATATTCAGTCTGGCGTGAAAATTCCGGCAATTTTATTTTTTTGAAAAATTCTCCCAACGCCAGCGCGTCTGCAAGGATTTTTTCAGTATTGGCGATTATTTTTTGCAAGCCCTCAACACTGGGAACTTTTTTAAAACCGCCGACTTCATTGGTCAATGGATGCACCACCCGCCCGCCGATTTCCCGCACGATATCCATGCCGAATTCACGGATGCGAATGGCTTTTTTTGATTCTTCCGGATATTGTTTTACCAGCTGGATATCGTTTTCAATGTCTAAAAAATCAGCCAGCGACAAAAAGAAAAGATGGAGCGCGTGCGAATGGATAATTTGTCCAAGCTCCATAATCGCGCGCAATTTTTCTGTTTCCGGCGAAACTTTCACTCCCATAGCATTCTCCAGGGCTTTGATAGAAGTTAGATTGTGCACTACCGGACAAATCCCGCAGATTCTTTGCGCCACAATCGGAACATCTTTATAGTGCCGACCGATCAAAATGCCTTCAATGAGGCGAATGCCTTCCTGCACTTCCAATTTCGCTGATTTTACATCGCCCTGAATGACACTCGCCATAAATCCGGCATGCCCTTCCATCTTTGCGATATGATTTATTTTTATATTCATAAAATTATTTTTTCTAATTTAATTCACAGACTGTTTTTAATTCCGCCGCATCTTCAGCTGTCGGCGTCGGATTTTCCAGATTTTGCTCGCCCATCAGATAATACATGAGTGATTGCGGATCTTGCGTGTGGCCGATGCCCAATGCGTGCCCAAGTTCGTGCGCCAGCGTCAGACGCAAATCAGCTGTTTCCCGGAATTGGTAGATTGTAATCCCTTGCGCCGAATCATAAACTCCTTTTTCAAATTCCTGCGCTGCTCCGTATTTGTTTTGATAGGTCGTAATCGTTGAATTATAATTATTGATTATGGAATTTTCTTTGTTTGCGATGCCGTTTATTTTGGAAGCCAGACTTTTGAGCTCTTTTTCCCGATCCTTGAGCGCCTCATAAGTTTTGTCTAATTTTTTCTGCTCATCTTTCAAGTCTTCATACTCATCTTCCGGCGCGCCCCCTCTTTTATTCCAATAAGCCACATCCTTATTGTAATCCTCCAAATCTTCCTCATATTCTCCAAGATCAATGTTGAATTGAGCCAGCTTTTTGTCATACTCTGCGTCCAGCCCGCCATATTGCCGATCCAGAGTCGCGCGCTGTTTCTCCAGTGCCGCCAGATCAGTTTCAAGCTTTCCTGCTTCATCGCTTCCCTGCTGGCGCTCATCATAAACCATTTTTATCTTGAGCTCAACATTCGGATCATATTCAAATAAATTCAGCCCGCCATCTTCTTCCCACACAATTTCCGCTTCAGCCAGGATGTTTTTTAATTGTTCAGCTGTAATGTTAAACCGCGGATCAATTTCACCAATGGAATATTTGAGCGGCGTGCGGCAGGGCTTTTGCTCCGCAATATAAGTTCTGACTTGTGGCTGGAATTTTTTTACGATTGCCGCCACGCCCACAGAAAGAACAATGAGTAACAGTAAATATAATAATCTTTTTAAAACTCTCATTTTACCCCGTTAGAAATATTATCCCCGCCGGAATTTCTAACGGGGTTTATTTTTTTCTTGGCTTCCGCTTCCGGCTCAAAAAGATCGTCGCGCAGGCCGTAGATTTCAGTCGTATTTTCAAATTCTTCGTCTGTCATCATGGTCTTGAGCGTCGCGCGCATGGCTTTGGTGTTGCCTTTGGGACGCAACCCCCGGCAACCCTGGCACATCATCCTGGCCGTCGGACACACTGCATCGCAGCCGCCCAGAATCATCGGACCAAAACATGGTTTTTTGTCGAGCAGCAGACAGCGATTGCCTTTAGCCTTGCATTCCACGCAAACCGGCTGGTCTGGAATAATTGGAAGTTTAGAAAGATCCCCGCTTTGCGCTGCTTCAATAATGGCTGGGATATATTTCAAAAACTCCTCGCCATTTATCGGACAACCCGGGAAAATGAAATCCACTTTCACAAAATTGTCCACTTCCTTGATTTCCGGATTATTGATGCCCTGGAGATATTTATACACACGCTTGATAGTATTCGTCCCTTCCTGATAGTTTTTGATTTCCGGAATTCCACCCATAGCCGCGCAGTTTCCCAAAACCGCTAAGATTTTACTTCTTTTGCGAAGTCCTAGAAGCGTTTTAACATTGTCCTCCGTCACCGGATTGCCCTCAATGATCCCGATATCGATCTTGTCGCCCGGATCTTCCTCATCTTCCAAAAGTCGGAAATCTACCATTTCAATTTTGTTCGCCAAATCCAAAAACCGTTCTCCCAAATCCAGGAGCGCGAACTGGCAGCCCTCGCAAGATGTCAGCGAAACAATCGCCACCTTCGGCTTCCCGTTAAAAAATTTCTCCTTAATCGCCATGTTAACATTATTTTAACATAAAAAGTGAAATAAAAAAAGCGAGGGCTCTATTTTTATTAGAACCCTCCTAAACCTTAGCCGCATAAATTTTTTGAACAATTTCAGCAAGCCTTCGGCAATCCATTCTCTTTACATCCTTTAGTGCTTTTGCAAAAACTTCGTTTTCTCGCTGAATTTTTAAGATCCTTTTTTCCGTTTTTTTATCAATATCTGTCGCCACTATCGATCCATAGTGCACCAGCACCCTGCTGCCTTTTTTCACTGCCATGTTCCTGAAAATCGCAAATTCTTCGGTAAGAGAAATAAGATTGTCGAAAAAAATTTCAACCGGATCGTTTTTGTAAACACCCTTGAGAGATCCTTCTGTTTCGGTAATTTCAATGGGCAATTCCACATGGAAAACAATAAATAAACTGCGCAGATCTCCCTGTAGTAAATTTTCTTCGCATTCCCTAATAGCATATTCAATATGCGGATCACCTCCAAAAAAAAGATTGATTGTTTCTTCATCGATAGCTTCTTTCTTAAGACTGGCGGCAAATCTTTTTATTTCTTCTCCGGTATTCATCTCCAGAGGAAAAGCGTCCAGAAATTCATCAAACCTAACATTTTCCTTGAGACGCGCTCTGATGATAAGTTTTTTCTGTTTGTCTTCCGGTTTTTTGTTGTGCAGGTAAATACAGCTCGACATCATCCCCGCTGTTCGTAAAAGCCCATCAGCCAAAATCTTCATATTTTTTCACCTCCCTTTTATTGAATTTAACATTTTAAAGATCTCACTAGCCTCATCCTTGCCTATTTTCTGCACGGCGATATTTTGCTGTGTTAAGCAAAAATCACCGGCTTTTAAGTCTACAATACTTTTCACAACTTGTCGAATCCCAGCTGGATTTTCAATAATTATCGTATCTTTTTTAATTTCAATGACTTTTTTAGGAATGGTCAAACACATGCCGTTTTTGTCCGCGAGCTGTGCGAGCGGAAACAAAAATGAGCATCCCGCACTAATTCGCTATTGAAATTTATATTTTTAATTAAAACTTAGCCGCAGCCCGCTTCGCCGAATCGAGGCGAGGCGAATTCACAAATATATCTATCCACTACACCTAGACTTTGCTGGAATTGGTGCTGGGATAACTACATTATTTATATTCTCCCTCCGCTGCCATACAGCGCTATTTTCTTTTTTATGCTTTCCTTGACCGCGTCTCTGGCTTCGCCCAGAATGCTTCGCAGATCAAAACCTGGCTCGCGGTCGCCCCGAAAAAGACTGCTTAAAGTATTTATAAAAGCCACGCGCGTATTCGTATCCACATTAAAACAGCTGACGCCTCTTTTAATCGCCTCTTCAGCTTTGCCGTCGTCCCAATCTGAAGCGCCGTGCATAACAATGGGAATATCAATAAGGCTTCTTATCTTCGAAAGCCTTTCCCAATCCGGCGTTTCTCTTTCTTTGAAAAAATCATGGGCATTGCCGATAGCTACCGCCAGCGCGTCAATCCCTGTTTTCTCGACAAAATCTTTGGCCTGTTCCGGATCAGTCATATATTTATCCCAATTGGCCTCCCCCATTTTTTGTTCGCTGAGATAGGGCACACTGCCCAATTCACCTTGAATGGAAGCGCCTTTTTCGTGCGCGAAATCAGCCGCCTTTTTGGTATTGGCTACATTATCAATATAATCTTTGCGCGAACCGTCATACATTACTGAATTGAAACCGATTTCAATCGCCCGCTCGATTACTTCCAGGCTTTTTCCGTGATCCAGATGGATTCCGATCGGAATTTCCGGAGCATAAAACTCCGCGTCATTTTTTACCAAATGGAAAATCCCGCGGCCGCCGGCATATTCCATGGTCTTTTCCGTAATCTGGATAATCACCGGAGATTTCATTTCCTGCGCCGCCTCCACAATGGCGCGCGTCGTTTCCAAATTGACCGTATTAAAAGCCCCGACGGCATAACCGCCCTCTTTAGCTTTAGTCAAAATTTCTTTGACTGATGTAATCATTGTGTTGTAAATTGTTGCAAATGTTAAAACTATATTCGCGAATATTGTTTTATCATTCGTGATTATTAGCGTTTATTATTTCCGCTGTTTTTATAAATCCGTGCGGCGCTAAACTTTCTCTGCCGATCAGCGCTCCATCCATTCCAGAATCAATGCAAGTTTGTTTTACATTAGCGGGATTAACTGATCCGCCATAAATAATTTTTACTTTTTCAGCAATTTTTATTCCGAATCTTTCTGCTAAAAACTTTTTTATAAGCAATCTGGCGCTCATAATTTCATTTGTGGCTGGCAAATGATCGGGATTATTAGAACTGATAGCCCAAACCGGTTCATAACAAACGCTAACATTATCAATCTTACCTCGATTTACATTTTTAAAACAATTTTTTAATTGCTCCAAAATTATAGCATTTATTTCTTGGTTTTTGTTTTCGCCCACACAAAGAATTGGTTTCAAGCCATTTTTTAAAGCAGAAATTAATTTCAAATTTATCTCATGGTTATTCTCGGAAAGATACCTTCTTCTTTCACTATGCCCCAAAATCACATATTCACAACCCAAGTTTTTGAGCATCACCGGAGAAACTTCGCCGGTATACGACCCTTTTTCCTCCGGAAACATATCCTGCGCGCCGATTTTTACCTTCTTATTATTCCATTTTTTAAAAGCCTCCAGATGCACAAATGGCGGGCACAAAACAATTTCTGAATTCTTTAATTTTCCGCCCCTGGCGGATCCGCCTTTGGAGGATTTACTCCCTAGTTCTTTATCCATCCATACTAAATATCTATCCCGTTCCTGGGGACTCAACAAGTTCATCTTTAAGTTGCCTATAATAAGTTTCTGCATATTAAATTCCTAATGTTAAGGCCAAAACAATTCCTCCCGACACCATCGTCCCTAATAATAGCAAAGGCAATGATTTACGCAAAGGGACTCCAAAAACAAACGCCGCCAGTGCTCCGGTCATTCCACCGAGAAGCGGAATCGGCGTAGCCGCCAAAATGAAAATCGCCCACTCGCCGTATTTTTCCATTTTTCCGTTGGCGCGCTTTCTAGTGTGTTCAAACAGCCAATTGAAAAATTTTTGAAAAAATCCAAACCAGCTTGATAACAATTTAGCCACCGGATCCAAAAGCAAAACAATGATTACCATCGCGCCGTATGTTCCCGCCACCGACCAAAACCATGCCCAAAAAGCCGACATTCCATAAGCTTTGTAAGCCAAGGGCAAAGCCGCGCGTAGTTCGGTCACCGGAATCATGGCAATCAAAAAAGTCGCCAGCCAGCCGGGAAAATCTTGAAACCAGGAAAAAATTATTTCATGCATAAATTAAATATTCCGCAAATATTCCGCCGCCACTTCCGGCTGGATAGTGGAAATTTCAATGCCGGTTGAAAGTTCAAAACCCGCCCAAGTGGCCGTGCGCGGCAAAATTTCAATGTGCCAGTGAAAATGCGGATAATCTTTGCCGTCGCAGGGAGAAGTGTGGATATAAAAGTTATAAGCCGGGTCTCCAAGGGCCTTATAAATTTTACTGATCGAAGTTTGCAATGCTTCCGCCAGTTCTATTTTTTCTGCATTGGTTATTCTTTCAAAATAGGGTTTATGTTTTTTCGGCATTATCCAAACTTCAAAAGCGGCTCGCGATGAAAATGGACAGAAGGCCAAAAAATTATCATTTTCAAAAACCACTCTCTTTTTGTGCTCCATTTCCCATTCTAAAATCGTGCAATACACGCATTTTTTATTGTTCCGGTAATATGTTTCCGCGCCGTCCAACTCACTTTTAATGTAAGGAGAAATAACCGGAATCGCCCACAGTTGCGAATGCGGATGGACGGCCGTGGCGCCTGCTTCCTTGCCGTGATTGTGAAAAATATCAATATAGTTGACGCTCTTTTTTCCCATCAGTTCGACATATCTGTCCTGATAGGCATCAATTATTTCCGCCACCGCCATTTTGTCGAGTAGCGCGATTTGTTTGTTATGGTCGCGCGTGACAATAACCTCGCAATAACCCGTTCCGTCCATCGCGAAATATGGCCCTTCTTCAAAATGTTTTGGAGCGCGAGCGCGAGAAAAGGCCGGATATTTGTTCGGAAAAACGCGCAAGCTCCAGTCGCCATCTTCGGTATTATAAATCAAAACATCTTTTTCCTGCCCCGCTTCTTCAGGATGGCACATAAAGCAAACTTTGTTCGGATCATCCTCCACTAAAGCCCTTTTGTGCGCCGCAAAATCCTCCGGACGTTTGGCTCTTCCTGTGGCAATCACTACCCAGTCGCCAGCCACCAAATCCTGCCGCAGTTCAGTTAATTTTTCGTTTGTATTTTTTTCCAATTTTTTGTTTTTGCCAATTTTGTCAAAAAATTATTATTTTTTGCTACAAAATTGAGCACCCCTCACTTTTCTAATTATTAAACTACAAATTAAGATAAACTGAGACGAAGTTGTTTCCGTGGTACAAACTTAGTATTTCATCCAGACTTTATCGGAAAAGTGTGGGGTTTTTAATTTATACTGTTTTTTTAATTTTGATTTTTCAAATGATATTTCCCTCCCCACAACCTCATCCGCGTTTGGAAAAGATCAATAAGCACTTGCAGAAATCCGTTCGGGCCAAAAAGGCCGCCGACGGTCGAGCCTTCTTCATTAAGCCAGCGCACCGGCATCTGTTTGATTTTAAAGCCCAGTTTTTTGGCTAAAATTATCAGCTCAAAATCAAAACCGAAACGATCCACGACCATACGGCTGGCTACCGCTTGAGCCGCCTTTTCATTGAGCATCTTAAATCCGCATTGCGTGTCTGGATAACTCCAGAGCCCAAGCACAATTCGGATTGCCCAGTTGCCCATATTTCCCATCAGAATTCTGATTTTCGGCTGCGGAACCTGCACAAACGCGCCTTCAATATCGCGCGAGCCCATCACTACATCAAAGCCCTTTTCAAATTCCGGCAAAAACGCGTCCAAATGCGTAATGGAAGTTGATCCATCAGCATCCAAAAATAATCTTATTTCCCCGTTGGACTCCAGCAGCCCCTGGCGCACAACAAATCCTTTGCCGTGATTTTCCTTGTTCTCGATCACGCGCAAATTTTTCACTCGATCTGAATGCGTTCTGGCAATTTCCGCCGTGGCATCCGGCGATCCATCAGTCACGACCAATACCTCATAGGTGTAGTTTTTGGCGCTTAAAAAATTTTCTATTTCCAAAAGATTTTCTCCAATGCGCTCGGCTTCGCGATAGGCGGGAATAATTACGGATAAGAACGGCTTTTGTTCCATGATTTTTAATTTAATAGTTAACAAAATCAGCCAGCTTTGACCTGGCTTAATTGTATCTTATCCAGCCAATCTTGTAAAATTATGCGCGCGGCTTCCCGATCGTCATATTTTTTTATATTTTTCTCTCCCCTTTCTTTGAGATTATCTTGCGCCATTTTAGTGGTAAACATTTCCTCGTGATACAAAACCGGCACACCGAGTTCTTTTTCAATTTTTTTCCCAATTTCCTCAATGTTAAAACTTTTTTGCGCCACATTTGAGCCGGCCAGTTTTCCGGATTTGCCAATGATAATTTTTTTGATATTTTCTTTTTCCACAATTTTCGCCAGATTTTCCAGCATTTTTTTGTCATTGGCGATATTTTGGTAAATGAAAGCCATTTCCATTTCCATATCCGCCAAAGCTAAGCCGATCTTGGCAGTTCCAAAATCTATGCCCAAATAATGGCTTATTTTAGGTAAATTCTGGCTATATATTGACATAAGGCTTATTTTATGCTAGACTTATGTATCGTGGCACATTGTGTCAGATAAATAAGCAGCACATTGAAAAATTAAAAAATTGGAGGATATAAAATGATAACAAAGGCGAGGAAAGATGCTTTGCAGATTTGTTTATTATCCCTTCTGGCTCTGTTTGTTTTTTTTGTTTTGCCGGAGCCAGTTAATTACAAAGGACCAGCAGCAGAATTTCTTCCTCTGGCAAAGGAATTTATAATTGCCTGCGGACTTGGAGGAATATTTTATTCTTTTTATCTTTTTTTGAAAGAGAGGTGAAGTAAAATGGCATGCAGTGAAAATGAGGAAAAGGTAGTCGACACTGCTGTTGCTTTCTTTTATCTGGTAGGTCTTGTAACAATCTGTATGATGTACAAGTTCGCTACCTTCGTAGAATAACCGGATTCTGGTATTGATCCAGAATCGACCCCGAGGCAACTACTCGGGGGTTTTTTTGTCAAAATTTTTAATTTTCTTTCTATTACATATTTTACCGGCCGGTGGAAAATGTAATATTATATTTTTATCTCAACCTTATAAAATTGTCAGAACTTCTACTCCCTTTTCCGTTATCAAAATCGTATTTTCGTAGTGAGCCGAAAGACCGCCGTCTTTGGTTTTGAAAACCCAGCCGTCGCGGCCCAGCATTGTTTCGAATCCGCCGGCGTTCACCATCGGCTCAAGCGCCAGCGCCATACCGGGAGCTAATTTTACATCCTGGTATTTTTTATTGTAATAATTCGGAATTTGCGGATCTTCATGCAAGTCTTTCCCCACGCCGTGCCCGACCAAATTGCGCACTACCGAAAAACCATTCTTTTCAATATATTTTTGCGCGGCTTTGGAATATGCGCTCAACTTTTTTCCCGGACCCATTTTTTTTACGGCTTCCCAAAAAGATTGTTCGGTTATCTGAATTAACTTGCGC
This sequence comes from Parcubacteria group bacterium, assembly GCA_041645535.1. Classification (GTDB taxonomy): domain Bacteria; phylum Patescibacteriota; class Minisyncoccia; order Moranbacterales; family UBA2206; genus JBAZPT01. The sequence continues at coordinate 473,007 of JBAZPT010000001.1, forward strand.
GCTTGCCTACTACATTCGCCTATGGCGTATGTGCGGGCCATATCCGTATGCAGACCTTTATATTTCATGCCGATATCAACTTTTAAAACATCCCCTGCCTTCAAAATTTTATCTTTCGCCGGAATGCCGTGGACAACTTCATCGTTTACGGAAGCGCAAATGGTCGCCGGAAATCCCCGCTCGCCGTCGCCGCCATAGCCTTTGAATGATGCCGTTCCCCCACCAGCAAAAACAAGCTCTTCGGCAAGCTTGTCTAATCTTTCGGTATTTTTTCCCGGCGCGATTTCCTGGGCGATCTTTTCCATAATGCCAGCCAGAATCTTGCCGCCCGCGCGCATGGCTTCTATTTCTTTTGAATTCTTGATGACTATCATTTATTTAGACATCTATGTTTTTTACTATGCCATTAAACACTTTTTCAATCGGTTGCTTGCCGTCTATTTCCACTAGCAATCCTTTTTCTTTGTAATAATTGATAACCGGCACCGTTTCTTCCTGGAAAATACGCAAACGAATTCCAATGCCTTCCGGCGTGTCATCTTTTCGCTGCGCGATCGGCGCGTCGCAGGCCGGACATTGGTCTTTTTCACTCTGGACATCCTTGCCCATAATCAGAACTGCTCTGCATTTCTGGCAAATCCATCTTTTGGAAATTCGCGCGGTTGATTCCTCTTCAGAGATATTCACGAAAAAAACTTTGTCGATTTTTTTCCCAAACTCCCTTAAAAGAATTTCCAGATATTTTGCCTGCTCCAAATTTCTTGGCGCCCCGTCAAATATTACTCCCTGTTCCCTTGGCAGCGACGAGAGTTTAAGCCGCAGGACTTTGAACAGAATTTCATCCGAAATGAGCCCTTTGGCCACATTTAAAACATTATAAATTTCCTTTCCCAGAGGAGTGTCCATTTTGGATAACTCTCTAAGCGTTCCGCCGACATCCAGATGTTCCAGATTGTATTTTTGCGTCAGCATTTCGGCTTGCGTTCCCTTGCCTGACCCTTGAGGTCCTAAAATTATAATATTCATATGTTTGCGAATTGTCGCTAATATTAAAAAAATGTATTCGAATAAATTTATTTAAACATTCGCAAATATTGGTGACTAGAAGCCTTCATAATCCCTCATCACTAACTGCCCTTCGATTTGTTTGATAGTTTCGATGACTACCGAAACAACAATGAGCAGCCCTGTGCCGCCGATGCTGATGGATTTCATATTGAAAGCGCCTTGTATGATGAACGGCAAAACCGCGATGGCGCCCAAAAACAGCGCGCCCGACAAAGTGATGCGGTTGATGATGCGATAAAGATATTCAGAGGTGGTTTTTCCAGGCCGGATGCCGGGAATATAGCCGCCTTGTTTTTGCAGGCTTTCGGAAATTTTGTGCGGATCAAAAACTACCGCCGTGTAAAAATAAGTAAAAGCTACCACCAGAATAAAATACAGGATTCCATAAAACCATTGATTCTGGAAAATATTTCCCATCGAGCGGGCAATGCTCGCTACAGTGGGATTGGCGGCATTGGCTAAAAATCCGGCAATCATCCCGGGAAAAAGCATGATGGACATCGCGAAGATGATCGGAATCACGCCTGCCTGATTGACGCGCAGCGGCAAATGAGTGGAAGTTCCGCCATACATACGGTTGCCGCGAATTCTTTTGGCATAAGAGACCGGAATATTTCTTTGCCCTTCAGTCACAATTACCACTCCGGCAATCGCGGCCACCACCAGCACCAGCAAAATTATATAAGTGAAAAATTGCGAAGAATCATAAGTCGCGGAAAGACGGGACATAGAACTCGGGAGCTGGGCTACGATGCCGGCGAAAATTATCATAGAAACTCCGTTGCCGATTTTCTTTTCGGTAATCAGCTCGCCCAGCCACATGAGAAAAATGGTGCCGGCCACCGCGACCACAATAATCGAAGAAATATTGAAAGTATCGAGATTGCCAATGATGTTTTGCGAACGGAAAAGCGAAATCATACCGAAAGTTTGCATGGCCGCCAGCGGCACCGTAATCCAGCGCGTCCATTGGTTGAATTTCTGCCGTCCCGCCTCGCCCTCTTCCTTGTAAATCTGCTCCAGGCGTGGAATGATCATCGTAAGCAGCTGCATAATGATGGAAGCGGTGATGTAGGGTCCGACACCCAGCATCACAATGGAAATACTGGAAAGTCCTCCGCCGGAAAATAGGTTCAAAAGCCCGAACAGCTGGTTGTTGGAAAAAAAGTTTTTCAGCTGTTCCTGATCAACGCCCGGCACGGGAATGTTGGCAATCAATCTGAACACGACCAAAAGCGCCAGGATAAAAAATATCTTGTTTCTAAGTTCTTTAACTTTGAAAATTTGGATTAGTTTTTCGAGCAATTTTTTATCTTGACAATTTAATTATAGTCTGCTACAATTAAGCGTCCAATAAATTTTGGATAATTATACATAGGAGGTGTGTCCCAGTGCTTAAAAAAGTATACGGGGTAAAGGCGTCATCTGTAAGCCACACTTGCGTATTTCTTACGGCTTTCGATGGTAAGTATCCGGACTATAAACGCTTAAAAAGAAGGTTCCAGCCGTATTTTACGAAAAACAGCTATGGAACAATTCATACGGCGGTGGCTTTTATGGTAAAAAACCTGAAAGACATTCTTTATTACATGCCCAATTACACACCCAGAGGACGATCTCACAAAGAAAAAATCAAGCTTATCTCTCTTAATAGAAAGAAGATTCGACTTGAGGTAATAATTTCTTTGTAATTACCTGCGTTGGAGCGATTAGATTTTTTTCACATCTACTCGCTCTTTTTTATTTTTCCAAAATTTTTCCTCCCGCTTTTTCAATCGCGGATTTGGCCGCGGCCGAAAGGAGAATGTTCTTGTCGATTGTTAATTTCTTCGTGAACTTGCCGCTGCCGACGATTTTTATTCCATCCTGCGCTTCCAGTTTACCAATAATTTGGGATTTTACCAAAGATTCTTTATCTACCACTTCGCCGTCCTTGAATTTCTTTTCAATCATTTCGAGCGAGGCCACCGCCTTTTTAGCTGTTCGCGACTTAAATCCGCGGACTTTTTTCATATGATCGATCAGGGTTGAGCGGCCGCCTTCGAACAGCGGATCAACATGCGCCCCCGATCTGGCTTTCTGCCCCTTGTTTCCCTTGCCGCAATAAGTTCCTTTTTTCCCGCCTCGGCCGATAGTCTTGCGCTTCTTTCTTTTAAATTTTAACTTTAAAGTATTAATCAACATACTAATTTTACTAATTTATTTAAGTGATTCGCGACAATTCGCTTCTTATTCGTGTTCATTCGTTGTTCTAGCTTTTCTATTTCTTACATTTTCAAAGGTAGCCAAAGCGGCCACGGCGGCGCGGGCGACATTCAATTTGTTGGCCGTTCCCAGAGATTTCGAAACGATATCTTTAATGCCGGCCAAATCCACCACGGCGCGCACGGCTCCGCCGGCGATAATGCCTCGGCCGGCGCTGGCTGGTTTCAAAATTATTTTAGCGCTCCCTAATTTGAAACGGATATCGTGCGGAATGGTATTTTTGTGCATGGAAACCGTGATTATATTTTTCTTGCCATCAGCAAAAGCTTTGTTAATCGCGTCAGAAACATCCGTCCCCTTGCCGACTCCCACGCCCACTTTGCCTTTGCGATTGCCAATAACCAAAGTCGCCCGAAAGCGAAAACGGCGCCCGCCTTTCACTACACGGGTTACGCGCGCCAAATCCAAAAGCTTTTGGTCATATTCAGGCTTCTCTCGCTTGCCGCCAAATTTTCTATCATTTTTTCCCATATATATTTATTAAAATTTTAATCCGCCCTCTCTGGCTCCGTCCGCGACTGCCTTCACTTTGCCATGATACTTGTAGCCGGACCGGTCAAAAACCACTTCGGATATCTTTTTTTCCACGCACTTCTTGGCAACTAGCTTGCCAATTTCCTTGGCTCCGGAAATATCATTTTTTGTTTTTTTAATTTCCTGCAGGTTGGCTGAAACCAAAGTCTTGCCATTCTCATCATCAATGACTTGAGCGTATAAACTTTTCAAACTGCGAAAAACTGAAAGCCGCGGCCTTTTGGCCGTGCCCCTGATCTTGGCTTCAATCCTCCTCTTCCGGTGTAATCTTAGGTTGTTTCTGCTTGTCTTATTCATAAATTTGCTTCATATCAAATACTAAAAATACTATTTAGCCGCTGCCGCTGCTTTCTTTCCAGCTTTTCTTCGGACATGTTCTCCCGCATAGCGGAATCCTTTACCTTTATAAGGTTCAGCTTTTTTGAGTCCCCTGATTTCAGCCGCGAACTGCCCGACTTCCTGCTTGTCAATCCCCGAAATTGTCAAAATATTAGCCTCTTCTATTTTAGCTTCCAGGCCTTCCGGAACATCCACCACCACCGGATGGGAAAATCCCAAAGCCAGATTGATTTTCTTTCCCGCCACTGCCATTCTGAATCCAACACCTTGAAGTTCAATTTGTTTCTTATATCCTTCGGTCACGCCCTGCGCCATATTAGCGATAAGCGAACGGGTAAGCCCCCAAAGTGCTGGAGATTTTTTTGACTTTCCGGTTTTACTTACATGAATTTTTCCGTCCTTGATTTCAACTCCGGATTCCGGATGAACGGTTAAACTAAGCGTTCCTTTCGGACCTTTTATTTCCAGGATGTTGTTTCGCAGCTTCACCTCAACTCCCGCCGGTATGGTTATTAATTTTTTGCCAATTCTTGACATATAATTATTTTATTCGTAATTTTTTACCAGACTTCGCAGATATATTCTCCGCCCAGGCCATTCTTGTGCGCTTCCGCTCCGGTCATTACTCCCTTGGAAGTGGAAACAATGGCAATGCCATATTTATTTTTAACATTCTTGATATCTTTATTTCTGACATATATCCGCTGGCCCTGCTTGCTGATCCGTTTGATTTCCGTTATGGCCGGATTCTTTTTCGTGTTGGAAATTTTAAAATATTTGAGTCCGATTTTTATCTGATCGCTCTCGTCATTTTTTTCCCGCGCTGCCGATTCAATAAAGCCCTCTTTTTCCAAAATCTGCGCGATCGCCAGCTTTAATTTTGAAGCGCTAAAACTCACTTCTAAATGTCCTGCTTTCTGGGCATTGCGTATTCTGGTTAACATTTCGGAAATATTGTCTGACATAATTTTATGATTTTACTTAATTTCTAATTTACCAGGACGATTTCTTCACACCCGGGATTTGCCCCGTGCTGGCCAATTCGCGGAAACAAATCCGGCAAATTCCAAATTCACGCATATATCCATGCTTTCTCCCGCAACGCCAGCAGCGCAAAACTATGCGGGTGGAAAATTTCGGTTTTTTTCTAGCTCTTGCTTCTGTTGATTTCTTTGCCATTTTTGTCTATTTAATTATTGGAAATTTCATTAGTCTAAATAATTCTAACGCTTCTTTTTTGTTCTTTGCGTCCGTCACCACATTGACCTGGAGACTCATCGTGCTTTTAACGCTTTCAGGATTAATTTCCGGAAATACCATATGTTCTTTGATGCCGATATTCAGGTTGCCTCCATCATCTACGGCTGATTTTTTAATGCCCTGAAAATCACGGATGCGCGGAATAGCAGCGCCTATTAATCTCTCCAAGAAATCCCACATTCTTTTGCCGCGAAGCGTCACTTTGAGACCCACTTCCAAACCTTCCCGTATTTTGAAACCAGCGATGGATTTGCGGGATTTTGTCGCCAGTGGCTTTTGGCCGGTAATCTGGGTTACTGATTCGGTAACTTCTTTCACTAAATTGCCATCTTTGAGATATTTGCCGATTCCGACATTAACCACGACTTTTTTGATGCGCGGAACCTCGAGGTTATTTTTCAAACCAAAAATCTTCTTCATTTCCGGCACAACTTCCTTATTATATTGTTCTTTGATCTTTGACATATGTTTAAATTTCAGCTTTGCATTTTTTGCATATTCTGGATTTATGATTTTCATTTCTGCTGTATCCGACGCGTGTTGGTTTTCCGCATTTAGGGCACACCAGCATGGCGTTGGAAATCTGCAGTTTATTGGGAATTTCTATGCGTTGGCCTTTTTCCCCTTCCTTTTTCGGCCGCACATGCTTTTTTACCAAATTCAAACCTTCAACCACGATCTTTTTTTCCTCCGGAAAAACATGCAGAACTTTACCGGTTTTTCCCCGGTCTTTGCCTGCAATCAATTTTACCTGGTCATTCTTTTTAATTCTCATATTATTTTGTGAACCTTATAATACTTCCGGCGCCAGTGAAATTATCTTGCTGTATCCCTTTTCTCTTATTTCTCTTGCGATCGGCCCGAATATTCTCGTTCCCTTTGGATCTTTTCCTTCCAAAATAACCGCGGCATTTTCATCAAAGCGGATATATGATCCATCTCGGCGGCGCAATTCTTTTTTTTGCCTTACAATCACGGCCCGCACTTTATCTCCCTTTTTTACAATTCCGCGCGGCATCGCGACTTTTACCGAAGCCACAATAATATCGCCAATGGAAGCATACCGGCGCCTGGTTCCGCCTAAAACCTTAAAGCATTCAATCACTTTTGCTCCCGTGTTGTCTGCTACTTTCAATTTTGATTCAGCTTGTATCATGCTATTAAACTATTTTATAACTTTTATCCTTGCTTATCGGACGGCAGGGCGTGATTTCAACAATATCCCCGACCTTGCATTTATTTTCCGCGTCATGCGCTTTATATTTTTTCGTTACTTTATATTTTTTCTTGTATTTCGGATGCGTCTTGAAACTGACCACGGCCACTACCGCGGTTTTGTCCATTTTGTCGCTGACAACTACTCCTTTTTTTCTGGTAATAATTTTCTTCTCCATCTTTTTTATTGGGTATTAGATTTAAGCAAAGTCAGAATGCGGGCGATATCGCGCTTAGCTTTTCTAAGCTCGCGATTATTTTTCACTTGCTTGGCGGCAATATCGAATCTGGATTTGCGCACTGCCTTCTGTTTTTCATCCAGAATTTTTTCCAATTCTCCTTTGCTTTTTTCCCTTAATTCTTTAATATGCATACGATTATCTGACAATAAATTTAGTTTTTACATTCAGTTTGTGCGATGCCAGCTTCATAGCTTCCTTGGCAATTTTTTCCGTTACCCCGTCCATTTCAAAGAGAACTCTGCCTGGCTTAATCTTGGCTACAAAATGATCCACGGCTCCCTTGCCTTTTCCCATCGGAGTTTCCGCGCCTTTTTTTGTCATTGATTTATCCGGAAATATTCTAATCCAAATTTTTCCTCCGCGCTGCACATAGCGGGTCATCGCGCGCCTGGCGGCTTCAATCTGCCTAGCCGAAATCAGATTGCCTTCAACAGCTTTCAGTCCAAAACTGCCGAAACTCACGACATTTCCGCGCGTAGCTAACCCGCGGATTTTTCCTCCGCGATGCAACTTTCTGTGTTTTACCTTTTTCGGCATCAACATGCGATTTTCGCTTATTTATTAAACACTTCCCCTTTATACAGCCAGACTTTCACGCCAATAGTTCCATAAGTCGTATAAGCAGTGCCTCTTGAAAAATCAATGTTAGCACGCAGAGTGTGGAGTGGCAAGGTTCCCTTGGCCGCCCATTCGCGCCGCGACATTTCCGCTCCGTTGAGCCTGCCGCTGACTTCCACTTTGACGCCCTTGATCGCGCTGTTTTTGGCCACTTGTTCTAAAATAGTTTTCATCGCTCTCCGGAAGGGCATTCTTTTTTCCAGCTGTTCCGCGATATTTTGGGCGATGAGCGCCGCGCTTTCTTCAAAATTCTTGACTTCCTGCACTTCAACCTTGAGCGTCGTTTTAACCGCGCGGAAAAAATTATTCTTCACGTATTTTTGCAGATCTTCCACGCCGCTGCCTCCGCGTCCGATTAAAACTCCAGGACGGGCGGTGCGCACAATAATCTTCGCCATCGCCGCCGATCTTTCAATTTCCACATCGGCAATCGCAGCATTTTTCCATTTTTTCATAATGGCCTCGCGGATTTTGATATCCTGCTCGAGATTTTTTTGATAATCTTTTTTTCCTATCCATCTGGATCTCCAGGTATTAGTAATGCCTATGCGGAGTCCGACTGGATTGACTTTATGTCCCATAATTTTTTGCTTATTTACATTGATTTTCTTCTGAATATCCGGCTGGTTAAACCGCCCTTTTTCTCAACTTTTTTAGTTAATTCTTTTTTTTCCTTTTCTTCCCCGCCTCGCGTCGACGAGCGATCGTCATCGCGAGTCGAGGCGGGCTTCTTTTCTTCAGCCCTCTTTTCCTCCGCTTCTTTTTCTATTTTTTTCTTCTTAGCTTCCCGCGCTTTTTTTTCTTTCTCCATTTGCTCCTTGGTTTTCCTGCCCTTGCCTTCAACCCGCTCTTCCAAAATCAATTCGATTTGCGAAGTTCTTTTAAGGATTCTCCCGGCTCGCCCGAAAGCTTTGGGCATCCAGCGCTTAAGCGCCGGACCGGCTCCGACAGTTATCTTGTAAACATACATGTTGTCCCGGTCAATTCCAAAATTATTTTCCCCGTTGCTGATCGCGCTTTGGAGCAATTTCTCAATCGGCTGCACGCCGGTTTTGACTGTCGCATCCAATTGTTCAAGCGCCCGGGCCACATCCAAACCTTCAATAAAATCTGTTACCAGTTTTATTTTTCTCGGCGCTATTCTTATTTTATTCAATTTAGCATTAACACGCATAACTTTTTTCTGACTTCAAATATTATTTTTTAGCCGCAGTGCTCTCTTTCCCGGCCTTGGAAGCGTCCAGCTCTTTTTGCTTGGCTACTATTTCAATTTCTTTCTGCATTTTGCCTCCATGGCGGGTAAACTTGCGTGTCTGTGAAAATTCCCCCAGCCGGTGGCCTACCATTTCTTCAGTCACGAAAACTGGAATAAAATCTTTGCCGTTATGGACGCCAAAAGTAAAACTGACCATTTCCGGAGAAATCACTGAAGCGCGCGCCCAAGTTTTAATCACCGATTTATCTTCCGGTTTTTTATCTAAAATCTTTTTTATCAATCGCTGATCCACATAAGGACCTTTTTTCAAACTTCGTGTCATATTATTTTCTCTTTTCTCTGCGCTTAATTATAAATTTATTGCTGTATCTTTTCTTCTTTCTGGTTTTCTTGCCCAACGCCGGCTTGCCCCATGGAGTTTTCGGATGCTTGAGTCCGATGCCTTGCCGTCCTTCGCCTCCGCCGTGCGGATGATCAACTGGATTCATAACTGTGCCGCGCACTGTCGGCCTTTTTCCCATCCAACGGCTGCGTCCGGCCTTCCCGATATTGATCGCATTGTGTTCAAAATTGCTCACTTGCCCGATGGTCGCGTAACATTCATTGCTCATCAGCCTGATTTCTCCGGAAGCCATTTTTACTTGCGCGTTTTTTTCATCCACCGCGGTCAGCATTGCTCCCGAACCAGCGCTGCGCACAACCTGCCCGCCGCGCCCCGGAAACATTTCAATATTGGAAATTATAGTTCCCACTGGAATATTTTTAACCTGCGCCCGATTGCCGTTTTTGATCGGAGCTTTGGCGGAACAAATAACGGTGTTTCCGGTTTTCATTCCATCAGATGCCAGTATATACCTTTTTTCTCCGTCGCGGTAATGCACCAGCGCGATGAAAGCGCTCCGGATTGGATCTTTTTCAATCGCGGCAATCCTACCTGGAATATCAAATTTGTCCTGCTTAAAATCAATTATCCGGTATCTTTGCTTGTGGCCTCCGCCCTGATGGCGCACCGAAATCTTGCCCCACGATCTTCCCGCTTTGCTTTTCTGCGCGCCCAGTAAAGACTTCTCCGGTTTTTTCCGGGTTACCAGTTCTGATTTTACCACCGACATATTCCTTCTTCCGGCATGATTTCTTTTGTAGATTTTGATCGCCATAATATTTTTCTATTTTCCTTCAAAAAAACTTATGCTGTCTCCCTTTTTCAATGTAATAATGGCTTTTTTAAATCCTGATTTCCATCCCGGCGTTTTGCCGTAATTTCTCATTTTTTTCGGAATATTCACGGTATTAACCGCCGTAACCTTGACTTTATACGCGTCCTCCACCGCCTTCTTGATTTGCTGTTTATTTGAATCCGGAGAAACCTTAAAAACATATTTGCCCAATTCCTGCGCGATGGTAGCCGCTTCCGTAATCCAAGGTTCTATTAAAATTTGCTGATTATTTTGCATACTTTTTTTCCAGATATTTAATGGACTCTTTCGACATGATCAAATTTTTATTGTCGAGCATCTCTAAAACATTGAGCTGATCAGTCGCGATATTTTTCACTTTCACTAAATTGCGGCTCAAGCGCATTAAATCTTTTTCCTTTCCGCCAAAACTCAAAAGCGCTGATCCTTTAAATTTGAATTTTTTCAAAACGGCCGCCATTTCTTTGGTCTTTTGATTGGCCAATTCCAGCTTATCCAGCACGATTATTTCTTTATCTCGGAGTTTTCCGCTCAAAACCATCGCAATCGCCTTGGCATTCATTTTTTTGTTAATTTTCTTTTTGAAATTCCGGTCTTTAGTGGGGCCAAAGGCCACGCCGCCGCCTCTCCAAGTCGGAGTGCGCAGCGATCCCACGCGCGCCCGGCCGGTTCCTTTTTGCCGCCAGGGCTTGATTCCTGATCCGGCGCGCTCGCCCCTGTTTTTTGTATGCGCCAGCACTTGCCGCTTATTGCCCATGAGCGAAACATAAACCTGATGGACTAAATCATCATTGGCCGACAAACCAAAAACACTGTCAGCTAATTCAATATCTTCTATTTTTTTACCGTCTAAATTGTGAACTGAAATCTTTGCCATAATTATTTTGAATGAATTTCAATAATTCTTCCCACTACGCCCGGCACCGCGCCTTTCACGGCTAAAATATTTTTTTCTTTATCTATAAAAACAACTTTCAAATTCTGGCTGGTTGATCTGGTGCCGCCCATCCGGCCGGCCATCCGCTTGCCCTTGATAACATGCTCCGGATATCCCGATCCGATAGCTCCCGGCGCGCGCAAATCATGCTTGTGGCCGTGAGTTTTCGGCGATCCTTTGAAACCATGCCTCTTGACTACGCCCTGAAAACCTTTCGCTTTAGTAATTCCGCTCACCTGGACGATATCGCCGATTTCAAAAATATCCGCTCCAATAATATCTCCTTTTTTCAACTGCGAATTTTCCGTCCTGAATTCCCGGCTTGTTTTCTTTTTTTTGGTTTTTTCCGCCTCCAATTGGACTGCCACGTAGCCATCTTTTTCCTGGTCGCGCACCATAGCCACTTTCGCTCCGCATTCAATAAGCGTCACATTCTGCGCCTCTTTCTCTCCGCTATACAGCGTAGTCATGCCTAATTTTTTACCTAAAATAAATTTTGTCATTTTTGTAAAACAAAAACTGGTTTTCCACCAGCACAAAATCAAATTAATTCTGGCTAATTGAGTATCCCGAGTCCTCGGGACTTTAACTAGTGTTTTTACATTTTTATCTCAATATCCACTCCGGCTGGCAGATCTAAATTAGTCAGGCTGTCAATTGTTTTCGGAGTTGGATTCCAAATGTCAATCAATCTTTTGTGCATTCTCATTTCATACTGGTCGCGGGCATCCTTGTGCACAAAGGTGGATTTATTCACCGTAAATTTTCTGATTTCAGTCGGCAAAGGAACGGGTCCGGTAATGGTAGCACCAGTGCGTTCAGCCGTTTCCACGATCTGTTTGGCTGATTGATCAATAATTTTATGATCATAAGCCTTAATCTTGATTCTTATTCTTGATTTTGCTTCTTCTTCTTGCTTGGCCATTTTTAATGAAATAACATCTTGCCCCTGCACCAAAATATTTTAGAAAATAGATATGGTGTCAGGCAAAACTTGAATTAAATATTTTTGGTGCGGGGTTTATTCTACAAAACCCGCCTTGTCAAAAAGACGGGTTGTAAGAATAAGCTATTTTACAATTTTGGTCACCACTCCGGCTCCGACCGTCCGGCCGCCTTCGCGGATCGCGAATCTCATTCCTTCTTCCATGGCCACCGGCGCCATCAGCTTGACTGTAAGATTTACGGTGTCGCCCGGCATAACCATTTCAGTTCCTTCCGGCAGAATTACTTCGCCGGTTACATCCGTAGTCCGGACATAAAACTGCGGTTTGTATCCCTTGAAGAAAGGAGTGTGCCGTCCGCCTTCCTCTTTGGTCAGGATATACACTTCGCCTTCAAATTCGGTGTGCGGAGTAATTGATCCCGGTTTGGCTAAAACTTGTCCGCGCTCCACATCTTCTTTCTTGGTTCCGCGCAGAAGCACTCCCGCGTTATCTCCGGCTTGTCCTCTGTCCAAAGATTTGTTGAACATTTCAATTCCGGTCACGATAGTTTTTACGGTTGGACGCAAGCCCACAATTTCCACTTCATCATTGATATTGACCACACCTCTTTCAATTCTTCCGGTTACTACTGTGCCGCGGCCTTCGATTGAGAAAATATCTTCGATCGGCATTAAGTATGGCTTATCGATTTCACGCACCGGTTCTGGAATTTTTTCATCCAGCGCCTTGATCAAATCAAGAATCGGCTTAGCCGCTTCGTCATCGGCCGATTTTGATTCCAGCGCTTTCAACGCTGAACCGCGGATGACAGCCGCGTTGTCTCCATCAAATTCATATTTGGTCAAAAGTTCGCGGACTTCCGCTTCCACCAGGTCAATTAATTCCGGATCATCCACCATATCAACTTTGTTAAGGAAAACTACAACCTGCGGAACACCCACTTGCTTGGCCAAAAGAATATGCTCTCTGGTCTGCGGCATCGGTCCGTCAGTAGCCGCCACGACCAAAATCGCGCCATCCATCTGGGCCGCGCCCGTAATCATATTTTTAATATAGTCAGCATGTCCCGGACAGTCTACATGCGCGTAATGCCGCGCTTCAGATTCATATTCGCAGTGCGCAGTCGCGATAGTAATTCCGCGCTCTCTTTCTTCCGGAGCTTTGTCAATTTCATCCACTCCCTTGGCCTTGGCTCTTCCAAGGAAACTTAGCACCTTAAGAATCGCGGCTGTCAAGGTTGTTTTTCCATGATCAACATGGCCGATTGTGCCGACATTGACATGGGGCTTGGTTCGCTCAAATTTTTCCGCTGCCATAAATTTTCTTGCCCTGTTAAATTCCGCCGTAGGCGGACTCCGCCAGAGGCGGAGTATTTAACAGGGTGAACTTACTTCGCAAAGCGGTTTTGGAATTCAAATACCAAACCCGCAAATATTTGCGAATTTTTATTGTTATTTAATTATACAAAACTTAGTATACTACACCTTCTAATTTCTGACAAGTGTCTCAAACTGTGGATAAGTTTTAGGCCTTTTCATAGCTGATTTGCTCTTCGGAAACTCCGCCGATTTCGTCCAAATTCAGCATGTCCGATCTTTTCTCTTCCTGGATGAATTTCCAGCTGGCAATGTCGTTGTTTATCTTATCAACCAGCTCCTGTTTTGTCAAGCCTTCAAGCCCTTCCTGCCTGATTTTCTTGAATTCACGAAGCGTGAGCAAGACAAAATGCTGATCATTGTCTTTGATGATGGCTCTGCCTCCCAAAAGTTCCATGGCTTCTTTGAGTTTTTTATCTAACATATTTTTATCTAATTATATTTTTAATATTAATTTTATTATGACAGTTGAGAGTTTTTTGTCCAGCTGTTGTAGTGGCCTGCGGATAAACTCAAAGGAAATAAAAAGAGGGATTTAGCCGTGAATTACGTTCACAAACTAAATCCCTGCTGCTACACCCACGAATCACTGCCTGCAAAAAATGTTTCGCCGCAACGAATTTCGCGTTTGCAACTTAAGCATTTATCCACCCTGCACTTAAAATAATCCTTGAGATACGGATTTTCCATAACAGGATTAAACAACCGGTAAGGTGTCGACCAATGTCTGTAGGAATAGTATGTGAGTATGCTTTTACAGTATGGACAACGTATTGCCACTATTATTCTCCAGATGATAAAAACAAAGAACAATGCTAACAGTAACAATCCCATTCTGATTCACCTCCTTATATTTTATAATTCGGATTGTAAACAGCTATCCTAAACTTCACAGATATTTTTTTACTTCTTCCCTCCCCCGATGATTTCTTCGGCGACGCTTTTCGGCACTTCAGCGTAATGGCCGAATTCCATCGCGTAGTTGGCGCGGCCTTGCGTCATGGAACGGAGCTGCGTGGCATAGCCGAACATCGAAGCCAATGGCGCTTCCGCATCGATGACTTTCACCCGCGCCGTGCCTTCACCGCGGTCATTCATCTCGCGGATAATTCCCCGCTTAGAATTCAAATCTCCCACCACATCACCCATAAAATTTTCCGGTGTAATAACATTGACTTTCATAATCGGTTCCAGAATTACCGGATTCGCCCGGCGGATAGCTTCCTTGACTGCCATGGATCCGGCAATGCGGAAAGACGCTTCCGAAGAGTCAACATCATGGAAGGATCCGTCATAAAGAATCGCCTTGACATCCACCAGAGGATATCCAGCCAGAACACCGCTATCCATCGCGTCCTTTACGCCCTTGCCGACAGCCGGAATAAATTCCTGCGGAATAACGCCGCCTTTGATTTCGCTCACGAATTCAAAACCGACGCCCTTTTCCTGCGGCTCGACTCTGATCCAAACATGTCCATATTGGCCATGCCCGCCGGACTGGCGGATATATTTGCCTTCCGCTTGCGCTTCAGCTTTGATTGTTTCGCGATAGGCCACTTGCGGCTGTCCGATATTGGCTTCGACTTTAAATTCCCGCTTCATCCGATCCACGATAATATCCAAATGCAATTCGCCCATGCCGGAAATAATCGTCTGTCCGGTTTCTTCGTCCGTGCGCATTTTGAAAGTCGGATCTTCTTCAGCGAGACGGCGCAGCGCCAAGCCCATTTTTTCCTGATCGGCTTTAGTCTTCGGTTCAATCGCGATGGAAATAACCGGTTCCGGAAAAGTAATAGATTCCAAAAGCACCGGTTTTTCCGGATCGCACAAAGTGTCGCCCGTGGTAGTATTTTTGAGGCCGACAATCGCGCCGATGCCGCCGGCATAAATTTCCTGGATTTCTTCACGGTGATTGGCATGCATGCGCAGGATACGCGCGATTCTTTCTTTTTCGCCCTTAGTTGAATTCAAAACATAGGTTCCCGCCTCCAGTTTTCCGGCATAGACGCGGAAAAAAGTCAGCTGGCCGACAAAAGGATCGGTGGCCACCTTGAAAGCCAGCGCCGCGAAAGGCGCGTCGTTTTTGGCTACAATATCCTGCTCCTTGGTTTTATCATTAATATCAAAGCCTTTGATATTCGGCACATCAATCGGCGAAGGCAGATAATCCACCACCGCGTCCAAAATCAGCTGCACGCCTTTATTGCGCAGAGCCGTCCCGATGAAAACCGGAAATATTTTAGTAGTGATCACGCCCTTGCGGATCGCGCTTTTTATTTCCGCTTCAGTCATTTTTTCACCTTTCAAATATTTTTCCGTCAGCTTGTCATCCAGCTCTGCTACTTTTTCCACCATTTTTTCGCGCCAAGACTTGGCATCCTCTAGAAGTTCCGCCGGGATTTCCGCTTCATTCACAACCTCGCCTTTTTCTCCGGAAAACGAATAAGCCTTCATCTTGATTAAATCAACAACGCCGGAAAAATCTCCTCTCTCACCGATCGGAATTTGCACCGCTACCGCGTGCGGATTCAACCGGTTAAGAATAGAATTAAATGAAAATTCAAAATTAGCGCCTTCTTTGTCAATCTTATTTATAAAACAAATCCTCGGCACGTTATATTTATCGGCCTGCCGCCAGACAGTTTCTGATTGCGGCTCTACGCCTTCTTTGCCGTCAAAAACCACCACGCCTCCATCCAGCACGCGCAATGATCTTTCCACTTCCACTGTGAAATCAACATGCCCCGGCGTGTCAATGATATTTATCTGATGATCTTTCCAATAGCAAGTTGTGGCCGCGCTGGTAATCGTAATTCCGCGCTCTCTTTCCTGCTCCATCCAGTCCATTACCGCTTCGCCTTCATGCACTTCGCCAATTTTGTGCGTGATTCCGGTGTAATACAAAATACGCTCGGTAGTCGTTGTCTTGCCGGCGTCGATATGGGCGATGATCCCAATGTTTCTTAATTTGTCTATGCTATATTGTCTTACCATTTTTTTAGATTTACATTTACGAACTTACAAATCTGGCGAAATTACGAATATATACACATTCGTAATTTAGTTTAATTCGTATATTCGTAATTCTAAGCGAAATGCGCGAAGGCTTTATTGGCCTCGGCCATGCGATGCACATCTTCTCTTTTTTTCATCGCGGCTCCGGTTTTGTTGGAAGCGTCGATAAATTCTTCAGCCAATTTTTCCGCCATACCTTTGCCTTTTTTGGATTTCACGGCCGCCTTGATCCAGCGGATAGCCAAAGTCGTCCGGCGCTCGCCGCTCACCGGCACCGGCACCTGATAGTTGGCGCCGCCAATCCGGCGGGATTTGAGTTCCACCAAAGGAGCCACATTTTTCAACGCCTGCTCAAAGATATTCAAGCCTCCTTTTTTAGTCTTTTCATGGACAATATCAAAAGCATCGTAAATTATTCTTTCCGCGGTTGTGCGTTTTCCGCACTGGATCAAATTGCCGACAAATTTGCCGACCAGCAAGTTGCTGTATTTCGGATCCGGCTTGATATTTTTTTTGTATATTCTTTTGCGTCGTGGCATGCCATTTTTGTCCGCGAGTGGTAGCGAGTGGATACAAAAATGAGCATCCCGCACCAATTCGCTATTTAAATTATATTTTTAATTACAACTTAGCCGCAGGCGAATTCGCAAATAAAGTTATCCATTATATTTAAACTTTATTGGAATTGGTGCTGGGATAACAGACTTATTTAAAAAATCATTACTCCTTAGTTTTCTCCCGCTTGGCTCCATATTTCGACCGTCCGCGTTTTCTCTTGGCAACACCGACTGTATCCAGCACGCCGCGCACAATATGATAGCGCACTCCCGGCAGATCTTTCACGCGCCCGCCTCTGATCATCACAATGGAGTGTTCCTGCAAATTATGCCCGATGCCGGGAATGTAGGCCGTAACTTCCATTCCGTTAGTCAGGCGCACTCTCGCGATTTTTCGCAGCGCCGAGTTCGGTTTTTTCGGGGTAGTCGTGCTCACTTTAATGCACACGCCGCGCTTGAACGGACTTTCATCCCCTACCGGCCGGTTTTTCAAGGTATTAAAGACATGCTTAAAAGCCGGGGTCTTGGTTTTCTTTCCGGTTGTGCTTCTGGCTTTTCGTTTTAATTGATTTATTGTCGGCATAATGTAATTTTATAAATTTTCTACTAAATAAAAACCGCTAGTCAGCTAGCAAAATAATAATACACGAATTGCTTTAAAGCGTCAAGCCAAAGAAAAACTGCCAGAAAAAATTGAGAAGCAGGCTTAAGGGGCCGATAAAAATAAAGATAAACAAAAAAAGAAAAATGAATCCGTATTGTTCCAAGATTGCCATAGTTTCAATTTTTACTGAAATGAGCGCGAAAAGCAATTTCGAACCATCCAGCGGCGGAAAGGGAATCATATTGAAAACCGCGATTAAGATATTCCAAAAAATAGCCATCACAGAAAGCGTATACACGATCGTGCCAAATGATCCGGAAACGACCGCAGTCAGCGCGCTCCAGTCAGCAGAGATTAGATTATGAATAACATCCAGCTTGATCGCCAGCGGAATACTCACCAGGCTTCCAATGATAGTAAAAATAATCGCGATGGCCAGATTTGATCCCGGCCCGGCGAGCGCTACAATAGTCGGGCCCCATTTTTGATTACGCAAATTATATGGATTATATGGAACCGGTTTGGCGCCTCCAATCGCAATGCCAACCGTGAACATCATCACCAACGGAATAATCACTGTCATCAGCGGATCAATATGCTTTAATGGATTAGCAGTGAGGCGCCCCGCATATTTGGCCGTAGGATCGCCGAGCCACAATGCGGCCAATCCATGAAAAACCTCATGCAATATGATTGAATAAGCAAAAATCAGATAAAAAAATATTAATAAAATTATGGTATTCAGCATAAGCGCTTGTCCCGCACCAAATTTGTGCGTGCGCCTCCGGCGCAAAATAGGCAAAGCCAGCACAAAGTTAGTGCGGGACTTGCTAACAATATATTCATATGATAGACTAAACTTTGTAATAAAGCAATACTCTATCCCGCACCAAATTCCAATAAAGTTCTAACGAAATGTTAAGATTTTACATCGAATTCGCCTGCGGCTTAGATTTAGCATAAGTTTATAATTCAGAAAGCGAATTGGTGCGGGATGCTCTTTTTTGTAGCCGCTCGCACAGCTCGCGGACAAAAAAGGCATGAGTAAAGTATGCCACATTTGCGGACGCGGCGCGTCAACCGGACACCAAGTCAGCCATTCTAATGTCAAAACACTTAGAAAATTCAGCATCAATTTGCAGACTAAAAAAGTCGGCGGTTCCAAAAAGAAAGTTTGCGCCCGTTGCGTGAAGACGATGTCAAAATAATAATACGAATTTGCAAAATAAAAAATTCCGAGTGAATCGGAATTTTTTATTGCTGAAAATTATAGGGATTTATGGTTGCGTCTCCGGCGCGGGTTGCTGCGAATTATCTTCCGTTGGAATTACAGCTGGAGCTTCTGCGGGAACTTCCGCTTGATTTTCAGTTAAGTTACTAACTCCATTTTTTATGTTATCAATAAATTTTTGCACCTTGCTTCTGGCCTCATCCTGCCCTGCTGACCCGCCCGCCGACTCGCCTCGCGGCGAAGCGGGTGAGGCAGGCAGAAGATCCAAAACTTTTTGATATTCGCCGATGGCGTCGTTTTTGCGGTTGGTTTTTTCATACAAAAGTCCCAGGCTGAAATGCGTGTTAATTTCCTTGTCATTTACGCCCAAGATTTGTTTGAAAAGATTTTCCGCAATTTTATTATCCTCATCTTTTCCTCTCGCCTGATAGAGGCGAGCTAAATTAAACGCGTAATTAATGTTGCTATTGTCCAATGTGAAAGCCTTTGTCATATTTTCAATCGCGCCGTCTATTTCTCCCAGCGTTTCTTGAGCCGATGCCAGCTGATAATAACCGGGAGCAAAATTATTCTTTTGATCAATGGACTTTTGAAAAAGATCTTTGGCTTCGGTTGCCAAGCTCTTTTTTTCATCAGTGGTTTTGGCCGCCGCGGCTTGTCCCAACTTTATTTTTCCCAGTTCCAAAGTAAAGGCGGGGTTATTCGGTTCCAGTTCCAGCGCTTTTTTGTAAGTATCTTCCGCCAAACTCAAAGAATCGGGCACATAAGCTCCGGCATTTTCATATATTTGCGCCAGCGCTTCCGCCGCCAGCGCGTCATTGCTCATTAAATTTTTCCCTTGGGAAGCGGCGGCGATGGAATTATTCAAATATCTTTGCACCGCGGTTATATCGCTTTTCTGGTCGCCTTTCAGCATTTCAGTGTTGGCTAAAAACATATATTCCTGCCCGAGATTAATAAAATATCTCCCCTCATTTCCGTTGAGATTCACGGCTTTGAGCATCCGAGCAATAGAGCCATCCTCCGTGATCTCATTTTGCCGGATGGCCGAGCCAGCATACAGATCGGCCGCGTAAATTTTTCCAACAAAGACGAAAAGATAAGCCACGCCCGCGCTCACGACCATAAAAACAAAAGCCAGCGCCAGCGCGTATTTGGGGGAGGCTTTGAGCGACAAGCTCACGAATTTCTCCGCGGAATTATTTTCTTTAACCGCGATTAAAAGCGCCACCATGGAAATCAAAGCGCCAATCAGCAAAACAGATCCTTCAATCCGCCCCAAAACGGCTGAGACTAAAAATGTCAGCGCCGCTGCCGCAAAACCCAGAGAATAAACTTTGTCCCGCTCTTTTTCCGTCGCCAGAAGATAGCCCATAACACTGAAAAATGTCAACAGAACCAAAACCAGCGCCAACGATCCCAAGACGCCGATGGTGGAAAGAGCTTCAAAAATTATTCCGGTCGCTTGATAGAAGCGCAGATTGTAAAGCGAATTCAGGTTGAAATCCTGCGGTTTGAAGCGGGAAAAATCATAGCCATACGAAGCCGCGCCCGAACCTAGAAAGAATTGGCTTTTTATGGAATCCTTGGCCACTTGCCAAGAGAGACTGTAAGCCGGACTGACTTCCACCGGCAAATCAACGCGGGCCACTTTCAGATTTGAGCCGGACATCCAAAGAACCATAAGCAAAACGAAAACTGCCATCGGAACCCACACCCAGTTTTCCGCGGGGCGGATAACCCGCGAAAGAATGAAAATCAGAAAAAATCCAATGCCGATCATAACGGCAATCCAGGGAACAAAACCGAAAAGAGCCAGGAAGAGAAAAAGATCCAGCGCCAGTTCCGCTAAAAGCAAAATTGTGAATCCGTTTTTCAACCACCCCTTCATTTCCTCATTGGACCTGAGCTTAAATATGCCCGTAAGAATGAGCGGCAGCATAATCCCCAAAAATATTCCCAACCCGGAAACCGAACCGACGAGGCTCAAAGGGGCCAAGGCGGAAATTTTGGCCGGCAAAAAATTAATTCCCAGAATCGCCAACGATGACCAGACCAGAACGACAGCGCCGGAAGCAAAAATCGCGCCCACGATCCAGCGGAACATTTTTTGGCTGAAATTGCCGGAAAGAATATAATAAACAAGAATCAGCGCCGTCACACTCATAAATCCCCGCGACGGATCATTGAAAAACCCAAACAGGCTGTGCCAGCGGTCAACGGAAAAAATAGTCGCCAGCAGATAAACAAACCAGAAAAGAAGAATGGGAATGTCCAGCGCCGTTCTTTTAATTTTCATTTCTCCCAGCACCACGGCTTTCCCCGCCCAGGCCGCCAGCGCCAAAAGCGTCCAAAAATAGAAATAGATTTGTTTTTCAAAAACTATTCCCTGAAAAGAAAGGCCGGTGAAAAAAAGCGGCAAACCGAAAAAAAGCGCGAAAATGCTCGCGGTGATAATAAAATCACAAAACTTGGCAATTCTGCCAATTTTCGCCCCCTTGACTTTTGCGACCTCCGCCAGATCTTCTTTTTCCAAACTGGCAAATTCTTTAAAATAAGAATCAATTTTTCTGCTCCTGTCCGCGTTTTTCTGGATCATGATAGTTTTTGGATAAATTTACTAATATCCCAAATTTTTACATTCCCTTATTTCTTACACTACAGCAAAATCCAAACCGAATCAAGCCGCCAAAAAAGTCCCTTTGCAAGTGTTTTCACTTGAAAGTAACATTTCCCAAAAATCTGAAGAAGCCTTTGAGAGTAGCGCTGGGATTTAAAGCGGCAGTATCAATCTTGGCAGTGCTGGTAGAAGTATATGTCGCCTGATTGGCCACATTGTCACTCACGAAGTATTGGTACTGATAGCAGTTGCCGGTTGCAACTGTTGAGTCGGTAAAGTTGGGATATGTTCCAGTCGGCGTGATAGTCGCGAATGATCCGTAACTGCCGCAGATTCCACTAGTTAAGGTGGCGGATTTTCGCTGCACGATTCTGGAGCCAGTGTTTATTCCGGAAGCGGTGTCTGTCCCATCCTCCGCGGTGAGAGACACTGAAGTTATGGTGCGATAGCCATCCGTATAAGTGATAGAGCTGCCGGTGGGAGCGCTGGTGTCAATTCCAAAAGATGCCGCCCCGCCATTAAATTGGGTAAACCCGCTGGTCGCCGCGTCGTCGTCCAAAGATCTGCCTTGCCATTTATACTGCGATCCATTGGCTAATCCCGTTACACTCACACTACTGGTATCTGGATCAGCGACATAGGACGAGGCTGTGAAGTTCGGCGTACCGGAAAATGATCCGGTCGTAACTTCCGTCGCCATTTTCACCTGATCGCTGGCATCAGTATCGTTAATGTATCCCTTAAGACATACGCTTGTTTCACTCGTCCATCCTCCGGTTGAGATTGAGGTTGAACAATCGGATTTGTATTGGGCGAGAGATGAAGGAGCGTCGGGGGCGGTGTTGGGAGCAGTGCTTTGCTCCGCCCCATAAGTAATAAAGGGACTGCTTGCTCCATTGTCTCCATTATAGTTGGTTTTTTTCATGGAATAATATTCTAATTTAAGCCAGTCGGCGGAACGAATTAATGCAGATAGCCTATGTTCATCCATTGTCCCCTTGCCAAAACCAGTCGGAGGTGAACCATATATATCCGCCCCAAATCTCGTTTGCTGGCTTGATGTAATATTGTATCGATGGTAAGAACCAGAGCCACCAAGTAAGGTGACAGTTTGAGCCACACCATTTATATACAATACTGGCGTTGCATCTTGGGTATGAGTAACAGCAATGTTGTACCAATTACCCGCACTCATAGAATTATTTGGACTCACCCATTCTCGCGTAATAACATTTGAATAAGAATAAATTCTAAAATAAAGCCTGCTATTAGCGTTATCCCAATTTACTTTTATAAAATTATTGGAATTGTAATATTGGGTCAGCATATATGAAATGGTTCCAGCGACTGGCTTTATCCAAGTGGTAAATGTAAATCCATTCCAATCATAGGGCAGAGAAGCTGAGCCATTAACACCAATATAATCACCTGTTCCATCAAACTCCTGACCATTAAAAACAACTCCGGAAACTTCATTATTATTGTATTGCAAACCATTATTTACATTAGAAGTAGAATCATAATGAACACCGCCAGATCCTTCATCAGTTACAACTTCTGGAAGATGCCACACTCCCTTATAATTGGAATCCCACACACTATTTTTGTTGTCCTGGTCGGCGCCATTAGGGTCATTGCCGTAAGCCACCACGATTTTGTCGGTGGCGGAGTTGCCATCTATTTGCGGCACGCCTACCCAATAAACCGCTTCCTGGCCTGCAGTGCTGTAGTATTCCACTTCATAGTTTAAGTTGGTGGTTTCATTGCTGTCAAAGAACTGAACTCTTTTGCCTCCGGGGTTATAGGTATCATTGAAAAAATGAGTTCTGTCGGCTGCGGTTGGGAAAGAGCTGGAATTAATATGCACCGCCACGGGAAAGCCGGTGGTGATCGTTCCTCCGCCCTGATTGGTTGAAACAGCTGCGCCAGTGGCAGTGGTGTTGAAAGTGATGGATTTTTTGTAGGTGAAAGTGGTGATAGCCGTCGCCGCCTCCGCCTTTTGGAAGCTCGGCTTCCAAAAATCAGAAACCGGCGCGAATACGCCGGCAAAAACTTGCAGGATCAAAAACAAAACCATCCAAACTGAAAAAGTTGGTTTTAATAGTTTCTTGAAACCCTGTTTCGTTTTTCTTCTCATATTTACCCTTGCTTATTTTGCTTCCACGATCCACCAGTTAAATCCGATGTCTTCTGTAACAGGACTGTCGACTTTAATCTCAAGATTTTCCCCCTCGGAAATATCGCCCACATAAAGAACCTGGTTTTTAGTAGTCCCTGCGGGTGTCAAATATATTTTAGAGTTTTTCGTCACGGCTTTTGTTTTTACAGTCACACTCGTCTCCCCAGCCGGAATAATCGCCGAGCCGATCGTCGCAGAATCTTTGTCGATAATTTTAATCGTGAGAGTCCCCGTTTCCACGCCGACAGCCGAGAGCTGGCCAAGAACATCAATGTCTTCCGGATTTTTCACCCGGTCAACGCCCAAGAGGGTTTTGATGTAAGATATGTCATTGGTGTTGAGATCAATCTGCGCGACATTTAATTCCTGATTATTTAATTTCTTCAATTCATCAATTTGCGCTTGCAAAGTCGCCATCAGATCTTCAGTGGCCTTGATTCTATTTTCATGATTATCGAAGTCGGACTTCGATAGAGATTGGGCGGTGTTCAATTTATCTATTTGATCTTTCAAATTTTTATCGCCGGATACTAAATCATTGATATTTTGGCTTATGATAGCCAGATTTTTATCGGTGGAAATTTTGAGATCGTTCAGGGTGGTAATATTTTCATCTGTTTTTAAGGTCAGCCCGGCAATATTATTTTGCTGCTCGCTCGCCGATGAGGCGAGTTCCTGCATGCCTTTCACGAGATAGAGCGGCAGGGCGGAAAGATTGGTGTCCAAATAGTCAGTTCCATTTATTCGGACATGCCCGACCATTTCGGGGAATACCGTTTGCAGTTGCTGGGCGATGAAGCCGGTGATTCTTCTTTGGCGAGTGGCTTCATCATAGCCGGTAAGAGAATTGTAGTTGAAATTTGACGGTTTGAGCCGCATTATCTTGTCCATATAGCCATCGCCCAGCGCGGTAATATTTTCCTTGAGTCTGGAATCGGAATAGTTGGTAAAGGCCGTATAGCCATTGGCGCCAGGCTGGCCGTTGACGGTCAATAAATATCCAGGCGCGGTCGCTCCGATGCCCACATATCCCGAAGTCGGCAAGATTGTGAAATATGGCGTGGTGCCGACAGTCGCGCCCAGTCCGATTTCAAATTTATCGGAATCGGAATTGTCGAGGCCCGCGTAAAAATTTTGATATTGCCCGGTCAGTTTCACGGAAACATCCTGCGTGGCTGTCGCGTTGCCGATAATCGCCGCCGCTTCAGTTGGAGCCGAAGCCGGCGTGATCGTCAGATTGCCGGCAGAATTAACCGCCAGCGTTGAGGCATAAGTTCCGTCATAACTTAATTTTATGGCCGCTGATGTTCCATAAAGACTTAGCATTGATCCGGGCGTAATGGTCCCGATGCCGACATTTCCACCTTTGAAATAAATCCCGGCAGTTGAACTTGGTCCAATCCACGATTCGGCTAAGGTTGTCATTGGAGCGATATTTGTAAAACTATTAGCCGCATTGGTATAAACTCCGTTAGTAACCGTTCCGGCGTTGCCGGTAATTGTAGTTTGCGTAATATCACCGGAACCAAGTAAGGTTACGCCATTGACTGTTTTGATATTTGAGTTGGATATCAGTGTATCTTGCTTGGAAGATGCCAGTCCGCTGTAGAGAGAGTTGACTGCGTTGTCGCCGGAGTTGGCGCCCGAAGTATTTCCCAGAACAGTGATGTAAGCGTCCGTTACATATCTTTTGTTACTCGAATCAGCGATATCCGCAGTAGTGGCGTCCGCGCCAGCAGTGACCAGACCTTTGGCATCATAAGTAATTTTTGTTTTGGTAGCGCCGGTGATGGCTCCATTGACAGCGAGATAATAGCTCCCATGCTGTCCGTCCAAGAGATCCGCGTTTAAATTCATCACCGCGGTAGTGGAAGTTACTGCCAAGGGCGCGATGCCAATAGCCACTGTCGAAATCAATTGATTGTCGGTTCTGATTGAGCCTCCGGAAACATCCAGTTTGGTGCCCGGACTCGTCGTGCCGATGCCGACGTTGCCGTTAACATACAGCTTGGCCGTGCCGGCAGAGGTGGCTCCAAGAGCTAGATTGTAAGCAGTGGAATCGGGATAGAGATCGTTGGTAGAAAGGGTCCAGGGCCCGCCACTGGATCCGATATCCGCCCAGGTGGCGTTGCCGGAAGCGTCGGAGGTAAGATAATATCCGGCGGCTCCGCCGGTAGTCATCTGAAAAGTGGCGGTTTTAGTTTTGCCGCTGACATCCAGCAGCGCGCCGGGACTGGTCGTCCCAATCCCCAATCTGTGATTAGCCGCGTCGACAAATAGTGTATTGGTATCAAACGACTGGTTGTAAGCTCCGAAAACATTGGCCGCGCCAGTCAGCGCGATGCCGGTCAGCGTGTTGGAAGCGGCTGAAATTGTTTTATTAGTCAGCGTATCGCCGGTAACGGCAGTAATGTAGCCATAGCTATTGTCCCAGCCGGAATTTCCGTCGGTGATGAGGCCGTAGGAATTATCCCAGTTTGTATTGCCGTCAGAAATATAGCCCGCGTTGTTGGTCAATAAAGAAATATTTTCCCCTTCGAGCATTACATTTGATCCCAGATACCCGCTGGCGATCGCGGTTCCGTTCCAAATTCCGGAAGTAACTGTGCCCACGGTCGCGATGGTGGAAATTCCCACTGCCGGCGAGTAATAGGCTCCGTGTTGCCCGTCCAGATAATCGGCGTTTAAATTGGCGACCGCGGTGGTGGAAGCAATGGTCAGAGGCGCGGTACCGGTCGCCACCGTCGAAACAAATCGCGGAGCCGTAGCGCTGGCGGTAAATGTCGGCGCGGTCTGGCGCGCGAAAATGCCACTCCCGGTTCCCGCGTATTCCGCGGAAGTTAGATGGTAGTATTCTTCCGTAGTTCCGCCTTGGAGCCCGGCCAGTTCGTTGTGCCCGGTAATCATGGGAGTGTGGAAATGGGAGTAGTGGGTGGTGCCGTTATGCGTCAGATGGACAGTGGTATCAGTGAGGAGATCTGTCTTGGCGTAGTATTTAACCACCAGCCGGTCAGTCGGATTGATATCAAATGAGCTTTGTACGGAGCTGACCGGAGTTTCGGTCGCTTCGTCAATACTCGTAATGGCTCCGGTTGAAACTTCAAAAAGTTTGGTTTCCGATCCGCCGGTTGTTCTTTTGTAAACCCGAATTTCAATTTCGGTGTCCCCTGTAATGTCGGAAGCGTAAGTGAACGAATCAAACTCCCATTCGCCCCCGTCAATGGAGTCTTTGCCGATGCCGCCGGGAGCGGAAATATATTTTTCGATAAGAGCGGGATCGTCAAAGTTGTCGCTTACGATTACAGTCTTGTCTGCTTCCGCGCCTTCGCCGGGCGCGCCCAAAAGTTCCAAGTAGCCGGAAGTATCGGAAGTGTGGTTTTCCGGATAGAAAGTGATGCTGTTACCGGTCGTGCTGATGTTGGCCAGCGTCGTATTTACCCAGCGCGAACCGTTCCAGGATAGCACCTGATTCATAGAAGGGCTGGTGGTGGTGGCATCTTTGAGATTATTGAGCGCGATCTGCGTGCCATTAATGCGGATTCTAGAGCCACTGGTAAGATTGAGATCGCCATCCACTGTCAGGGTATAGTTGGGACTACTGGTACCGATGCCCAGCCTTTTATTAGAGCTGTCCCAGAAAAGATCGGCATCAGCTCCGAGAGTTCCGTTATCGTTGAATTGGATTTGGCCGGTGAGTCCCCCGGGAGTTACGCCGGCTTCGCCCCAAGAGAGATTGCCCGAACCGTCCGTCCGGAGCACTTGTCCTATAGTGCCGTCGGCAGTGGGAAAGTCATAAGCGTCATTAATAATGAGCGCTTTAGTGGATAGCATATCCGAATTTAAGCTGGCGGCATAGAGTGTGCCTTTGACTTCGGCGTCGCCGGTAATCACTAGATCGCCGTCATTAGCCAGACCTTGAGCGGAAGAACCTTCCCCGATAAAAACCGGAGAGGATCCGATCAGGCGGTGGACATAGAGGGAGTTCCAGCTTTTGCCGGAAGCGCCGAGATTGTAGGTCAGTGTGTTGTCCGGCACGATATCCCGGGTAGTGGTCGTGCCTTCAACGATTAAGTCGGCATCGTTGCCGGAGAGCGTGAGCGGACCGGAAATACTGCCGCCATTTTCGGACAGTTTTTTGTCGATGTCGTTTTGCAGATTTTGGGCAGTCTGATTGATGGAGTCGGTCAAATTGTTTTTGGTGGCGGTAATGGAACCAACTAGTTGGTCGTTGGATTTGGAAATTTCGCCGGTCAGATTATCAGTTGTTTGGCCAACAGCTTTTTTGAGGCGGGCAAACAGGGAAAGATTTTCGGGGTTGCTGGAATTGGCGGTTGCGCCAAAAAAGGAATACGCTATGTTAGAAACAGTGTCCGTGATCGGCGCGTAAGCGCCGGGGTAAGCCACAACCGAAGTCGCCAGCAGAAAAAACATCAGAAAAAAAGTGTTGTAGAGATATTTTTTAAGGATTTCTCCAGCTGGCTGGGTGTAAGTTCCCTGGGATATTTGGTAGAGGCGGATGCAGAAAAGAATGGACATGCCGGCAATGACCGCCACCGCCAGGTAGGATATCAACAGGAAAAAGCTGTCCAGATTAAAAAAGCTGCGGACAAAATTAACCGCGAAAGAGAGCAGCGGTTTCCAGGCGGCCGGAGAAAAAAGAATGAATAGTAAAAGCACGAAAGACAGGATTTTGAGGGCGTTTTGGAGATAGACCTGCGTCAAATAATTCAGTTCGCTGTGATAGCGGCGGGCATCGCGGAAGTAATAGATGAGAAAAAGCGTTAGGATGAAAAAGGGCATAGTTGCGATCGCGCCCGAAACAAAGTTGGCCAAGCCCGGAAAACGGGAAAGATAGAAGAGAAATATAAAAGCCATGAACACCGCAAAAGCCAGCACTTTGGTTTTGTGAGTGTTGACATTTCTAATTGTTTCCGGAGTAACTTTGAGAAACATTCGATTGTGGGATTCAACCTTAAAATCAAAAGGTGAAACCTTTTTGTTTTTGCGTATTTATTTTAACCTTTTTTGCGGTTTGGCACAAGAAAGTTATACACACCCAGCACTAACTTTCGCTCAAAGATTTTTTGAGCCTCCTTCTTAGTTGGGCAAATGCCTGTCCATGGTACTTTAATTGCTTTTCTCTTTCCCATGCATCTTCTTCTTTTAAATAGGCTTCGTAATATATTAACTTCCAGCTGTGGTTTTTTGTTGCAAATGATCTTCCGTTATTATGCTCAAAAAATCTTTTTTTTAAGTTACTTGTACAGCCATAATATATCTTGCCTCTTTCATTTTTCAATAGATATACATAAAACATAAACAAAGCGAAAGTTAGTGCTGGGCACATCCAGTCTTATGTCTTACTCCAAAATCCCATCCAAATTCACATCGTAAATAATCTGTTCTTGCACTAGACGGTAATTTATGATTTCTTCATTTTTAAACCAGTGCGGGATTTCCATTTCTGCCTCTTCAACGGATCCGGAAGCATGTAAAAGATTTCTCACCGAACGATTATCATCATCGCTCATTTTATATGAGTCAACTACAAAATCGCCTCGGATTGTTCCGACATCTGAAGTCAACGGTTCAGTGCCACCGGTAATTTTTCTGACAATTTTTACCGCGTGCGCTCCCTTCCATACCATCGCGATCACCGGCCCGGAAGTCATATATTTTTTCAGATTAGCCAAAATTTTAGCCGTAATTTCCAGCGGATCCATTGAAAAAGGAGCCAGCCCTTTCTCCTGATAACTTTTTATGGTTTTTTCGCCTGTCACTTTTCTCCAATTTGGATCAAGCGTGTAATGCTGCTCAATAAATTCTTCGTTCGGCACCAGCATTTTAACAGCGACTAATTTAAGCCCCAATCTTTCATAACGCCTGATTATTTCACCGATAAGCGTTCTCTGCACTCCGTCCGGCTTGATAACAACCAGTGTTCTTTCTTCTTTTGGATGTTTTTCCATAAAAAAATTTAATAATATTTATTCTGAAGTTTATTCTATCACAGCCGAATTTAATTGGCAATTATGCATTGCGCTTCCGCATTGGCACAAGAATATTTTATATCCCCTATCACATCCGTGCGCCAGATTTTTATGCCGCGCTTCAGCAATCTTTCCACAATTTCCGGCGCTGGATGGCCATAGGCATTATTTTTCCCCACGGAAATTACAGCTTCTTCCGGATTGACTGCGTCTAAAAATTCCGCGCTCGTGGCATATTTCGAACCATGATGGGAAACTTTCAGCACATCTGCTTTTATGTCCGCCCTATCCATTAACTCCGCTTCCTTTGCGGTCGGCAGATCGCCGGTAAACAAAAAGCTGTTTTCTCCAAAAATTAATTTAGCCGTCACGCTCCAGTCATTACTATTGGCATTGGCGCCAACTGAAGAAGCAGGATACAAAATTTCGATTTGCGCTTCGCCGGGAAATTTGATGGTTGTGTTTTTCAGCGCTTCTATTTTTTTAATATTTTTATTTTTTATTAAATCTTCCCAGGCAATGTAAGTTTGCGAATCGCTCCCTGCATCAGTTTCTAGAACCGTCCCGATTTGATAATTTTTCGCGACGCTAATGAGCCCGCCGATGTGATCCTGATCAGGATGCGTGGCAATAACTGTTTCAATCGTGCGGTCCCAAAAAGGAATATATTTTCCCAATTTTTCCAAAATTATTTTGCCGTCTTTTCCGCCGTCAATGAGCAGTTGATTTTGGCCTTGGCTCACGAGAATCCCGTCGCCCTGCCCCACATCCAAAAAAATCACTTTGAGCTTCTTGTCTTGCGCGAAAGAATATTGAATCAGAAATAAAACAAGACAGAGCGCTAAAAGCATCGCAAGAATACTATAAATTATTTTCCGATTTTGCATTTAATTTTTTCCTCAAAAAATAAACGGCTGACGCCAACACCAGATACCACAAAAAAAGCCAGTGGACTCTAAAATTTTCTACAGTTCTACTAGCCCAGGGCACATTTCCCAAGGTATCCACAACCCATACCTCATATTTTAGCGGTAAATAGGCCAGCCAGGCAAAGGGCAAAGCCAAAATATTGGAAATTAGCCCGGCAACCGCAGTTAGAAAAACCAAAAGCATAGAGATGGGAATGATAAGTAAAATTAAAAGATTAGCGGCCAGCGAAACCAGCGATAAAGTTTGGAAATTATAAAGGATTATCGGCAGGACAAAAATCTGCGCGGAAAGCGACAATAAAAATATTTCGGAAAACCCGAGAGCTTTGTGATTTTTGACGAACACTTTTTCCCAAAATGGCGAGAGCGCGATGATGCCGATGGCCGCCAAAAATGATAGTTGAAATCCGACATCCCAGCGCAAGACCAGCGGATTTATGGCGGTCATTACCGCACCTGCGAAAATAATCGCGTTCCAGGAATTAGCCAAGCGCCCGTTTTTCATCGCCCAAAGTAACAGTGATCCCATCACGCCGGCGCGCACCGCTGAAGATGGAAAGCCGCACATTAGAACAAATAAAAATATCCCGGCTATGGCGAACCAAAATGCCTGCTTACGCCATAAACCGATAAAAATTCCCAAAAGAATCAGATATTCCGCGATAATCGTGACATTATACCCGGAAACCGCCACAATATGCGTCATACCGGTGCGGGAAAAATTATTTTTTAAATCCTTTGGTAAATCTCCACTCCCGCCAAAAATAAGCCCATTCCCCAAAGCCGATTCGGGATAAGGAATGACGCGATTTATATTATCTGACATTTTGTTTTTTAAATTTAATATTCCTAAATATAATTTGTTCCCAGAATTATTTCCGGTTTTTTCGAATTTGGCATTCTGGCAAAGATAAAAAATTTTGTCCTTAGCTAGATACATTCGATAATCAAAATCATCCTTATTTTCCGGAATCTTCAATACGCATTCTATTTTTATTTCATCGCCATAATTTATGTCGGCGTTAATATTCGCGCGCAATAAAATTCTCGTGTCATCTTCGCTTTTTATAACTATATTTTTATAGTTGTCTTTTTCCTCTGGCTCTTTCGCGACCACCGCGTTTCCAAAAATATTTTTCCCGTCCGGATTAATTTGCGCGATTTTTTGCAAATCAATTTGCGTCCGCCAGATCCCTATGACCAAGAATAAAATCGCCAACCCCGCCACCAATGTAATCTTATTTTTATAGCCCAGTGTAACAATTATTACGGAAATTACACCCAGCGCATAAATTAAAAAAGCATCCAATTTAAAAATGGACGCTAAAAAAATTCCCAGAATAAAATTTAAAGATAAAATGAGGAAGATTTTAGATTTAGTCACTTGAATATATCTACTATTTTTGTTTTCGCTGATTTGCCACCTGCTATTTTTATGCAACTTTTGGCAACATCAAAATACTCCGCTAATACTTTTATTAGCATATCATTGGCTTTATTGTCAATTGGAGCCGCAGTCAGTTTGACTTTATACTCCCCTTCGGAAATTTTCGTAACCTCATTTTTGGACGAGCGAGGAGAAACTTTAATATAAATTCTCATCTGCGTATTCCCATTTTACCAAAATTATTTTCGATTTGCTTTTTTATTTTTTCCAAATCAATCGTTTTGCCCTTGGTTTTTTTCTTCAACTTGGGATCGAGAATTTTTATTTCGCGATATTCCTGAAGATAATAGGCGCGCGCGCCTTTGATCCATTTGGCAATTTCCTCAAAATCTTTTTCGCTGTGGATCCCCGGCACCACCGTGGTACGAAATTCATAGGGAATCTTACTGCGCATAATTAAATCTACGCTTAATCTTATCCTTTCTAATATAGACGCATTCAATTGCGTCTCTACTATTCCCACCGTTTTTAAATACTTTTTCGGCTGATTTTTAATGTCCATTGCCACAAAATCCAGAAGTTTTGCATCCAATAATTTTTTCAAAACATCCGGCCGCGTACCATTTGTATCCAACTTAACCAAAAAGCCAAGTTTTTTTATTTTTTTAACGAAATTAATGAGGTCTTTTTGAATGGTCGGCTCGCCGCCGGTAATGCACACACCCTCCAATTTGCCTTTTCTTTTTTTCAAAAAACCAAAGAACTCTCTTTCCATATCACTGCGAACTGCGAACTGCGAACTGCGAACTAATTCAGGATTATGGCAGAATGGACAGCGAAAACTGCAGCCAACCGTAAAAACCGTAGTCGCAATTTTCCCCGGATAATCAATGAGAGTTAATTTTTGATATCCTCCTAAAATCATATTCCTTGAATAAATCGCCCCGATTTTCATCGGGGCGCTATCTTTTTTTATTTCTTCTTTCTTTTCGCCGCCGTTTTTTTGCCCGCCTTAGCCGGAGCAATTTTAAATTCCTTGCGGTCGCAAAATTCCGCCTGCTTGCCTTTGTTCCATTGCTCCACCGGCCGGATATAGCCGACCACCCGCGAATAAACTTCCGCTTTTTGAAAATTCTTGAGTTTGGGATCTTTTTGGTGGCAAGCTTTGCATTTCACAAATTTTTTCTCCACTATTTCATACAAGACATATTCGTCCCCTTTTTCCAGTTTTTTTCCACAATCATGGCAGATATTTTTTTCCATATTTCTTGTCCCGTTAAATTTTCGCGAAGCGAAACTATTTAACTGGGATTGTTTAATATTTATTTATTTGTTTATTTTTTACGCGCAACCCCTCTTCCCCGACCTTGAAATACATTTCGGTCTTTTGTTCCACCACGCATTTCGGGCAAGTGTAATGTTCGCCGGCGATATATCCATGCGCCGGACAAATACTGAAGGTTGGCGTCAAAGTGAAATACGGCAGAGAATAATTTTCGGCAATTTTCCGCACCAGTTTTTTAGTCGCTTCAATATCCAGCATTCTTTCACCCAAAAATCCATGCAGCACCGTCCCGCCGGTATATTTTGTCTGCAAACTGTCTTGAATATCCAGCGCTTCAAAAAGATCATCCGTAAATTGCACTGGGAGCTGAGAAGAATTGGTGTAATACGGTTCGGCTCCGCCATTTTTGACCGCCGCGTCGTTAGCAAAGATAATATCCGAAAATTTTTGTTTATCAATTCTAGCCAACCGATATGATGTTCCCTCTGCCGGTGTTGCTTCCAAATTGTACATATTACCGGTTTCCGCCTGATATTTCACCATTTTATCCCGCATATGCGTCAAAATTTCCTGCGATAATTTCTGCCCTTCCTTAGAGACAATATCTTTGCCAATAAGATTGAGCAGGGCTTCGTTCATGCCCACCAAGCCAATAGTTGAAAAATGATTAGCCCAATATTCATTTCTGCGCATCTTGATGGCGTCGAGATAAACTTTGGTGTAGGGATAAAGTCCTTTTTCAGTCAGATTTTCCACCATCTTTCTTTTCGTCTCGAGACTTTCCTTGGCCAGATCCATGAGCCTGTCCAGCTGCGTGAAAAAATCTTTTTTGTTTTTAGCAAGATAGCCCAATCTCGGCATATTAATCGTTACCACGCCGATGGATCCCGTGAGAGGATTGGCGCCAAAAAGTCCGCCGCCGCGCTTGTGCAATTCGCGGTTATCCAGCCGCAGTCGGCAGCACATTGAGCGCGCGTCATCCGGATCCATATCAGAATTCACAAAGTTGGCAAAATAAGGAATGCCGTATTTGGCCGTCATCTCCCAGATGGCATCGAATTTTTTATCTGCCCAATTGAAATTTTTGTCAATATTGTAAGTCGGAATCGGAAAAGTGAAAATCCGCCCGCTCGCGTCGCCTTCCGTCATCACTTCGGCAAAAGCGCGGTTAATCATATTCATTTCTTCCTGAAATTCTCCATAAGTTTCTTTTTGCGGAGCTCCGCCGATTACCACTGTTTCTTTAGCTAGGGTTTTAGGCGCGGCAATATCCATTGTAATATTAGAAAAGGGCGTCTGAAATCCGACGCGCGTCGAAACATTCATATTAAAAACAAAGGATTGGATTTCTTGTTTTACTTTTTCATAAGGCAGCTTATCGTATCGGACAAACGGAGCCAGTAATGTATCAAAATTAGAAAAAGCTTGCGCGCCCGCCACTTCGCCCTGCAGAGTATAAATAAAATTCACCATCTGCCCCAGAATCGAACCGAAATGTTTGGCCGGCTTGCAAGCCACTTTCCCCGGAACTCCAGTGAACCCGCGCCGGATAAGATCCTGCAAATCCCAGCCGCAGCAATAGGCCGCCACCAATTGCAGATCGTGGATATGAAAATCTCCGCCCTCGTGCGCCTCGCGAATTTCCTTAGTGTAAACTTTGTTCATCCAATATTTGGCGCTCACCACCGACGCGACATAATTATTGAGCCCCTGCAAAGAATAAGCCATATTGGCATTTTCTTTCACTTTCCAGTCAATTTCCTGGATGTATTTATCCACCAGATTCACCGCTTCCAAAAAAGATTCTTCCGTTTCGCGGATTTTGCGGTGCTGTTCGCGGTAAAGAATATAGGCCTTAGCCGTTTCTTCAAAATCCAAAATCATGAGCACGCGCTCCACTAAATCCTGAACTTCTTCAATCTCGGGAATATAGCCTTCTTTGTAATTTTTATTCAGCAGCTGGGTTACTTTTTCACTGACTCTTTTAGCATCCTTTTTACTGCCTTCGCCAGTCGCCGCAAAAGCCTTTTCCACCGCTTTGGTGATTTTTTTCGGGTCAAAATCAACAACACTTCCGCTTCTTTTTACAACTTTCGTAACCCTGTTAAATACCCGCTTCGCGGAGCCGCTCTTAGCGGATTTAACAGGGTAAACCTTATTTACAATCTTTTTCTTTGTCATATTTATTTTAGTCCCCCGATATATTTAGAAATTTTAAATTATTTATCCTCCAGCATATCCAACTCCTTCTTGAAACTTTCAATGCTGCCGAAAGATTTGTAAACGCTCGCAAAACGGACATAGGCTACTTCATCCAGATCTTTTAATTTTTTGAGCACAATTTTTCCGATCTCGCGCGTCATCACTTCCGGTTTTTCCAGGGATTGAATTTCATATTCCACATCCCCCAAGAGTTTAGCAATGCGCTCTTCGGAAATTGGCCGTTTCACCAGCGCGCGCCGCACTCCGGTTTCAATTTTATGCTTATCATAATCAACCTTTTCCCCATTTTTTTTAAGAACTGTAAGGCGCAGAAGCTCCACTTCTTCATAAGTACTGAAACGAGCGCCGCATTTTTCGCATTCCCTTCTTCGGCGGGTAATTTTTCCTTCATTCGTTTCGCGCGAGTCCACGACTTTGGTTTCTGTATGATTGCAAAAAGGACAATTCATGGATTTTTCTAAAAATTTTAGTTTATATACAATATGTTGTGTATGTAAATACTATTATACCACAATTGTAAAATCCGCCAAACCTTGTCAAGGGTTTTAAAAACAGCCGTTTTAAAGCTATTTTTAAACACCGCCAAAAAGTTATCCACAGCTGCCCTGAATTATTTTTCAATTTCCCGCTCAACTTCTTTTGATAACATTATCAATTTTTGATCCAGCTCGTATATTTTTTCATTTACCTCCAGCGCCATTTCATTGATTCCTAAAAGCTTTATGCCGGAAAGTTTTCTGACGCGCGACAGCGCCACATAGCCCATGCCGTATTTAAATGATTTTCCCAAATCAATTTCGGCCGCGTCCAAACTCATTCCCTGGCTTTTGTGCACCGTAATCGCCCAAGCCAGGCGCAAAGGAATCTGTTTGATTCTGGCTAGCGCCACATCGTCTTCCAGCACTTCCCAAACTGCAGGAGAAACGATTATCTTTCGCCCCTGCAAAGTTCTGACTATCGGAAAATTGTTTTCCGGAAAAAAACCGATGACATTGCCGACCGTGCCATTGACATAGCCTTCATCAAAATTATTTTTGACAAACATCACGCGCGCGCCTTTTTTGAGAATTAATTTTTCCGGCGCTAAACAGCTTTGTTTGAGAAATTCAACTAGCTTTTTATTGCCCCTGGCCCGCATCGCGTAGCCCAGTGATTTTTCTTTGATTTTTCCCAGCTCGCGATTATTGATCCCGTCAACATCGACATTGTGCGTAAAAAGTTTTGTCGGCTGATCAATCCCGAAAATTTCTTTATTTTCACGCGATAAAATTATTTCCCAGGTTTTTTCGCCGACTTTGGCGCCGCGGATGTCGTTGAGCAATTCCAGCATGCGATCATCTTTTTGGCGGTGCTGTTCTTCTAAATAGCATATCTTCAAATTCATTTCCTGCCAAACTCGAGAAGCATAAGCAAAATTCGTTTCTTCATTTCTATTTTTCTGCACCGGCGGAAGCTGGAAAAAATCGCCGCACAGCACAACTTGCAATCCGCCAAAGGGTATAAACGGCTCATCTTTTAAAAATCGGCAGATTTTATCCACATTATCCAGCTGATGAGCGTGGAGCATTGAAATTTCGTCAACAATCAGAACCTTGGTTTTTTCCATCCGTCTTTGCACGCGCTGATTGCGGGAAAGCTTGCGCAAATCCTTTTCGGTAATTTTATCCCTGATGCCCAAACCCGACCACGAATGGATTGTGATGCCGTTCATATGCGTGGCCGCGATGCCGGTGGATGCCGTTACCGCCGCGCTGACTCCGCTGTTTTTTAGATAATTTATGAACTGATTCAGAAGATATGTCTTCCCGCTTCCCGCCGCTCCGGTCAAAAAAACATTATGCCCCAGCTTTAAGATTTCCAACGCGGTTTTTTGGTTCATACATTATTCTCATTGATTTTCACATTTGCAAGAAGGGATAAAATTACCGAAAAGGATTTGCGCCAAAAGCTGAATCGTATCGGGTTTTGGCAATGCAGCATTTTGCAAGCCTTCATTGCAATTTGTACAAGTGGCCTTTAAATTTGAAGGCGTGTCTGAGCCACCCTTTGATTTATCAACGACATGGCCCATAGCTAAACGTATTGTTCTGCCCTTGTGGAATGGATCCAAATCACCAGCCGCCAAACCGCAGCTTTGACAAGTAAAACCATTTCTTTCCAAAACTATTGCTCTTGTTTCCTTGGAAATGCTACGAGCAAAAGCAGGTTTTCGTTTAACATTTATTAAGATATGCTGTCCTGGTTTTAAATCAGCACGATCTTTGTGTGATAAAATTTGATATCCCTGTTCATCACGCAACTCCCTTACTCGCCTCGCCCATTCCGCGGCCCAACCCGAAGCTTCTTGGATTTCTTTTGAGCTTATTACTCTCCCTATATTTTTAAGTAGAAAATCAAGAATTTTTTGCTTTGAGCCTTTACTTTTTTCTTTAATCATATTAGTAAATAGTTTTTAGAATTTGAATACTTATTGCTTTTGCAACTGCAGGGGGGAAAGCGTTACCAATTTGTCTATATGCTGCAGTTTTTCGACTTGGGAAGTGCCACGAGTCGGGAAAGCCTTGGATACGAGCAGCCATTCGTACTGTCAATCTCGGTAATCCATCTTCCGGAAATTTTTTTTCTGGCGCAGAATCAGCAATGCCCAAACCATCAATCCATAGGTTTTTCCATTGTTGTCGTGCTCGGGTAGGTCCTAAATCAGGGCCGCCATGTTTTTTTGATCCTCCCACCAAAGTTGGGCCTACACTATTTGCTTTTTTTGACCATTTATGTGCTCCAACCCAGCCCTTTTCTAGCATCAAATCAAATAACGCTTCTCCAACCGTAATTTTTTTTAAAATAGGTTTTGGCCATTCAAAATTATTGCTCAATTCATTTTTTATGGCAACTAAAATAAATCGGGGTCTTAATTGCGGTACTCCGAAATCTGATGCGTTTAATATTTTCCAGTCTGACCAGTAGCCCATTTCAGCTAGCTTTTGTTGGATACCTTTTCGGTATGTTTCAAATTTTGCTGAAGCCAAGCCAGGAACATTTTCAAGCAGAACTGCTTTTGGATTAGTTTGTTTTATTATTTTTAAAGCATACGGAAATAAATCCCTATCGTCTTTTTGGCCAAGTTGTTTTCCGGCGATCGAAAATGGCGGACAAGGCACGCCGCCAGCGACCAAATCAACTCCGTAAAAACTTTTTGCGTTAAAATGTTTTAAATCATGATTTAAAACATTTAATTCCGGCCTATTGTAATTCAAAGTGCGACAATATTCTTCTTCTATCTCTACAGCCCCAACGCAATCAAACCCAGCCTCTTCTAATCCTAAAAATTGGCCGCCTCCACCAGCGCAAAGCTCCAATACAGTTTTTTTATTTTTGTTTAATTTTGTCTTCATATAAACAGTTACTTGTTCTTTAATAAATTATACCACAAATCAAGTCTTTTTGATTTACAAACTCACATACGCCACTGGCAGGACTTTGCGGAAAATGCCGGCGATGAGGATGGAATCGGTTTCGTCGAGATAGATCGGCTGGTGGATCGGATTTCGCGATTGCGGGAAAAGCCCGATGATGCCGTGCTTGAGTTTTTTGTATCTTTTAATTGTTGCCATACCGTTGATAACCGCCACCACGATTTTGCCCTCAAAGTCGTCCCCCGCTTCGCATTTTTCAAATACCACATAATCGCCATCGCCGATTTCTTCCTTGTCCATAGAATCGCCCAGCGCTTTCACCGCGAAAAGTTTGGCTGGATCGGCTTTGCGAAACAGGCTTTCGGAAATCTGGAGATACCCGTCCACATTGCCCTCGGCATACGCCAGCGCCTCTCCGCAGGAAGCCAAGCCATACATCGGAATGGAAAAAATATTTCCGAGATTGGCGTAATTGTCATTTTCGACTAGATAGATTTTTTTGCTTTTGTCCCTTTTGAGCAAATCTTTTTTCTCCAGCGCCTCAATCACTTGCACCGTTCCTTTGAGGCTGCCAACTTCCACGCCCCTTTCTTCCAAGAATTTGTGCACGCGATAGGTCGTCGGATTTTCTTTTTCTGCGTCAATAATCTCCCGAATTGTTTCAAGAACCGTGTTTTGTTTTGATGTTAATTGTTCCATTTTTTTATGGTTAGTTTATTATGATGTTATTATATCACTCTATATATCACTGTCAACCCCGTTAGAAAAATGCGCCTACAATAGCTTAAATAAGCTTACTTTTACAATCAAACTTCAAAGTTATCCACAGGCCGTTTTGTTATTTTTCTAACGGGGTCAAGTATCCCTCTGTGGATAACTTTTGTCTGCCCCGAGCGTATCAAGGCGGCTTCATTGGCTTTTTTTATTCCCAATTTATGCTAAAATATAACAAAAGATGTTTAGCTCCATAAACCTCGCGGATCCGCATATTCTCTCCTATATAAAAACCATCGGCTATCCGACGATGCTGGTTTTGATGATCGTCGAGGGACCGATCGCGACCATCCTCGCCGCTTTCGCTGCCAGCCTGGGTTTTTTCAATGTTTATTTTGTTTTTATTCTAAGTATGCTGGGCGATATTATCGGCGATATTATCCTCTACACTATCGGCTATGCCGGAGGCACGCAGGCGCTTGCTAAAGCCGAAAAAATTCTCAAGATCAAACCAGAGATAGTAGCCAAACTGGAAAGACTTTTTTCGCTCCACGGCAAAAAAACTATCTTCGCCGTAAAATCGACAACTGGACTCTGCTGGATTACTTTTATCGCCGCTGGAACTGTGCGCATGAAATTCCGGGAGTTTCTTTTTGGCTCAATTTCGGGCGGAATTGTCTGGAGCAGTTTTTTGGTCATTATGGGCTACTTTTTCGGTTATGCTTTTGAGCAAATAAACGATTACATAAAATACGCCGGTTTGATAATTTTCGCGGCCGCCGCTATTTTTTTCATAATACTTACTGTTTATAAAAAATACCAGGCCCGCCAGATTCTCAAAAACGGAACTTCCTCGTGATTCTTTTTAACCGGCAATTGTGCTATAATTGAGGCAATCCTATACGATTATGGCTAAGAAGAAATTAGACAAAAAAACATCCGTTCTGGAACCATATTTCGAGAACATTCTTGTTTGTAATAATAAAAAACTCAGGCCCTTTTTTGAAATTTTCGTTCACGAACCGGATAACATCGTTCAGCAAAATCTGGGAACGCTTTTGGGTATTTTTGAAATTAATGATACTTCTGAAGATTCTTCCTACATTGTCAATTACCTTATTTCCGTTCTTAAAAAAGAATATTCTTCGCGCCCCAAGCGCGGAGCAGTAGAAAGCTTTGAAGCGGCCCTGCACAAAGCCAACCTGGCTCTTTCAAAATTGGCGGAGCATGGCAATATCAACTGGATTGGAAAAATTAACGCGCTAGTCGCCGTCATTGAAAGAAACAATCTCTATTTATCGCAGGCCGGAACGGCAACTGCCTATTTGTTGCGTTCCAAAAGTTTCACCGACATCAGTGAGGGACTGGCTTCAACAGAGAGCGAGCCGCATCCGCTCAAAACCTTCGTGAATATCTCTAGCGGCCGACTGGAGGATATGGACAAAATAATCATTACCACTGATGCAATTTTTGCCATTTTTTCTCCGGAAGAAATAAAGAAAAGCGCTTTGCGCTTTACAGGAGAAAAATTTATTCAATTCCTGAAAACGGCTCTCGGCAATGAATTGGAAAGGGCAGCCGTGCTGGTCGTTGATTTGAAAGAAAAAGAAGAAACCTATCAGCCATTTTATGTCGAAAAGAATCCGGTAAATGCTTTTAGTTCGGCGGCCTTTTCGAGATCCGAAAAATCCAGCCAGTCAAGCCAAAATGAAACCAAAAATGCTCCAGAATCAGATGGTTCGTCCCAACTTCAGCTTTCCGGAGAAGACACAGGGAATGCCGCGGAAAAAACCAATCATATCTATATCAAAGAAGCGGAAAAAGTTATGCCGGAACAAAAAAGATTCGCTGAATTTTTTCTCGTGACTTCGGAATTGGCAGGCGCTTTCTGGAAAAAATTTATTAAATTGGCCAAAGTTCTTTTCCGCTTTTTGGCCGGCCTGGTAAAAAATATTCCCCGGCCGCGTCCGAAAATTTCAGCTCCAACTGCTCCGACCGTTGTTGACGAAACAATTACTCCCGAGAAAAAAAGGCTAAACCTTAAGAATTTAAAAAGGTTTAGCCTTAGCGCTCTTTCCGCCATATCCAGCCTCAAAAAAATCGGTCTATTTTTGCTTCCCAGCCTCTCGCGCCTCAAAAAAATAAACGCCCGCCTGAATTATCAGCAGCGCCTGTATGTTATTTTGATAATTCTCTTTATTGTTTTTGTGCCGCTGATCGCCATGAGGATTCAAAAAAATATCCAAAGCAAAAATGTCCAGCCGGTAGCCGAGGCTCCAATTATTGTGCCGCTGGCGCGGGATAAAAATGTCGCGCGCGTCGCAGATTTAAATTCAGTTCTGGCCGGAGAAAATATTTCCGGGGTTATAAATCTGGGCGGGAAGTTTTTCGGACTCACACAAACTGAAATTATCAACTTGGAAAGCCAGGAAAAATTTGCCCTACCGCCGGATTTTGGAAAAACAAAACTGGCAGCCGGTATGGATGATTTGAATTTGATTTTTTTAATCAGCCCGGAAAATAAGCTGGCCTCCTGGAGCCCCGTGTCCAAAAAATTTAATTCGGATGCAATTATTATTCCGGAAAATTCCAACATAACCGCGGCCGGAACTTATCTAACTTATCTATATTTAATTGACGGGAAAAATAATCAGATTTACCGCTACCCGCGCGCCGGCAGCGGTTTTGGAACAGCTGTCAACTGGCTCAAGGATTCTATCGATTTATCTAAAATTTCAAATGTGGCCTTGAGCGACAATATTTTCGCGGCCGACGGCACTACTGTCACCAAACTGTTCAAGGGCAAAAAAGCGGATTTCAATCTGGAAACTTCCGCCACGCCAATCGCGCCCGCCAAAGTTTGGACTAAAAGAGATTCTGCTAATTTATATATCCTCGACACCAAAAATTCCCGCATCGTCAAACTCGACATCAACGGCAACATCCTCGCGCAATACTACAACGCCGAAATCGCCAACGCCAGCGGCTTCGCAATCGACGAACCCGTAAACACCGCCTACTTCGCGACTCCCAACACCATTAAGTCTTTTAGTCTAAGCCAATAATTTCACATCAAAAAAACGCCCTCTCACGGGCGTTTTCACATTTCTCCACCTTTTTGAGTGGCTTAAACAAGCCAAAATATCTCTCCTAGAGCTCGACTCTAGGAAGTTTCCACAAACGGCTTCATTTTTGTCCGTTCCATAATCTCCCACTTAGGGACTAAGTCCCCAAGTGATTTATTCTAGCAATAATTTCTCCATTTCTTTTTTGTTTTTCATTTCTCGTGCGACTGTCCTGGCATATTCTTTATATTCTTCTTTGTTTTTAAACTGACCCAGGATAATTTCTTTATTGCATAATCCTCCTTTTTTCTCCCCGATATATTCAGGAAAGCTGCACCATTTATAATTATCAGCCTTGTGGGCGCCATGAATTTCACTATTACAATTTACATAGGCTGAAACATGCAATAAATATTCATTAGAATTAATATGAATCGCTTTAAAGGGCCCCTGAAAAAGAGATCCTGAACGCTTTGTTTTATTGTTAAAATAACTGGAATATCCCGAGCCCAGCTTAAGCATAAACTTGCTTATACCATTATCGCTCAACTGCTTAAGAATAAAATGATAATGATTAGGATTAAGGCAGTAGGCAACAACCTCAACTAACTTTTCAATTTTATAGACAGAAACTCGTCCCCAGACTGGTGAGTTTATTTTTTTATCTTTTCGAAAGCTATTTTCAAATATGCTGCCTATAGGATCCGTCCTGTTAAATTCCTGCATACTTAAAAGAAAACGATAATAATCAAAATTATCTAAAAACACTTCTCGCTTATCAACTCCCCGATTACAAATATGATAATATTCATCATTGGCAAATTCTGTTTTTCTCATAATCTTTTTTACTTGGGGACTTAGTCACCAAGTAATTACTTCCACAAAAGCATTCTCTGCTGAATTTGAGAAGTTATATTTATACACCGAATCGCGATTGCCCATTAAGTTAAGAACTGCCACATCATATTGAACTCCGTTCGCAAACGGTTTTAAAATAATATACGAACAGCAAAGATCCCCACTTTCCCTTCCGTCCAAATGGATGAATTTGATATCTTCCAATGACTCGTTTTCTTGATCATAAGCCAAAATAGAAGTCAAAATTTGCTTACCCTCTTGCCTGGCTATGACCAGTTCTCTCGTAAAAGAAATTATGTTGAACATATAAGCATTATCCAAAAAACCGGAGTATCTTTTTTTGTCGATCCTGCCGTCCTTATATTCAATCACTACATTTGTATACCATTCGGTCGGCCGAGGACTTTCTCCGCTAACAACGATTGATTTTATTTCCGGATAGGGATTATCGAATTTGAATTTAGTATCGCTATATCTTATTTCTTCTCTTGAATTATGCGCCGCAAGAACTTTTCCTGCTGCGAATTCTTTTTCTCCAGTAGAATATAAACCCGCGCTTATTGAAAAAATCCCGATTAGAATCAGTGAAAATAATATGAAGTTCCAATTCTTCCTTTTTCTGTTTTTTTCCACTCGATCCACTAAGTCTTGCACTTCCTTCCTTTTTGCTGGATCGATAATCTTATCAAAACTAATAGCGCCCTCAATCGGAATTAAGCTACCACCGGCATTCCAAGCCGCAGTAACTTTTTTATATTCATCAGTGGCGCCCTTATAAACTCTGAAAAGCCATTTCAAATAAACAATCCCAGCTTCGATATTTTTATCCGGATTGTAACTTTCTTTCTCGCTAATTTCAAAATTGAGTTTTTCCCTCAGCTGATCCCTGGCAATATCAGTAAGCTGAAAAATTCCCAGCGCCCCGCTAAAAGAAACCGCGTATGGCTTGTATCGCGATTCGCATCCAGCCAAAGCGATCGCATAATTTTCATCAATTCCGCGCGATTTCGCTTGCGTTCTAATTTTTTCCACAATTTTTTCTCTTTCCTGTCCCTCAATTTCCACAAAAGATGAGAGGATATACCCTTCCATATCTTTATATCTGATTTTATGCCAAATGTTTGAATAATTTTGGATATTTTCACCTGTTTCGACTTCTTTAATGATTTCGACTTCATTTTGGTTTTTTAGTTGAAAAATAATCTCGCTTCCAGTATTTGAATCGCTCCTCACATTCGCATATTCAACGAATTCAATAATATCCTCATACAAAGCTATTTTCCCCTTCTTTATATTGCTTTCCGGAAAATCAAGCGATAA
Organism: Parcubacteria group bacterium; assembly: GCA_041645535.1. Lineage (GTDB taxonomy): Bacteria > Patescibacteriota > Minisyncoccia > Moranbacterales > UBA2206 > JBAZPT01. The sequence goes on from JBAZPT010000001.1 coordinate 517,610, forward strand.
TTTAATTTCACTCAATACTGGCATTCGATCCGCCCACAGTTCTATATAATTTAGCTTGTTCTCAAAATTAACTTCTTGATTAAATTCTTTTTCCAACCCGTCTAAAATCCTACCGCACCAAAACCAATTCTGATGCGGTTTATCCGATTCGTTTTTTTGAATAGCGCCATTGATAATAAGTTTTATATCATCATCGTCGATGTTTTTCGGATATTTTTTTGCACTAGCCTTGATATTTAAATTCTTTATGAATACATTTATTGGAATTATTGTCATCCATTGCCTTCTATCGCCATCTTGGGCTGGATTATTTTCTTCAGGAAGATAATTAATTTCTTCTTCATCAACCTTAAATATGGCGATGCTTTCCAAAATTGGATTTTTATCCGCCAAAAAATTAAGTAAGTGACTACCTTTATTAAGATTGATTATAAAAATGTTTGTCTTAAGGAGTCCTTTTAAATTATTCCCATTCCACGCTACCTCTCCATCGAAAAGCCCTCGCTTTTTATTTAATTTCGGAAATTCAATCGCATCTATTTTTAGAGTTAAATCATCATCATTAAAAAAAGATTTAAAGCTTTTGAGATTTTGCCACCAACTTTTGGCGCTAGCGACTATTTCAATGAAATATACCCCGCTTTCTGAAATTTCAAAAGGATAATCGTAATTGTTTTTAATACTCAGACTCAGCTTATCTTTTTTTATTAGCTCCATACTTAATAATTTATTTGTTTAGCTACTTGGGGACTTAGTCCCCAAGTGTCCTCATTTTTGTCCGTTCCATAATCTCCCGGTTCACGATGTCCTTGTCCCGGCCGTGCTTGAGGCGCGAGAGTTCTTTGAGCGCGTTAGCGACATTCTGGTCGCCCCTGGTCGGCGGGTAGGTTTGCATATTAAAAGGCTTAGTCAGCACATTGTTGATAAGAATTCGCGCGAAACAATTATAATTGTCGACATTCACTAAATCATTAGCCGTGAAAGTCGGCAGGAATTGTTTTTCCAGAAACTCGGCGTCTTCCGGGCCGACGCGGAAAGATACCATCGAGCCAACATTGCCGAAGACGGCTTTGGAAATTTCTTCTTTGAGCTGGCCGATAAACTGATGGGCTAAAACCAGACACAGGCGATATTTTCTGGCTTCGGAAAGAATCTGCGCGATGGAATTGGTCGTTACATTTTGGAATTCATCGAGATACAGATAGAAATCCGTTCTTTGCTCTTCCGGAACATCCACCCGCGAAAGCGCATTCATTAAAATCTTACCCACTACCACCATACCTAACAGTCTGGCGTTTATTTCTCCAATCCTGCCCTTGGACAAATTGATCAGTAGGATTTTTTTGTTGTCCATAATCTCGCGGAAATTGATAGTGCTTTTTTGCTGGGCGATTATCGGACGCATCATATCATTGGAAATAAAAGCCGTAAGTTTGGAAGTGATATAAGGCACCATATTCGCCAGCGCCGCTTCGCCCCCGGCTTTTTCCGCTTCCTTGGTCCAAAAGTCCACCACCACCGGATTGTTGCAGCGGGAAAGTTTCAGTTTCCGAAATTCTTCATCGGCCAGAACTTTCGGAATTTCCATCAGGGTCGAACCGGACTCTGGATCTTCCATCACTAAAAGCATGGCATTGCGCATATATTGTTCAAACATCGGTCCGCCGGTAGTTTTCAAATCATATAACTGGTCGAAAATTCCGATCATTTCATTGATTACGAAAGTTTTCTGTTCGGGATGCGCCGGGTCATATTCCATCATATTGAGCCCGAACGGCCGTTCCACATCCGCTGGATTGAAAATAAAAACATCTTCCGCTCTTTCTTTGGGAATGGAAGCGAGAATATCTTCAATCGCGTCTCCATGCGGATCGATAAAACAAAAGCCTTTGCCTTCGCGCGCGTCCTGCTTGGCCATTTCCTGGAGAAAATTGGATTTACCGGCGCCAGTCTGGCCGATAGCATAGATATGCCTTCGGCGGTCGCCATCCGAAATCCGGATAGGCGTCTCAACTCCGCGGTATTTATTAAGCCCTAATTTTATCCCTTCCTGCGGAATATTCAGCGGCGGCGGAGCCGAGTTGGCTTTCAGCCATTTTATCTTCGGCGTTTCGGTAGCGGAAATCGGCAAATGAAAAATGCTCGCGATTTCTTCAGTGTTGAGAATCATCGCCTGCTCTTCGATGAAGTTGCGGAAAATAAAATCATAGGCGATGTCTTTGTCTTTGATCCGGCTTTGGACCTGAAAACAATTGATGTCGGCATTTTCATATTGGGAAAAAGAATTTTCCAGTTGCGCCAGAATTTGCTGCGCCCTTTCCCGGGTCTTGGCCGACGCGATAAGACGGATATTCACTTTAAATCCGGTTTTATTGGCTTTTTGTTCCAGGCTTTTTACCATCTCCTGCTCTTCCGGCGTAAGCTGCACCGTTTTCGGCCCCAACGGATTGCTTTCGTCTTTTTTAGTTTTCACCACGGTTTCATAAAAAGTGCTGCCGATTTCCTTGCTGACTTTCGCCGCATATGAATTCGAATGCACATCCTTGAGCCTTTTTCCCTGCTGCATTTTGTGCGCAATGGAACGGCCGGAAGAGCGCCAGCCGGGCTTGGCCGGTTTTAACACCAACTGAATGGCCGCGCCCTCTTCAACCGTATCCAGCTTGCTCAACGCATTAGTAATGGCATTGAGCGGATCAATTTCCAGATTTTCATAGGTTTTGATGGGAAAAATATATTTTCTTTTGAGCTTCAAAACGGCCGCTTCAGTAAAACTGCCCGGAGCAAAAACATTGAAATCTTTGGCTTTTTCGAGCGACGCATTGGGAAAAAAGCTGTTGATTTGTTTTTCCACCGACTCCGTGAATTTTTTGGGAATAGCCACAAAAAAAATAATTTCTTCATCTTTGGAAGAGTTGGCAATTTCAAAAGAGATATAGGGGTTGTCATACATAAGTCGATGCCAAATTCCGCCCCTTTCCTTGAGAGTCGAAAGCGAAGTCAGCAGCTGTTCCATGGCCCCGATTTCTTCCTTCCACATTTCCTGCTTTTCATTTTCATTGCCTTGCTTAATAACCCGCGAAACCCGGATGATGTCCAGATCCATATTCAGCGAGCGATTAATGTGCAGGCGGAAAACAACAAAACTGCGCCAGACTAGCCAGGCTCCGGAAAGCAACGAAATAGTAGCTGATATTATAATCAGTGTAGTTAAAATTAAATTCAAATCTTGACTGGCCATTTTTATTACAGTTTTGTTTTTATCTTATTTTTTGAGAAAATTACTGTTCGCGAGCTATTCTATATTTCCTTGATCAGGCCTTTCTTCACCAGCGCGTCGTGCAACTCTTCCGCCATCAGCCGATCATGGAACTCATCCATAGTATAATTATCATCCAAATGGCGCGCTACTTTAACCGCGTGAATCACGCCTTTTTGCGTGGCCAATTGAACCAGTCTTTCAATTTTAGCCTCCGCGCTTCTTTCAGCGCTTGTGGACTTGGCATCGCTAGCGATCGTATCGTCAGCCGGCGCTGTCGGTGTTTTTACTTTGGAAAGTATTTTGGAATAAGCCGCCTCCTTTTCAACTGCGCCCTCTTTTCTTTCCGGCGCTTTTTCACCGAATACCAGACTTTCCACTTTCTTTCCGGTCTCTTTTTTTTCCGCGCCCCCCGCCTTTTTTTCCGCGTCTCCCAAAAATTTATTTTTTAAATTCAAATCCGCGTCTTCAATCGGCTCCAAATTTGATTTTAAATCGTCTGCCATATGGTTTTATTATTTGCTTAACTTAAAAACTCTCTCCGTCCAATTTTCCAGCGTTTCACTGGCCCCCGGTCTGGCACTATCGCCAAACCTTTCTTTAATATCTTTGAAAAAAGCTTCCATCTTTTTGTCAGCCCTCCAATTCATCTTCTCGGTGGCCTTGCTAAAACTCATGTCTTTTATATCTTCCCAACTTTTGTTCAGGGCAATGGCGCTACGAAATGATTCTATTGTTTTCTCTGCATTGCCCCGGGCGCCGCGAAGAGCCGCTTCTTCTTTAAGATTGAAATTTTCCACTAATTTATTTATTTTTTCGCCTATCTTATTTTTTCCCGGATTCTGTCTTTTTAGCTCGTCTATTTTTAAACTAAGCAATTCATTTAATTTGTTTCTATATTCGGCATGTTTCAGATCAAGCGCTTCTTTGTCACCTAAATCACCTTTCATGTGTAAAAATTTACTGATTTTAGACAAAGCATTTTCGGTTTCAAAATTAGCACCGACATATTTTTCCCTGGCTAACTCTAATTCTTTTTCCGCTTTCAAAATAGGATCGTTTTTCAAAGTTTCTTTCGGTTTAAAAGGCTCGCCGCTAGCGGATTTTTTCACATCCTTAGTTCCCGGTTTATGATCTTGCCTTGCACCAAAATAATCTTCGATTTTTTTTCTTTGCCGCGAGCAAAGCCCTTGACTTCTAAGGTGGCTTGTTTATATCCTTCTGCCATACAAAAACTTCAAGAAATTATATTCTGTCTTGATTATACCACAAATATACCTTTTCTGGCACCTGTGGATAACTATTCCTCTAGTAATTTTTGTGGTATACTAAAAATGCACAACCAAAAAAACAAAAATATGCAAAACAAAAAATTTTGGATTTGGTTTATTGTTTTTATGATTGTCGCGCTGGGGTTCATCCTGCGCTTTGATAATATTGACATTGCCCCGCCAGGAGTTTATCCGGACGAAGCGGTCAATGGCGAGGACGCATTGCGCGCTATTTCCCCCGGCGATTTCCAGTGGTTTTATCCTGCCAACCAGGGAAGAGAAGGACTATTCATAAACATCCAGGCGCTTTCCCTGATGCTTTTCGGCGTAAATGTTTTGGCTTTAAAATTGCCCTCTATTCTGTTTGGAACGCTGACAATTTTCGGCGTTTTTCTTTTGGCCAGGGAACTTTTCGACACCCGCGTCGGACTTTTTAGCGCCTTTTTAGTTTCCGTCGGCTATTGGGCCATCAACTTCAGCCGCATTGGTTTTCGCGCTATTATGCTCCCCTTCGTTTTGGTTTTCGCCTTCTATTTTCTCTGGAAAGGTCTGCGTACCAAAAAATGGACTGATTTTGCCCTTGGCGGCTTTATTTTCGGCCTAGGACTTCACACTTACATCGCTTTTCGCATCGCACCCGCCATCCTGGTTGTCGCCCTAATTTCCTTTTTAATCTCAAGACCAAATTTCATCCGGGAATATTGGAAGAAAATTTTGGTTTTTATTCTTTTCGCCGCCATAGCTGCCGCGCCAATGTTGTATACGTTTTTCATAGCCCATCCGGAATATATGGAATCGCGATCTTCTTCAATTTCCATTATGTCCCCGGAAGTCAACAAGGGACACTTACTTGAAACTTTCTCGCGAAGCTTTGGCTTAAGCCTCGCCAAATATAATTTTTGGGGCGACCAAAACTGGCGCCACAACTATCCGCCTTACCCTCTTTTAGATTTCCTTACCGGTATTGCTTTTCTTTTCGGCTTTATTTATGCTTTCATTCGTTTTTTTCGCCTGATATATCTGCGAATTTTCCAAAAAATCCGCGACCCGAGATTGGATATTTATGTTTTTCTTTTAGCCTGGTTTTTCATCATGCTCGCGCCGGAATTTCTGACTGCTGAAGGCAATCCGCATGCCCTGCGTTCCATCGGCACTTTGCCGGTTGTTTTCATTTTTTCCGCCCTGGCTTTCGATTATATTTTGAAAATGTCCTCCGACCGCAGCGCTTTTTACCGGAAAATTGTGGTGGTCTTCGTGGCCGCTGCCTTCGTTTTCATCGGCATATTCAACCCGGTTAAATATTTTTACTTTTGGACCAACAAACCGGAGACTGCCAGCGCTTTCCAAAAAAACCTGATGGAAGCCGCTGCTTATCTGAAGCTCTTGCCCGCGACAGAAGAAAAATTCGTTATCGCGGAAAATATGCAGCGTATTCCCATTAAAGTTTTCACCACTAGACTCGCTAATATTTCTTTCTATTATCCGGGAGAAATCAACCGGATCAACCCAAAAAAGAATTTCGCGATTATTATGATTGACCGCAATAACGAGGTAATTGCCAGTTTGCAAAAAAGATTCCCCAAACTGGAATTGCAAGAATTTAAGGACAATGCCGGACTAAGTTTTTATGTCCTAAAATAATTTAAAATAATATGTCTATCTTTTTAGAAAAAAATTACAAACTGATTGTCGCTCTGACCTTGGGCTTTATGTTCATTGTTTCGGTTTTGAACGCTAAAAACGACAGCGCTATTTTTGACGAGACCGCCCATATCGGCGCGGCTTATTCCTATGTCACCCAGCATGAAATCCGGCTTAATCCTGAACATCCGCCGCTGATTAAAGACCTCGCCGGCCTGCCGCTTTTGTTTTTGAATTTGAATTTCGACGCCAACCAGCCTTTTTGGGCGGGAACTCTGCCGGGGAAATGGGACGAGGGACAGTGGGCGGCCGGACGGTATTTGCTTTACCAAGCCAGCAACAATCCGGACAAGATTATTTTTTGGGCGCGCTTTCCTATAATCTTGCTCTCGCTTCTGCTGGGATTTTTCATTTTCAAATGGGGGCGTGAAATCGCCGGCATCCAGGCGGGAATTTTGGCTTTGCTTTTCTACGCTTTTGATCCCAATATCCTCGGCCACAATCATTTCGTCACCACCGACCTGGGAATCGCAGCCTTTATGGTTTTTTCTTTTTATTTTTACCTTAAATTTATAAAATACCCGGCCTGGAAAAATGTAATTTTTGCCGGAATTTTTCTGGGACTTTTGCAATTGGCCAAATTTTCTTTCATCACCGCTCTGCCTATCTTTGGACTTATTACAATTCTCTATCCGCTGGCCATTAAAATAACTGCCGCAGAAAAAAGCAACTTTATTTTCAGGCTCAAAAAATTGGGAGAATATATCGGCAAGGGCGCGGTTGTTTTTTTCGCGTCGCTTGTGGTTGTCTGGATTGTCTACGCGGCCAATTCATTCAATATGCGGCAAGATACTGTCGCGCGCGTGATTGAAGCCAATTTCTCCGCGGCCAGCGCCGAGAGCGCGAAGGATATTTATTTCAATAAATTTCTCCATCAATTAAACGCTAACTCGCTCACTCGCCCCCTTACTGAATATGGCATCGGCATCGGTTATGTTTTCCGGCGCGTGGCCGGCGGCAACGGCGCTTATTTTATGGGCCAGGTTTCCAGCACGGCTTTCCGGGCATATTTTCCAACTGTTTTTATGATTAAAGAGCCTGTCCCTCTGCTCTTCCTGATGTTTGGCGCGCTATTTTTAGCTTTGTTTAAATTCGGCCGGACTTTCGTAAAATCTTTTGAAAACTTTTGGAAATATACCGCGCGCAATATTTCCCATTATCTCCGCATCCATATCACTGAATTTTCCATGGTTTTGTTTGTGTTTTTATACGGCTATTTGAGCATCACTGGAAATTTGAATATCGGTTTCCGCCATCTTTTTCCTATTCTTCCCTTTCTCTACATCCTCACCGCCAAAAATATCAGCGAGTTTTTGAAAAACAGGCAAACGACCCGAGGCAAATTATTTTTTTCTTCAGCCGTGTTCCTTCTGGTTGCCTATTTGATCGTTGAAACGGTGGCGGTTTTCCCCAATTATATGTCCTATTTCAACGAATCAGTTGGCGGTCCCAAAAACGGCTACCGCTTCGTTACCGATTCCAATGCTGACTGGGGCCAGGATTTGAAACGATTGCGTTCATTTTTGGACGATCATCCGGACATTGGAACTATCCGCGTGGATTATTTTGGCGGCGGGGACATTAAAACCTATATTGGCGACAAATATCTGATGTGGTGGGATTCCAAGCGCCCGGTTGAAGCCGGCTGGTATGCCATTTCCACCAACTTTCTGATGGGCAGTTTGTATGACAAAACCAAGCCGGACAAAGAAAGCTATCGCTGGCTAAAAAACAAAAAGCCTGACTTTCAAGTCGGCACTTCAATTCTGATTTATAACATAACACCGAAAGAAGCCGTTGCGGCAAACGGCAACTAATTCTTTTTGTCTTCTAAAAGAGCAGGCTGGTCGGCGGCCTGCTCTTCGCTGTTGCGGAATTTATAATATATTTTGTTATCCGTACGCAGATCAATATATTCGAGCTCGCTCCGCTGTCCCTGATCTATCTTGTTTTCCAAAACTATTTTGAGCATGCCAATCTCCCTGTCGAGCAGAATGCCTTTATCAAAATAGATCAACCAGCCTTCCGCAGTTTTTGCGCGAATGTCGCCGGAGGCGATTTGCGGCGTGCGCAGTTCGCGCTCCATATCCACGCCCAGCTCGCTTTTCATTTTTTCCCTGATGCCTAGCAGATAATTTATATAATTTTGGTCAAAAACAATTTTTCCCAGCGCAAAATTTTTATTTCCATCGTCATAGAGAATCAGCAAACTGCTCTCGCCAAGCTCGTTTTTTTCAAAATCGGCTTTAGCAAAAGCCATGCCATTGCTATCCACTACGGCGCAACTTCCGGCGCTGCAAAGAATTGAGCTGAATTTTCTTTCCTTTATTCCGATCATCAGGCTGTCGGGAAATTCTTTTCTTATCTCCGCTTTTTCAGCGTATTTATATTTTTCCAAAATATTTTTTTCAATGGCCGTTTTACTGGCCAGTAAAATATTATTGCGCGGAATAAGATTCAGAAACTTTCCGCTTATTTCGTTTTCAACAATTTTGCGGATTTCCACCGGATCAAGATTTTCTGTTCCACTGATTTCTATCTTAGTTACCGCTAAAAATTGGGAAAAAAATATGGAATAAATGATTGCGCCCAGAAAAACCAAAATAATCAGGCCATAAAAAAATTTGCCTGTTCTAGTAAATTTTGATTTTTTGGAGCTCCTGAAAATTATTTGCTTATGCCCGCGGATTGAGCGGCATCCCGCCGCATCCAAGTATCTTGGCTTGTGTCTTACCATATTAAAAATGTAAAAATAAGTTTTCTAAAATAAGCCGGGCGCTCGAATTGGTTTCTTTTATCCGCTCCAGGCTTTTTCCGATATTTTCAATAATCTTGAAACATTTTTGCTGGCTCTGCCCCAAAGCGCTTCTGCCTAATAAATTTTCGCGCAAAATCACGGTCCACAAATTGAGTTTTTGAACCGCTTCCCGGCTGTCCTTTGCCAGGATTTCCGCGATGGCCAATTTTTCCGCCAAATTTTTATCCATAATTATTTTTAATTCTTCCACCGCTTGAATCCTGAAATCAAGCGCGTTTTTATCTTGCATAAGCTTCAGCATTAGCCCGGGGCGCCCTAGCGACCAGAAGATCAACTCTTCCCTGTTTTTTTCGCCCGCCGGAATATTTTCTTCCAAAACTTCCCTGGAAACCGGGCCAAATTTGATCCGCTGGCAGCGCGACTTGAGCGTTGCCAGTAGTTTTTTATTGTCTTGCGAAATCAGAATCAAAACTATTTTTTCATTCGGTTCTTCCAAGGTTTTCAGCAGCGCATTTTGCGCGGCTTTGTTTAGGCGGTCGGCATCGTCAATAATAGCTACTTTATATTTCCCGCCGGCGGCCATCAAGCTTAATTTATGGGCCAAATCCCGGATTTGTTCAATTTTGATGTCCCATTTTTTAATAATTCCTTTTTTTTCCTCCACTTCCGGCTTGATAATTATCAAATCCGGATTTATTTCCATGCTGCCGCCGACAAGCCTTCCCGCAAAATCCAGCGCCACGGTAAATTTCCCCAGATGCTCCGGACCGGAAAAAAGATAAGCCTGGCTTATAGTGCCTCTGATTATACTCTTGTTCAAAAGACTGGTAATTTTGCTATGTTCTATAATATTCATGATATTTTTAAATCTAAATTTCAAAGCTCAAATTCCAAATCAAGCTCAAATGACTAAATTTCAAAATTTTTATAATTTGGATTTTGGGTTTGATTTGATATTTGTATTTTGGATTTTGTAATTACAGAACTTATATATTCTCCCAACTCCCTCACAAACCTCTCTTTGCTAAACTCTTTCGCTCTGTTAACAATAAACTCTCTGTCGTAGTTTCCAAAATTTTCTATTACTCTTCTCACGCCATCGGCGATTACTTCCGGCGTGGCTTCGTCAAAAAACTCGCCGGTTTTACCTTCAATCATCACTTCAATTGCTCCGCCTTTTTGAATAGCCGCTATCGGAAGTCCATAGGACATCGCTTCAACCAGAGTTATGCCAAAATCGTCCACGCTCGCAAAAACAAATCCTTCAGCTTTCGAATAATAATCGGCTATTTTTGCGTCTGATTGCCAGCCTAAAATCTGGACATTTTTGCCGGCAATTTTCCGCAGATACTTATCCTGGCTCCCCTCGCCAATCACTACTAATGGCAATTCCAGCTTGTTAAAAGCTTCGACAATTTTATCGACATTTTTGTAAGGTGAAAGCCTGGAAACTACCAAAAAATATCTTTCACTCTTTTTGGGTTGTGGGTTATAGATTACAGGTTGCGGGATATATACGGGCGGATAAATCACCGCGCTTTCTCTCCCGTAGTATTTCCTGATTCTCTCTTGCGTGTATCTTGAGTTGGCAACAATATAATCCGGCCGGTCAGCCGCCACCTTGTCCCAGACGCGGATATAGTTGAGCAGTATCCGTGAAAAAAAATTCGTGAATATTCCCTTTTTCTGTCCGCGCAGATATTCACTGTTGGCATCCCACACAAAGCGCATCGGGCTATGCAGATACGAAATGTGGATGGTATTGAGGCGCGTAACTATCCCTTTGCTCCAAACGCCCGAACTGGAAATAACCAAATCAAAATCGCGCAGATCCCAAACTTCCGGCGCGGTCGGCATCAGCGGCAGAAGATATTTATATCTCTGGCGCAAAAAGCGCGGAAATTTTTGGAGAAATGATGTGTGGATTTCCTGCTCCTGAAATTTCCCCCGCATTTTTTCCTTGTCATATAGCAAAGTATAAATCGGCGCTTCCGGATACATCTCGCAGAGCACCTCCAAAACCCTCTCCGCCCCGCCATACTGGACCAGAAAGTCGTGGACTATCGCTACTTTTAATTCCTTATTTTGTGTCATTTTTTAAAATTTCAGCTATTTCACCGGCGCATTTTTCCCAACTAAATCGCTTCACATTTTCATAGCCTTTCTTTATTATATCATCTCTCAAGACTTTGTCAGAAATCAATTTGTAGGTGGCATCGGCAATTTGTTCGGCATTGTGAGGATCAACCAAAATCGCAGAATATCTAGGCATCCTAGAGCCGAGCTCTTGGAATTCCAAGAGCTCGGCTCTTGGAGAAACCACTTCCAGAATAGATGAATTATCCCCCGCCACCACCGGCACACCAACACTTTGCGCTTCCAGAATTGGAATCCCAAATCCTTCATAAAATGTCGGAAATAAAAACACATCCGCGTTTTTCAAAAGTTCCCATTTTTCCTCGTCACTCACATAGCCGGGCAAAACAATATCCTCTCTGAAATTAGAATCCTCTACGGAGGCCTCTATTTTTTCTTTGCCATAGCCGAACTTCCCTGCCAAAACCAATTTATGCGGAATCTTATATTGTTCTTTTAAAATTTCAAATGTTTTAATTATCCCAATAATATTCTTTCTTTCCTCAAGTCTGCCAACAAATAGCAAGTATGGTTTTGAAATTTTGTCATTTAAAATTGATTTGAAATTTGAACTTTGAAATTTGAACTTTCGATCGTACCCTTCATAAACAACCTTGATTTTTTCCTCCGGCACTTTATATAGCCTCATTAAATCTTTCTTAGTATTCTCTGAAACTGATATGATCGTCCTTGCCCATTTGCACGAATTCCTGATCGACCAGCGCATATATAGCTTTGCCCAAAAAGAATACGCCTCGGGACAAAATTCATATTCCAAACCGTGAATTGTTACGATTGTATTTTTTGCGTGAATAATCGGCACTGTATGCGCCGGCACAAACAAGACATCCGTTGGATGAAATAACATTTCTAAACTAAGCCCGATTTGCGTCCATAAATATGGCCATTTAATTATTTTTATTTTCCAATTCTCCGGCAATTTTGAATCTACGGTTTGATTTTTGCGTAAATATAAAACAACCTGCTTCACCGGCAGGCAAGCCTGATCATTGTTTAATTTATCTCTCAAGTTTTTGATAACTTGATAAGAATATTCCTCCACTCCCGTGCGTTGTTTTAAAAAAGCGCGAGAAGCGTCAATGCTAATCAACATATTATTTCGATAGCATTATTGTCCTCTTATACACATCCAAGTTATCCAAAGCAATTCCAATGCCCTTCACTACGCAATAAAGCGGATCTTCCGCCACATAACACGGCACTTCAATAGTCTTGGTTATCAGTTGGTCAAGATGGCGAAGGAGCGCCCCGCCCCCGGAAAGCACCATGCCCTTATCCATAACATCCGCGGCCAGCTCCGGTGGAGTATCCTGCAAAACTTTTTTGATGGCGTTGATAATTTCGCGCAACTCGTCCTGCATAGCTTCCGTAATTTCATTAGAAGAAATTTTTATCGTTTTCGGCAGTCCGCCAGTGAGATCGCGCCCGCGCACTTCCATATATTCCTCTTTGACTTGCGCGATGGCTGAACCGATTTTAATTTTAATTTCTTCGGCTGTCCGCTCCCCGATCGCGAGGCTGTGTTTTCTTTTGATATAATCTGAAATCGCCTGATCCAATTTGTTCCCGCCTACGCGCGCGCTGTGCGCCGCCACAATACCGCCAAGAGATATGATTGCCACTTCCGATGTTCCGCCACCAATATCAATAATCATATTTCCTGCCGGAGAATTGATCGGGATGCCCGCGCCGATCGCCGCCAGCACCGGTTCTTTGACCACATACGCCGCCTTGGCTCCCGCGCGCACCGCCGCATCAATCACCGCCCTTCTTTCCGTGGAAGTTACTCCCGCCGGAATGGAAATCATAATTTCCGGGCGAACCAGGCGGATTTTGCCGCTGACTTTGTTGATAAAATATTTAAGCATCGCTTCGGTAATCCGGTAATCAGCAATCACCCCGTCTTTCATCGGCCGGCTGGCCATAATCGTATCCGGCGTGCGCCCCAGCATTTCCTTGGCATCGTTGCCCACGGCCAAAACTTTATTATCCAGAATAGAAATCGCCACCACTGACGGCTCGTTCACGACCACTCCGCGGCCAGGAATAAACACCAGCGTGTTGGCTGTTCCCAGATCGATCCCGATTTTCCGCACAAACATCGGCATAAAATTATTTCTTAACTCTTTTTATCTCCGCGCCTAATTTTTGCAATCTTTCTTCAATTTTTTCATAACCGCGGTCAACTTGATAAATATCTTTGATTATCGTTTTGCCATTCGCTAAAAGAGCTGCAATTATTAAAGACGCGCCGGCGCGCAGATCAAAACTTTGGATAACTTTGCCTTTCAACTTCGCCGGCCCTTCGATCATGACCCGATGCACATCAAGCACTTTGGCGTTGGCGCCCATTTTTTCGAGCTCGCGGACATAATTAAATCTGCCTTCATAGAGGGAATCATGAATCAATGTCCGGCCATTTGCTTGCGTGGCCAAAACCCCAAATGGCGCCTGTACATCCGACGGCACTCCAGGATATGTTCGCGTATCAATTTTCGCCGCTGCTTTTAATTTTTTAGCCGGAATAACTTCAATATAGTTTTTACTTATTTTAAAATCCGCCCCAAACTCTTTGAGTTTCTCCAAGACCAGATCCAGATGCTCTTCTCTCGCGTTTTTGATTTTTATCGGACTTCCGGTCGCCACTCCTAAAATCAAAAATGTCGCCGCTTCATTGGCATCCGGAATAATCGCATGTTTCGCTCCCTGTAATTTTTTTGTTCCAATAATTTCCAGCGTATGCGTACCCAGTCCTTTGATTTTAGCACCCATCGAAACCAAAAATTTTCCCAAATCTTCGACATGCGGTTCGCACGCCGCTATTTTTATAATTGTTTTTCCAGGCAGTCCCGCGGCCAGCATCATCGCGTTCTCCGTGGCTGTCACTGACATTTCTCCTAAAACTGCTTTCCCTGCTTTTTTATTTTTTGCGTCAATATTATATTTTTTTCCGTCCTGGCTAATTTTCACTCCCAGTTTTTCCAGCGCCCGGAAATGCGTGCCTACCGGACGCCTGCCAATCACGCACCCGCCGGGATGATAAAGCTTGAATTGATTTAATCTTGCCGACAGCGGTCCCAAGAGCAAAATAGACGACCTAAGCAGTTTTACTTTTTCAACATCAATTTTTTCCGGCTGAATATTCTTTGCCTGCACTGAAATTTTTCTTTCTCCCAGCCGCTTTATTTCCGCGCCTAGGCTTTCCAAAATTTCGAGCATCCGAAAAACATCCTCGATCAGAGGAATGTTAGAAATAACGCATTTTTCCCGGGTAAGCAAAGTCGCGGCCAAAATAGGCGTAGTGGCATTTTTAGACCCCCTCACGTCTATCTCTCCTTTCAGCTTCTTTCCGCCCTGAATTTCGAAATATTCCATATTAACTATTATATTTCAAATTGCGGAAAAACTCAAGGCAGGAGGCATTGTTAATCACTCAGCTTTTGTTCGTAATTATCCGCCCAGTATAAAACTAGCTTGCCATAATTGGTTCCTTTATCATCGCAATAGGCCTGCCAGTTCCCGCCAGCCAAATAAACGCAATAGGCTTTGGCCTCCGCGCTTTTTTTGTGTTCAGTAACGCCCTCGACCTTGGCCAGCTTGAGCGCCATTGCCACCACGCCGTCAATCAGGCTCCAGGGATCCGGATGATTGTGCCCTGTAACCGAAGTAATGCTGGGGATGTAACCGCGCGGACTTCCATCCGGATCGCCCCAGGTGTCCGGCATGAATTGCGCGACGCCCATCGCGCCTCCCGTTCCCTTATAGCCTGAAGGCGGACAAGAAACTTTTTTCTTTTTATAATCATATCCGAGGTCTTTGCAGATATTTTTGAAAATTTCCGCGCGATAACTGCTCATTCTGCTTTGTGAAAATGTACATCCGCCGGTATATCTGCCCAGATTGGATTCTACGACCAGAACGCCCAAGAGATAATCTTTGCGCACTCCGGTAACCTTGCTGGCATATTTCGCGGCATCCACAATATTTTTTGTGCTGATGCTGCCGCCCAGCAAGGACGCCAGTTCGCCGCGCAACTTGCTTAACTTAGCGTTCAGTTCAGAAAGATCGGCCTGCGCTTCATAGATATCCGTTTTTATAGCGGCCTGTTCCCCCCTCTGAACATTTAATAATTTCTCATGATCTTCTTTTTTGTCCGCCAATTCTTCCTTAGTTTTTTCTATTTCCTTTTTCGAATCATATATGTCATCCAGGAGAAAAAGTATCTTTTCTTTGGCGCTGATAAGATTATCGACGTTTTCACTTAAATCATTGAGGTTATTGCTGGTCATCGCCAGTTTGACAATTGGATCCTCTGTATCACTGTAATAAACTTCGCGCAAAAATTCCTGAAGAATAACCTTATTAAGCTCCAGCCGGCTGTTCAGATTGTTAAGTTCTGCTTCTTTTCTGGAAATTTCGGTTTCAGATTTTTTTATCAGGCTTTGCGTATAATTTACCCGGGCAACATTTTGATTAAGAAGCTGTTGCGCGGATTGCAATGTTTTTTCTGTTTTTTCTTTTTTCTCTTCGATGTTTTCTATTTTTTCCTGAATATCCTCCGCGTCATCAGCGGCTCGCGTCGGAATCCGTGGCAGAAAATTAAGAAACACAAAAAGCACAATCAAAACAAGCAGAATGTGTTTCCTTTTTATAGTATTTTCCATAGTTGTTACATTATACCACATTTCGAACCAGGCCTGTCAACAAGCAAAAACCCTCCGATATCCATCGGGGGGTCTTTTGCCAAATCAAGCTATTCCTTTTTTTCTTTTTTCTCCTCTGGACGAGCAGGTTTATCCGCCTTGGAGGACTTTTCTTCTCCTTCGATAGCCGGCTCTTCTTTCACCACGCCTTCGACTTTCGTCACATCTTCCACCACTTTCTCTTCAAGTTCGCTAAGTTCCTCTTCGGAGCGCGGCGGAGTGACTAAGGCCACTACTGTTTCCGGATCATCTTTAACTTCAACTCCCTTGGAAATTTTCAGGTCTTTCACATAAATATGATCATCAAAAGTTTTGATGGTTGCAATATCCACTTCGATGCTGGATGGCAAATCGGCCGGCAAACAGGAAATTTCAATGTTGTCGAGGCTCTTTACTAAAACTCCTCCCATTTCCTTGACCGCCGGAGATTCACCGATAAAGACCAACTCCACTTCGGTTTCGATTTTCTCGTCCATTTTTACCTGATAAAAATCAATATGGGAAATGCTTCCGTTCACCGGGTTTTGCTGCAATTCGTGAATGAGGACATTATAACCATTTTTTCCGCCGATACTCAAATTTATAATGATACTCTCGCCGGATTTTTTAATCAAGCGTCCAAATTCCAAAGCATCCACCCATAGGCTTTGCGGATCGGCGCCTTTGCCATAAGTGACCGCCGGAATGAGCCCGGACTTTCTCCCTTTATTAACCCTTTTTCCTCTTTCCTCCCTAAGCTTGGCGTCTAACTTTATTTTTTCCATTATTTTGCATTTTACCTCCCCGACCTGCCGGCAGGCAGGTGTCCATCGGGGCTCTCAAATGTTTAAAAATTATTTACTATTTTTTATTAATTCTATCAGATTGCCCCGCTCTCTCTCTATAAACTCATGCACATCAATAACTTCGTCGGCACTGATGGTTTTTTTCGAAAATTTATTTTTAACCTC
Source organism: Parcubacteria group bacterium (assembly GCA_041645535.1). Taxonomy (GTDB): domain Bacteria; phylum Patescibacteriota; class Minisyncoccia; order Moranbacterales; family UBA2206; genus JBAZPT01. The sequence goes on from JBAZPT010000001.1 coordinate 534,406, forward strand.
GTCCCTATCCAGGTCTGTTGCCATTCCCAAACTCACAACTCCTGTTTGATTGCTGGACAGAATTGAGATCAGGGATGTTCCGCACCTGGAACAGGAAATATGGAACATTGTCCCGCGATCATGCTCTTCCAGTATCGTCAGATCATTTTGCTCAAGTTCGTTTCCGCAAAATGAGCATTTGGACAGAAAATCTAAGTTGTTATTTTTATTTGCCATGTTTTAATGCTAAAATAGTTTATCATAAATAATGCTTTGAGTCAAATATTTTTTATTCCTCGCACATAAATGCTTTGAATCATGCCCAGGCCGGCTAAAACCGCGACGAGCGAACTTCCGCCGTAGCTCAAAAGCGGCAGCGGCACTCCAGCCACCGGATTAAGCCCGATATTCATTCCGATATTAATCAATATCTGCAAAAAGAACATCGCCATTATTCCCACCGCCAACAAATAGCCAAAATTATCGCGAGCCAGCAGAGCTGTTTTTTTCATCCTATATAAAAGAACAGCGAAGAGAAAAATTACAAAAAGCGAACCCAAAAGTCCCATTTCCTCCGCGATAGCCGCAAAAATAAAGTCGGTGTGTTTTTCCGGAAGAAAATTCAATTGTGACTGGGAACCATGGCCGAGTCCTTTGCCAAAAATTCCGCCCGATCCGACGGCCACCATCGACTGGGCCACATTATATCCGCTTCCCAGTGGATCGTTTTCGGGATTTACAAAATTATACAGCCTTTCTTTTTGATAATCTTTAAGAAAAAAGTAACTCCCTCCGGAAGCAACGGCAATGGCCAAGAATAGTATCAGTATATTTTTTTTGCTGATTTCGGAAGCCAAAAGCATCCCGCCCCAAACCCCCATGATGACGGCCGCCGAGCCAAAGTCCGGCTGCCTAAGAATTAACAATGCCGGAATAAAAACCAGGATTATGGAAACGGTAATTTTAGACGCCTCGCTAAGCTTGGTTTTCTTCTTGGAGAGAAAGCTGGCTAAAAAAATAATCATAATTATTTTTGCCGCCTCCACCGGTTGAATGTGAAAATTACCAAAACCGATCCAGCCTGTCGTCCCCCGCACCGTCGTGCCGAAAATCAGCACTAAAAATAAAATGGCAATCATCGCAAAATATAATTTTGTGCTGTAAGCGCTGAGCACCCGGTAATCAAAAAAAGCAAAGGCTAGCATCAAAAAAATTCCAACAGCCGCGGCCTCCATCTGGCGATAAAAATGATCCGCCACTAAAGTGTTTCCAGAAAAAGAAACGCTGTACAAAGCCAGTATTCCCACGCCCAAAAGCAGCGCGATTGCCGCGCCTAAAACCCAGTCAAGTTTTAGAAAATTTTTCACCCCGCATTAACTTTCCAACATCTGCTTTTCGAAAAGCAATGCTGGAATTTTTTTTAAAAGTTATCCCCCGCAAATATCCAAAGAAAAGTTAGTGCGGGGTTTATTGGTATTGCTGGAACTTCCCGGGCATGAAATATTTTTTTACAAAAGCTTCTGAATCAAAAACATTTACTTCCGCCTGGACATCCATCTGGCTAACCGACCCGGGAAATTTATTCGGCCAGCTGACGCGGAAATCCCGGTTTTCACCGGCATTCACAGTGTTCATTTGGGTTGAATTAATAGCGATTACTTTTCCCCCCTCATCCTTGAGCAGAATTCTTAATTTTACGGAATTGAAATCAAAAGGGCTTTCATTTTTCAAAAGTCCGATGGCCTCGCCGAAGCCGACGCCGGAAGTTATTTCGTTGTAATTTTTACTCACTATTTTAAGTTCCGGTTTTTCATAAGTGTCATTTGTTTCAACCCACCGCGGATCACTGACAATCATTTCGACACTGGCCGGTGTTTCTTTTGTTGCTATATTGGTTTCGACAATATATTTTTTATCAGCCGGCAAAATGAAACTGGTGCCGGACGGCTCGGCCATGACTTCACCGGCCGCGTTTTTCATGCTGAATTTATAGCTGAACTTATCGCTGCCTACCAGGCTATTGGGATTGGCGACTTCCGCGTAAACATCATAACTGTCGGCGATGCCGCTTTCCACAAATCCGGTTTGCCGGACAATTAAATTTTCTTTGGCGGTTACCGGACACTTCTTGGCGCACACGCCGCCGCAGTCCAAGCCCTCCTCATTTTGATTTTGTTTTCCATCAAAGCAGTTCGGCGCCGGTTTTTGCCACTGATAAATTAAAAAAACCACGCCAATAAAAATTGCCGCGTAAACCGCGATGATTATGAGTCTTTTTTTATCCCCTTTTTCCATAAACATATTCTAGCATAGTTTTTGGAAAAACAAAAAAAAGCATTGTTTTGGCGGCGTCCTACTTTTCCCCCGCCGAGGCGGGGATATCATCGGTGCTGATAGGCTTAACTACTCTGTTCGGAATGGGAAGAGGTGTTGCCCTATCGCTAGAACCACCAAAACAATGCTTTTTTTTGACCCTGCCATAGCCTTGGCGACGGCGGGTTAAAATGCTTTGATTACGGGTGAAAAAAACATGAACGAAAAAATCGCAACCGCAATAACGGAAAAAATGATCAGAATGAATTTCAAACTTTCTTTTTGCCGGACAAAATAATCTTTCATGGTCTTAGCTTAACATTATCTTTACTTAATTGCAATATTTTAGAAACTATTGACTGCTAACTACGACGCAGACCGCGTAACGCATAACGTGAAACGCATAATAGATATACGTTCAACGTTTTGCGCTCTACGATTTGCGAATAAAACTTAAGAGAGTAATTTTTGATTTATTAGTATCTCTCGACTGAACGGATCGCTCCGCTTATATCTGAGACCTATCAACCTAGTCATCTTCTAGGAAATCACGTTCTGACTTGCGTCAAAACAGTTGCCTAATCTTGAGGTGGGCTTCCCGCTTATATGCTTTCAGCGGTTATCCCGTCCAAACTTAGCTACTCGACAATGCTCCTGGCGGAACAGCCGATACACCAGAGGTTTGTTCTTTTCGGTCCTCTCGTCACATATTTCCCTTATTTCTAAGAGTGCAGACTATATCTTCACCCCAATGCAATATTGGGGGCCAGCGTATTATAGCGACACATTTCCATTATCATCAGTCGCTATCCTGCTCCGACATCATGTCGGAACAAAGTCGTTACGGGGTCAACCCTAAAACTTTTAACAATTCTTCCTTTGTTTTCTTTTTTTTGGTTACATAATTTTCTTTTTGGACTAAAACAATATAATCCACCAGTTTTTCATAATCACTTCGAGACATTCTTTTTTTCTGAAGTAATTTTGCCGCTTTTATTATAGCTCCGGCCTGAATTTTTTTGAATTTAACAAATGGATAAAGCATTTTTAATATTCTTTCCACTTGTTTATATCCATTTATTCTTAGCTCGGTTATATTATCATTTCTTTTTGAAAGATAACCTATGCCAAAAATTTTTCTTATCCAAGCCAAAGGCTTATCATGACGAGAATCCTGATAAAAACAGATAGTCAGCATGAAACGAAAGCATCCGCTATCATTTCTTGTTTTTATCTGAATCATCAGACTCCCATCGCCATCTAAAAAGCCGGCTATGTAAGCCAAATTAGTTTTAGAGAGACTTCCCACGGTATTACCTTAAAAATTATCAGGTCCTCAAGTAATTATATCACAATTGACTGACCGTAGCCAATTGTTTTTCCTATGCCGAATAATTTATGAAGATTTCACCGTTATTAGCTGAATTTTCAATGCGAATTACTTCGCAAAGTAGCAATTTCTTACTAGAAAAGACTCCTCTCAAGCAACAACGCCTACAGCAGATAGGAGACCAACCTGTCTCACGCATGTTACCACTTATTACTAAGTGCATTGGACTATATCTTCATCCTTTTTTACAAATAGGATGATCAACGTCTAGTCTCTACGGGGTTAATGTGCGTTTTTTTCTTTTTTTAGAGTAATTTAACTCTCTAAAAGTATCAACTAATTGTGCAAGTTTTTCAAAATCCTTTTGATTTTTAACTTTTTCCTTTTTAGCTAGAATTTTCAACATCAGTTCTGCCTGTTCTTTTTTTAATATAAGAAAAGGCTTTACTGATTTCAGAAATAATTTTAAATGTTCAATCCTATTTATAGAATATTCCAGAATTCCATCTTTTCTTTCCCGAAGAATTCCAAGTCCTATAAGAGAACATATTCTCTCAAAATTTTTTCTGTCTTGATTAGATTGAAATAAAACTATGTAAGGAGCAATTTGAAATCCATACCGATAGGTCGGATTTGGTTTTATCCTCACATATATACTTCCATCTCCATCAAGAAATCCTGCTAAGTATGCACTAATTGTTGACGAAAATTTTTCACGCATATAACTTCCCTCGGTATTATCCTAACATATGACAGGTTGTGCCACAAGAGGACTTCACCGATACAGTTGATTTCTCGCATACGATTTCTCATATACGCCGCCATGATGATGTCTAAACCTCGGATTCAAACTGTAAAATTTCCTTTATCTAAAGCTAAAAAGCTACTAGCTAAAAGCTGCTTTACGGTTTGAACCCAGCTCGCGTACCACTTTAATTGGCGAACAGCCAAACCCTTGGGACCTTCTCCAGCCCCAGGATGTGATGAGCCGACATCGAGGTGCCAAACCCCTCCGTCGATGTGGACTCTTGGGAGGGATCAGCCTGTTATCCCCGGGGTAACTTTTATCTGATGATCTTCTGCGCATCTACATGCGACAGTCGGTTCACTAAATTCTACTTTCGTAACTGATCGACTTATGGGTCTCGCAGTAAAGCTGGCTTATGCTTTTGCACTATCGATCCGATTTCCATCCGGATCTAGCCAACCTTTGTAAACTCCTCCGTTGCTATTTAGGAGGAGACCGCCCCAGTCAAACTACCCGCCAGGCACTGTTCCCGGTCTGGTATGAATCACCAAGACTTACAATAACGTTGTTGTTATCATCACTCGCTCGGAAATGTCCGTCAGGGACGGCCATTTCACTCGCTTCGTTCGATAATAAAATTTTTGAACCATGAAAAATAAACATACAAAATGAATATGTTTCACTGGTTCATCAAGGTTATTCGTCTTAATTGACTCATAACAGACCAGGGTTAGATTTAAAACTCCAGCAGGGTGGTATTCCACTGTTGACTCCACCTCTCCCGAAAGAAAGGCTTCATAGTCTCCCACCTAAGCTCGGCAGCCAAAACTCTAAATCAATACCAAGTTGTAGTAAAGCTCCACGGGGTCTTTTCGTCTTGCTGCAGGTCGACGGCATCTTTACCGTCATTGCAATTTCACCGGGCTCTTCGTTGAGACAGTTCCCAAGTCGTTACGCCTTTGATGCGGGTCAGAATTTCATTTGGTTTGATCGCTTTCGCGAAAAATCAGACTATATCTTCATCTTATCTAAAACACTTAGGAGTTCCACTTCGCTATATTTCCTTGTTCCTGAACCATTCATCTTGAAAGCCAATCTTATGATTTCTTTAAGATATTGTGGATTCAGGTGTTTCATTTGAGCTACTTTTTCACAAATTTGTTTAAAAATTTGGAAATCATTGCGTTTAATAGTCATTAAAGGAAACTTTTCAAAATGAGGGATGATCTTTTTTCTAAGCTCATCGATATTGCGCACTTCATATTTATAGATTTGATCCCGTTTAGAAAAACGGATACTGCCGCAATCAAAAAAATTTTGAATTTGCTGCAACAAATCTAAACTGCGCTTATTTTGTCCGATTGCAAAGCTCGGACGAACCTCAATTTTGGTTTTAAGTTTTTCGCGGAAATTGAATGATACTGAAAAGCATCCTTCACCATCGGAAAAACCGGAAATATATGATGCAAAATCCATATGTTTCTTTTACCAGATAAGAGCTGGCGTGTTACCCATTCTTAATTGAATGAGTCTTGGCTTTCGCCGCAGTCGTTACGGGGTCACTAGGACTTCCCACGGTATTATCATGGCTTAATTATAACATACAATTAGCTTTAGACTTCACCGTTATAAGCCAGTCTTCTTTAGCGCGTCACCGCGCTATTCAGGCAAATATCTGACAATCCACCTGACAAGGAATTTCGCTACCTTAGGCATTTTATCTATATATTTCTATATAGGTTGGACTATATCATCTCTTTACAAAATAAAGAGTTCGACGTGTAGTCTCTGAGGATTTTCCTGCATACTGAATGATGAGGGCAACTAATTATGCGTGCGCTGCGCATAAAAAGTTGCCATGAGTCTACGACATTGCATATCAAAGGGAGATTGACCCTCTCCGAGTCCCATAATGGCTTCCACCACCCTCCTCGGGAAACTTACCAGCATCCGCTGTGTTTAGCTTCCTCCGTCCATTTTCTTTAACATGTTTACTGTACGATTTTATCGCACAGATCGTGTTCTCATCATTCAATATACAGGAATCTTTCCTGCTGATTGTCCAATCCAATAATTTTTCAAACCACCCAGCTTATCCTTACGGATTACTGTTCGGGTATTATTGGCTCTTAGGATGTTCCAGCATATGGTCGAATTTTTTAATCGCCCTAACTTTATCAAGTATTTAATACTTGGGTAGCAGTTTGACGATTATAGTTATCGCCGACGTTCACTGGCGCTTCGGAAATTGGCTTGCACCGCTTTCGTTAACGTTCCAGCACTGGTCAGGCGTCAGCCCCTATACTTCCCCTTGCGGGTTTGCAGAGACCTGTGTTTTTGGTAAACAGTCGCTTGGGCACTTTTGTTGCATCCCCCGATAAATCGGGGGAAAGACATCTTGCGAACTTACGTCTAGTTTTTTTGCCGAGTTCCTTAACGAAGGATCACCCGTTCACCTTAGGCTACTCGCCCAGTCTACCTGTGTCGGTTTTAAGTACGATCAAAATACTACTAGCTTTAGAAGTTTTTCCTGGTACCCTGCTCATTCTCGTTCTCTCCGCCGAGGCGGAAATTCCAGAAGCGCCTTGGAGTAATGCCGGACGGATTTTCCTGTCCGACCTCCTCAATGCCCCTACCGAAATCCAATAATCGGCAAGAACTACTAGAATACGTCCCTCCATAAAATAATATTTTGGTGCCGGAATATTAACCGGCTGTCCATCGACTACGCCTTTCGGCCTCGCCTTAGGATCGACTAACCCTGGGATGATTGTCATTGCCCAGGAAACCTTAGACTTTCGGTGTTGAGGACTCTCACCTCAATTGCGGTTACTAATGCCAACATTCTTACTTCCATGAACTCCACGATGGCTCACGCCTGTCGCTTCAGTGCGCATGGAACACTTCCCTACCTCGCCACACCAATTGCCCCGACAATATTTAATTAACAAACAAAAAACACAAACCTGCGTAATCATTTGCTTTTATAATATTATTTTGGCAATTGGTGTGGCGACCGCATCTTCGGTACCATATTTAGCCCCGTTGAATTTTCGGCGCAAAGTTTCTAGACTAGTGAGCTGTTACGCACTCTTTAAAGGATGGCTGCTTCTAAGCCAACCTTCTAGGTGTATATGAAACTTCACTTCCTTCACCACTTAATATGGATTTGGGGACCTTAGATTGCGATCTCGGCTTTTTCCGTTTTGAGATCCGAGCTTAGCCCCGGATTTCTGACTGCCCAGATAAGAAACGCAAGAATTCGGAGTTTGGTTGAGAATCCTACGGCGAACCGCGAATTCTCATTCAGTATCTCTACCTCTTGCGCTCATTTAAAGGACGCTAGCCCTCAAGCTATTTCGGGAAGAACCAGCTATCGCCAAGCTCGATTGGAATTTCTCCTCTATTCACAAGTCATCCCCGAGAGTTGCACGGCTCGTGGGTTCGGGCCTCCTTTGGATTTTACTCCAAATTCACCCTGCTCATAAATAGCTCGCCTGGCTTCGGGTCTAGTCCGTGCTATCTAAGTTCGCCCTTTCAGGCTCGCTTTCACTATGGATCCACTACATAAAGTAGCTTATCCGACAACACAGAACTAACTCGTTGGCTCGTTCTACAAAAAGCACGCCGTCATCGCCACACCAATCATCGTAATTAACCTATACGCGCAAACATGAATATCAAGTTTTAATAATCATTTGCTGTCTGTATATTATTCTGATGATTGGTGTGGCGACTCCGACTCTTCGTTAGCATATGGTTTCAGATACTATTTCATCTCCCTCACCGGGATACTTTTCACCTTTCCCTCACGGTACTCGTTCACTATCGATCTAAAGCAATATTTAGCCTTGGAGCTATAGGGGCCCCAGATTCAAACGGGATTTCTCCGGTCCCGCCCTACTTGAGAATAATCACACACAGTTATTTTATTTTCACATACGGGATTTTCACCCTCTTTGATCGCTCTTTCCAGAGACGTTCTGTTAATAAAATAATCTATACCCCGATTAAACGAGTAAGATTACCTCGCAACCTCGCCACACCAATCATCGCAATTAATTTATACGCGCAAACATGAATATCAAATTTTAATAATCATTTGCTGCCTGTATATTATTCTGATGATTGGTGTGGCGATTTAGGCTTTTCCGCTTTCGCTCGCCACTACTTACGGAATCACAATTGTTTTCTTTTCCACCTGGTACTAAGATGTTTCAGTTCCCAGGGTGCGCTTCGTTATCCTATGAATTCAGATAACGATACCCGATATAAATCGGGTGGGTTGTCCCATTCGGAAATCCCCGGATCAAAAGTTGCTTAGCACTTCCCCGAGGCTTATCGCAGCCAGCTACGTCCTTCATCGCTTGCTTTAGTCAAGGCATCCACCATATGCATTAGTATTACCGCTCTTAAATTTACCCGCCTTAGGCGGGTTTTGGTTAGCAGTTAATAATTTCTAATTTTATTAACTTATACTATTGCAATTATTATCCCGACTAACTCGGGATAAACCCCGGTTAAACTTCCGCGTAGCGGAACCTGTTTAACGGGGTAAACCTACAAAACTAATACAGTGTTGCAAACCATATTAGTTAACTAATCACTAAATATCTATCTGCGTTTCCGCCGCCTCATAAATAAATATTCGTGATAAGACCATTTACCCAGTTAAATAGTTCGCAAAAGGCGAACTCCTGCACAGCAGGATTTAACGGGGTATATTCAGTTGTGAAGGTTCAAACTGATGCGGAAATAATAATTTACTATTCTAACAAATTATTATTTACTCACCAGGTTTTTAGAAAATAAAAAAACTGCCGTTCAGGCAGGTTTTTCGACAAACAAAAAATCGAAAAACTCACCCGCTTTTTTTCTTGATGTGTTGTGTGGAAATTACCATTAAGGAGTTCCCCCTAAATTGTTAGTTTTTACACTCTTAACATGTAGAATTATTCTAGCAATTCCTAAAACAGATGTCAAGAGCTTGTCAAGACCAGGAAAATGGATGATTTTTATTATAATTTACCCCGTAAAATTTAACTTATTATTGCCTATTTTTTACATCTTGCCTGCGATAGCAGTAACGATGTAAATATAGTAAAAAAAGTATTTTTTGCAAAATTAAGGGGGCAGTTTTTAGCTACCCCTCTTCGGACTTGCGTCCGGAAACTGTTTCACTTATGCTCTTATCTTTTCAAACATTACTGTTTGATGAGTGTGGATAATTGCCCAAGCCGATCTGCCTTGCGAAAGACTCGCCCAGCATTGAGGATTAGTGCAAATATTCACTACTGCTCGACTGTCTCCAGTCTTGATGTCCGTTGTTGTTTCTAATTGTCCACCGCATATGGGACAGTGATACATAATGCCTCCTTTCAATCTTTAATCAGTTCTTATTGTCGCGCCTTTGAAAATCCATCCCGTACACACGAAAACTTCGGCATCTTTTCCGGCGGGGTTTTTTACCTTGGCCGTAAATTTCGCTGCATCCCTCGCATCGCATCCGCGCAGACCGATAAGAAGCCAGTTATGTTTTGTTATACTGATGTCTGAATATCCCTGCTTTTCAAGCGCCCTAATTGCAGTGTCTTCACTGACAAGCGCGCCGCGGAAAACCGAAAGGAAAATAATGCAAACGATAACTAAGATCAACAGCAACTCAATGAGTGTGAACCCCCCCCCTAGTACTTAACATTTTTTTCATGATCTTCCTCCTTTCACAATTTGAATAGTAGGCTATTTTGAAAAATAAAGCCAAACAAAAGTTACAATGATCCAGGTAATTACATTAGCAGATTCACCAATTAATAAAGCTCTTGTAGGTCTGTCCCATCCTTGCCTACCGGAAATGATAACCTGAATTAACCTTGGAGTAGAAGTCAAATGTCCTGCGATCAGTGTCATTAAAGGCAAGCCATCGCCGCCCTTGGCTAAAAAAATCGTGTAGGCTAACCATAATTGCGGAATGCTTTTGCACCACACATTAATCAGGGCCTTACTGTAGGCGTCCTTGATTCCCCTGTACTTCAAGATAGTGCCAAGTGACAATGTTACAACAATAAAAGTTACTATCGTATCGCCCTTACTCCAAGTTATCTTGCTTATTCCAACTAAGAGTATCAGACAAATGCAAACCATCCATTGAACGAAAATAATAATGACTTGCTTTCTCGTTCTTTCCTTCTTTAATCTATACGAGGATACTGATAACCAAAAACTGAATATTATATACGCCATAAATATGACATACATGGCTAAGTTTAGGCCTTCAGTTTTTCCTCTGATTATGGCAACTACCTGTGGAACAGTATAGAACCAGGCCATGATAACCTGGAACCAAAACAGCAAGTTTGTCATCATGACAGACTCCTTTCTTTTGTATTTTTTATTCACTTTTTAAAGAAACTTTAGTCTAGCATTTTTAGGACTTTCTGTCAAGCGTTAAAAACCTCCCGGATTTTAGGAGGCTTAGATAAGCCAAGATATAGCAAATTTAGAAACATAACTTTTTTGGATTTGACACATTTTTCTGTTGGAGTAAAGTAAGTCTATGAGAAATAAAAAGGATACAAAAAACGAATTCATGACCGTCAAAGAATGGGGAAAACTCCTAAAGGAATTTGTCATCATGAAAGAGGAAGTCAGGATAATGAAAAAAATAATCAAAGAAAAACTGGGAGTGGAAGTAAGAGTTATCTAAAATTAAGCCACGAAAAATACACGAGCTTATCAATATTTATATTTCTACTAAAGCTGGTTTCTCCCGCGGGAGAAACCAGCTTTTAATATTTCTTTTTCTTGTTCCACTTTTCAACGGTCGTTGAATTTTGGTATAATGGTATTTTTCACGAATAGCACCTGAACCTAATACCAATTTACATTTGCCAGGCGACAGCATAACAAATGTAAAAGGTATTTTTTGCAAAATAAAAGAGGGGTGGTTTTTACACCATCCCTCGTAATTCGCTTTGCGATAAAGACTAAATCTTTTATCAGTGGATTTTTGGTAAATACACTTCTTTTTCAAGCGTGGCACTTGAAATTCTAACTTTCGCCAATTCCATACGCCATGAAAGTATAAGATCGTTTAAGTTTGGATATTGCCCTGCATGATATTCCCGATAGCTGTTTTCGCCGTGATTCAGCCAGGAATCATTGAACACGAATTCGACCGTGGGCGTGTTTTTCGTTTCATCAATGATGAAGCGAAGTTTGTTATACGGCAAATCTGTTGGTACTATTTCGCCAGGCTTAGGGCTCCAGTAAAATCGAAGCTTAGACTCCATGCCTGATGTTCCGCTTACTGAACCGATACCAAGAAAAAAACTACCAGAGACAGATCCGCCAACTGCATTGAATTTCTCTACTCTCACAAGAGAATGTTCACCAAAAAGTCCGGTGTCCTTTAATCCTTCTTTTGGCGGAGTGCCCTTGCAACCAATCGCGACAAGCAGTAAACAAATTAATAAAATCAAACTATGTCTATTTTTCATTTTCCTTCCCTCCTTATTGGGCTAGATTTTTGTCAAAAAACCACTTCTGGATAGTCTAGCATTTTTGAGGCTTTCTGTCAATACCCAAAAACCTCCCGGATTTTTTACCCCCACACCAAAGATATTTTTTGAAAGATTTTTTGCTTCTTGTTTTACTTTGGATATGAAATAGGCTTTGGTGTGGGGGTGTAGAGGCTTAAAAAAGCCCCAGCACCAATTTTTGCAAACCAAGAAAAAACCCATGGCTATATCAGCGACGAAAAAGCTTGGAAATTGGTGCGGGGTAAACAAAATACGGCTACTTCGAAGCAAGCCGTATTTTGAGTCGTTTTTAGATTTTGAGCTAGTTCCTGTCTGTGATTTCTTCGCGTATTTTCTTGATGATCATCGCTGCTTCATCTTTGCCTCCGAGACCGAAAGCCAAGCCCGACGCCAGCGCCAGCGCTGAGATGATACCGATAAAAATTGTGTTAACCAGAGAGACCGCGATTCCGAGCTGGATGAGCGCCGCCAAAAGACCGAAAATGATAATCGCCCATTTGGAAATGGTCGCCAAAAGCGTGGCTGACATGACGCCCGCCGCGCGGGTGCTACCTTTCACAACATTATAGACAAAATTTCCAACCAAAAAAGCAATGGCCAAAACCACCACTGCGACTACGACGTTGGGAATATAGAAAATAATGCTGTTGAGGAAACTGGTAACCTGAACCAACCCTAAAATGTCTGTAGCTGCCATCAAAAATACCAGAATCAAAAACCATTTGACGAGTCCGCCGATAAATTCAGAGACCGTTTCACTGATGCCAACTTCGCCCAATTTCTTGTTGAAGCCGACTTTTTCCAATGCCTGGTCAACCTTGATCGATTTGATCAATTTTTCAATTAGTTTTCCAAGGACTGAAGCCACGATCCACCCCACTACGAAGACAATAATCGCTCCGACGAGAGCCGGAACAAACATAATAAAACGCTCCCACAATCCGAGCAGAGATATTGTTATTGCTTCCCCCCAAGTTTGTATGCCGTTCATTTATTCACCTGCCTTTCTAAATAAATCCTTAAATCCTCCATACCTATTCTTCTTTAATTATAGCACTTTTTTGATTTTTGGCTATATATCCAGATTTTTGACGCTTTTCGCGTGCGTTTGGATAAAACGGCGGCGCGGCTCCACTTCATTGCCCATCAAAATATCAAAAATTCTGTCGGCGGCGGAAGCATCTTCAATAAAAACCTGCTTCATCATTCTTTGCGCCGGATCCATTGTTGTTTCCCAAAGCTGGGCAGGATTCATTTCTCCCAAACCTTTGTAGCGCTGGATATTAATGCCGGCAACTTTTTCCCCGACTTCGCTTTCGCTTTCATCAGTTTCCATGACAATCTCCTGGTCTAAATTTTCAATTTTTTGGGTTTTTCCGCCAAAGGCGGATCCGCCTTTGGCGGAGGTTTTTACACTTTGTATTTCTTTTATAATCAGATTCTTATCCTCTTCAGTATAAGCATATCTAATTTCCTTTCCCTTCTGTAATCTATAAAGCGGCGGCTGGGCAATATAAATGTAGCCTTGTTTTATGAGTTCTTCATAATATCTGTAAAAAAATGTCAGCAGTAAAGTGCGAATGTGCGATCCGTCCACATCGGCATCAGCCATAATTATAATCCGATGATAGCGCAGTTTCGCGATATTAAAACTGTCGCCGATTCCCGCTCCCAGCGCTATGATAATCGGCTTCAAAGTATCGGATTTTACGACTTTATCCAGGGAAGTTTTTTCCACATTAACCAGCTTTCCGCGCAAAGGCAGAATCGCCTGAAATTTCCGATCGCGACCCTGCTTGGCGCTACCGCCGGCGCTATCACCCTCTACTATATATATCTCGCATTCAGCCGGATCTTTTGAGGAACAGTCCGCCAGTTTTCCTGGAAGGGTCATGCCTTCTAGCGCCCCTTTGCGGATAACCGCGTCCTTGGCGGCGCGCGCCGCAATTCTGGCCTTAGAAGTCAAAAGACATTTGGCCATTATCGCCTTGGCATTGTTGGGATGCGATTCCAAAAAATCCGCCAGCCCTTCAGAAACCACGCTGGAAACAATTCCGCGAATCTCGCCGTTTCCTAATTTTGCCTTGGTTTGCCCTTCAAATTGCGGGTTGCGCAGTTTGACGCTGATAACCGCGGTCAGGCCTTCCTGTAAATCTTCGGCCGTGAGACTCTCCTCTTTTTCTTTGAGGATATTATTTTTCCTGGCGTAGTTGTTAATAACTCGGGTGAGTGATGCGCGAAAACCAGCCTCATGCATGCCTCCTTCAGCAGTGAAAATATTGTTGGCGAAAGAGAAAACATGTTCCTTGTAGCCATCGGTATATTGCAAAGCGATTTCCACTATTGTTTCATCAACTTTTTTCTCCACATAAAATGGCATTTCGTTTTTGACTTCCTTGCCGCGGTTCAAAAACTTGATGAAAGAAACTAATCCGCCGTCAAAAAGAAAACCATAGGCTTTTTTTGCGTTTTTATCTCTTTCGTCATAGACTTTGATACTCACGCCCCTAGTAAGATAGGCTTGCTGCCTCACATAACCCAAAACTTTTTCCCAGCTATATTTTATTTCCGGAAAAATTTTTGGATCAGCAGAAAAAGTTATTTTCGTGCCAGTATCGCTGGCTTTGCCGATAACTTTCGGATCCTTGGTTTTAGCCTTGCCGCGCTCAAATTCCATGGCATAAATTTTGCCGTCTCTTTTCACTTCCACGCGCGTCCAGATAGAAAGGGCGTTCACTACTGAAACTCCCACGCCGTGCAGTCCCCCGGAAATTTTGTATCCGCTCCCTCCGAATTTTCCACCGGCATGCAGCACTGTGAGCACTGTTTCCAGCGTTGATTTTTTGGTTTGCGGATGTTTTTCAACTGGGATGCCGCGGCCATCATCGGTTATTTCTACCACATTATCCGGCAGCATTTTGATTTCAATATTTTTACAATAGTCGGCCATGGCCTCATCGATGGAATTATTCACTACTTCCCAAATCAAATGATGGAGGCCCTCCAGCGAGGTGCCGCCGATATACATTCCGGGTCGTTTGCGCACCGGCTCCAGCCCTTCCAAGACCTGGATAGATTTGGCTGTGTAGTCATTGGCTGTATTTTCCTTTTTAATTTTGTCAGACATAAAACTTGAAAATTTAATCTTTACTCAAAAAGTATAACTCGACTAGAAAAACTCCTGCTAGTAAAAGTAGTCCGTCCCACCAAACCAGCACGCGGAAACTCTGCAAAACCAGCAGGCCAATTGCGAAAAAGGAGAGGATCATCGCTTGGCGGAGACTCATTCCCACATTCGCGAAAGCCGTTTCGGAAGTGGTGATGCGCCGGCGCAACCGCAAAAATATCAGGTTCAGGATTCCACTCACTGCGAAAAACAGAATAAAGTAAAAAAGAATTTTTCCCACCGGTCCCGCCTCCGGATCGACCCAGTACACAACCGCCGCCAGTCCCGCAATTGAAAAGAGGGTTACAAATCGCATCCCCCAAATGTAGGATTTTAATGTCATTTTTGTATTTGTTATCCTTTACTTATTATATCGCATCCAAGCTCTTTTCGCAAGCTTGCCCGCCGGATTTGGCGGGGATTTTGAGCGTCAAAAAAAGGCCTGTTTAAGGGCTAATTTTGTTATTTTTTTGATGCGGACCGGACGAGACTCGAACTCGCGACCTCCTCCGTGACAGGGAGGCGCTCTAACCAACTGAGCTACCGGTCCATTTTCTGAATATTTTAGTACCAGGGGTGAGATTCGAACTCACGACCCCAGGCTTATGAGTCCTGTGCTCTAACCAACTGAGCTACCCTGGCATTCAACTCTGATGTTTAAATAGTTGCGGGGGCAGGACTCGAACCTGCAACCTCGTGGTTATGAGCCACGCGAGCTGCCATTGCTCCACCCCGCTATAAAAACTGTTCTTTATTCTAACAAACTTAATCCAAAACGTCAATCCAAAACTTCAAAGTGCCTCAGAAAATGTTCGTATTTACCCAAAACTTCCTCGGCGGTTTTGCGATCCACTTTAAATTTTTCTTCGTGGATTATCCTATTCCTGATTTCATGGGCTTCTTTTATTTCATCCAGTTTGTCCAGCTGGCCGGCGGGAATATTATTAATCCTCTCGAGCATATTTTCTCCTTTGTATCCCATGCGCCGGATCAAATCATCAATCGCGCTATCCGCTTCAATAATCGCCACCTTGTAATCCGCCTCGTTTCCACTTTCCAGTTTTTTCCTGATTTTATCCCAACGCGCCTTCATTTTGATTTTTTTCGTGGTAATCTCCGGAGGCAAATTCATACCATATAAAATCTGGCGTATATTTCCTCCTATTCCCCGCTGAATAAGCATCAGAACAAGATCCACGAAAACCACCAGGACATAAATGCCAATGATGTATTTTATCACTAAAAAAGTCGTGGAGTGATAGAAGTTCAAGGCGTCATTAATAAATAAATTATAGATTGTTGTGATGTCCATTTTTTTGTTTTAATTAATTTTAATTGTTGACTTCATACGCGTGCGCGGCATTGAGCAAGCCCTCCTCATCAAACCATTTGCCCATCAGCTGAAAACCGAATGGCAGCCCGTTTACAATTGGCCCCGGCACAGAAATAGCCGGCACACCTACGATGTTGGCGGTCACCGTAAAAATATCCGCCAAATACATCTCCAGCGGATCCTCGGTTTTTTCGCCCAATTTAAAAGCTGGAGTGGGAGTCGTCGGAGTAAGAATCAGGTCAACCTCCTGGAAAGCTTTTTCAAAATCTTTTTTAATGAGCGTGCGCACTTTTTGCGCCCGCAGATAATAGGCTTCGTAATAGCCGGACGAAAGCGCGTAAGTTCCCAGCATTATTCTTCTTTTAACTTCCGCGCCTAACCCATAACGGCGGGAATCCAAATAGGTTTCTAAAAGATTTTGATCTCCATCAGTGATTTTAATTGGCGTATTTTTATGGTCGTTGGCGCGCATACCGTATTTTATACCGTCAAATTTAGCCAGGTTGGAACTTAATTCGCACGGCATAATAATATAATAAACCGGCAGTGAATATTTGGCATGCGGCAATTCTATTTCCTTGATTTCAGCGCCCAGCTTTTTGTATTTATCTATAACTTTTTCGATTGAATTTTTAGCGTCCGCGCTTAGCTTGTCCAAATATTCTTTGACGATTCCAATCTTCAATCCTTTTATTTCGCCAGTTAGAAAATTCGTGTAATCTTTTCCGGAACTCTTGGCTGAAGTTGCGTCCAAATTATCCTTGCCGGCAATAACACTCAAAATTATGGCTGCATCTTCCACTGTTGAAGTTATAGATCCAATCTGGTCCAGGCTTGACCCCATAGCTACCGCGCCATAGCGGGAAACCCGGCCGTAAGTCGGCTTAAGCCCCACCGCTCCGCAAAACGCGGCTGGCTGGCGAATTGATCCGCCCGTGTCCGTTCCCAGCGCCCACACGGCTTCGCCGGAAACAACCGCGGCCGCCGATCCGCCAGAAGATCCTCCGGAAACTTTTTCTAGGTCGTGTGGATTTTTAGTCGGTCCGTAGCCGCTGTTTTCCGTTGACGATCCGCAGGCAAATTCATCCAGATTAGTTTTGCCTAAAATTACCGCCCCGGCTTCTTTCAATCTCGCGATGACTGTCGCGTCATAGGGAGCTATATAGTTGTCCAATATTTTGGAAGCGGCGGTTGTTCTTATTCCCCGCACGCAAATATTATCCTTTATCGCACCCGGAATACCTTCCAAAATTCCGATTTTCTCGCCGGCAGAAATTTTGCTGTCCACTTTTTTCGCCTGCTCCAGCGCTAAATCTTTCGTGGGAGTGAGATAAGCAAAAATATCCTTGTCTTTTTCAGCAATGCGGTCAAAATACTGCTGGGCTAATTCAATAGCGGTGATTTCTTTGTTCACTAATTTTTCATGCAGTTCTCGAATCATAAAATGCTTTTGACTTTATTGAAATTATTTTTTTTCTCTGGAAATAATTCGACTATTCCATCCTTATTGCCAAATTCCCGTTCTTTGTCTTCGCGCGCCACATTTTCGAGACCGGTGATATGCGCTGTCGGCTCCACGCCTTCTACATTAACCTCCCTGAGTTCATCTATCCAATCCAAAATCGAAGACATATCTTTCTGATATTTCTCTATTTCTTTTTCGTCGAGGCCGATGCGAGCCAGTCCGGCGATATGTTTTACTTCTTCCTCTGATATCATAGTCCTAATATTTTTTTAAATTCTGCTTCACCGATTATTTTTACCCCAAGTTGTTTTGCTTTGTCATATTTTGATCCGGGATTTTCTCCGGCGACGACATAATCAGTATTTTTACTTACCGACGACGAAACATCAGCGCCTGATGACCTAATCATATCTTTTGCTTCATCTCTTGTAAAGTTCGAGAGTTCGCCGGTCAGGACAAAAGTTAAACCCTGTAACTTCGAACTTTGAGCGTGGGTCTTGGGAAAAATTACTTCCACACCCAGATTTTCCATCTTCTTCAGCAAATCAATATTGTTTTTGTCTCCAAACCAGCTAACTAAACTCTCGGCCGACTTTTCGCCAATACCTTTAATCGCGAGCCAATTTTCACTTTTTATTTGTGGGAAATATTTAAGGATGTCGCTTATATTTTTTATTAGGTTTTGCGTTACGCGTTCCAAGTTACGCGCTATAAGAACCGCCGTTTCCTCGCCAGCGTGCCTGATTCCCAGCGCATACAAAAACTTCGGAAATTCTATTTTTCTGCTTTGCTTGATCGATTTCACTAAATTGTCTGCTGATTTTTCGGCAAAGCGCTCCAGCGGTTCCAAATCTCCAGTGGTAAGTTCAAAAATGTCGGCAACATTGGAGATCAGGCCTTCGCTCATCAAATGTTCAACAATTCTTTCACCCATCCCGTCAATATTAAAACCTTTTTTGGAAACAAAATGGATAATATTTTCTTTTTCAACAGCGAAACATTTTTTGTTAAGGCAATAATGGGCGGCACTTTCTTCCCCTTTTCTGACTCCGATTATTTCACGCTTCACCCCCCCACCGCAGATGGGGCACTTGGCCGGCATATGAAATATCTTCTCTTTGCCGCTCCGCAGATTTTTCAAAACCTCCACCACTTCCGGAATGACATCGCCGGCTTTATGGATAACAATTGTGTCGCCAATGCGCACATCCAGCCGGCGGATTTCATCTTCATTGTGCAATGTCGCTCGTGAAACAGTCGAGCCGGCGACCAGAACCGGCTTCAAATGAGCTACGGGAGTCAGCGCTCCCGTGCGCCCCACTTGAACTTTTATATCAGAAACGATGGTCGTGACTTTTTCTGGAATGAATTTATAGGCTAACGCCCAGCGCGGAGACTTTCCGGTATAGCCTAACGCTGTCTGAAGCTTCGCTGAATTTATTTTTATTACTACGCCGTCAATGCCATATTCCTGCTTATTTCTTTTGTGCTCCCAGGACTGGAAAAATTTGTGTATCTCATCAATGTTTTTGCACAATTTATAATTCGGATTGACCTTAAATCCCAATTCTTCCAGCAGTTTTAATTCTTCCGCTTGTGTTTTTGGCGAAATATTTCTATCCATAGAGACGCCCCGACGGGGCGTCTCTATGTTAATATAATCAATATCATAAATATAGCTGTCCAATTTTCTACTAGCTGTCACTTTCGGATCGAGCTGACGGATCGAGCCAGCGCCGGCGTTTCTGGAATTGGCAAAAAGAGGCAACCCTTGTTTTTCTCTTTCTTTGTTTATTCTCTCTAATTCATTTTTCCGCATCCAGACTTCGCCTACTACCACAATATCAATATCTTTTTTTAATCTCAAAGGGATGCTTTGGATAGTTTTTATCTGCTCAGTCACATTTTCTCCAATTACGCCATCGCCTCTTGTCGCCGCCCGGATAAATAATCCTTTTTCATAAGTCAAAACGATTTTGAGGCCATCAATTTTAATTTCACAGCAATACTCAAGCGAGTTGGAAAAGCTCGGCTTTGAGGAATTGCGAGCGGTAGCAAGCAAGGGAAAAGCCGAGCTTTGGGATTTTTCAAGTATGCGGACAATTTTCTCTTCCCACTTTTTCACTTCCCCAAAATCAAAGGCATCATCCAAAGACCATTGGCGCACGCGGTGCCGCACTTTTTCAAACTTTTTTAAAGGCGCCCCGCCGACTCTTTGTGTCGGCGAATCAGCCGTTTTGAGTTCCGGATATTGCTCTTCCAGCCCGCGCAGTTCTCTCATCAGCGAATCATAAACTTCGTCCGTTATTTCCGGCCGATCCAGGACATGGTAAAGATGCCTGTGCTTATCAATCTCTTTTCTCAGTTTTTCCGCCCGTTTTTTCGCTCCATTTTTATTCATAATTCAATTATACCAGAAAAAGAACAACTGTATTATCCGCAGACTTTTATGGCAGGTTTTTGTTTCCTTCCTCGACTACGGCAATTGGCACATTTTCACTTTTTTCACCGAACCACTGCTTGAGTTCTTCCACCATCTGCCATTGAAAATTATAAATTCCGGGATTTTTGGGCGCTGTCACGGAAAAAGTAAAAGTTTTTTCTTGTCCAGGCAAAACTGCCTCCCCTTCGTCCAGATTTATTCTTTTTCCCCAGAGGTCATTGTCTTGCGGATTTTGCGAACCGAAACGGAATTGCTTTTCCTTTGTCCAGGCTGAATTTCCTGAATTTTTCAAAGTTATTGAAACCGCATATTTCCTGCCGACCACCATATAAGAAGGCACTGTTTCCTTCACAAATTGAGCATCATCAGCCTGCCCGCCTTCATTAAAAATATTATTAATAATCGCCTCATCATTACAGGAATATTTTCTGTCCGGCGAATAAAATCCCTGGCTTGGCCCATAGCAGCCATTATTTTTGTCATACAAAACCGCAAAAAAAGGCATCAGAAATCCCATTTTTTTCGCGGAGAAAGATTGATATAAGCTCTTGAGCGTTTTGGCTCTGACTTCCGGTTTCATCCTGGCAAAACGGCTCATGTCATCATAAGGCAAACCGCTCCAGTCCAAATGCAGCAACACATTATTCGCCTTAGAGGAATACTTTTTATTCCACAAAAGCGCCCAGCAGCTGCCCCCGCCCCACAACCCCTCGAGACATGGTCCTTCTTGAATTTCTCCCTTATTATTTATCCCCGATCCTCCTTCAATATAGTCAAAAGCTTTCAGATATTTCGCATTATCGATGTCATTGGTTTGCGCTCCGATCACGATGGTCTTCCCCTTTGAACGCGCGTAGTCTTTCATTTTATCCATAATTTTCGGGGCATCCCGGTCCGGATCCTGAAAATTAACCTGGCCGAACATAAAACTTTGTATTCCCAAATCGATCGCTTGTCTAGTTACAAAAAGAATATATTTTTGATATTCTTTGCTGGACATATTGGCTTTGCAGGTTCCCTCGCCCCAAAAACCTTGCGAACCCGCCAAACACATTTGCGAAAAATCAAACATGCGATTTTCCGCCGGATAAAAATAACGGGAATTAACACCAATTGCTTCCGCCAAAAACATCCCCTGGATATATTTTCCATGCATCAAGCTTAAATTATTCGCAATCAAGCTGAAATTCGGAGGCGCGGTCCAAGTTTCAATTGAGCGGTGCAAATACGCGCATTGCGAGCGCTCCAAAAGTGCAATTGTGGAAGCAGTATCTCCGCCATAACCGGTCAGCACTCCGTCGGCAATGCAACCTTTGTTTTTTATTTGCTCCATCAGCGCCGCGACTGCCTTTTTTTCGTCTTCATTTTTTTTGATCTCCGTCCCGGCCACAATCAAGCCGGCCACTGTTAGAGGGATTATAATCATCTTTACGATAACGCTGGTGCGCGTCCGTGTTATAGTTTTATAAGCCATAGTGATTTAATTATACCAAGCAAAAGCATAAAAAACAAAACCAGAAATCCGGGGTTTGATCCCGGATTTAGATTTTCAAGGTTCAACCTTAGCGAAACTTAGACTTTATTACATTTTTGAGTCAAAATCAGCATAATAAATTGTAGACTCATCAGCATGGGTATCAACATTCACGACCATGACATAATAACAACCTTCTGGATGATCCGTGATCGTTATTGTTTCAAAGCCAGTCATCGCCAGTGAATAGTAAAGGCCGTTTACTCCGGGTTCATATCCGGGCGTATGTTTTTTTATCTCTGCAAGATCAGCCATAGTAGGCTTTTTGGTGTCATCACACATCGTCCCTGCATACCTGGCAACCGCATCGATATTGTACATCCCGGTGTCCTGAGAAGGGTCCTCAATCGCAATTGAAAGCGGATTCTTATTACCAATTCCCTTATTGCTGTTCTCAATAAAATAGAAATATCTTATCTGGCCAGGCTGATATGATAGCCTATATTTTATATTGTTTTGCATTAGTGTTGCTGTTGATGAGCTAGTGGGATTTATCTGCGTGCTCTCCTTCTTGCAACCCGCAGTACATCCATCCCCGCTTTTGGTATTCCCGTCATCGCATTCTTCTCCGGTTTCCAGTTTGCCGTTGCCGCAGACAGGGGTACCGGTATTTCCACAGACTACAGCTTTGCAAACCCCGTTCTCACAGCCGTTTTCGCAGACTACCGGCTCGTAATTGGCGTATTGGCCGGAATCAACATAGAACTCCACCAGACAGGAGCCGGCGGAGGAACGGCCGGAGCCGATATTGCCGGAGCAGACCGAGGTGCAGAAATCTTCTTCAGTAATGATATTTTCCGGCTTCTTTTCCCAGAAAGCTTTGTATCCGGTGGCTTTGCCCTTTACTTTAAAATCTTTCC